>JAVVVS010000040.1:0-26030 GCA_036652495.1 Bacteroides sp.
GGTGAAAAACAGTTTCGGTGTCAATTTTATCCGTTTCAGTATTATTTAGTCTGTCTTTTAGCGTTTTGTTCGTACATTTACTCCCGAAATTCTTTGATATCCGTTTGATTTTCGTAATTTTGGCAAGAATCTGCTGGGTAGCAAAGTTAGAACAAAATATAAACAACTAAAAAATAGTCCAGATATGGAAAATAAAATTCAAGAGTTGACTGATAAGATCTATCGTGAAGGCGTGGAAAAAGGAAACGAAGAAGCCCAACGACTTATTGCCAATGCTCACGAAGAGGCTAAAAAGATTATTGATGATGCTCGCAAAGAAGCCGATTCAATACTAGTTGCTTCTCGCAAATCTGCCAATGAATTGGCAGAAAACACCCAATCAGAATTAAAATTGTTTGCCGGTCAGGCCGTGAATGCACTGAAGTCGGAGATAGCAACGATGGTGACGAGTAAGATTGTGACTGCTCCCGTGAATGAGTTTGCACAGAACAAAGAGTTTTTGAGTGCATTCATTGTGGCGCTTGCTGCTAAATGGAGTGTGGACGAACCTATCGTGATAGCTACCGCCGATGCGGAAGCTTTGAAAAAATATTTCTCTGCCAAAGCGAAAGTCTTGCTTGACAAAGGTGTGAAGATAGAACAGGTGAACGGTATCAAAGCTTTGTTTACGGTCTCTCCTGCCAATGGTTCATATAAAGTGAACTTTGGTGAAGAGGAATTTATGAACTATTTTAAAGAATTCCTTCGCCCTCAGTTGGTAGAAATGCTTTTCTAAAAGAAACAATATGAGCAAATACTATTACCTGGTAGCCGGCTTACCGGAACTCACATTGGAGGATACTAAATTAAATGATACAATAGCCGATTTTAAAGCAGAGATTTATCCGGAACTATCGGTTGCGGATAAGAAACTCATTGACTTGTTCTATCTGAAATTTGACAATGCCAATGTACTGAAACTTCTTAATGACAAAGAAGCGGTGGTGGATGTGCGGGGTAACTATTCGGTAGCTGAACTGAATGAGGCGATTGCGATGATCAAAGAAGGTGGAGAGGTAGGAGCAAAGGCAATGCCTGCGTATCTGTCTATTTTTGTTTCTGGGTATTTTGAATCTTCTTCAGACGAAAAGGCCGTGCTGGAAGACCGGTTAGCTGCACTTTACTACGCATACGCCATGCAATGTGGCAATTCGTTCGTGTCTTCGTGGTTTGAGTTCAATCTTAATATTAATAATATTTTAGTGGCTTTCACCGCCCGAAAATATAAATGGGAAATATCTCCTAACGTCATTGGTGGTACGGATACCTGTGAAGCGTTGCGTACGTCGAGTGCCCGGGACTTTGGATTGACCGGCGAGATAGATTACTTTGACCAGTTACAGAAAATCAATGAGATTACGGAGCTAGTGGAGCGAGAGAAGAAAATAGACTCGCTGCGATGGAGCTGGATGGAGGATGCCATTTTCTTTGACTACTTTACCATCGAACGTCTTTTTGTCTTTTTACTAAAGTTGGAGATGATAGAGCGTTGGATGGCTTTGGACAAAGAAAAAGGCAGTTTGCTGTTCAGAAGCATCATTGAGGAGTTGAAGAATGAAGTACAGATACCTGCAGAGTTTAGATAAGTAATAAATTTAAAATATATATGGCAACAAAAGGAACTGTTAATGGCGTAATTGCCAATATGGTGACCCTCGTCGTTGACGGACCGGTGGCACAAAATGAGATTTGTTATATCTCGACCGGTGGCGATAAACTGATGGCGGAGGTGATTAAGGTGGTAGGGTCCAATGTGTACGTCCAAGTGTTTGAAAGCACCCGTGGACTGAAGGTGGGAGCTGAAGCCGAATTTACAGGACACATGCTTGAGGTGACTTTAGGACCCGGTATGTTATCCAGAAACTACGATGGTTTGCAAAACGACTTGGACAAGATGGATGGGGTGTTTCTCAAGAGAGGGCAGTACACCTATCCCTTGAATAAAGAGAAATTGTGGCATTTTATTCCGCTTGCGAAAGTTGGTGACAAGGTAGAAGCATCCGGCTGGTTGGGTCAGGTCGATGAAAATTTTCAACCGCTGAAGATTATGGCGCCATTCAAACAGAAGGGGATTGCCAAGGTGAAGTCTATCGTGAAAGAGGGAGACTATACGATTGAAGACGTTGTGGCTGTGCTTACAGACGAAGAGGGGAACGATGTGCCGGTAAACATGATTCAGCGTTGGCCGGTGAAGCAGGCGATGACGAATTATAAGGAAAAACCGCGTCCGTTCAAACTGCTTGAAACAGGTGTGCGGGTGATTGATACGATCAATCCTATTGTAGAAGGTGGTACGGGATTTATCCCCGGCCCCTTCGGCACAGGCAAGACGGTGCTTCAGCATGCTATTTCTAAGCAAGCCGAGGCAGATATTGTGATTATTGCTGCCTGCGGAGAGCGTGCCAATGAAGTAGTGGAAATCTTTACGGAATTTCCTGAATTGGTGGATCCGCATACCGGACGCAAGCTGATGGAACGTACGATTATTATTGCAAATACGTCGAACATGCCGGTAGCAGCTCGTGAAGCATCGGTCTACACGGCCATGTCCATTGCCGAGTATTATCGGGCGATGGGCTTGAAAATTTTGTTGATGGCAGACTCCACTTCCCGCTGGGCGCAAGCCTTGCGCGAGATGTCCAACCGTATGGAGGAGTTGCCTGGACCGGACGCTTTCCCGATGGATATCTCTGCTATTATATCTAACTTCTACGGTCGCGCCGGCTATGTGAAGTTGGGCAATGGAGAAACGGGGTCTATTACCTTTATCGGTACGGTATCTCCTGCCGGAGGTAACTTAAAAGAGCCTGTGACAGAAAACACAAAGAAGGTAGCCCGCTGTTTTTACGCGCTGGAGCAGGAACGTGCGGACAGAAAACGTTATCCTGCTGTGAATCCTATCGATTCTTATTCAAAGTACATTGAGTATCCAGAGTTTGAAGAGTACATCTCCAAGCACATCAATGGCGAATGGATAGGAAAGGTGAATGAAATCAAAACCCGCTTGCAGCGTGGTAAGGAGATTTCCGAGCAAATCAACATCTTGGGCGACGACGGTGTGCCGGTAGAATATCATGTAACCTTTTGGAAGTCGGAATTGATTGACTTTGTGATTTTGCAACAAGATGCTTTTGATGAAATTGATGCGGTGACTCCGATGGAACGTCAGGAAGCTATCTTGAATCTGGTGATTGACATCTGCCATACGGAGTTTGAGTTCGACAATTTTACGGAAGTAATGGATTACTTTAAGAAAATGATTAATGTCTGCAAGCAGATGAACTATTCAACGTTCAAATCCGAAAAGTATGACGAATGCCTGAAGCAGTTGGCGGAGTTGATTGCCCAGAGAAGTGTTAAACAGTAACTCATTAAAATAGGAAACAAATAGAGATGGCAACAAAAGCATTTCAAAAGATATATACTAAGATTACTCAGATCACCAAAGCTACTTGTTCGCTCAAAGCAACAGGGGTGGGGTATGACGAGTTGGCTACCGTGGACGGCAAATTGGCTCAAGTGGTCAAAATGGTTGGAGACGAAGTAACCTTGCAGGTGTTTGAAGGTACCAATGGTATCCCTACCAATGCCGAAGTGGTGTTCTTGGGCAAATCGCCTACACTGAAAGTAAGTGAGCAGCTGGCTGGACGATTCTTTAACGCCTTTGGCGACCCTATCGACGGTGGTCCTGCCATTGAGGGCGACGAAGTAGAAATCGGCGGTCCGTCTGTGAACCCTGTGCGCCGCAAACAGCCGTCGGAACTCATTGCAACGGGTATTGCAGGTATCGACTTGAATAATACGTTAGTGTCTGGACAAAAGATTCCTTTCTTTGCCGACCCCGACCAACCGTTCAATCAAGTGATGGCGAACGTGGCACTGCGTGCCGAAACGGACAAGATTATCTTGGGCGGTATGGGTATGACGAACGATGACTACCTGTATTTTAAGAATGTGTTCTCAAACGCAGGTGCACTAGACCGCATAGTCAGTTTTGTCAATACGACGGAGAATCCGCCGGTAGAGCGTCTTTTGGTTCCGGATATGGCGCTGACGGCAGCAGAATATTTTGCAGTAAAGAATAATGAGAAGGTGTTGGTGCTGCTCACCGATATGACTTCGTATGCCGATGCTTTGGCTATTGTATCGAATCGTATGGACCAGATTCCTTCGAAGGACTCGATGCCCGGTTCGCTTTATTCCGACTTGGCGAAGATTTACGAGAAAGCTGTGCAATTCCCTGCTGGCGGGTCTATCACTATTATTGCCGTCACTACCTTGTCTGGTGGAGATATTACTCATGCAGTGCCCGACAATACTGGTTACATCACCGAAGGGCAGCTGTTCTTGCGTCGTGACAGCGATATTGGTAAGGTTATTGTCGACCCGTTCCGTTCACTCTCTCGTTTGAAGCAGTTGGTGACTGGAAAGAAGACGCGCAAAGATCATCCGCAGGTGATGAATGCTGCCGTTCGCCTCTATGCCGACGCCGCCAATGCCAAAACGAAATTGGAAAATGGTTTCGACTTGACGAATTATGACGAGCGTACGCTTGCTTTTGCAAAAGACTACTCTAATCAGTTGCTTGCCATTGATGTCAATCTCGATACGACTGAGATGCTTGATGTAGCATGGGGCTTGTTCGGCAAGTATTTCCGTTCGGAAGAAGTGAATATAAAGAAAGAGTTGGTCGATCAGTTCTGGCCGAAAAACTAAAAGGATAAAACGAAATGGCTATAAAGTTTCAATACAACAAAACCTCCCTTCAGCAGCTGGAAAAGCAACTGAAAGTGCGGGTGCGTACTCTTCCTATTATAAAGAATAAGGAGAGTGCCCTTCGCATGGAAGTGAAGCGCTGCAAAGCCGAAGCGGTAGAGCTGGAGGGAAATCTGGAGAAACAAATCCAGGCGTACGAAGCCATGTTCGCACTTTGGAATGAGTTTGACGCCTCATTGATAAAAGTAAATGATGTTCATCTTGGCGTGAAGAAGATAGCCGGCGTACGGGTGCCTTTGCTCGAGAATGTAGATTTCGAGATGCGACCGTATAGCTTGTTCAATGCTCCCAAATGGTATGCAGACGGGATTCACTTGCTGAAAAAGCTTGCCCATACCGCTATCGAACGGGAGTTTATTCTTGCCAAGCTGAACTTGCTTGAACATGCACGAAAGAAGACCACTCAGAAGGTGAATCTTTTTGAAAAGGTACAGATACCGGGTTATCAAGATGCGTTGCGCAAAATCAAACGATTTATGGAAGACGAAGAAAACCTTTCGAAATCGTCGCAGAAGATTTTGAAATCGCAGCAAGAAAAAAGAAAGGAGGCAGAGGCATGATTACAAAAATGAAGAAACTTACATTCCTGGTTTATTATAAGGAGTATGAGGAGTTTTTGAGCAGTCTTCGCGAACTGGGTGTGGTTCACGTAGTGGAGAAGCAGCGGGGAGTGGCAGATAATGCCGAGCTGCAGGATAGTTTGCGTCGGTTGGCGCGGCTCACCGCAACTCTGAAAATGCTTCAGAATCAGAAATTGGAGAAAGGAATAAAGCCTGCTACTGAGGGCGGTGATGCACTTCGCGGCAGTCAGGTGGCGGACGAGATAGACACTTTGCTGGCAGAGAAGAACAAACTTGCCCAGCAAGAGCTAACTTATGCCAAAGAATGTGATGCTTTGCAGGCTTGGGGCAACTTTGAACCTGCCAGTATCCAACGTTTGAGCGATGCCGGTTTTAATGTAGGATTCTATGCTTGTTCTGAAGGCAACTACAACGAAGCTTGGGAGACGGAGTACAATGCTACGATTATCAATCGTGTATCGTCTAAAATCTATTTTATCACTTTGACTAAGGCGGGTGAAGAGGTAGAACTTGACGTGGAGCAGGTGAAGCTTCCGGTTTATTCGCTTTCACAATTGGAAACCTTGTATGAAGAAACCAAGCAGGCGATAATTGCTAAAGAGAAGCAATTGCTCACTTATACCGAAAAGGAAATTCCAGCGTTGAAGGCAGCGTTGAAAACATTGCAAGGCGAAATTGAATTCTCCAAAGTGGTGCTTAGCACGGAACAAGCTGCGGGAGAGAAGCTGATGATGCTGCAAGGCTGGGCGCCGGCTTCGAGTGAGATAGCTATCAAAACCTTTCTCGATGAATCGAAGGTGTACTACGACATCACGTCTCCCACACCCGAAGATAATGTACCTATCGAACTCAACAACAAGGGTTTCTTTGCCTGGTTCGAACCGATATGCAAGCTTTATATGCTGCCTAAGTACAACGAACTGGACTTGACGCCGTTCTTTGCTCCGTTCTTTATGCTGTTCTTCGGTCTTTGTTTGGGAGATTCAGGTTACGGACTCTTTCTGCTGGTGGGAGTGACGGGGTATCGGCTGATAGCCAAGAACATAAAAACGAGCATGAAGGGCATTCTGTCTTTGGTGCAGATTCTGGCTCTTTCGACCTTTTTTTGCGGCATGCTTACGGGTACGTTCTTTGGAGTGAACCTCTACGCTCTGCCTTGGCCTATCTTCCAACAAATGAAAGCACATCTGTATATGGACAACAATGCCATGTTCCAGCTTTCGCTCCTATTGGGAGCGGTGCAGATTATTTTTGGTATGGTGCTGAAGGCAGTTAATCAGGGCATACAGTTTGGATTCAAGTATGCCATAGGTACCATTGGCTGGATTGTGCTGCTGTTAGCGATGGCTGTTTCGTACCTGCTTCCTGCCGTGATGCCGATGGGCGGAATCGCTCACCTGATTGTGTTGGGCTTTGCAGCCGCTATGATCTTCCTCTACAACAGTCCTGGAAAGAACATCTTTCTTAATATCGGATTGGGTGTTTGGGATTCGTACAACATGGTGACGGGTTTGCTGGGCGATGTACTTTCTTATGTTCGTCTGTTTGCGCTCGGTCTTTCGGGCGGAATCTTGGCGAGCGTGTTCAATAGCTTGGCTGTGGGGATGAGCCCTGACAATGTGATAGCTGGACCTATCATTATGGTGCTTATCTTTGTGATAGGACATGCTATCAATATCTTTATGAATGTGCTTGGAGCGATGGTTCACCCCATGCGTCTTACCTTTGTAGAGTTCTTTAAGAATTCCGGATACGAAGGGGGAGGTCAGGAATACAAACCGTTTAAGAAATGAAATTTAAAAATCAAATAATAATAAAAATCATCAATTATGGAAATGAATTTGTTTATCGCCTATTTGGGCATCGCAATTATGGTGGGATTGTCGGGCATCGGCAGTGCTTACGGAGTAACTATTGCAGGTAATGCCGCTATCGGCGCTTTGAAGAAGAATGATAGTGCCTTTGGTAACTTCCTTGTTTTGACTGCCCTTCCGGGTACACAAGGTCTGTATGGCTTTGCCGGTTACTTTATGTTTCAAACTATTTTCAGTATCCTGACTCCTACCATTACTTCTATTCAGGCATGTGGGGTGCTGGGCGCAGGCATTGCTTTAGGATTGGTCGCTTTGTTCTCTGCTATCCGTCAGGGGCAGGTTTGTGCCAATGGTATCGCTGCTATCGGACAAGGATACAATGTGTTTAGCAACACTTTGATTCTGGCTGTATTCCCTGAACTCTACGCTATCGTGGCTCTAGCTGCTACTTTCTTGATTGGTAGCGCATTGGTGGGCTAAACCGTAGCTTTTATTTATTGTATTTACGAAATCACTTTTCTCCTATCGGACAGGGGAAAAGTGATTTTTTTCTTATAAAAGAGTTCATAGCATACCACTAAGCAGCGCCTATCATTACTCAATATAGTCATATCAAATAGCGATATTGCTCATTGAAAAGCGAGGTAGTTACTGTTACTTTAAGGAGCGTTTTATCTATTTTCTGCATATTTCTTTTATAAGTCACTCTTTTTTAATAAATAATGCGTACTTTTGCACGGTTCTTAAGAAAAAAAGAGTTTTATATATTATATGCTAAAAGATTTATTAACCCCCGATTACATCTTCGAAGCTAGTTGGGAAGTCTGTAATAAAGTAGGAGGAATCTATACAGTTTTGTCTACAAGGGCAAACACTTTACAGGCGCGTTTTTACGACAAACTGTTCTTCATAGGCCCCGATCTGTGGCTGGAAAAAGCAAATCCGTTATTTCTGGAATCTGACAATTTTTGCGTGGCATGGAAAAAGCATGCTTGCGAAAAAGAGGGTCTTCCTATTCGTGTAGGACGCTGGAATATTCCGGGAAATCCTATCGTTATTCTAGTTGACTTTCAACCGTTCTTTGAGCAAAAAGATGAAATTTATGCTGAAATGTGGAACCATTATCAGGTAGATTCGTTACATGCTTATGGCGATTATGACGAAGCTTCTATGTTTTCGTACGCTGCCGGCAGAGTGGTGGAGAGTTTTTATCGCTACAATTTGACGGAGACGGATCGAGTGGTTTATCAGGCACATGAATGGATGACCGGTTTGGGAGCACTTTATGTGCAGATGGTTGCGCCCGAGATTGCAACCATTTTTACTACGCATGCTACCTCTATCGGACGTTCGATAGCAGGAAATCACAAGCCCCTCTACGATTATCTGTTTGCTTATAACGGAGATCAGATGGCTAGAGAACTGAACATGGAATCGAAGCATTCGATTGAAAAGCAGACGGCTCATCATGTGGATTGTTTTACAACAGTGAGTGAGATAACCAATAATGAATGCAAAGAACTGCTAGAAAAGCCTGCGGACGTAGTGCTGATGAATGGTTTTGAAGATGACTTTGTGCCCAAAGGAAGCACCTTTGCCGGAAAACGCAAACGCGCCCGTGCTACCATGCTGAATGTGGCAAATAAACTGCTGGGTATTAAGATGGACGACGATACGTTGATTATCGGAACCAGCGGTCGGTATGAATTTAAAAACAAGGGCATAGACGTGTTTCTTGAAGCACTCAATCGCTTGAATCGGGATAAGAACTTGAAGAAAAATGTGCTGGCTTTTGTCAATGTGCCCGGTTGGGTAGGAGAGCCTCGCGAGGATCTTTGTGCCCGCTTACGGAGCAAAGAGACGTTTGATACTCCGCTTGAAGTGCCTTTTATCACGCATTGGCTGCACAATATGACGCACGACCAAGTGCTGGACATGCTCAAGTATCTGAATATGAACAATCATGTGGACGATCGAGTGAAAGTGATATTAGTGCCTTGCTATCTGAACGGGAAAGATGGCATTATGAATAAGGATTACTACGATTTGCTGCTGGGCGAAGACCTCAGTGTGTATCCGTCGTATTACGAACCGTGGGGGTACACTCCGCTAGAGAGCGTGGCCTTCAGTGTGCCTACGATAACGACTGATCTTGCCGGGTTTGGTCTTTGGGCGAATAGCCTGAAGAATCAGCATAGCATTGAAGATGGGGTAGAGGTGTTACATCGATCGGACTATAATTATTCTGAAGTAGCGGATGGCATAAAAGATACCGTTTCGTCGTTTTCAGGAAAAAGTAAAGAAGAAGTGAAAGAAATCCGCCAACGGGCTGCCGAGGTGGGTGAACAGGCTTTATGGAAACACTTCATTCGATATTATTATGAGGCTTATGATGTTGCTTTGCGCAATGCCATGAAGCGTCAGCTGAATTAATTAAAACTATTCATCAACAAGTTAATACGATACATTATGAAAGTAAAAGTTAGTAATGTGAATACTCCGAATTGGAATGAGATAACAGTGAAATCTTGTGTTCCTGCAGAGTTAGAGAAATTGTCGGAAATTGCACGCAATATCTGGTGGTCATGGAACTACGAAGCTACTGAATTATTCAGAGATCTAGATCCTGCTCTTTGGAAAGAGGCTGGTCAGAATCCAGTGCTTCTTCTTGAACACATGAGTTTCGAAAAGCTGGAAGCTTTGTCAAAAGATAAAGTGATATTGAAACGCATGAATGATGTTTATGCGAAATTCAAAGATTACATGAACGTGAAACCGGATGATCAACGTCCTTCCGTGGCTTACTTCAGTATGGAATATGGGTTGACTCATGTTCTGAAAACCTATTCGGGTGGTCTTGGCGTATTGGCTGGTGACTATTTGAAAGAGGCTTCGGATAGCAATGTCAATCTTTGTGCCGTGGGTTTCTTGTATCGTTTTGGATATTTTACTCAAGCTCTGGCAATGGATGGCCAGCAGGTAGCTAATTATGAAGCGCAGAACTTCGGCCAGCTTCCTATTGACCGCGTGATGGATGCTAGTGGCAAACCTTTGGTAATCGACGTGCCCTATATGGATTATTTTGTGCATGCTAACGTGTGGCGTGTCAATGTAGGACGTATCTCTCTTTATCTGCTTGATACGGATACTGAATTGAATAGCGAATTTGATCGTTCTATCACGCACCAACTTTACGGAGGCGATTGGGAAAACCGCTTGAAGCAAGAAATCTTGTTGGGTATCGGCGGTATCCTTACGTTGAAGGCATTGGAAATAAAGAAAGATGTGTATCACTGTAACGAAGGACATGCTGCTTTGATTAACGTGCAGCGTATTTGTGACTATATAGCTAGCGGTCTTGATTTTGACCAAGCAATAGAATTGGTTCGTTCTTCTTCTCTTTATACGGTTCATACGCCCGTTCCTGCCGGACACGATTATTTTGATGAAGGTCTTTTTGGCAAATATATGGGTGGTTATCCTGCTTTGATGGGAATTACTTGGGACGATTTGATGGATTTAGGGCGTAACAATCCCGGAGACAAGGGCGAACGTTTCTGTATGTCCGTTTTTGCTTGCAACACTTCGCAGGAAGTGAACGGTGTGAGCTGGCTGCACGGAAAAGTGTCTCAAGAGATGTTCTCTTCTATTTGGAAGGGTTATTTCCCCGAAGAAAGCCATGTGGGCTATGTCACCAATGGTGTGCATCTACCTACTTGGACGGCAACAGAATGGAAACAGCTATATGCTAAGTACTTCAATGAGAACTTCCTTTTCGACCAATCTAACCAGAAGATTTGGGAAGCTATCTACAATGTGCCTGATGAGGAAATCTGGAAAACTCGCATGCTGATGAAGAATAAGCTGGTGGATTATATCCGTAAGCAATTCCGTGAGACGTGGTTGAAAAATCAGGGCGATCCTTCGCGTATCGTTTCATTGATGGATAAAATTAACCCGAACGCGCTGCTGATTGGTTTCGGCCGTCGATTCGCTACTTACAAACGGGCACACTTATTGTTTACCGATTTGGACCGCTTGTCGAAGATAGTGAACAATCCCGACTATCCGGTGCAGTTCTTGTTCACTGGCAAGGCTCATCCTCATGATGGAGCCGGTCAAGGATTGATTAAGAAGATTATCGAAATCTCTCGTCGTCCGGAGTTCTTGGGCAAGATTATTTTCCTTGAAAATTATGATATGCAGTTGGCTCGTCGTATGGTATCAGGGGTTGATATCTGGTTGAACACGCCGACCCGTCCGCTCGAAGCATCGGGAACATCGGGAGAGAAAGCTTTGATGAACGGTGTGGTGAACTTCTCTGTGCTTGATGGCTGGTGGCTCGAAGGCTATCGCGAAGGTGCTGGTTGGGCATTGACCGAAAAGCGTACGTACCAGAACCAGGAACATCAAGATCAGCTGGATGCTGCTACTATCTACAGTATTCTGGAAACAGAAATCCTGCCGCTGTATTATGCCCGTAATAAGAAGGGATATTCGGAAGGCTGGGTAAAGACAGTGAAGACTTCCATCGCTCAGATTGCTCCCCATTATACGATGAAGCGTCAACTCGACGATTACTTTAGCAAGTTCTATACGAAAGAAGCCAAACGCTTCCATTTATTGTCCGCCAACAACAACGCCAAGGCGAAAGAAATTGCTGCTTGGAAAGAAGACGTAGTGGCTAAATGGGATTCGATAGAAGTGCTATCGGTAGATAAAGAACTGGGATTGGATACGGGAGATTTGGAAAGTGGAAAAGAGTATGGCATTACTATTACCGTAGACGAAAAAGGGTTGAATGATGCAATCGGGCTGGAAGTGGTGACAACTTATTCTACAGTAGATGGTCAGCAACATGTTTACACGACAGAACCGTTCAGCGTGGTGAAGAAAGAAGGCAATGTGTATACCTTCCAGGTGAAACATAGCTTGTCTAACTCTGGCAGCTTTAAGGTGGCATATCGCATGTTCCCCAAAAACTCAGACCTCCCGCATCGTCAGGACTTCTGCTACGTACGTTGGTTTAGCTAAATCAATCACCTTATAAATGCCTTGAAAAATGGCACGTAGATCACACAAGTTGAATTGAACTGCGTGATCTGCGTGCCATCATTTTTTCAAGTCTGCCGCACCAAAGAAATAATCCTTTGCCCGAAGATGAGTAATCCTCTGCCGAAGGATGACGGATCTTTTGACGGAAGAGGATGAATCGTCTGCCGAGAGTTGGGCAATCCTCTGCCGGAAGCGTCCCGCACCGTTGCTTGGTTAGGTCTTGATCCGTGTCGTTCGTGTACCTATTCCACGCAATCCGTGCTAAATAAAATCAAACATTTGATGCGGTTGCCCTGTCTCCATTTAGGTACAGGCGCTTATTGATGATATCTCTCATTTCAATATTTCCGTCAGCTTAGCTTGAAGTCCATCACCGTGCAAGCCGCGAGCAATGATAGTGCCTTCGCCATCCACCAGCACTGTGTGAGGAATGCTGTTGATAGCATACAACTGTGCACCTTCGCAGTTCCAGTCCTTTAGGTCTGACATTTGCGGCCAAGTGATTTTAAGTTTCTTGATTGCTTCTTTCCAGGAGTCATTGCTTTCATCCAATGATACGCCAACTATTTCGAAGTTCTTTCCTTTATATTTGGCATAAGCATCTACCAAGCTCGGCATTTCACGACGACAGGGACCGCACCAGCTTGCCCAGAAGTCAATCAATACCACTTTACCTTTGCCCACATAGTCAGATAATTTTATCTTTTTCCCTTCAGGAGTCAACATCTCGAAGTCCAGAAACTTTTGCCCTACAGCCGTTTTCTTTTGTCTGTCGGTGATGTCTTTGATTTTCACTATCACTTCGTCGTTCTGGTACTTCGCAGGAATTTGTTGTAGCAAAGCTTCGTTTTCGGCAGTAGTCATGTTGTAAAAATTCTTTTTGAACAGCTCAACGCCTACTAGATTGGTGATGTTCTTTTTGATGCCTTCTATGTTGATCTGGTTCATCGCTTCTCTCAATTGCTCCAGCTCTTTCATCTTAGTCTCTTTCTGCTCTTCTGTCAGGGTAGAATCGCCCATTGCGTCGTAGAGTACTGACAACTTTTGATTTAGTGCGTTGACTTTGCTTCTGATCTCTTGGTACGCATCGTTGTTGGAAGTACCCGTTGCCGAGTCGTGGTCTTTTGTCAAACTCATCTTGATAGTACCGTTTTCGAGGAAGAAGTCCATTAGCATTCCTTCTTCACCTACTTTGCAAGTGATGTATCGGTTTACAACAGAATCCTGCACACCCTCAAAGGTAAACACCCCGTTAGTGATGATGGCCGTGTCCAGCTTGTTAAGCTGCCTGCCTGCTGCTTCTTGCAAAAAGACGGAGTCTCCTTCGGCAGCGCCTTCCACAGTGCCGGTTATTACATAGCCAGCCTTCTTTCCGTTTGTACAAGCCACCATTCCGATAGCCATTGCCGCAACAACTAGATAAGTTAATTTTTTCATGCTTTTGATTAATTAGTGAATAATTGTTTAGGCAAAGATAGATTTTTTTTTGATTCTAACAGAAAGTATGACTGTTATATTATGATAATGCGTAAGGTAGAAATCAATCGTTCCTTTCAGAAAAAAAAGAGCTTTATCAATGTCTGAAAGTCATAAAAGAGCCTTAAACAAGGCTAAAAGGAGAAATAACACTAATGTTTTGAAAAATAAAGGGGAATATGCTGCTCAATCAATATTTATTGTCTATATTTACCGCGTATTAAAGATTTCTGATAGAAGGATGTGCTGTATTTCTCTAAAATGTAGAGTGGTTAATCTCCTTACGTAAGACTTCTCAAACAAAATTATTTTATTATTTAGAATTAATTATTTTTTCAATGAACATTTTTATTGCAGGATTAAGCTATAACATTAGCGATTCCGATTTATCAGAGTTGTTTACAGAGTACGGAGAAGTTACATCAGCAAGAGTTGTTACTGATAGAGAAACAGGCCGTTCAAAAGGATTTGGTTTTGTAGAAATGACAGATGACGAAGCTGGTAACAAGGCTATCGAATCACTGAATGAAGCAGAAGTAGACGGAAGAAAATTGGCAGTATCTGTTGCACGCCCTAAAGAAGATGCTCCTCGTCGCAGCTATGGTGGCGGTGGAAGTCGCAGCGGTGGTTACAACGGCGGTGGAAACCGTGGTGGTGGCTATAGCGGCGGTGGAAATCGTGGCGGTGGCTATGGCAATGGTGGCGGTGGTCGTGACAGATATTAATCTGAAATAACCAGCGACTTACATTCGCATGGAGAAAGGTAGTAGAAAAGTGGAACGCTTTTTTACTACCTCTCTTTTTGTGGGGGGAGGGAACCCGGTGAAGTCTGCCTTTGTTTTCTTATAGAGGCAGCAAAAGAAATCCCCTCTGGCATCAAGTACCAGAGGGGATTTTATCGTTTGAATCCTTCTATTTTGTTTGAAATAAGTATCGGATCGAACTCTCTTATTCGGCAGCAGGTGCCTCGGTAACAGGAGCTTCTTCTTCCTGAACAGGTGTTTTAGCAGCTTCTGCGGCAGCTTTTTCTGCAGCAATAGCGGCAGCCTCAGCAGCTTTTTTGTCGGCAGCAGCTTTTGCTTTGTCTTCGTTTATTTTCTTTTCTGCATCGAAGCGTGCTTTTTCATCGGCTTTCTTTGCCGCATCGTCTTTTGCTTTCAAAGCAGCAAGACCCGATTGTTTGTTGCTTTTCCAAGCTTCGAATTTAGCGTCTGCTTCTGCTTCGCCAAATGCACCTTTCGCTACACCTCCTAAAAGATGTTTCTTCATGTAGATACCTTCGCGTGAAAGAATGTTGCGTACAGTGTCTGTAGGTTGTGCGCCTTTCAACACCCATGCTAATGCAGCGTCGAAATTCAAATCTACCGTAGCAGGATTGGTGTTAGGATTATACGTACCAATCTTCTCTGTAAATTTACCATCTCGTGGTGCTCTGCTGTCTGCAATTACAATTGAATAAAACGCGTAACTTTTACGTCCGTGTCTTTGCAATCTGATTTTAGTTGCCATTTAATAAATGTTTTAATTAATGATTTGAATTAATGCTATTAACTCGTAATAGCGGCTGCAAAGATACGACTTTTATTGAAACGGGCAAAGGCTGTACTTGATATTATATTCCATTAATCAAAAAAGCTTTTGAATTTCTTGAATATCTTATCTTTAACGGTATCTGAGGGTTGGAAATTGGTGGACAATTCCTGTTTCTCTAATGCGCTCTTTTCGTCTTTTGATAAAGTTTCGGGCACGTATACGCTAACGTTGACAAGCAGGTCGCCAGTTCCGTAGCCATTCACGTTTGGCAATCCTTTGCCACGAAGGCGAAGCACTTTGCCGGGTTGGGTTCCAGAGTCAATTTTTACTTTTACTTTGCCGTCAATGGTCGGTATTTCAATGGCGCCGCCTAGTGCTGCGGTGGGGAAACTCAGTAATAAATTATACACCAAGTCATTTTCATCGCGTATCAAGTTCGGATGCTGTTCTTCTTCCACCAAAATCAAGAGATCTCCCGGCACTCCGTTGTGTTTCCCGGCATTCCCTTTGCCGTTCATTGAGAGTTGCATGCCTTCTGCTACACCTGCAGGGATGTTGACGTTGACGATTTCTTCGCCGTAAACGATGCCATCGCCTCCGCACGCCTTGCATTTATTCTTGATAATCTTGCCTTCGCCGTTGCAGGTAGGACAGGTCACCCGAGTTTGCATGGTGCCCAAGATGGTTTGTTGGTTACGGATAACCGAACCACTACCTTTGCAAGTAGAGCAAGTATCCGAACCTCCGTTGGCTTCCGCTCCCGTGCCGTGACAATGGGTACAAACCACATACTTTTTCAATTTGAACTTCTTTTCTACGCCAGTAGAAATCTCTTTGAGGTTCAGTTTTACTTTCACTCGCAAGTCGGAACCCCGGAAACGTCTTTGTTGCTGACCGCCTCCGCCGCCGAAACCACTAAACCCCCCACCGAAGCCTCCTCCGCCAAAGCCGCCTCTGCTGCCATGACCGCCGAAGATGTCTCCAAACATGGAGAAAATATCATCCATAGACATGCCGTCAGCTCCTCCGAAACCGCCGAACGGACCGCCATTGCCTGCCGCGCCACTCATGCCTGCGTGACCGAATTGGTCATAGCGTGCACGCTTGTCCGGATTACTCAGTACATCGTATGCTTCGGCAGCTTCTTTAAACTTCTCTTCCGCAGTCTTGTCGTCCGGGTTTTTGTCCGGATGAAATTGGATGGCTTTTTTACGATAGGCTTTCTTTATTTCCTCTGCTGTAGCGTCTTTTTTAACTTCCAGCACTTCATAGTAGTCTTTTTTCTCCATAAGTTTTATTTATTCTCCTACCACGACCTTGGCGTGGCGCAGTACTTTATCGTTCAATGTATATCCGGTTTGCATGCAATCGATGATTTTTCCCTTTTGTTCTTCTTCTGGTGCGGGAATTACGGCGATTGCTTCATGATAGTCCGTGTCTAGCGGTTGACCTTTTGTTTCAATTATTTTCACCCCGTTTTGCGCTAATATGGTTATGAATTTGGAGTAAATCAACTCTACGCCTTCTTTAACAGCGGCAACATCGGTGGCAGTATCCATCGTTTTGATGGCGCGTTCCAAGTCGTCTATCACCGGAAGAATGCTGTTCAGGCTTTTCTCTCCTCCATTCAAGATGAGATTGGCTTTCTCCTTCAACGTCCGTTTGCGGTAGTTGTCAAATTCGGCAGCTAAGCGAAGATATTTATCTTTCTGATCTTCGGTTTGTGCTTTAGCCTCTTTTATCTGTTTTTCCAGCTCTTGTTCGCGGGTCAATGGAGCTTTTTCCTCTGTTATTTTTTCGGGTTGCGGCTGTTGTTCAGTCGTTTCCTTGCCTGTATCGGTGTTCAACTCTTCTTCTTTCAGTGTTGCTTTTTCATTCGGATTCTTATCTTTCATTTCTCTTTTTTTATTAAAAGGGTTTATTTTCATGTCAGCACGGCATTAATATGGTGTATTCATAGATAAGGCAAAAACTTTGCCATAGATGTAAGTGCGCCAAAAAACGCCGCAAAGGTACAACATTCCTGTCAGATTGACACACTATCCGTAGCTCATTATTCATTAAAAATGTCTACCTTTGCAGCCGTTAAAAGAAATGCTTTCAATAAATTAAGGATAAAACAGAATGATTACAGTTTCAAACGTTTCGGTACAGTTTGGTAAAAGGGTATTGTTTAATGACGTAAATTTGAAGTTTACTAGTGGCAATTGTTACGGCATTATTGGTGCCAACGGTGCTGGAAAGTCTACTTTTCTGCGTACCATTTACGGTGACCTTGATGCCACCACCGGAACTATTATGCTGGGACCCGGCGAACGCCTTTCGGTGTTAAGTCAGGACCATAACAAATGGGATGCTTATTCGGTAATGGATACCGTGATGATGGGGCATACTATTCTGTGGGATATTATGCAACAGCGCGCGGTGCTCTATGCCAAGGAAGACTTTACGGATGAAGATGGACTGAAGGTTTCTGATTTGGAAGAGAAGTTTGCCGAGCTTGATGGCTGGAATGCCGAAAGCGATGCTGCTACATTGTTGAGTGGCCTGGGCATTACCGAAAATAAACACTATGCTATGGTGGCTGAACTTTCGGGAAACGAAAAGGTGCGTGTGATGCTCGCACAAGCGCTTTACGGAAATCCGGACAATCTGCTGCTTGATGAGCCGACGAACGACTTGGATATGGATACTGTGACTTGGTTGGAGGAATACTTGTCGAATTTCGAGCATACAGTTCTCGTTGTTAGCCATGACCGTCACTTCCTTGACTCTGTGTGCACACATACGGTTGATATTGATTATGGAAAGATTAATCTCTTTTCTGGAAACTATAGCTTTTGGTACGAATCGAGCCAGCTAGCTCTTCGTCAGCAACAGAACCAAAAAGCGAAGGCGGAAGAGAAAAAGAAAGAACTGGAGGAATTTATTAGACGATTCAGTGCTAACGTGTCGAAGAGCAAGCAAACGACCAGCCGCAAGAAGATGCTCGAAAAATTGAATGTGGATGAGATTAAACCTTCTTCGCGCAAGTATCCGGGAATCATTTTTACTCCCGAACGGGAACCGGGCAATCAAATTTTGGAAGTCTCTGGCTTGAGCAAGACGACCGATGAAGGGGTAGTGCTGTTCAGGGATTTGAATTTTAACGTAGAGAAAGGTGATAAGATTGTGTTTCTTTCACGCAATCCGCGAGCTATGACGGCTTTCTTTGAGATTCTTAATGAAAATATGAAGCCAGATGCGGGAACGTTTAGTTGGGGAGTAACAATTACGACTGCCTACTTGCCGGTGGACAATACGGATTTCTTTAATTCCGATCTTAACCTTGTTGATTGGTTAGGCCAATATGGTGAAGGCAATGAAGTTTATATGAAAGGCTTTTTAGGTCGCATGCTCTTTTCGGGCGAAGAAGTGCTGAAGAAAGTCAGCGTTCTTTCGGGGGGAGAAAAGATGCGATGTATGATTGCCCGTATGCAGCTTCGTAATGCCAACTGTCTGATGCTGGATACGCCGACTAATCACCTCGACTTGGAGTCGATTCAAGCTTTCAATAACAACCTGAAGACATATAAAGGAAATATACTTTTCTCTTCGCATGACCACGAATTCATCGAAACCGTATCTAATCGCGTGATTGAATTAACACCCAATGGTGTCATTGATAAGATGATGGAATATGATGAATACATTACTTCCGATCACATCAAAGAGCTAAGAGCTAAAATGTACGGCGACAAATAAAAAGAATACAGTTGATCACAGAGCGTTGGGAACTTTGTGGTCAACTCTTTCCCATTCTTTACTTTCGAAATTATATTGCTTGAGGATGCGGGCTGGGCTTCCGGCACAAATACTATAAGAAGGAACGGAGTGGCTGACCACACTTCCAGCAGCTACTACACAATGATACCCCAGTGTTACTCCGGGAAGAATCACAGCATTGGCACCCACCCATACATCATCTTCAATCACGATAGGCATTGTGCTTACACCTTGTTCATCAATCCGTTTTTCTACTCCCTGATAGTTATGATTCATACCCGTCACAGTGACGTTTTGCCCAAGATTTACATGATTGCCTATTTGTGCCGGTCCGATGAGGGTATTTCTTAATCCAATGCGGGTGTAATCTCCGATAATTAAGTCGCCTACTGCATTGTTCAAGCAACAAAAATCTTCTACTACCGAATACTTTCCTAACGAAAAATGATTAAAGGGGGGGAGGTCTTTGCGGACACTGCGATAAATCACCGAACCTTTCCCTCGTTTCAGATAAGTGAAATCAAACAAACGTATCCACCAATTGGGGCGTGTCCGAACCGGATGCATAATGAAACGATGCACAGCCCACTTTAAAGCGGGGTGCTGTTTCAACTTCTGTTTCAGCGTGGCAATGTCCATCTTTTTATTATTTTGAATTTCTTTTTCTTCTTTTCGGTGACCAAATAATCGGGTATTGCAAGGCTAAGTGTGAAAAGCAAACCGAATAGTAATATCCACCATTTCACCGAAAGTAACCCTTCGTAGTACGTAGCCACTACGGCTACTAGAGCAATAATAGGCAGTAGCACTGTCCATGAAGGAATCAGCTGTTGCACTAGTTTGCCCACGTAATCCCAATGACCGGAGAAAAATGCTTCCGGCAAGTCGTATAGCGCTTTGCGTCTTTTTATTGTATGAGTGGAAGGGTGGGCTATCGGACTATAAACGGGAGGTTCGTTTAGGTAGTCTATAAAGATGTTTTGTCGCAACAGTTTGCGTTCTAAATTGCTCTTTTCGCTTTTTAAATTTTTTTTAATCCATTTCAAATCCAAAGCTATGTCCATTCCAATGAATGCTGAAGACAGACCTAGCTGTGTATGGCCTTGTTGAAAAACGGCATTACTTATCTCTTCGTTAATAGCTTGAAGATGGAATTGCCGTGTGGTGATAGGGTCAATCACCGAATGCAACTGAAGGGCTGTTATTCCCGCATCATAGGCATTATTCACTTCTTGCAGCAAGAACGGGGAGATGCGGCTGCCTTCTCCCAGCACAATGACCATGTCATGTTTTGTCTCGTCCAATGTTTGAATCGCTTCCGATAAATTATCGTAGCATTGAATGCGGTACAGTTCTTCCGGATATTGCTGTGCGCTGAGTGTCGTGCCGAAAGGAGCCAGCAAAACATAGCGATGCTGATTTTTTGCTTCCGGATATCGATTCGTTCGGCTGCACATGGATGCTACTGCGAAGACGAATAAATAAACCACCGACAGGAAGCTACAGAAGAATAGGAGACTATCTCCAAAACTAAAAAGATTCTCTATCATGATCAAGGAGAATTATACGTTTTCTTTTTGCACAAACGCTGTAATCGTCCTGAGGATAATTTTTATATCCAAGGCGAAGGAGAACGTTTTTGCGTATTTAATGTCTAGCAATTTACGTTCGTTTGCCGAAAGTTTGCCAGCATCACCTCGCTTTTCTACTTGCCAAAGTCCGGTCAATCCGGCAGGAGCCATGAAGCGGTCAATGTATTCGTCGGTAGTGAGCAATTCGGCTTCATAGAGAGGGAGAGGGCGATTGCCGACAATGGACATATCTCCTTTTAAGATATTGATGAGTTGTGGTAGCTCGTCTATACTGAATTTTCGGATAAAGCGCCCTACTTTTGTAATTCGCGGGTCATTTTCAAGCTTTACAAAAGCATTATTTTGTCCTTGAGAGCGCTGGCTCATGTATTCTTGTTCGGAAATCACAAAATCATCAGAGATCAGCACAACGTCGTCTGTCACATTCGATTCTAATGAATCATCATCCAATAACTCTGTCATTTTTTCTTTCTCCTGATATTGGTTCAGCGAATTGAAGTCTTTCAGATGCTTATCTGCATTTGTGTACATCGATCGGAATTTTAAGAAGTCGAATATCTGGTAATTGCTTCCAACGCGTTTTGATTTGTAAATAATCGCACCCTTGCTTTCTAAACGGATAGCAATGGCTGTAAATATGAATAGCGGGGATAGACAAAGAAGAGCCATTCCCGAAAAAAACACGTCAAAAAATCTTTTCCAGAGAGGTAATTTGAAACTCTGCATCAAATCTCCCTTCTTTTGTTGCATCTCAGCGATTTTTTGCTTTTTTCTTCTTTGCAAAAAAGCGAGCATTCCGTCTATGGCTCCTGGAGTTGCTTCAAAAGAAATCGTGTTATTAATACCCGCTTTTAGGTATTCAAGACTATCTTTTTTGTCTAGAGAATCTGTAACCAAAACCATGTATATAGCAGGACAATTTTTTCTTAAAAACTTTATGTCTGCTATATCTTTTTCTGTTGATACCCGTTCGAAAAAGAGGGCAACATCATATTTTTCTCTGATATTGTTTATGAGTTTGATTGCATTGAGGTAAGTAGGTACGGCAATAAACATTTCTCTGGTGATTTCCGAGAAATGATCGATGGTTTGTTTGTGTTTTCCAATATAGATTAGGTTTTGCATAGTCCTTGAATGTTGTTAACGTAGAATTCTCTTGATGCGTACTTTTAGTTCAAGTGGATTGAAGGGTTTCAAAATGTAATCTTCAGCTCCATCTTCTAACAGACGAATTCTTTCGGTGGTGCTATCTTCGCTGGATAACATTACGATGGGGATATTTTTAAAGAGTTCATTGCTTTTCATGTAATGTAAAAATTCGTCTCCCATCATTTCGGGCATACGAATATCCGAAATGATTAAGTCAGGAAAATTTCCTTCTTGTAGCCATTCGATTGCTTTTATTGCGTTTTCCAAATAAGTGAAGTCGTAGTCTTTGCTTAGGTAGACAGCTGTTACTTTACCGATGGATGCTTTATCGTCTATTAATAATATACTTTTTCTTTTATCCATGTTGTAGTTTTTATTATGTTCACATTGTTTTCTATTCTATTGTATTTCTTTGTGATAATGCAAAGTTATAGAATATATCTATAACTTTAATGTATTATCCACTTTTTTTCATTTTGATTTGTAAACTTCATTGGGATTAAAGCTATTCCACCATTTTTTGTTTTGAGTTCCGCCACTCGTGACCCAGCCGGTGAATTCTTTATATACTTCTTTGATATTATGAAATTCTAACGGCCATTTAAATTGCTGTGGTACAATGATACCCCATGCCAGATTCTCTTTGCTGATGTAATATCCTTTTTTCAAAGAATCGTCATCATTGTTGCCAAAGAATAAGGTGCTAGCCAAATCACTGGGGCGTTGTCCGGCCATGTGAACTTCTTTTCTTTCTGCATCTTTATCGGTGATGATAAAGAAATTCAAATTATCGATGTTAAAATCGCTAGCTTTCACCTTATCCATTAGCTCTATTTCTATGCTGATTTCCGGCAAATTACCCTTGTTCACATTGTTCTTGCTGTCGGTTTGTGTGTTAATGTAACTTCCTTTATTTCTTTTCATCAGTTGATGTGCATCATCGAAAAGGGGAATGACTGCGAAAGTTTGATTGGCTTCCACACCGCTATTCATCGTATTGAAAGAGGTGGGACTTATTGTATTATCTCCATACTCCACCTCTTCTATTTCTTCTGACTTGATGTTATTCAGCATCACTGCGGCTGCGATAGTTTTGCCAGCGCCTACTGCTTGAAGCGTTATGGTAAAACTCACTTCTTCGATGGTGTTGTCCTCTTCAAACTCGTATTTTATGTGACGAAGTTCCATTACAATATCATTCATGTCGTAGTCTCCATAGAGCGGCCATTGATCTTCGAAGAGTAAGGTGTAGTTGTTTCTTATTTCTGTTGCAATGGGAAACTTCGGATTTGTCGGTGTTGTCGGCGGGTTTATCGGTTGGAATCCTTCGTTACATTCGGAATGCGGAATGGTGACTGAGGTTGTATGCTCGTCTGCCCACTCTGCGCCCCTTGCCATTGTGTATCGATAGCCATCTCCTAAATCATTGGTAGGGTGATCTTTGCATAGTATTTGCATATTGCCGGAATAATGTATCATATCTGTTTCATAGGGGTATACAGCAATCGCTTTCGTCATTTTTAGCAAGGCTTTATTGTTCTTTTCGCCAGTGCCTTTGAAGCCTTCAGAACGATTATTCGTTCCGAAGCTGGCTTGTTCTGTCACTATAAAAAGTGAACCTGCACCCAGTTCCACTAAACTTTCTTGCATGTATAAAGTGTTAGCCTTTATGTATGCTTCACCTTCATTGATTAATTTACTTCCCGCTAAGTCTAGCAATTGGCTTACCAATAATTTGCATTTATTAAAGCAAAAATTATTGTAACCTTCTATGCGCATATTCTTGCTCGTCCACTCATTTTCATTGATCCAGTGACTTGTGGTGCCGTCGATAATCGTTTCTTCTGTTACAGTAACTTTTCCGTCATTAAGAATTCTACTTCCTCCTCCTACTATGATGTAGGGAGTGGTAAGCTTTCCTTCATTTTGTATTTTGCATCCATCGTTGATTCCTCTCAATTCGTGATAGATTGTAACTATTCCGTCATCTTTATTGTATAAGCCGCTTGTGTTACTTAGCAGAATGTCATAAGCTGTCAATTCTCCTGCATTTACGATGTCTCCCCCGTTATTTACGCCATTTAAAATGGTTGTTGTTCCTTTATTATAAAAAAGAGTGCCGCTATTGCAAGTTAAGTTGACTGCGCTGACGGAACCTAGGTTATATAGTTTAAAATTGCTTCCCATTACAATATCGTTTTGTACTGCTAAAGAGGCTCCCTTGCCTATCGAAATAAAACTGTTTTTTTGATTATTATTCGTCAAATGTGGCACTATTACTTTTTTGTCGGGAAGTATAAGCATTTTGCTTCCTTCACTCAGGTAGGGTTCATAGAGCAATGTAATGTTGTTGGTTAGGTATAAGGTGATGTTTTTTTTGTTTTGTAAGTTGATTGACGTCGTTTGGGCAGTCACTTTATAGCTATGTCCTTCTTCGAATTGGTCTTGATTGAAAACGGCGCATTTTTCAGGCAACGACGTAGGAAATATTTGTGTGTCGCCATCTTCCGGCGTTTTCGGCGTTTCTGTTTCTTCGGAAGCCCGCGTGTTCATTTTGCTTCTTGTAGCGGGCGTGGATGTCTCGAAGTTGCAGTTGATAGTTCCTTCACTTGTTTCAAATGCGCGGACAGAAGACTGTCCGTTAGGAGAAGTCTGGCGGACATAAATGATTGGCATGGTTTTAGGAATGGACAGCTGCGTTGTAAAAGTTTGTCCTTTTTTGGCTACTCCTTTTGCCAATAAGTTAGCTTCTGCTGATAGAATAGGGTTTTCGTCGAACACTTCGATGACATAGAAATATTGTCCATTAAAGGCATCATCCACGTTTACGATTAGCGCTATCGTAGAAGATAATTTCCAGTCAAAACCTTCTGGTGCCACCACCTCTTCCATCGGGTTTTTAGCGCGATAATTAGGGTCATACAAATCTTTATCGCTTTCTACGCAAGCCGTTGCGATTGTTGCGATGGTAATCAATGAAATTAAAAAGTTCTTTTTTATTTGAAGTCTCATTTTGTTGGTTATGCCTTTTGGAGATTTGAAATAGTTTTTTATTCTCTAACAATATTATTTATTAAAAGGATGAACAATTAACGTTATTTGTATGTTCGAGAATGAAGTTTACAACTAATTACCTTTAGTGATTTCTCCTATCAAGCAAGAATTCATGTGTTTCCTGATCTCTTCATTGCTTAGCTCGTGCCCTAGGAGGAACATCAGTTTGGTCACTGCACATTCGGGGGTGCTGTCGTATCCGCTGATTACGCCAGCTTGGAGCAATTGAATGCCAGTTCCGTAACGCTCCATATCCACGGCTCCCGAGGTGCATTGGGTGATATTGATGAGAAGAATGCCGCGGTCCGTAGCGTCTTTCAATTGCTGTATGAGCCAGGACTTTTGTGGAGCATTGCCCGAACCAAAGGTTTTCAGCACTACCGCTTTCAATCCTGGCACATGGAGCACGGAGGTGATGATACTTTCTTGAATACCGGGAAACAGGGTGAGTATCACTACATTGGTGTCGAATAGGTAATGAGGTTTGAGTGGCTTTGACAAATCCGCTTGACGGATGCGGCCGGGTTCGTATTTGATGTGTATGCCTACGCTTGCCAAGGGAGGGTAATTAAAAGAGCGAAACGCATTAAAGTTTTCGGCATTGACTTTAGTGGTACGATTTCCCCGCATCAAATGGTTCTCAAAGAAGATGCAGACTTCGGGGACCATGGCGGTGCCATCGCCATTTTTGGCGGCAGCTATTTCTATAGAAGTAATCAGATTCTCTTTCCCGTCGGTTCGCAGTGTACCGATAGGTAGTTGTGACCCGGTCAGAATAACGGGTTTGCCGAGATTTTCCAGCATGAAACTTAGGGCAGAAGCAGTGTATGCCATGGTGTCTGTGCCATGAAGAATAACAAAACCATCGAAATCCGCATATTTGTTACTAATTATTTTCACTAGTTGCGCCCAGTAGATGGGTTCCATATCCGAAGAGTCAATGGGGGGTACGAATTGCTCTGCAGCCAGACGGTAGTTGAATTTCTTCAGTTCGGGCACGTATTTCAGCAGGCGGTCGAAATTGAAGTTTTCTAAAGCACCTGTTTCCGCATTTTCTATCATTCCGATTGTTCCTCCAGTATAGATTAACAAAACAGAGGGGGTTACTTCTATCATTATTTCAAGTTTTATGAGGTTAGTCGCAAAGATAAGATAAAAAAATGAGAATGAGTGCAGAATGGGGTAAGAAGGTTGTG
>JAVVVS010000041.1:0-25499 GCA_036652495.1 Bacteroides sp.
TGGGGTTGACTGGATTTGACAGCGGGCAGAAATGGTGAGTAAGCATGCAGTGCGTCGGTGATTGGCACTTAAATCTCAGTTATCAAAATTTTATCTGGCGAAAGACAATTTGCTCTTGCTGCATAATCGAATAAAGTAGATTAAGCTTAATCCCGGCATTAGATGCTGGGACGGGACATTACTCAGATGCTGTTGATCCGAAGCGGTCTGGTTAAGTAATGCAGGAATATCGGAAATAGTTGGAAGTAGCCTCGCACTTTCAATGAAATTAAGAGGATAAGGTAAGGGTTGATGGCTTTGGTTCTGCCCCTGCTCGAAAACTTAAGCAAAGATAAGCATGTAGAAAGCTTGTGATTTCCTCGTTTGGACGAGGGTTCGACTCCCTCCAACTCCACCATAAACATTGGTAATCAATGCACCACTAAAATTGAACACAAAAGTGTACACGAAAACGTCTAAAGCCACAAGTTTTGGGCGTTTTTTTATTTATATAGTGATGAGTTTCCGAGGCTCTGTCAACCCTCAAATTCCTTTTCCTTTTTCCCGATATTGTCTTTTATCTATACAACCTAATTAATAAGCGATAATGGAAATAACCTTTGAATAAGAATATTTACATGAAATGTATAGCGATGGAAAGACTACCGATAGAAAGCACCGGTTTCAGCCAGCCATTATATGCGAGCACAAGTGGAACGGCTGTTATGGATGGGATGTACACCATCGGCATCATAAACTACGAATGGAGCGATTTTCTGTTTGAGGGGGGGCTGAAAGCTTTTGAACAAACGTTTGTCGTTTGATTGTATCCGCTTCGCAGGGAACTTTCTTGGTTCACTTATGAATAAGTCGATACGGTTAAGTAAGTAAACGAAGCCTTGAGGCGGGTGGGTAACATTCCCCGATAATCTGAACTGATTGTCGGAGAAATTTTGTTTCTTTGTGCTAGAATACTAATAAGAAGTTAACAATGTCACACTTACCCACCCTGATAGCCGATCTTGCTCTGATCTTGCTTTGCGCCGGTGTTATGACGCTTTTATTCAAGAAGCTTAAACAACCGCTAGTGCTGGGTTATGTAGTGGCGGGCTTCCTGACCAGTCCGCATATGAGCTTTATGCCTTCGGTGATGGATACTGCTAATATTCAAACATGGGCGGACATTGGTGTTATCTTCCTCCTGTTTGCATTGGGATTGGAGTTCAGCTTTAAGAAGATAGTCAAGGTAGGAGGTACAGCGGTGATAGCAGCGTGTACCATTATTTTCTGCATGATTCTGCTGGGTATTGGCGTGGGCATCAGTTTTGGCTGGCAGCGGATGGACTGCTTGTTCTTGGGCGGAATGATTGCGATGTCATCTACTACTATTATTTATAAAGCGTTTGACGACTTGGGGCTGCGCAAGAACAAATTCACCGGATTAGTGCTTAGTATTTTGATATTAGAAGATATACTTGCCATTGTGCTGATGGTGATGTTGTCTACCTTGGCGGTGAGTCATAATATAGAAGGTACTGATATGTTGAGCAGCATCGGCAAATTGCTTTTCTTTCTCATCTTGTGGTTTGTGGTGGGTATCTATTTGATTCCTGAATTTCTGAAACGTTGCCGCAAGTTGATGAATGAAGAAACGTTGCTGATTGTGTCGCTCGCTCTGTGTTTTGGCATGGTGGTGATGGCTGCCAAGACTGGATTTTCGGCGGCTTTCGGTGCTTTTATTATGGGTTCTATCTTGGCGGAAACCATCGAGGCGGAGTCGATAGAACGGTTGGTGAAGCCTGTGAAGAATCTTTTTGGTGCTATCTTTTTTGTTTCTGTGGGAATGATGGTGAATCCGGAAATGATTGTGGCGTATGCGGTGCCGATTTTGGTCCTTACCTTGGCAGTGGTGTTGGGGCAGGCTTTCTTCGGTACTTTTGGTGTAGTGCTGGCGGGACAGCCACTTAAAACCGCCATGCAATGCGGCTTTAGTTTGACGCAGATTGGGGAGTTTGCTTTTATTATTGCTTCGCTGGGAGTGACGCTGCATGTCACGAGCGACTTTTTATACCCCGTAGTGGTGGCGGTATCGGTGATTACTACTTTTATTACGCCGTATATGATTCGTTTAGCCGGTCCGGCTTCCGATTATGTGGACCGTCATCTTCCGCGCTCTTGGAAGCGATTTTTGGCACGTTACGCTTCTGGCTCGCAAACAGTGAATCATGAGAACTTATGGCGGAAGTTGTTGCTTGCTTTGGCGCGTATTGTTATTGTCTATTCCATTATCAGCATTTCGGTGGTGGCGCTTTCGTTCCGCTTTGTGGTCCCTCTTTTTAAGGAACACTTGCCGGGTGTTTGGGGGGCATTGCTGGGAGCAGTGTTCACCATTCTTTGCATTTCGCCCTTTCTGCGCGCTATTATGGTGAAGAAGAATCATTCGGTGGAGTTTATGACGTTGTGGAATGACAATCGGGTGAATCGTGGACCGCTTGTGTCGACGGTGCTGCTGCGAGTGGTGATATCTGTTTTGTTTGTGATGTTTATAATCGCCGGATTGTTCAAAGCATCCATCGGGTTGATGATTGGAGTGGCAGTGCTGGCTGTGGTGCTGATGGTGATGTCACGCCGCTTGAAAAAGCAGTCGATACTTATCGAGCGGAAGTTCTTCCAGAACCTACGTTCACGGGAGATGCGTGCTGAATATTTGGGAGAAAAGAAGCCCGAGTATGCCGGACGATTGCTGTCTAGAGACTTGCATCTGACCGATTTTGAAATTCCCGGAGAATCAGCTTGGAGCGGAAAGACTTTGGTGGAGCTGGACTTGGGAAAGAAATACGGCATTCGCGTAGTTTCCATCCTTCGAGGAAAGCGCCGGATGAATATACCCGGCGGCAGTGTCCGTCTTTTCCCGCAAGACTTGATACAAGTGATGGGTACGGACGATGAGTTGACTGTTTTTAGTGAAGCGATGGCGCGTAGCTCAGTGGTGGATGCCGAACTTTTCGAAAAGAGCGAAATGATGCTGAAACAGTTTATCATTGATGCCGATTCCCTGTTTCTAGGAAAGAAATTGCGCGATTCGGGTATCCGTGAGAAGTACCATTGCCTCATTGCCGGTGTGGAACGGGAGAAAGAAGTGCTGATGACGCCCGATGTCAATGTCCCCTTTGAAGAAGGCGATGTGGTATGGGTGGTAGGCGAGAAGAACGACGTATATAAACTACTCGCTAAAAAAGGGTAACGGGATGCGGGCAAAAGGGCTATTCTCTCGAATCATGGTGCGCACCAATTACTCGAAATCAAACTCAAAGTCGAAATCGTCTGCCGGGTCTGTTTCGACAAACTCTTCCAGGCTGCGTCTGTCTTTTTTCGTAGGTCGTCCGGTGCCTCGGGCACGGTCGATGAAACCGGCAATTTTGCTCATTTCGAGCAGTTCGTACTGGTCGGGCGTGGTCACGTTTTCCATTACTTCGGAGACTATCTTGGCGCCTACGCGCTTCTCGATGGGTTGCAATACTTTGAAGGAGTAGGTGATGGGCGGTTTCTTAACTTGAATCACGTCTCCGGGCTTGATGAGTCGGGCTGCTTTTACAAAGGACCCATTGATGCTCACGCGTCCTTTTTTACAAGCCTCGGCTGCAATGGTACGTGTTTTGAAGATGCGTACTGCCCACATCCATTTGTCTATTCTAGCTTCTGCCATGATGAGTTGCTTTTATTTTTTATTGAATTGATTCATGGTAATGTCTATCCCCGCCAGACAAAAACTCTTGGCGATGTCGCCTGCGGTTGTCAGCCGTTCTTCCATTGTTTTGAGATCTTCTTCGTCAAATTTATTTAGCACAAAGTCTATTTGTCCGCCCTTCGGGAAATCATTGCCAATACCGAAGCGCAAGCGGGCGTATGTTTGTGTGCCCAGCGTGGCAGCAATGTGTTTCAGTCCGTTGTGCCCCGCATCGCTTCCTTTTCCTTTCAGACGTAGAGTGCCGAAGGGCAGAGCCAAATCATCGACAATGATAAGTACGTTCTCCAAAGGGATATTTTCTTTTTGCATCCAGTAGCGGACGGCGTTGCCGCTAAGGTTCATAAAGGTGGATGGCTTGAGCAGCAATAATTGCCGCCCTTTGATGGACAGCGTTGTGGTGAATCCGTAGCGCCCATCCTTGAAGGTTGCATTGTTAGCTTTTGCCAGTGCATCTACCGTCATAAAGCCTATGTTGTGGCGAGTCTCATGGTACTCTGGGCCAATGTTGCCCAGCCCGACTATTAAATATTTCATATCAAACCAATGTGTGAACGGGATTGAAAAAAGATACGCAGACTAATACAGACCAAAATCTGCATTAATCTGCGTACCAACTATTCTGTATCAGGAACCTGATGCTTGATTATTTCGTGGCAGGAGCTGCTGCTGCAAGACCTCTTGCTGCACGCGTCAACTTAACAGAGCAAACAACGGCTTCTTTAGCACTAAGAATTTCCAAGCCGTCGAACTTCAGTTCGCGAACTTGAATGGCTTTGCCCAGACCTAAGTGTGCTACGTTTACTGTTACTTTCTCGGGGATAACGTTGTAGAGAGCTTTCACTTTCAACTTACGCATCTGCAAAGACAGCTTACCACCGGCTTTCACACCTTCGGCCAAACCTTCCAACTGTACGGGAACTTCCATGATGATAGGTTTTGCTTCGTCAATCTGATAGAAGTCTACATGCAGGATGTTGTCTTTTACTGGGTGAAACTGAATATCTTTCAAGATGGCATTAATCTTTTTGCCATCGATAATCAGGTCGATTACATAGATGTGCGGAGTATAAACAAGGTTGCGCAGGTTGTCCACAGGCACTGTGAAGTGAATGTTTTCACCGCCTCCATACAATTCGCAGGGCACTCCGTTGTCTTTACGAATAGCTTTTAAAGCTCTAGCTTGCTCAGAAGAGCGTTCTGCAATGGTTCTTGCAGTTCCTTTGATTTCAATTGATCTCATCTTTTTGAATTTTTGTGTTACTCTAAATTAAGTGATTAGTGCTTAATTCTCCATCACACGATGTGGTTTAATCACACGATGTTGCAAAAAAGCGGTGCAAAAGTACGTTTTCTTTCTGAACTATCAAAGCATTCGTTACTCAAAATCGATATCTATTTTTATTTTCTCTCCGATGCAACTCATTTCGGAGTATTCAGTCTCCTCTTTTTCGATGATTGCCTCTTCTGTGGCTTCCGATTCGCTTTCTGGCTGGATGGATTCTTCGTTGTTTCTGGCAATAAAGTCGATTGCTTGGTTCAGCCCTGCCATGAATTTGTTGAAATCTTCTTTATATAGAAAGATTTTGTGTTTTTCAAAACTAACTTGCGATTCATCGCCCTCTCCGGAAATGACCTTTTTGCTTTCTGTGATGGCTAAAAACATTTCGTCCTTCCGGTTCTTCTTTACATCCAGATAATAAATACGCTTGCCAGCTTTGATGGCGCGGGAGTAGACAATCTCTTTGTCGTTCATATCTGTTGTGCTCATTTTCTTCTTTAAATCTTCCATGTCTTTCGTACGGTTTCTAATTTGCCGTCAAATGTGGAGCTTTTTTTCTGACTGTCAAAAGAAAATGGAAAGATATTGTAAGACATCATTAAAAAATATAATTTCATTGCGTAAACTCACTAAAAATGTCTACTTTTGTGGCTCGTTAATAACAGTATTATTATAGATTATGATTAACAGAGTTCTTATTCGTCTTAAAATCATTCAGATAGTATATGCCTACTATCAGAACGGCAGCAAAAATTTAGACTCAGCGGAGAAAGAGTTGTTCTTTAGCCTTTCTAAGGCTTATGACCTCTACAACTATTTGCTGATGCTCATGATTACATTGACGAACTACGCGCAGAAGCGTATTGATAGCGCTAAAGCTAAATTGATTCCCACCAATGACGACTTGAATCCGGAAATGAAATTTGTGGAAAACAAATTTATTGCTCAACTTGAAGTAAATAACCAACTAACTCAATTCATCGCCAATCAGAAACGAACCTGGGCGAATGATCAGGATTTTATCAAAGAACTTTATGATAAAATTATGGGGTCGGACATATATAAGGAATATATGGCTGCCACCGAACATTCGTATGAAGCCGACCGGGAGTTATGGCGGAAGCTTTATAAAACGTTTATTTTCAACAATGATTCCCTCGATGAGTTGCTCGAAGATCAGAGCTTGTATTGGAACGATGATAAAGAGATTGTCGATACCTTCGTATTGAAAACCATTAAGCGTTTTGAAGAGAAACAGGGCGCTAACCAACCCTTGTTACCTGAATTTAAAGACGATGAAGACCAAGAGTTTGCTCGGCGGTTGTTTCGTCGCGCTGTGCTGAACTCCGATTATTATCGTCACTTGATAAGTGAGAACACTAAAAACTGGGATTTAGACAGGGTAGCTATCATGGATGTTATTATTATGCAGTGTGCTTTGGCGGAAATTCTGAGCTTCCCGAACATTCCGGTTAGTGTTTCGTTAAATGAATATCTTGAGATAGCCAAATTGTACAGTACGCCTAAGAGTGGCAGCTTTATCAATGGTACTCTTGATGGGATAGTTAATCAATTAAAAAAAGAAGGCAAGTTAGCGAAAAACTAATATCTTTGCCCGTATAAGTAAAAACTAAAACAGATTTCTTATGAATTTAATGACTGTATTTCTGCAAGCTGCTGCTCCAGGCCCTGATGGTTCGATGATGTGGATCATAATGATTGGTATTTTTGTAATCATGTATTTCTTTATGATTCGTCCACAGAACAAGAAACAAAAAGAAATTGCTAATTTCCGCAAGTCACTAGCTGTCAATCAGAAGGTGATTACTGCCGGTGGCATTCATGGCGTTATCAAAGAGATTAACGACGATCATATCGTTCTTGAGATTGCTGCCAACGTGAAGATTAAAATAGATAAGAATTCTATCTTTGCCGATGCTACTGCCGTAGCTAGCCAGTCTGCCAAGTAGTGTAAGTAAGCCATTTAAAATAAATACGTGCCTATGTTCGAGCGTAGGAAGATTAAGTATATTTATTTGAGATTATTGAAGAAGATTAGGAACTTTCTGCTCAGTGATAAGAGCAGAGAGTTCTTAATCTTTTTGTTTTTTTTCTTTATAGCCAGTGGCTTTTGGCTGTTACAAACACTTAATAGCGACTATGAGGCGGAGTTCTCTATTCCTGTCCGCCTGAAAGAAGTGCCTGCAAATGTGGTGCTTACATCCGAACCCCCTTCCGAAATTCGAATCAAGGTGAAAGATAAAGGTACGGTTCTGCTGAATTATTTGTTGGGCAAAACCTTTTTTCCTGTCAATCTAGCTTTCGGCGATTATGGCGGAAAGGACAACCACGTACGGATTAACGCCTCTGCATTTGAAAAGAAAATTTTAAGTCAGCTCAACGTCTCTACCCGCTTGCTAGCGGTGAAACCCGATACGTTGAACTATATTTATGCTACTGGTAAATCGAAATGGGTACCAGTAAAACTGGTGGGAAAGGTGGGTGCTGCCCGACAATATTATATATCGGATACTGTTTTTACTCCCGATTCTGTGCTTGTCTATGCCCCTAAAGTGATTCTAGATATCATCACCGTTGCTTGTACGCAACGGATGCTTTTTGAAAACCTTTCGGATACGTTGAGGCAACGGGTTCCATTGGCAGCTATCAAAGGAGCAAAGTTTGTGCCCAATATGGTAGGATTAACATTGCCTGTGGATATATATACTGAAAAGACGGTAGAAGTGCCCTTGCACGGTGTCAACTTCCCGGCGGATAAAGTGCTGAGAGCTTTTCCTCCCAGGGTGCAGGTGAAGTTTCAGGTGGGAGTGAGCCATTTTAGTAAAATCACTGCCAATGATTTCTTGATTAGTGTTTCTTATGAAGAGCTTTTGAAATTGGGCAGCTATAAATATACGGTGAAATTGAAAACCATCCCTGCTAATATCAGTCATATTCGCTTGGTGCCCGACCAAGTTGATTTTTTGATTGAGCAAGTCTCTGCTTATGACCATTAAAGTAGGGATTACTGGCGGTATAGGCAGTGGCAAAAGTGTTGTCTCCCGTTTGTTGACAGTCCAAAATATTCCCGTTTATATTTCCGACAGCGAATCCAAGCGACTGACGAATACTGACCCGATGATTCGCAGGGAGTTGTGTGCTTTGTTGGGCGATGAGGTTTATCGAGAAGATGGACTGAATAAACCCTTACTTGCTTCTTATCTTTTTGGACATCCCGTTCATGCCCGTACGGTCAACGGAATTATTCATCCGCGGGTAAAAGAAGATTTTCGTACTTGGGTAGCTTATCATGCGTTTTCCCCTTGGGTAGGGATGGAATCTGCTATTCTTTTTGAATCTGGTTTTGCTGATGAAGTAGAGGTGGTGGTGATGGTTTACGCACCGCTAGAGCTGCGTGTGAAGCGTGCGATGCAGCGTGATGGCGCCTCTTGCGACCAGATTATGCAGCGTATCCGAAGTCAAATGAGTGATGAAGAGAAACGGGATAAAGCCGATTTTGTGTTGGTTAATGATGAGGTAACGCCGTTAATTCCTCAGGTTTTAGAGCTAATTTCTTTCCTGTCTAAATATTATTAGTATCTTTGCCCAGCAAAAATAACTAATAATATAAAGTAAAATACTATGTTGAAGAGTATCTTGTCTATTTCGGGCAAACCGGGATTATATAAACTTATTTCCCGGAATAAAAGCATTTTTGTAGTGGAAACGATTAATGCAGAAAAGAAACGTAGTGCCGCTACTGGCAACGATAAGGTGATTTCCTTGGCAGACATTGCCATGTACACGGATGATGCGGAAGTGCCATTGGCAGAGGTGCTGACTTCTGTGAAGGAAAAGGAAAACGGCGCAATAGCCTCTATTGATGCAAAGAAAGCCACTTCTGAAGAGCTTCGCTCGTTTATGGCGGAAGTGTTGCCCAATTTTGATCGCGATAGAGTGCATTTGAGCGATATAAAGAAGCTGGTGGCCTGGTACAATATTTTGGTATCCAATGGAATTACCGAATTTAAAGAAGAAACGAAAGAAGAAGTAAAAGAAGAAGCAACTGCTGCAGCCGAGTAAGTACACTCGTTGCGGAAAAAACAGGAAAGCGCGGTAAGTCATCTAAAGAGATGAATACCGTGCTTTTTTTTGTCATCTATTGTTTTGTTTTGCACTTTTTACTTATCTTTGTTGCAGCGCGCTATTACCGAAGAGTCAGTAATGACAATGCGCACCAAATGAACTAAATAATAAAGGCGTTTTAAATATTATTCTGTACTTGAAATCTGGACAATTTCGCTATTCAGGAATAATGTATCAAAATGCTCATGCTGTACTATATATGCAAATATATGGTAATGGGCGTGGGCTGTTGTACATTATTTGAATAGAAGGCAGTCCAGAGCCCCAAGTACGATGATTGCAGCAGTTCCCACGCTTTTTTACGCTATAATAGCTTCTAAGGAACTCGGAAGCATTGGATTGAGATATGGAAATCACGAATAATAAGGTGAATTTGCAACTGAACAGCCAGACTGGAGTTTTGGTTCTGACCGATTTGTTGATTGGTACACAGGTCTTCTTATACGATGATAGCGGAGTATTGCAACAGAAAATGCTATTAACTTCGCGTTCGCTATCTATCACACTAAACAAGCGTGGGGTGTATGTACTTGTGCTACATCACCCCACTTGTAAAATCGTGGTGAAACGATTTACTTATTAGCAGCTTGTATTTCGAAAGGTCAATCCGGTTTCGTTCATGTCTACTTTGATTGTTTCTTCCCTATTCACTTCTTGCGCCAATAGCTTTTTAGATAAATCATTGAGAAGGTAACGTTGGATAGCTCTTTTTACGGGGCGTGCACCAAACTCCGGATCGTAACCCACTTGGCTCAGAAAATCCACGGCCGATCCGGTGAGTTGCAAGGTCACTCCGTTGTCTTTCAACATCTTTTCGATGCCTTTGATTTGCAGCACCACTATTTTTTTTATCTCTTTCTCCGTCAGTGGCAAGAACATAATCGTCTCGTCTATGCGGTTCAGAAATTCCGGTCGGATGCTTTTCTTGAGCAGGTTCATCACTTCTTTTTTGGTTTCTTCGATGATTTCCTCCTTGTTTTTCTCGTTCATTTTCTCCATTTGACTCTGTATATAGGCACTGCCCATATTGGAAGTCATGATGATGATTGTGTTTTTGAAGTTCACTACGCGCCCTTTGTTGTCTGTCAGCCGTCCATCGTCCAGCACTTGCAGCAAGATGTTGAACACGTCCGGATGTGCTTTTTCTATTTCATCAAACAGCACCACCGAGTACGGTTTGCGCCGGATGGCTTCCGTCAGCTGTCCGCCCTCGTCATAGCCCACGTATCCCGGAGGTGCTCCTACCAGACGGGAGACGCTGTGCTTCTCTTGATATTCGCTCATGTCGATGCGCGTCATCATTGTTTCGTCGTCGAAGAGGAATTCTGCCAATGCTTTGGCTAGTTCGGTTTTTCCCACACCGGTGGTTCCTAAGAAGATGAAGGATCCTATCGGGCGTTTCGGGTCTTGCAACCCTGCACGGCTGCGCCGTACGGCATCGGCTACGGCTTCGATGGCTTCTTTCTGTCCGATGACCCGCTTGTGCAGTTCGTCTTCGAGGTGCAGCAGTTTGTCTTTTTCGCTTTGCAGCATCTTGTTGACGGGGATTCCTGTCCAACGTGATACCACGTCGGCAATGTCTTCGGCATCCACTTCTTCTTTAATCATCGCTGCGTCGCCTTGCATTTCACGGAGCCGGGCTTGCGTGTCGGCTATCTCTTTGCTTTGTTCTTGCAATTTTCCGTAACGGATTTCGGCTACCTTTCCGTAGTCGCCTTCGCGTTCGGCTTTGTCGGCTTCGAATTTCAGGTTCTCAATTTCTACTTTGTGTTGCTGGATTTTGTCCATCATCGTCTTCTCGCTTTGCCATTTAGCTTTGTACGAGTTTTCTTGCTCTTTGAGTTCCGCCAGCTCTTTGCCCAGTTGTTTGAGTTTGACTTCATCTTTTTCGCGTTTGATGGCTTCGCGTTCTATCTCCAGCTGTTTTATTTTACGGGAGAGTTCGTCCAGCCCTTCGGGTACGGAATCTACTTCCATCCGCAGTTTGGCTGCCGCTTCGTCCATCAGGTCGATGGCTTTGTCGGGCAAAAAACGGTTGGTGATGTATCGGCTGCTCAGCTCCACGGCGGCAATGATGGCATCGTCTTTGATGCGCACATGGTGATGGTTTTCGTAGCGTTCCTTCAATCCGCGGAGGATGGAGATGGTGCTCAGCACGTCCGGTTCGTCCACTTGTACAATCTGGAACCGACGTTCCAGCGCTTTGTCTTTTTCGAAATATTTCTGATATTCGTCCAGCGTAGTGGCGCCGATGGCACGCAGTTCGCCCCGAGCCAAGGCAGGTTTCAAGATGTTGGCAGCATCCATCGCTCCTTCTCCTTTTCCGGCACCTACCAAGGTGTGAATTTCGTCGATGAAGAGGATGATGTTGCCTTCCGACTTCATCACTTCGTTGATGACGGCTTTCAACCGTTCTTCAAACTCTCCTTTGTATTTGGCTCCTGCCACAAGCGCCCCCATATCGAGCGAGTATACTTGTTTGTCTTTCAGATTGCTGGGCACATCCCCTCGTAAGATGCGGTGAGCCAGCCCTTCTACGATGGCTGTTTTTCCCGTTCCCGGTTCGCCTATTAATATCGGATTGTTTTTTGTGCGCCGGCTCAGTATTTGCAGCACTCGTCGGATTTCTTCATCACGTCCTATCACCGGGTCGAGCTTTCCGCTTTGCGCTGCTTCATTGAGGTTGATGGCATATTTCTCGAGTGATTGGTAGGTCTCTTCGCTCGATTGCGAGGTTACCTTTTCTCCTTTGCGCAGTTCGTTGATGGCTCCGCGGAGGGTGCTTCCGGTCATGCCCGCATCTTTCAGGATGGTAGCAGCGGTGCTTTTGACGCTGAACAGCGCCAAGAGCAACTGTTCCAGCGACACAAATTCGTCGCCCATCTCCTTAGCCAGTTGGTTCGCTTTCTGGAAGACGTCGTTCGTCTCCCGGCTCAAATACGGTTCTCCGCCCGAGACTTTGGGCAGTGATTCTATCTGTCGGTCGATGACGAGTGCTACTTGCTGCGCGTTCACGCCCGATTTTTGGAAGAGGAAGTTGGTTACGTTTTCGCCCACCTTCATCACGCCCTGCATCACATGCACCGGTTCGATGGCTTGTTGCCCCCGGCTTTTTACTCCTTCCACAGCTTCTTGCACTGCTTCTTGTGACTTAATGGTAAAATTGTTGAAGTTCATATTCGTTGTTCTCCTTTCTTCATTTGATAACAGCGAAGAAGGCACAAAAGATTTGCCAACGGGCAATAAGTGACAGAAGTTCAGCATTTTTAAAGAATGAAGCGACAAAATGGCTGAGTTAGTTCCTCTTTGGGATTGGTTTTAACTTTTCGGCAGTGTGCTTTCCTTCGAGTGCGTGATGCTTGCCCTCGTGTCCAGCTGCCCATTCCTGAGAAATCTCTTGCCGAGAAACAATTCATCTCCTGCCGAGAAACAGGCGTTTTCCTGCCGGGAGATGAATGATTTCTTGCCGAGAGATGAAGCAAGCATCGGTAGCTCTTGAAGCCAACCCCTTTGCTGCCGGTGCTTTGAGGCAGCTCTACCTGCTTTGCATCCTAAGGAAGCTTCTTTTTTTAAAAGGCGGAAACGTCTTTTTATAAGATGACCATCTTTTTAAAAAACGTCTACGCCTTTCAAGTGAAACGTTTCCATCTTTCAAGAAAAACGTTTCCGCCTTTTTTTCAAACGTCTCCCTCTTTTTTGTGCAAGAGTTCTGGTGCGCCCACAAGCGCGTTGGCAGTGCTTTTGAGTGATTAGTGCAGGCGGATAGGATAATTTGCGAAAAAAGACAATGAAGTGCGGGACGGTACTGCTTTTTGGCTTACCTTTGTCTACGACAATAATCAATATAAACCCGAAATAGCAGAAGAATAGATGAACGAAAAGATATTTTTTTCGGAGAATGTGGTGTTGGTGGATGCCGCTTTTCTGAACTTTGTGACCAGCGAATTGAAACAATACTTCGAACAGCAGCTCAAACGCCCGCTGTCCGTCATAGACGTATCCGAACTGTTTACGTATTTGGCACTCGATGCCAGCATCACCGAGGGGAAGAACGAGATTCAGACGCTGCTGGTGTTTGACGAGGAGTCAGAAAATCTCGTGGATTGCCAGCCATCCGCCCTGAGTTCGGAACTCAACAACGTGGCGTTTGCCAATCAGTTTGGTGAGTTCACCTTTGCCAGTGTGTGTTGTGCGGGCTTGGTGACTCGCGAAGCCTTGTTCCTCGATTTGCTCCGTCTGACGATTGATGCTGCCCCGGTGAAGAAAATCTTGATTCTTTCTTTCAACGAAGAGTACGGTGCACGCATTTCCCAAACGCTGAAAGGGGTGAAGGAGAAAGAGATTGTTCAGTTCCGCCTCAACGAGCCCGAAGGTACGGTGGACTATCGTTGGGAGATGCTCGCCTATCCGGTGATGCAAGCGTTGGGCATCCAAGGAGAGGAATTATAATCACGCGCTAAGAGTATGCACATCATGTCCGATTTCCGCCTCAAAGTCTTTTTAAGTGTAGTCCGGAACCTGAGTTTCACGAAGGCTTCGCAGGAACTATTCGTCAGCCAACCGGCTATCACGAAGCATATCCAAGAACTGGAGAATGCGTATCAGGCGCGTTTGTTCGACCGCCAAGGCGGCAAGATTGAGCTCACCGAAGCCGGAAAACTGTTGCAAGAACATAGCGAACGGATTCTGGAGGCTTATCAGCGGTTGGAATACGAGATGCACTTGCTGCACGACGAATACACAGGCGAACTGAAGTTGGGAGCCAGCACCACCATCGCCCAGTACGTGCTGCCGCCGATGCTCGCCCGCTTCATCGCCAAATTCCCGCAAGTGCACGTATCGTTGCTCAACGGTAATTCTCGCGACATCGAAGCCGAATTGCAAGCCCACCGCATCGATTTGGGGTTGGTGGAGGGCATTTTCCGCTTGCCGAATCTGAAGTACACGCCCTTTTTGGAAGACGAACTGGTGGCGGTGGTGCATAGCAACAGCAAACTTTCGCTTTCGGAAGAAATTACTCCCGAAGAGTTGGTGCATATACCGCTGGTGCTTCGCGAACGAGGGTCGGGTACGCTCGATGTGTTCGAGCGCGCCTTGCTTGGGCACAACCTGAAGCTTTCTTCGCTCCATGTGTTGATGTATTTGGGCAGTACGGAAAGTATCAAACTCTTCTTGGAGCATACCAACTGTATGGGCATCGTCTCTATCCGATCGATAATCAAAGAGCTGACGGCAGGTTCTTTCCGCGTGATAGAAATAAAAGGAATGTCGCTGATGCGTGAACTCAGCTTTGTGCAGCAGCAAGGGCAGGAGAATGGGCTGGCACAAGTTTTTATGCAGTTTGCCGCGCACTTATAAAATCCACCAGATAGCGATGATGTGACCGATGCTGCCCCCCAATACAAAGAGGTGGAAGACGGAGTGCATGTACGGCTTTCGCAAAGAATAGAAAGCGGCTCCTACAATGTAAGAAGCTCCTCCACCCAGGAGCCATCCGAAGGCGGGGGTGGCGTTGATGAGTTGGAGGCAGTGTAACATGGGGTTTAGTGCCAGCAGGATAGATGCGCCCATGGCTACATAGCAAATGGTTTCGAGGTAACTGTGCTCTTTCATACGGGTGAAACTAAGAATGAATCCTACCACGGCAGCGAGCCAGACAAAGGTGAAGACGCCCCATCCCCAATAACCGGCCTCACGCAACACTAAGAGTGTGAAGGGCGTGTAGGTGCCGGCTATGTGTAGATAGATGGCGCCGTGATCGAACTTGCGGAGCAGCTTTTTCCGCGCTCCGGGAGGGCAAGCGTGGTACCAAGTGGAGCAGACGTACGACGAAAGCATCCCTGCCAGATACACAGCTACGCAAGCTACCGCCCAGCGGGGGTCGTAGCAGGAAGCTGCTTTCTGTAGCAAGAGTATTCCGGCTGCCAATCCTAAAAGGATGCCGGCGCCGTGGCTCAAAGTGTTGGCGAGTTCTTCGCCGTGAGTATAGGGAAGATGTATCGTCTTTTTCGTCATGCTATTCTTTCGTTTTACACTAAATGACCGATCCACTCGTCACGGTTGCCGGGCAACAAGTCGATAACGGGTACTTCGATGAGCGTATAGCATCCCGGTTGCTGTTTCTTGGCGGCGCGGGCAGAGCAAACCAATACCTGCGCCGTGAGGGCGGGGTTGTTGATGTGCATATTAAATTCAAAGAGTTGGTTTTGTGTTTGTCCCGATACGCCTTTGCGAGTGAGGTTTACGCCATGCCCTCTGTCGAGCAGTGCTTCTACGCAGGGTACTTGTGTGACGTGTGTTTCATCATTGACAAAGTAAGCATCGGCTTTGATGGCAGCGGCTACTTCTTCAAAAACGTATCCTTCTTTCAGTTCGATGTACACCATGCGTCGGTGGATGCCTGTTCCTGTGGGGATGGTCATCGACAGGGCGGCTTGTACGCCGGGGATGGCTTTCACGGCTACCGTGTGCCCCATGCTCATGCCGGGACCGAAGTTTGTGTAAGTGATGCCTTTGGGGGCGATGGCTTCGAGGAGGGTGCGGACGATGGAGTCGCTCCCCGGATCCCAGCCAGCAGAAATAATAGATACAGTGTGGTTCGCTTTGGCGCAGGCGTTCAACTCGCGGCGCAGGTCAAGGATACCGGTGTGTATATCGAAACTGTCTACGGTGGCAATTCCGAGGCTCAGTATTTCTTTGGCGTACTTCTCTACGCTACGGGTAGGGGTGCAGAGGATAGCGACGTCCACTCCGGTGAGCTCGTTGATGCTTTTAACTACGGCGTAGTCATTCAGCTCGGCTGGTTTATGTTCAGCTCCAGCACGGCGGACAATGCCTGCAATTTCAAAATCGGGGGCAGCTTGCAAGGCTTCTACTACATACTTGCCGATATTGCCATATCCAATGATGGCAGCTCTTACTTTTTTCATGCTTTTACGGGTTTTGTTGAACAGATTTCTTTGTTTCGAGCGCAAAAATAAGCATATAATCGCTGATAAAGCGGAAGGCGGATGTTAAAGTTGGTTGCGGGAAGAAAAGTAAGGAGGCGGATATACAATATTTTGCCTCTGTTTGCGTTTATAGAAGTATTATGATAGAATATGTAAAAGGCGAGATTGCTGAACTCAGTCCGGCAACCGCAGTGATTGATTGCCATGGGGTGGGTTATGGCGTGAGTATTTCGTTGAATACTTACTCGGCAATACAAGGGATGAAGAGTGGCAAACTCTACATTTACGAGGCTATCCGCGAGGATGCGCATACGCTCTATGGTTTTGCCGACAAGCAGGAGCGGGAGCTGTTCTTGATGCTTATTTCCGTATCGGGCATCGGAGGAAACACGGCGCGGATGATTCTTTCGGCACTTTCGCCCAGTGAGTTGGTGAACGTTATAAGTACGGAAAATGCCACGATGCTCAAAATGGTGAAAGGTATCGGGTTGAAGACGGCGCAGCGGGTGATAATCGATCTGAAGGATAAAATAAAAGCGGCTGCCCCTGCTGGAATGTCGGCGGGCGGGCTGAAACTGTCCGCCGCCCGTACCCAAGTGCAAGAGGAAGCCGTGGCGGCGCTGACCATGCTGGGTTTTGCGCCCGCAGCGTCGCAGAAGGTGGTGATGACCATCGGGAGCGAGGATCCCGAAGCGCCCGTAGAGAAGGTTATCAAAGAAGCACTGAAGAGATTATGAACAATAGGTAGAAAACCAACAAATTTAAAAACAGAAGAGTCAGATGAGAACAACCAAAGAAAGTAGTACGCCCCGTAGCGGGCTTCCCAAAACGAGCGGCAAGAAGACGCCTACGGGCAAACGCATCGGGAAATCGAGACCCGAAAAAATGAATAACCAGTTGAACCGACGAGTCAAAGGTTAGCGGTTGCACCTTCGTTTGTTGGGGCTGGTTACGCGGAAGCTGATACGCGGACGACTCAGACTCAAACGGACGAACACGGGCTCTTTTAGCTGCACAGCCTAAAAAAAGTCCGTGTTCGTCCGTCTATTCCGCGTCGTCCCCGTCTCTATTTCCGCGTCTCCTTGGCTTTTCGCTTCACAAAGCCCGCCTTGAGCTTCGCCTCGTCCGTTTCTTTTTTGATTTGTTCTCTGCCAGCCAGCAGTTGCGAGAGTTCGTAGATGCGCTCGAGAGCCAGTTTATCGGCGGCCGGGAGCACGAAGGAATATTTCCCTTCACCCAGATAATCTACTTTGATGCGCTTGTCGAGGTTCAGGTAGAGAAATCCCATCACGTTGCCGTCCGCCCCCACGGCGTAGTCGGCCTTCTCTATCTTCTCCCCCAAGTCCGAAGTCTCGTAGCTGTCTTTTGAGGAAGGCGTTTGGGCAAAGGTTCCGTCCGGTGCCGTCACTCTGACCGCTAGGTGGTGGATATTACGCTTTCCGCAATAGATGGACGTCATCAGCAGCTGCCCCTGTTCGTTAACTTGGAAGCGGAGGAACGAACGGTGCAAGTTCTTCTCCACTGTCTGCGTGGGCCAAAAGTAGTTGCCCTCCTGCTGGTAGGCAGCATCCTTCTCGAGGGTGTAGTTGCCCACCACTGCAGCAATCTCCTCTTCTTTCACCTGCTTCATGCTGTCCAGATACACCAAGCTTTTTTCTTGTTCTTTAAGCTCCACCTGCAGCATGAGCTGGTTGCCGGCACGCCGCACATCAAATTCTTTGGGGTAGAGCAGCTTGATACTGTCCAACTGCATCTTTGCCTCATTATAGTCACCTCTGGCATACGCCTCCTGTGCTGCCGTGAGTTTCTCGCCCGCCTTTTGTGTAGCTTCCTTGCCGCACGAAGCCAGCAGCAACAGGGCACTTGCCAGAATCATCCCTTTCTTCATCTTGTTGTTCTTTAGTTTTTGAGGGGGTAAAAATACGAATAATATCCCTATCTTTGCGCTTTCAAACTAAAAATAGCGAACCTTCATGATAGAGTTGACCAAAGAGGAACTGAAGCAACAGTTCAGCGCATTCATTTTTACGCAGATTTCCATCACAGCGGACGAGCTGGGGCTGGACTGTTACGTTGTGGGTGGGTATGTGCGTGACCTTTTTCTGCAACGCGCTTCCAAAGATATAGATATAGTGGTGGTAGGCAGTGGCATCCGGATGGCAGAAGCCTTGGGACGCCGGCTGGGACGGGGCGCCGCCGTGTCCGTCTTTAAGAATTTTGGTACGGCGCAGGTGAAATACCGCGGCACGGAAGTCGAATTGGTAGGTGCCCGCAAAGAGTCGTACCAACGCGACTCGCGCAATCCCATCATCGAAGATGGAACGCTGGAAGACGACCAGAACCGGCGCGACTTTACCATCAATGCTATGGCGGTCTGCCTCAACCAAGCACGATTTGGCGAATTGATTGATCCTTTTAACGGTATGAATGACCTCAAGGAACGCACCATCCGCACCCCGCTCAATCCTGACATTACCTTTAGCGATGACCCTTTGCGCATGATGCGCTGCATCCGTTTTGCTACACAGCTGAACTTCTACATCGACGATGATACCTTCGAATCGCTTTGCCGCAACCGCGAGCGCATTGAGATTATATCCCATGAACGCATTGCCGATGAACTGAATAAAATTATTCTGTCCCCCATTCCCTCGAAAGGTTTTATCGACCTCGACCGCAGCGGGCTGTTAGCTCTTATCTTTCCGCAGATGGTAGCGTTGCAGGGCATCGAGACCCGCAACGGACGGGCGCACAAAGACAATTTCTATCACACCTTGGAGGTGCTCGATAATATCAGCAAGCACACCGACCATCTTTGGCTGCGCTGGGCGGCGTTGCTTCATGATATAGCCAAACCGGTGACCAAGCGTTGGGAACCCAAAGCGGGCTGGACCTTCCACAACCACAACTTCGTGGGCGAGAAGATGGTGCCCGTGCTCTTTAGGGATATGAAGTTGCCTATGAACGAAAAGATGAAGTACGTGCAAAAGTTGGTAAGTCTGCATATGCGCCCCATTGTGATAGCCGATGAAGAAGTCACCGATTCCGCCGTGCGGCGCCTGCTTTTTGAAGCGGGAGACGATATAGACGACCTGATGACCCTCTGCGAAGCAGACATCACCTCGAAAAACACGGAGCGTAAGCAACGTTTCTTAAACAATTTCCAGCTGGTGCGCCAGAAGCTCAAAGACTTGGAAGAAAGGGATCGCGTGCGCAACTTCCAGCCGCCGGTGAGCGGGGAAGAGATTATGGAAATCTTTGAATTGACCCCCTGTCGGGAAGTGGGAGCATTGAAGAGCGCCATCAAAGACGCCATCCTCGATGGCGTCATCCCGAATGAATACGAAGCCGCCCGTACGTTTTTGCTCGCACGGGCGGAAAAGATGGGACTGAAACCAGTCTTATAATTCGATAATCTCTTCGTGGCAGAGCGTGAGCTTCTCTACCCCCTCGGCAGTGACCACCCAAGAGTTTTCGATACCCACCGGACCGATGCCGGGCAGCACAATCTTGGGCTCGAGGGCAAAGACCATACCAGCCTCCAGCTCTTGCTTGTTGCGGGGGGCGAGTACGGGTGCTTCGTTAATCTCCAAACCGATGCCGTGCCCGATGAACTTGGCTTGCTGGGTGATGCCCATGAAGTAATCGGCAAAGCCGGCTTTCGTTACGAGGTCGATGGCAGCTTGGTAGAGATCCTCGCACACCACTCCCGGTTTAGCCAAGGCAGCGATGCTTTCTTGAATATCCAAGCATACGCGGTGAGCCGTATAGGCCTCCTCTTTCAGCTTGCCGATAGAGAACACACGGCTCATATCACCCATGTATCCGTTGAAGTTCCCTCCCAAGTCCACCATTACGCTATGACCTTCGAGCAAAGGGGTACCATTGGCTCCTCCAGGCAGGGCAGGGTCAAAGCCTTCGCCGCCCAGAGCAAAATCGTAAGGCGAAGGGGCAGCGGCATTGTCGCCCGTGAGCAGACTGCCCATGAATATTTCCATGCTCTGACCGTACACGCGGAAGATGCCCAGACATCCTTCGAGGCGCATCAGCCGCTCTGCTTCGATGGAAAATTCGCGGTCGGTCATGCCGGCACGGTAGACTGACGGAAGTTGGTTGTAAGCTTTGGCATGAGCAATGCCCGAACGACGGAACAATTCTATCTCAATGGGTGTCTTGATGCTGCGTGCTTGGCGGATGAGGGGAGTTCCGTTCACTACTTCCGCTTCGGGGAAGAGGGCTGCCAAGCGGTTGTACTCCGTGTACGGCAGTTCGTCGCCTTCCAACATCAGCTTGGTAGGCAGAGGAAGCTTGTTTTCTTTGAGCAGATCGAGTATTTGTTCCGGCTTGCGGATGGCATAAATGTGTTCGCCCGAGATATTGTTGGGGCGTTTGACAAATAAGCGCGCTGGAGCGTTCAGAGGAAGATAAAGGTATCCACTCACTACGCGTCCGTACGTATAGAGCATGTTTACATTACAGGTGATAAGTGCGGCGTCAATCCCTTGTTGAGCCATGAGCCAGCGTATCTTGTCGCGGCGCAGTTTTAATTCCGGTTGTAACATCTTGTATAGTTATTATAAATGAAGAGGCAAAGGTACTCAAAAATAGCGAACGTGGAAAAAACGAAGAGTGGAAAGTTGGCTGCGCTATGATGCGGCAGAACAACTTCCCACTCTTTTCTAGATTCTTTATCTTACTTATTCACTAAACTTTTTATTCACTAAGCAGAAGCTTCTTTGTCTTAAACGAAGCCCTGTCCCATCATGGCGTGAGCCACCTTCATGAAACCTGCAATGTTTGCCCCTTTCACGTAGTTGATATAGCCGTCAGGTTCGGTACCGTACTTCACGCACTGTGCATGGATGCCGTGCATGATGGTATGCAACTTTTCGTCCACTTCTGGAGCGCCCCAGCTCAAGTGCATTGCATTTTGAGACATCTCTAGTCCCGAGGTGGCTACACCGCCTGCATTCACAGCCTTGCCCGGAGCAAACAGAATCTTGTTGGCGATGAAAGCGTCCACTGCTTCTGCCGTACAACCCATGTTCGATATTTCTCCTACACAAGTCACCTTGTTAGCAATCAGGTTTTTAGCATCTTCAGCATTCAGCTCGTTCTGCGTAGCGCAAGGAAGAGCGATGTCTGCCTTTACTTCCCATGGGCGTTTGCCAGCTACGAAGGTAGAACCGGGGAACTCGTCGGCATAAGGAGCCACGATGTCATTGCCCGATGCCCGAAGTTCGAGCATATAATCAATCTTCTTTCCGCTGATACCATTGGGGTCTACAATGTATCCGTCAGGACCTGAGATGGTGATAACTTTAGCTCCCAACTCGGTAGCCTTCGTCACAGCACCCCAAGCTACGTTTCCGAAACCAGATACAGCTACTGTCTTACCCTTAATGTCGATACCCTTTGTTTCGAGCATTTGGTGTACGAAATACAATCCACCAAAACCAGTTGCTTCGGGACGAATCAATGAACCGCCGAATTCTAGCCCTTTGCCAGTGAAGGTACCCGTGAATTCGCGAGTTAGCTTCTTGTACATTCCAAACATATAGCCTACTTCACGTCCGCCCACGCCGATGTCACCAGCAGGTACATCCATATCGGGACCTAAGTGACGCCACAGTTCGAGCATGAAAGCTTGGCAGAAACGCATCACTTCGCCGTCGCTCTTGCCGCGGGGAGAGAAGTCGGAGCCACCTTTACCGCCACCCATAGGCAATGTAGTCAGTGCATTTTTAAACGTCTGTTCAAAACCTAAGAACTTCAAGATAGAAAGGTTCACAGAAGCATGGAAGCGGATGCCGCCTTTGTACGGTCCTATGGCATTATTGAATTGTACGCGATACCCTAAATTGGTTTGCACTTCGCCTTGGTCGTCTACCCAAGTCACACGGAAGGTGAAGATACGATCGGGCTCTACTAATCTTTCGATGATTTTTGCTTTTTCAAACTCCGGGTGCAAGTTGTAGATGTCTTCAATAGAGTGAAGTACTTCTTTTACCGCCTGAAGATATTCAGATTCACCAGGATGCTTAGCCTCTAAGGAGGACATAATTTTTAGGATGTTCATAACAGTATGTTTTAAAAGGTTGTTTTTGATAAAGTGTCAGTGATTGACCCTGCAAATATAGGAAAACTTTTCTTGTCGTATCACTTTATAGCCATTATTTTGATTAAATAATGATAAAACGACACTTTCTACTCTTCGTAGCCCCTTTATCAGAGCTTCGGATCCATTTTCAGATTGTACATGATAAACCCGTAGATGTCAGCTTGCTCTTCTAGTGATTTGGCAATCGGTTTGCCTGCTCCGTGTCCAGCCTTGCTGTCAATGCGGATAAGGGTAGGATAGGTGCCGTCATTACATGCTTGCAGCGTAGCGGCAAACTTGAAAGAGTGGGCGGGAACTACGCGGTCATCATGGTCGGCGGTAGTCACCATCGTGGCAGGATAGCGGGTGCCGGGCTTCAAATTGTGGAGCGGGGAGTAGCCTTTAAGGTACTCGAACATTTCTTTGCTGTCATCGCTGGTGCCGTAATCGCTAGACCAGTTCCAGCCGATGGTGAACTTGTGGTACCGAAGCATATCCATTACGCCTACTTGCGGGATGGCTACACGGAAGAGGTCGGGGCGTTGCGTCATGCAGGCTCCTACAAGTAATCCGCCGTTCGAACCGCCTACGATGGCAAGCTTGTCGGTGTTCGTGTACTTTTCTTTAATCAGGTATTCGGCGGCAGAGATGAAGTCGTCGAACACCTGTTGCTTTTGCATTTTGGTGCCTGCAATGTGCCATGCTTCACCGTATTCGCCGCCGCCGCGCAAGTTCACTTGTGCATAGATGCCTCCATTTTCAAGGAAAGGGATGCGGTTGGTAGAGAAACCCGGATTAAGACTGATGTTAAAGCCGCCGTATCCGTAGAGGAACACGGGGTTGGATCCGTCTTTCTTCAATCCTTTCTTATAGGTAAGGAACATGGGAATTTTGGTGCCGTCTTTGCTGGCAAAGAAGATTTGTTCGGTGGTGAAGTTGTTGGCATCGAAGAGCACTTTCGGAGCGCGATACAGTTCGTACGTGTTTTTATCCATATCGTATTTATAAGTAGACCCGGGGGTGGTAAAGGAGCTGAATCCGAAGAAGCATTCTTTGTCATCTTTGTCGCCACTGAAACCTACTGAACCGAGTGAGGGCAGTTTGACTTCTTGCAAGCGTTTTCCGTTCAGGTTGTAGACGTAGGCACGATTCGACGCATCCTTATCATAGGTAAGGAATAATTTTCCGCCGATGATTTGTGTACCCGAGAGCACGTCGTTCGATTCGGGTACAAGTACCTTCCAATTCTCTAATAGCGGTTGGTTGAGATCGGCTACCATGACGCAGCCTTTGGGAGCACCGTAGTTAGTGTAAAGATAGATTTGGTTGCCAATTACTTCAATGGGCGAGTAGTTGTATTCAAAGTCTGTGGTTAGTGGCAAGATAGGGGCGTTTGGCTTTTCCAAATTTTGCAAGAAGAGGTTGTTGCCGCGTCCTGATCCCGATTCGTAGAAGAAAACGATACGTTCATCTTCACTGGTGTTGGCGCTATAGAAGCGTTTGGGAAAGGCGGGGTTTTGATACACTAGTTGGTCCGATGTTTGAGGTTTGCCCAATAGGTGGTAGAATACTTTGTGATTTTCGTTTACGTTGGAGAACTCTTTGCCTTTTTTCGGTGTGTCGTAAGCACTGTAGTAAAAACCGTTGCCTTTCCAAGAGGCTCCGCCGAATTTAGCCCATTCGATGTGGTCTGGCAGCAGCTTCCCTGTTGCGGCATCAATGACGTAAATTTCCGACCAGTCCGATCCGCTGCGTGAAATGGTATAGGCGGCATACTTGCCGTCTTTGGAGAAAGAGAGTCCGGTGAGCGCTACTGTGCCGTCGTCCGACAATTTGTTCGGGTCGAGGAATACCTGTGGCTCGGCATTGAGTGATTCCTGTACGTAGAGCACGCTTTGGTTCTGTAGTCCATTGTTCTTATAGAAGTAATACTTGCCGTGCTTTTTGAACGGTGTTCCTATCTTCTCGTAGTTCGTTAGTACGGTCAATCGTTTCAGCAAAGAATCGCGGAAGGGGATTTGCGACAGATAATCGGTGGTCACTTTGTTTTGTGCCGCAACCCAAGCAGCTGTAGCGGCGGTGGTGTCGTTCTCTAGCCAACGATATGGGTCAGAGACTTTGGTGCCGAAGTACACATCCACGCTGTCCACTTTGGCAGTGGCGGGATAGTTCAATTTCTTTTGTAAGGGGGTGCATGAAACAATCATGATTCCGCAGATTAATAAGGTTGCTTTCTTCATATTATAATGTGTTTTTAGGGATTATGCAAATCTCCAAGCCAGTATCCGGCTGCTTTTAGTGCCTTGCTGCATGTCGATGGTTCGGTATTCGGCCACATCGACAGCTTTCAGACGGGTGTATAATTGGCTCAGGTTCTTTTCTTTTGAGACTAAGGTGGTGAACCATCCGCAGTGATGGCAGAAGTCGCGGCTTTCGTCTATCAGCCGGAACAAGAAATTCAGTTCGCCTCCATCGCACCATAATTCGTGGGCTATTCCGCCGAAGTTGAGTGTCACTTTCGATACGTTCTTCCCCTTGAGGCTGCTGAGTTTGCGGAGGGTTCCTTGTTCCGCTTCTTCTTGAGAACTGTGGAAAGGAGGGTTGCAGAGGGTGAGGTCGAAGTATTCATCGGGCAGAATGATGCCTTGGAAGAGGGATTGCTCGTGCGGCTGAAGGCGCAGTTCGATGTGATGAGCCAATATCGGATTGCTCGTGGCTATCTTCCGGGCATTAGCCAAGGCGATAGAGTCAATGTCTGTTCCTACAAATGTCCAGCCGTACGTTGTGCATCCGATAATGGGGTAGATGCAGTTGGCCCCTACACCGATGTCGAGACAACGACGTGTTTTCGTGTCCTCCCTAGGAGGAACTGTCTCAAGTAAATCGGCTAAGTAATGGATGTAATCGGCTCTGCCGGGGATGGGCGGGCAGAGGTAATGAGGGGGGATGTTCCAATAGGTGATACCGTAGCAACTGATGAGCAAAGCCTTGTTGAGTGCTTTCACAGCTCTGGGATTGAAGAAGTCGACGGTCAACGTTCCGTACCGATTGCGTTCCACAAACTTCTCGAGCGGTGGATAATCTGCAATCAATTTAGGAAAGTCGTACTGTCCATTGTGTTTGCTTCGGTGATGTAATTCGTTTCTTTCTGCCATGTGGACAAAGATAGATAGAATCTTTTTTGTTAGCAAACTGTCAGCGATAAAAAACAGACTTTCCGCATGTCAGTTCCGCTGCATTTGTGCCTAAAAGAAAATAAACTTTTGGTGCGGTTGCCCTGTTTGCATACTCTTTTCA
>JAVVVS010000042.1:0-24901 GCA_036652495.1 Bacteroides sp.
AATTCGAGTCTGAACAAATATTTAAAGAGCCGGTCTCCTTTGGGGGAGACCGGCTTTCTTTATGTTCGCCCAGCACGAAGATATTCTAACGGGTGCAAGCCCCAGAAGCGTACAGACAAAGACAAAAGTTCCACCGTGAGTTGGAATCTGAAGGCAGTTGTCGGAAAACAGCTGGCTTGACGTATAGAGACTTGTTATCAAGGCTTATGAATGTGAATGAGTTTGCATAACAAAACAAAGTCCGATAGCAAATCAGAACATTCGGAGTCAATCAAGCAGGCATAAGATAGAAAGAATACATCCATAACCGGAGAGGTATCAGGGACGGTATCCTCATTGGTTAAGGATGTATATCTGGAAATGCTGGAAACGGGTACGTACGCGATAAGTCAAACGGCACGTACGGTGGTATGAGAGGTCGAAAATTAAAGCAGGAGAAAACTTCTTTTGTTTTCTCCTGCTTGATTTATGTTTATAAGTAAGATACCTTACTCCACAGGTTCAGCACCCGTATCGCCTTGTATCTTCCATCCTGGATTTTGGTATACTACAGAAGTAGCAAAGTCATTTTTGTCCAGCGCTGTTTGACGGAATACAGCCATGCCAATAGGATCTAAATAATGGGCAGGAGTAAACTTTAATCCGCCTTGGGTAGCTATCAAGTTATTTTTCGTAATGGTTTCGTAAGGAAGCATATACTTGCTTAAAAGCGGAGAAGACATATTGCCCTTCTCGGGATCGACCACACAGAGAGCCTTCAGCTCTTCTTCGTAAACACTTCCCCAATACAAAGTACCTTCTACACGGAAAGCTTTTGTTTTCATCTGGTCGCAAGCGCGCCATCTTTTCAAATCATCCCAACGTAAGGCTTCGGCACAAAGTTCGTTACGACGTTCGCGACGAATATTGTACAATGTACTATTAATTAAAATTCCGTGCGAATAAGCTCCGAAATCGCCTTTTGCCTCTTCGGTCATAATGGTGGCAGCTATTGTTTTTTGATAATCGGTATCCACTTTGGCACGGGTGCGCAAGGCTTTCCAATAACGGTCTGCGGTGACATCAATAGTTTGAGTCTTTTCGTAAGAGGCTTCCATGTAAATCAGCAGAGCTTCTGCAGCACGAAAGACGATACCTCCTGATGTTCCAGCATCGTGGTCATTTGCCATGTGACGAGAATAGTGCTTGCCTTTTTTTACCATAAATCCGGTCGTAGCGCGACTGGCTCCAGTAGCAAAAACATAATTAATTAAACTTATTTCCGGTTGTCCGTCATTTGCATAGAAGTTTACATCGCCCGGTTTCTTAGTGAATATTACAATACGCGAATCGCGGTCTTTCAAGGTTTCGTTAATGCCTTTCTTCTCCCATTCCGGATTATAACCGGAATTAGCCGCATAAACAGGTAAGCCGTTGCGCATCAAGAATGAATTTACCATACCGCGTGTCCAGCCTGAACCGCCTCCACTACGTTCCAGCTCCATTTGTAGGTTGTTTGCAACTAAGCCCTCCTTAAACTGTTTCCACATTAGCACCTCATCGTATCCTTCCATGTTTTCGTCACAGAACATGGTATAGTAAGGATTGACAGAAGTCAACGCGGCATTCATTCCTTCGGGGGTATCTGTATTAACGGCTAATTTGCCAACAGCCCAGTCGCCCACCACCTTGGCAGATGCCATCGCTTCGCCAAAGAAATAAGCAATTTCGCTATCAATATTAAAACCTGTTACATCCGCAGCGTTTCCTTTCCAACCGGGCCCGCCTGGTACAAAGGCAGTGCCTTTGTGGTATTTTTCCCAAGTAGCTTCGAATAAAGCCACGCGAGCACGCAATAAATAGGCTACATTTTTACTAATTCTATTTTTACCACCAGGACCTTTATCCAATAATAATTCTGTAGCCTTTTGCAGATCGTCCAGAATGAAGCGAGCTACTTTATTACGTGGTTGTCGTTTGCTAGATTCAATCAGTGTCTCTTCTGTATCGGGCAATACTGTGGTAACAATAGGTAAATCACCCAAAGAAGCCAATAATTTATAGTAATTATAAGCGCGAATGACGTACATTTCGCCTATGTAGTGCTTGATATTATCCATTGATCCTGTGATAATGCCCGCTTCATATTTGGGAAGTGTATTTTCAAAAAAGTAGTTGCAGGCACGTATTTTGTTCCAACTCCATTGACCTTCACCCGAAGGGACTTTCTTCTGGCCGGGTATCCAGAAAGAGGGCAAGCCGGTGCCAGCCTGATTGTCTGTGTCATTATCTTTGCCAAAGAGGTTGATTCCATAGTTTGAATCGACTGTCTCAAAAGGATAGGCGTTAATGGTAAAAGCAGCCAAATCGGCTTCTGACATGAAATATTTTTCGGGAATCACTTTATCCAGCGGTTCTCTATCAAGAAAATCATTACAACTGGTTAATCCGCCCAGCAGCAAGGTTCCTGTTACAAAAATTCCTATATATTTTTTCATAATAGTCTACTATATAATTAAAGTGTTATACTTAATCCAACTGAAAAACTCTTTGATAGCGGATATGTACATCCGTCCCAATTACCCACGCCAATTGTTTCGGGGTCAAAAGTCTCACATAGGTTAGTAATTGTAAATAGATTCTCGGCAGAAACGAATAAGCGTAAGTTGTTTACGTAGAATTTCTTAGTGAGAATAGAAGGAAGCGTATAGCCTAAAGTCACATTTTTTAAACGGACATAAGCGGCATTTTGCAGATAGCCTGTTTGTGACTGGCGATTTCTGTCATTTTCAAGCAAACGCGGATAATAAGCATTTAGGTTGGTGCCCAGCGGACTGCTTGTTCCTTCTGGACGGAAATAATCCAAATGCGGTTTGAAGATATTCGTTTGCCAATATCCTACAGCTCCCCAAAACATCGTGCTGCCTCCGGCAGGCATATAGTCGCGTTTCAAGGTGCCTTGGAAGAATACTTTTAAGTCAAAACCTTTCCAGGCTGCATCTAAATTCAGACCAACATTATAGCGCGGCGTAGTGTTGCCAATCTTCACTAAGTCACCGTGATCATCAAGCGTTTTGTTGCCTCTGCTTATTTTTCCATCGCCATTGACATCGGCATACATGATGTCTCCAGCACCCCAGCCAGCACCAAAGATGTCTTGTGCACCTTTAGGCATACTAGCTAAATGTTCTTGCATTTGAGCATCGGTTTTGGCTATCCCGACGGTTTTAAATCCCCAAATATCGCCAATATGCGCACCTGCATAATAAGCCGTATTATTGTTATTATCGAGAATGCTGTTGGATGGGTTAGGATAGCGGTCAATGACTACTTGATTGTCGGACAAAGACAATGTTGCACCGTATTTAAAGTCTTGAATCTGGTCACGCCAGTTTATTTGTACCTCCCAGCCTTTGGATGTCATATCCAGATTATTCACTTTGGGTACAGCAGTACCTAAAATATTAGGCAGCTCTGGAGCTGGACCTACCATGTCTTTTGATTTACGTTGGAAGTAGTCGAACGTTACGTTCAAGCGATTGCGCAGCATTGAAACATCAAAACCGAGGTCAAGTGTTTGTGTCTTTTCCCAAGTCAGGGAGGAAGATACCAATGCAGATTCACTGGAAATATTAGGCTGTGCACCATTTACTAACCAACCACCTAAAGCATAACCGCCCCACTGGTTGACATTTAAGCCAATGGTACGATAGAAAGGATACCAGTTGTCTGTGTTTTGGTTGCCTAATTCACCCCATGATCCGCGAATTTTAAGTGTACTGAACAAGTTGGTGTAATCTTCAAAAAAAGCTTCACGAGCAATGTTCCATCCTAATGAGAAAGAGGGGAATAAGTTCCAGCGGTTGTCTGCCAAGAAGCGAGATGTTCCGTCATAGCGCATATTTACCTCAGCCAAGTAGCGTCCTTGGTAGTCATAGTTGACACGTCCGAAGAAACCAGCTGTGGCCCATTCTTGATAACCACCTCTATTCTGCGGATTGTTCTGACCAGTGTTAAGAGTGGGTACGCCCCCCATAATAAAATCTTTAGATGCTGATATATCGCGTTGCGAATACAATTCGCTTTGGAAACCCAACATTACTTTTAGGTTATGACCACCCTTCAGTTCGGCAGCATATTCGGTAAAGATATTCGGGTTGAAGAAATTACTCTTATAGGCATATTCTGAAATGCTCGAAGGTGTATTAGCTATTGGGTAAGGATTCTTCTTTACGTCATACGCGTAAACGGTCTGACGATCGGTGTGGTCAAAGTTATTGTTCGTACGATAGTTTAGTTCTGCATTGATTTTCCAATTCTTAATAGGTTCGATGACTAATGCTAGTTGTTGAGCCACTACATCCTGCTGAGTTCTGTAACGTCCGCCTTCGGTGAGCTGATAGATTTTAGATTCGGGAGTATAGAAACCATTCGGATCTACTACTGGAATAACCGGCCAATAACGGCAAGCATCAAAATAAAGGACATTGCTTTTTATATCGCCACCGGCAAATGAAGGAGCTTCATAGTCTGTACGGTTAAAGCGGATGTTGTAGCTTACCTTCATCCATTTTGCTAAGTCGGCACTTACTTTTGCAGTAAGAGAATAACGTTGTTTATTATCGTCTCCATAGTTTAACAAGCCGCCTTGATCAAGGTAATTAGTGGACAGGTAATATTGCATCTGCTCGCTACCGCCGCTTACGCTCAATGAATGTTCTTGTGTAAAGCTATTGCCAAACAGCGTTTTCAGCCAGTCTGTGTTAGCAGCAGGCATCAAATCTTGTCGGGCAGGGTCGTCAAAAGAGTTCCATCGTCCAGACATTTCCCACATATACTGTGTACTTTTGCCTGCTTGAAAATCTAATATTTGCTCTAACTTCTTTTTGCTATACATAGGAGCCTGGCCGCCATTGATCATTTGGTCATTGATGGCTAATGCGAAATTGTATGAATCGGCAACTTCAGCCATATTCAACGGCGAAAGAAAACGGAAGTTGTTATTATAGTTAACAGTCGGCTTTCCTGCTTTTCCTTTTTTGGTAGTAATTAAAATAACGCCGCCAGGTGCGCGCGAACCGTAAATAGAGGAAGCTGCAGCATCCTTTAATACTGAAATGTTTTCAATATCTTGTGGATTAATAGCATTGATATCGCCATCCATACCATCAATCAACACCAGAGGTGCTACAGATGAACCGGACCCAATTGTACCGGTACCGCGAATGTTAAATGATTTGTTTCCGCTTAATGCACCGCCGCTTTCACCGGTTGAAATATTCATGCCCGGAATAACTCCTTGCAGTGCATCTACTACAGTATTAACAGGACGAGCTTCCAGCTCTTTGGCACCAACTGTTGAGACAGATCCTGTTAGATTAACTTTCTTTTGAGTGCCAAAAGCTACAACCACCACTTCGTCCAGTTTTTGTGTGTCATCTTTCAATGTGATGTTTAGAGGAGTCCCTTCCCATTTTACTTCCTGGCTGGTATAACCGATGAATGAGATTTGAATGATTGCTCCTTTGTTTAGATTGGACAAGGTGAAATCACCATTTAATCCCGTGATTGTTCCGTTTGTTGTACCCTTTACCACTACTGAAGCTCCAATAATTGTTTCTCCACTGGAGTCTTTTACAATGCCTGTGCAAACTCCTTTTTGTTGAGTGATTTCAGATGCAACCTTTTCTCTATTAATAACGCTGTCGGCAAAAGCGTGCGAAGGAGACAAAGTAAAGGCGGCAACGCCAATACCCAATAAGAGCTTATTAATAACCTTTCCATGTATACTACTTAATAGCATACATGTTAATCCTTCATTGCATTTCTGAGGATTACTAATTTTTCTGTTCTTCATTTTGATCCTTTTTTTAGTTTAATAATAAAAACAAACAACTCAATTGTCATAGTTTGAAAAAAGGTTATGCTTTGATTTATCTGCGTATTGCATTTTTTCGCTAAGACTTCAGACATTTAATTTTTTATATAAAATGTGTTTATTAGTCTATTAATGATTAAATATAACCCTAAATGCAATCATAAAACAACTTGCCAATGTACTATAACCTTTCATTATTGCTGCATAAGATGACTTATTCTACAGAAAGAAAAAGCCAATCCTTGGATAGTGCGTTCGATAAGTACGATAAGAACTTATCCTGTTTTCATGCTCCGTACTGCAAGAAAAAAGGTTGCATGCTCTTTTTCACCTGAGGGCTTTATGCAAAAGAATGATGAACAGATTGATTAATCCTTTCACCGATTACGGATTGAAATAAATATTCGATCAAGAGGTTTTTAAAACTTAGATGAAGCAGCGGACGTAGCATCATTCACAAACGAGCGTGATCTGAAACAGTCCGTGCGAGGGCAATCGCAACAATCGGTAGAATTAGTGCGCGGGCAACACGGATTAGAGCAGACGAACACGGACTTTCTTGCTACATGCGGATTTTATTTGGGCGCCCTATCAAAAAGTCCGTGTTCGTCCGCCTTATCCGCATCGTCTGCGTACCAATTTCGTAAAATCCTCATCAAACGGTTGATGCAGTTGCCATGGTCTGATCGGACAATGCTCCCTTTTCAAAAAAATCCTCTGCCGGAACTTAAAGAATCTCTTGTCGAGAGATAAGGAATCTCCTTCCGAAAGATAGAGCAAGAGTCGGCAGGATTTAAAAACAACTCTGCCGACTCTTGCTGGCGATAAGATGCCGACTTTTCAGTTTCCTACAGCAAATATTGGCAAACCCTTCTTACACATCTCTCAAGATGAAACAGTTTTAATAAAAGATGGAAGCCTTGAAAAAAACTCGCTATACGTTTTAAAAAAACATGCACCCGTTTAAAGTAAAAGATGCTACATGTTTTAAAAAAAGATGCTACGTGTTTAAAAAAAAGATGTAGCATCTTTTTTCGTAACATGCTACATCTTTTTTCGCAACATAAAATAAAGGTAGAAAGCCGGTACACTATCGTCTAAAAGACCAAACCATACGAAGCATTAGGCAATAAGATAAAGACATCATGCCGCTTTGACCCTTTGCGAGAACTGGAAAAAGCTAGTCATAAAAAATACACGAGTCAATTAATAAAGAATTCACACTTTGTATGAAAGAATAAAAACTTGATAATGAACCTTGAAATTTATCGGCAGAGGTGGCATAAAACAAAAAAAGAAGCACAAAACTTTCCCGAAAAAGTTCACAACTATTAACCGCATTCTTACTGTAAGTTGGTTAAGACTAAAAGAAATGATTGTTCCTAAAAAAAAATAGTGCGCTTAATGATTGCCAAGAGAAAAGATATTTATATATTTGCAAGGGATTTAAACATAAGAAAGCGTAATTATCTACGATAAAACAAAAACAAGGTGCATAAAGATAACAAATATAGCAAATTACTACGATTTTCTATACTACCAAGTTCTTATCGTACTTATCGAACGCACTATCCAATAGATTAAAATATGTAACTTTAAAAAACAACGCCTATGAACAAGAAAAAGAGAAAATGAATGAAAGCCTCCATTCCAGAAGCTAAACAACAATGATGGAATAACCTTTAGAAAAAAACATTTTTAGTTTAACTGTAAAAATTAAACCTATGACAAAGAAAAGCGACATACTTCCTATAGGACTTAAATATAGGGAAACACACTGCCTAAAATTGGCAGCTGTAGCCGTTGCGTTGTGGTGCTTTGCACCTCAGCCGGTACTCGCCGATACTTATGAGAAGCAAGCGACCACCACAGTACAACAACAAAAGAAAATAAACGTAAAAGGTCTGGTAAAAGACCAGAATGGTGAAGCCCTCATTGGTGTATCCATTAAAGTCCTTAATTCAACTTCCGGTACTATTACCAATTTGGACGGTAATTTCTCCATTGACGCTCCCAAAGGCAGTACATTGGAGTTTTCATTCATTGGATACAAAAAAGTGCTAATGAAAGTAGACGGTGGCGTGATGAACGTTACTATGAAAGAAGATTCGGAAGTTCTGGATGAAGTAGTAGTAGTAGGTTACGGCTCACAAAAGAAAGTGAACGTGACGGGTGCTGTGGCTACAGTAAGTTCCAAGGTGTTGGAATCTCGTCCGGTACAAAACGTAGCTCAAGCCTTGCAAGGTCAGATTGCCGGTTTGAATATGTCAGTAGGCAATAGCGGTGGTGCACTGGACAGCTCGCTGAACATTAACATTCGTGGTGCCGGTACCATCGGTTCGGGTTCGAGCGGTAACCCATTGATTTTGGTCGACGGTATTGAAAGTGACATGAACACAGTGAACCCCAACGACATCGCGAACGTCAGCGTATTGAAAGATGCTGCTTCCTCCTCTATCTACGGTGCTCGCGCAGCTTTCGGTGTTATCTTGATTACCACCAAAAACGGACTAAGCGGTAAAACACGCGTCAGTTACTCTGGCAACGCCCGCTTTGCGGATGCCATCCAAAAGCCGGAGATGACCAGCTCTTACGATTTTGCTACCTATTTCAATGCAGCTTCTGTGAACGGCGGCCTTAGCCCCATTTTCAACGATGAAGCCATGCAAAGAATCAAAGATTACAGAGACGGCAAATTCACCGACCCCAGCAAACCCGAATATTACGGAACAACAGCCGGCTCTAACGGCTATTGGAACAACTACGGCGGTTCTTTTGCCAACACCAACTGGTTTGATGAATTTTATGACAAATGGACTCCTTCGCAAGAGCACAACCTGAGTATTAGCGGTGGTAATGATAAAATCACTTATATGCTGAGCGGAAGCTTCTTGGATCAAAAAGGTCTGCTTCGCCATGGTAGCGACCAATTCAACCGTTACACGCTGAATGGCAAAATATCTGCTAAACTGACCGACTGGGCTACAATGAACTACACCAGCAAATGGACTCGTGAAAGCTATGAACGCCCCACGTACATGACGGCTTTGTTCTTCCATAACATCGCCCGCCGCTGGCCGACCTGCTTCGTAACCGACCCGAACGGACACTATGCCGCTGATATGGAAATTATGCAGATGGAAAATGGTGGTATACAAAACAGCCAGAAAGACTGGAACACCAATCAGTTGCAATTCGTTTTCGAACCCATCAAAGATTGGCACATCACAGCCGAAGGTAGCTTGCGCCAATACAGTGAAAAATCACATTGGGCTGTTTTACCTGTTTATGGCTACAAGACCAATAACGAACCCTATCTTTTGTCATGGAATGGTGGCGCACCCGGTTATTCGGAAGTGCAGGATTACCGCGGTTCAGAAGACTATTTCTCTATCAATATCTTCTCGGACTATGCTAAAACCATTGGTGATCATTACTTCAAGATAATGGCCGGTTTCAATAGCGAACTTTACAAGCCCGGTAGCTTGACTGGTTTCGGTACCGATTTAATCTCTCCCAACGTGCCACAATTGAGCACTACTCAAGCCAATAAAAAAGCAAATAACAGTGAGTCTGAATTAGCTATGGCAGGTGTCTTTGGCCGTTTGAACTACATCTACAAAGACCGCTACATGGTAGAAGCCAACCTTCGCTACGACGGTTCGTCTCGTTTTATCGGCGACAAACGTTGGGGCTTATTCCCTTCCTTCTCTGCAGGTTGGAACATTGCTCGTGAAGACTTCTTCAAGCCACTCGCTAAGTCAATAGGAACGTTGAAAATCAGAGGTTCATGGGGACAGCTAGGTAACAATGAAACAGATGCTTGGTATCCGTTCTATCAAGGTATGCCTACCGGAGTAGCAAACTCCAGCTGGTTGATTGGTGGAAAACAACAGAACACAGCAGGTCTGCCCGGTATTGTTAGCCAAATGCTTACTTGGGAAACCGTAGAATCCTGGAATATTGGTTTGGACTTCGGTTTGTTCAACAACCGTCTGACCGGTTCTTTCGACTACTATAACCGTTATACTTACGACATGGTAGGTCCCGCTCCTACATTGCCTTCTGTGCTGGGTGCCTCCGCTCCGAAAGTAAACAATGCCGACTTGAAATCGTATGGTTGGGAACTTGAACTCGGTTGGAGAGACCGCTTGAAAGATTTCAATTATGGCGTACGCTTCGTTTTATCCGACGGTATGCGCAAAATCATGAAATACCCCAATGAGACAGGCGCTCTTAATACCTATTACAAGAATCAGATAATCGGTGACATCTGGGGATTCCAGACAGTAGGTCTTGCCGGAACTCAAGAAGAAATGGACAAACACTTGACCACCAACAAACCTAATTGGGGCTCTTCATGGGGAGCTGGTGACGTGATGTTTGCCGATTTGAACGGTGATAAAGAAGTAACCAAAGGCAGCCAGACATTGTCTAATCATGGCGACTTGAAGATTATCGGTAACGATACTCCTCGCTATAACTTCGGTTTAACTTTGGACGGTTCATGGAAAGGACTTGATTTCTCTATCTTCTTGCAAGGAGTAATGAAGCGCGATTATTGGTTGAGCGGCCCGTACTTCTGGGGTGCCAGCGGCGACGAATGGCAATCAGCTTGCTTCCCCGAGCACTTGGATTATTGGACTCCGGAAAACAAGAATGCTTATTATCCGAAACCCTACCTCAACTACATTACAAAAAATCAAGAAGTACAGTCCGGATATCTGCAAAATGCAGCCTATATTCGTTTGAAAAACATTCAAGTAGGCTATACACTGCCTAAAATATGGACACGCAAAGCAGCTATGGAATCCGTTAGAGTCTATGTTTCTGGAGATAATATGTTGACTATATCAGGCGTAAGCGCTATTTTCGACCCTGAGACATTAGGTGGTGACTGGGGACCAGGTAAACTCTATCCCTTGCAGCGGACTATTTCTGTTGGTATAAATGTAAACTTCTAAAACAACGAATTATGAAATTTAGTATCAAACACATCTACATATATTCCCTAATCGGAATAGGCGGATTGACGATGGCATCATGCAATGATTACCTTGATCGTGAACCGATCACCAACGTCACACCCGAAGCTTACTTCACCACAGCGGACCAAGTAGGCGCTTATGTTATCAATTATTATTCATCCGATTTGAAAAACTCGCGCAACCAGTCTCTCTTTCACGACTACACGTGGCGCAGCGGAATGACACTGAATGATGATAATACAGATAACTTGTTCTCTACAGCAGGAAATCTTGATTACTTTGCTGGAGCTAAACAAGTACCTTCGGGCAAAAGCATCCAAACGCCCTTAGAACGAGTACGTACATGGAACTGGTTCTTGGAACAAGTACTCCCCAAAGAGAAAGCCGGAATCATCCAAGGAGACCCCACCGTTATCAGACACTACATTGGCGAAGCTTACTTCTTCCGCGCCATCGCTAACTATTATGCTTTGGTTCGCTACGGAGACTTCCCCATCATACAGGAAGTGCTCGTTAATGATGCAGAAATTCTGAAAAAAAAGAGCATACGCGCTCCACGTAACGAAGTGGCCCGCGCCATTTTGAAAGACTTGGATGAAGCTATCTCCCGCCTCAAAGACATGGGTTTCTTGGATAACCAACGCATCAACAAGCAGAGTGCCCAGTTGTTTAAATCAAGAGTAGCCTTGTTTGAAGCTACCTTTGAGAAATACCATAAAGGTACCGGACGCGTACCGGGTGACGCTACCTGGCCAGGAAAGAACATGGCCTACAATCAAGGAAAGACTTTCAACATCCAAGCCGAAATTGACTTCTTCTTAAGCGAAGCCATGAACGCATCAAAAGCTGTAGCCGACCGTTGCGCCTTAGTGCCAAACTCGCACGTGATGAATCCAGTGTTGGGTCAGATTAATGGATGGAATCCATATTTCGAAATGTTTGGTATCAAGAATTTGAAAGACCAATCGGAAGTTATACTGTGGAAAGAGTATAGCAGAACGTTCAACATCACTCACGACGTGCCTTCTATCTTGGCTGGCGGCGGTGACCAACTGGGAATCACTCGCAGCTACGTCACTACATTCTTGATGAAAAACGGACTTCCTTACTATGCAGCCAATTCGGGTTTCAAGGGTGACCTCAGCGTCTCTATGGAAAAAGAGAATCGTGACGAACGTTTGCAACTCTTTGTATTCAGTGAAAAAGATGCACTCAAAACCGATTTAACCGACCAATTGGTTATAGACAAGAAGGGCATCGTATGCATTGATACCATTCCATTGGTAACCACCAGTGTAGAAACGCGTGACTATACAGGCTATCGCCCACGCAAGTTCTATACCTACGATTTCGACCAATACAAGTCGAACGCAGTAAGTGGAACAACGGCTGCCATTATCTTCCGCGCTACCGAAGCTTACTTAAACTATATTGAAGCTTCTTATGAAAAGAAAGGAAGCTTGGATGCAGATGCCATCAAGTATTGGAAAGCATTGCGCAACCGTGCCGGTGTGAACGATGATATCGATATGACCATCAATAACACCGATTTGGACAAAGAAGCCAACATTGTAAACGGAACCGTTTTCGGTGACTTAGCCGTTTATTCGGGCGACGCCAAAGTGAACGCTACACTCTACAACATCCGCCGCGAACGTCGTTGCGAGTTCCTTTCTGAAGGAATGCGTTGGGACGATTTAAAGAGATGGCGTTCTTGGGACAAGCTCATCACGGGACACTATATGCTCGAAGGTATGAACTTGTGGGACGATGCTTACAAATTGTACGTCAACAAAGATGGAAAATCGACGATTGTTGCCGATGGTTCTACCGAGTCCAACATGTCTGCTAAGTCAGTAAGCAAGTATATCCGCCCCATGGGACGTACAAAAATCAACAATGATTTGTTCAATGGTTATACTTGGCGCAAGGCATACTATCTGGAACCGATTGGTGTGCAAGATATGCAATTGACTGCCAGCGACCCGGAAAACATCGAAACAACTGCTATGTACCAAAACCCATACTGGCCATCAACTGCTGGTAAGGCATTGGAATAATAGATGAAACAATTTTTAGAATGAATAAAAGCTATAGGTATAGCTGATTGATTAAGGAAAAAAAAGATTGTACAAATGGAGAAGAGGCTGATTCAACCCTAGGTTGAATCAGCCTCTGTATTTATAAAGAAACCCGGCTGAAATCACTTTCAGCCGGGCTTCTTTATGTATACCTTATTAATAAGGTGTCTTATCTGCTCGAACGCTTGCGCTCGTTTTCGTCCAAAAGCACTTTGCGCATACGCATGGATTTGGGAGTCACCTCTACGTATTCATCTTCCTTGATGTATTCCAGCGCCTCTTCGAGAGAGAACTGTACAGGAGGAATCAGGCGGGCTTTATCGTCAGTACCCGAAGCACGCGTATTGGTCAGCTTCTTCGATTTGGTTACGTTCACCACCAAATCTTTATCGTGAGCATGTTCGCCTACCACTTGTCCGGCATAAACCTCATCTTGCGGGAAGATGAAGAACTTGCCGCGGTCTTGCAATTTGTCAATGGCATAAGCAAAAGCCGTTCCAGCTTCCATAGCAACGATAGAGCCGTTGGTACGTCTTTCTATCTCGCCTTTGTAAGGCTGGTATTCTTTAAAGCGATGAGCCATAATTGCTTCTCCGGCAGAAGCGGTGAGCACATTGGTACGTAGTCCGATGATACCGCGGGAAGGCATGTCAAACTCAAGGTTGATGCGCTCGCCCGTATTCTCCATCATCGTCATTTCACCCTTACGACGGGTGACCATATCGATGATACGACTTGAATATTCTTCGGGCACATTGATTGTCAGTTCTTCTACCGGCTCGTTTTTCTTGCCGTCAATCTCTTTAAAGATAACTTGAGGCTGGCCTACCTGCATCTCGTACCCTTCGCGACGCATGGTCTCGATAAGCACAGACAAATGAAGTACACCCCGACCCGACACAATCCATTTTCCATCGTCCTCGCTCTTACGAACGCGCAGCGCCAGATTCTTATCCAACTCTTTCATCAACCGATCGTGGATATGGCGGGAAGTCACAAATTTACCTTCGCGACCATAGAAAGGAGAGTCATTGATGGTGAACAGCATGCTCATGGTCGGTTCGTCGATAGCGATAGTAGGCAACGCTTCCGGCTTCTCTATATCGCAGATGGTATCGCCGATATCAAAACCTTCAATACCTACCACCGCGCAAATATCTCCCGAAGAGACTTCGGTGGTTTTCACCCTGCCCAGCCCTTCGAATACATGCACTTCTTTTATTTTCGACTTCACAAAGCTGCCGTCTCTTTTTGCCAACGACACATTCATGCCCTCTTTGAGCGTGCCGCGATGAATACGTCCCACGGCAATACGTCCGGTATAAGAGGAGTAGTCGAGTGAAGTAATCAACATTTGCGGGGTTCCTTCGAGTTGGGTAGGTGCCGGAATATTTTCAATAATGCAATCCAGCAAAGGGATAATGGAATCGGTCGGTTGCTTCCAATCGGTACTCATCCAGCCATTCTTTGCCGAACCATAGATGGTAGCAAAATCAAGCTGGTCTTCGGTAGCATCCAAACTATACATCAGGTCGAACACCATTTCGTGTACTTCGTCCGGACGGCAATTAGGTTTATCTACCTTATTCACCACAACAATAGGTTTCAAACCTATCTGTATAGCTTTTTGCAACACAAAACGCGTCTGAGGCATCGGACCTTCAAAAGCATCTACCAACAGAATACATCCGTCAGCCATATTAAGCACACGTTCTACTTCACCTCCGAAGTCACTATGCCCCGGAGTATCAATGATATTAATCTTTGTTCCTTTGTAAGTGATGGAAACGTTTTTAGAAAGAATCGTAATTCCTCGTTCTCGCTCCAAGTCGTTGTTATCCAGAATTAATTCACCGCTTGACTGGTTGTCGCGGAACAGATTTCCCGCTAAAAGCATTTTATCGACAAGAGTCGTTTTCCCATGGTCAACATGGGCAATAATTGCAATGTTCCTAATGTTTTGCATACAATACCTATATATTTGGCGCAAAGGTACGAAAATAGGATTATAAAAAAGGACTATTGCTCTAATTATTTCTCGCAAATCATTGTGCGTTATCAAGATAATCGCTATCTTTGCACCCTCAAAGAAATATTTATATATTAAAAATTCTAAGAATTATGTATTTAGACGCTGCTAAAAAGCAAGAAATCTTCGGTAATTACGGAAAGTCTAACACTGATACTGGCTCATCCGAGGCCCAGATAGCATTGTTTTCGTATCGTATTACCCACCTGACTGAGCACATGAAGCTCAACAGAAAAGATTATAGTACGGAAAGAGCCCTGACCATGTTAGTAGGGAAACGTCGTGGTTTGTTAAACTACCTCAAAGACACCGATATTGAAAGATATCGTGCTATCATTAAGACTCTTGGTCTGCGTAAGTAATCACGCATCTCCGAAACCAAAAAGAAAAGTCATTTTTCCCTCATCGGAGAAATGACTTTTTTTTTGTATAACAATTAATAGCTAATTCCCATGAATGTAAAACAACTCTCTTTGCTGCTGATGCTATCAGCTTGTTCTGTTTTGTGCGTGGCACAGCAGAAGGTTTCCATTCTCCCCACTCCCGTGGAAGTAATTCCCCAACAAGGGACGTTTGCCCTGAAAAACGGGACAAGCATCGGAGTATCCCACTCGTCTCTCCTTCCGGCAGGACGTTACTTGCAACGTATGTTTCCAAAAATAAAGACCACGCTCGCAGTAGGAAAAGGAGACATCTCTCTGCAACTTGATGCTGCTATAAAAGGAAAAGAAGGAGCCTATCAACTATCGGTAAGCACCCAAAAAGTGATTGCCAAAGCAGCCGGCTATGCCGGCATCCTCACCGCTCTCTCTTCCCTTCAGCAACTCCTTCCGCTAGATGGCAACGGAACGCTGCTCCTGCCTGCCGTCACCATCAATGACGCCCCCCGCTTTGGCTGGAGAGGACTCATGATGGATGCTTCCCGCCACTTCTGGAGCAAAACAGAAGTAGAAAAGGTGCTCGACTTGATGGCGCTTTACAAACTGAACAAGTTTCATTGGCACCTGACCGACGATCAAGGATGGAGAATTGAAATCAAACAATACCCCTTGCTCACCGAGAAGGGTGCGTGGCGGAAATTCAATTCACACGATAAAGACTGCATGCACCGCGCTAAAGTAGAAGATAATGCCGATTACCTGCTTCCCGCCGACAAAATGAAAGTGGTGGACGGCGATACCCTTTATGGAGGATACTATACGCAACAAGATATTAAAGACATCGTGACCTACGCCACCCAGCGCGGCATCGAAGTCATCCCCGAAATAGACATGCCGGGGCACTTCCTGGCTGCCATCAGCCAATATCCGGAAGTAGCTTGTTCGGGGCTGATTGGTTGGGGCGCCACCTTCTCTTCCCCCATCTGCCCGGGAAAAGACGCTACCCTCGATTTCTGCAAAAACATCTATAAAGAGGTGTTTACGCTCTTCCCCTCAACCTACATCCACCTGGGGGGCGACGAAGTGGAAAAAGCCAACTGGAAGAAATGCGCCGATTGCCAGCAACGGATGAAGCAAGAGAATCTTCGTTCGGAAGAGGAATTGCAAGCTTGGTTTGTGCGCAACATGGAATCGTTCTTCCACCAAAACGGAAAACAAATGATTGGCTGGGACGAAGTAGTGGCAGACGGCTTGTCGAAAGACGCCATCATCATGTGGTGGAGAAGCTGGAACCCCAAAGCAGTGCCCTTGGCGTTGGGCGAAGGCAAACAACTCATTCAATGCCCCAACGGCGTTTTCTATTTCGATGCCCAGCAAGACAAAGAATCGCTGAAACACGTGCTTGCCTTCGACCCGATGGCGAACATCCCAGCAGGGAAAGAATCGCTGATGATGGGCATTCAAGCCAATCTTTGGGCCGAATGGATTCCTTCCATACAGCGATTGGAGTATATGGCGCTGCCGCGCATGCTGGCATTGAGCGAAGTGGCATGGGCAACCCCTCTGAACAAGATAAAAGAAGCCGACTTCTATACGGCAGCGGCTGTTCAGTTCAAACGGTTGGATAAACTAGGCGTGAACTACCGTCTTCCGGACTTGGAAGGATTCTATAACATCAATGCCTTTGTAGACGAAACCACCCTGCACGCTGTTTGTCCGCTGGCAGGCACCGAAATTCGCTATACTACAGACGGCAGCTTCCCCACCAAAGCATCAACGCTCTATACAGGCGATGTCAAAGTGACCGAATCCACCGAGTTCATGCTTCGCACCTTCCGCCCAGACGGCAGCCCCTGCGATGTAGTAAAAACTTCGTTCGTAAAGACCCCTTATGCCAAAGCCGACACACAGGCGCAACCTTCTGCTAATGGTTTGAAAGCTGTTTGGTACAATTTCAACGGCAAGTTCTGTGCCGAGATAGACAAAGCCCCGGTCAAGAAAGAGTATGTGACGGAAACCATCGCCCTACCTGCTGGAGAAAAGGGCGACCTCGCGCTTATTCTGAAAGGCTATTTGCAAGTGCCCGCTGACGGAATCTATACCTTTGCCTTGCGTTCGGACGATGGCAGCACACTGACCCTCGATGGAGCCTTGGCGCTAGACAACGACAAACTGCACGCTCCCGCAGAAATCATCGCTCAAAAAGCGTTGCAAAAAGGGCTTCATCCGATAGAGATTCGGTACTTCGACAAAGATGGCGGCGTATTGGAACTCTGCCTTATCAACAACAAAGGCGAACGGCAAGCCCTGCCTAAAGACTGGCTGAAGCACTAAAACAAAAGTGCCGCAGCAAGCACAGAAAGATGGGGATGTTGTAATGCAAAAGATGGGGATGTTTTGCAGCACAACATCCCCATCTTTGCCAGTATCTCAAAGCAAACAATCAGGACTGAATACAGGAACACGCTTTTGAATAGAGGAAATGAGAATAAGCATTGTCCATCTAGATATTATGCTTATTTTTGCACACATGAAGAACTTTTCGACCTGCCATCTCTTATTGGTGTTCGTGTTATTGTTCACGACTCTCTCTTTCAGCTTCGGATACCACAGTTATTCCCAAGCGGAAAGAAAGGTAGTATGTGATTTGAGCAAGGCGCTACAGCAAGTCGTGACAAAAAACACCTTTTCATGGATGAGCCAAGACAGCCTGAAAACATACGCAAAACTACAGTCGCTCTTCGACACCCCTCTCTCCATCCATCACGCGAACAAAGAATTTGCCGAGGCCTTGTCCATCGCCGAGCTGAAAGAAACATCGGGTATTCAAATCCAATTGACTAAAGAAGAGAAGGCATCTACAGCTAACACACTGCCCGACAACTACCTCACCAGCGACACCATCCTCTGGATCTCTTCTGTCACTGCAGCAGAAGCAACTCCGCTTTCGGCAGAAAACATTGGAATCACTTTTCAAGGTTATGCACGATGCTCCCTAACGACTCTCCTGCTACTGTCGAACTTCGAGACACCGCTTTTATTCTTGTTGCTTGCCCTTCTTTCGGGTATAGCGTTTCTTTGGTTAAGAAGCCGGAACAAGAAAGTGGCCGAAAGACGGGAAATGATACAATATGGCAATCTCTCGCTTTGCTGCAAAGAAAACTGCTTCTACAACGAACATGGAGAACGGATCAAACTTACTCCGCAACAATATGAATTGATGGAGATGTTCTACCTATCACCCTCGCACCTGCTTGCCAAAACAGACATTTGCCAAGCACTATGGCCGGGTAAAGAAAATGCTGATGAAACACTTTACACGCTCATCCGCCGGCTCAAACCTGTAGTAGAGAAATGCAGCTGCCTTAAAATAACAGCCGAACGCGGACGGTACGTTCTGGAAGCAACCTCTTAAATCGCTCTGAACCAAAGCTGTCAGATTATTGTCTGCCAAATGTCAGTCAACTATCCAGCATTTGTTTGTAGCGATTTTCTTTATTGGAAGTATGTTTGCCAAAACAAACTTCCTGAAATCATGAAAAAACTCATTTCTACCGGATTCTTCCAACTCTGTTTCATCGCACTATGCAGCGCGCAACAAACTATCCCAACAACCGTCAACGACTCACTGACGCTGGATGAAATAGTAGTCACCGCCCAGCGCCGTATCTACAAACTCAAAGGAAACACGCTGACTACCTCGGTGCGTAATACTCCGCTCAGCACTTCGGGTACAGCCAACGATGTGTTGAAACATATCCCCGGCATCCGCAAGACAGAAGATGGCTTCACCGTCTTCGGAAAAGAAACTCCTCTTATCTATATCAACAATCGTCTGATTCAAGACTCCTCCGAACTGAGCAAACTAAATTCGGAAGAGATAGAAAAAGTAGAACTGAACAACAATCCAGGCGCAGCGTACGCTGCAACGGTAAAAGCGGTTATCCACATCAAAACAATTCGCCGTAAAAACAAAGGAATAAGTGTAGACGCCATGGGGCGTATCGCCCAAGGAAAATGTACAAGCCATAGCGAACAGCTGAACCTAAACTATCAGAAAGAGAAATTCTCTCTCTTCAGCACACTGTATTACTTTCAACAAGCCATCAAGCGCAACCAAGATGTGATGTACGACATTCGTTCCCGTTCAAATTGCTTGGTCAACAGCCATTCGAGTTTGCCTTATAAGGCGAAAATAGCTTCCGGTAAATTAGGATTCGGCTACGACCTCAGCCCCAAACAAACGTTTGGTATGGCTTATGAAGTGAACGGGATTCCTCGCGCCTGCCTGGATGCAACATCCAATTACAGTGCCACCGTCAACGGCGTGCTTACCGATCAGATAGATTATACTTCTCAGTCTATTCAAAACGGCATTACCCACCAAGTAAATGCCTACTATCAAGGACAGGTGAACCAACTCAAAATAGACTTCACCGCCGATTTCATCCGAAGAAAAAATGATAACGACCAAGAAGCCTATGAAACCAGTCAAGTAACTCCTCCTCGGGAAATTATCTCTTCCAGCCGATCAAAGAACACGTTTTATGCCGCCAAACTCCTTTTTTCCCATTCGCTAGGTAAAGGAGAATTAAAAGCTGGTGTCGAATACACCAATATCCGCCGCGAAGACAGTTTTATAAATCCTCAAGAACTGTTGCCCACTACGGACAGCCGCATCAACGAAGAGAAAATAGCCGGTTTTGCCGAATACGCCATCACCTGGAAAAAAGTCAGCTCAGCCCTCGGTCTCCGGTGGGAGCATACCGCTTCCGACTATTTGGAAAAAGGAATTCGAATACCCGAACAAAGCCGGACATACAATGACTGGTGTCCGAACCTTTCGCTCAACTTGCCGATAGGTGCGCTACAAACGTCATTAAGCTACAACATCAAGACCAACCGCCCCTCTTTCAGCCAGCTTCGCAGCAATCTCAACTATAACAACCGGTTTGTGTACGAAGGCGGAAACCCGCTGCTGAAACCACAAACCAATCACGACATCAGCCTGATGGCACTTTATCGCTGGATGCAATTTTCTGTGGGCTACCAATACCGGAAAGACGTCATTGCTTTTGCCGCTAAAAGCTACGAAGGAAGCCCCGATGTAGTAATCTTTAGTATGGACAACTTCAAAAAGATGCAGCTGCTTACCTCCTCCGTCAATCTCTCTCCCCGTTTCCGATGGTGGAAGCCGGAGCTTGGCCTCTATTTCACCAAGCCTTTCTTCCAAGTAGCCAACGAAGGCAAAGAAAGAAAGATGAATAGGCCTCATGCTTACTTTGCTTGGAACAATTCATTCGAACTTCCTGCGGGCATCATCCTGTCGGTGGATATGGATTATCAGACAGCGGGCGATGCGGGTGCCATGCACCAACGTTCCAACGGAGGAGTAGATGCCGGCATCCGGAAAAGCTTCTTGAACAAATCGTTGAGTGTAAATATTCAAGCTTCAGACCTTTTTGCTTCACGGCGGAACTCCATGTTACTCTATGGCTCAACAATGACTTACAACAAAAAGAGTTATGCCGACAGCCGGCAGCTATCCCTCACCCTGCGCTACAGGTTCAACGCTGGTCAACCGGGATATAAAGGAAAACATGCTTCCGACAAGGACATGCAACGGCTGTAGGCAGTGCTCCAACTTTCTTTTTTTCTCCTTAATTCTTGCTTAGATATAAAAATTCACTAATTTTGCAGCCAATAGATTTTAAATCAATATCATTTAGTGAATAAAAACTATCAATATGGATACAAGCAAGATTGTCGGAGAGAAAATCAAAGCACTCCGCGAAACCCAATCAATCACCGTAGAACAATTAGCCCAACGCTCCGGCTTGGCAGTAGAACAAGTGGAACGCATCGAGCAGAACATTGACCTCCCGTCACTGGCACCGCTCATTAAAATAGCCCGCGTGTTGGGGGTTCGCTTGGGGACTTTCCTTGATGACCAAGAAGAAACAGGACCGGTGGTTTGCCGCAAAAAAGAAGCTCAAGATAGCATCAGCTTCTCGAACAATGCCATCCATTCGCGCAAGCACATGGAGTATCATTCATTGTCAAAATCGAAGTCCGACCGGCACATGGAACCGTTCATCATCGACGTGGCGCCAACGGAAGACAGTGACTTCGTCCTTTCTTCTCACGAAGGCGAAGAATTTATCATGGTGATGGAGGGGACTATGGAAATCAGCTACGGCAAAAGCACCTACCTGCTCGAAGAAGGCGACAGCATCTATTACGACTCTATTGTGCCCCACCATGTACATGCTTACGAAGGACAAGCTGCCAAAATTCTGGCAGTGATTTATACCCCTATTTAAAGAAGCCCCATGCAATTATACAACCGAACATTGGGTCAATGGCTCGAATACTGGGCCGAAAAGACTCCGGACAAAGAATACATCGTTTACTCCGACCGCAACCTCCGCTTCACTTGGAAGCAATTCAACCTACGGGTAGACGATATGGCGAAAGGACTGGTTGCCATCGGGGTAGAAAGGGGAACACACGTCGGCATCTGGGCAGCCAACGTGCCCGATTGGCTCACTTTACTTTATGCTTGCGCCAAAGTAGGCGCCGTGTACGTCACTGTCAACACCAACTACAAACAATCGGAGATGGAATATCTCTGCGAAGACTCGGACATGCACACCCTTTGCATCGTCAACGGAGAGAAAGACAGCGACTTTGTACAAATGACCTACAATATGCTGCCCGAACTCAAGACTTGCCAACGGGGGCACCTGAACAGCGAACGCTTCCCGCACCTGAAGAATGTTATTTACGTGGGGCAAGAGAAACACCGCGGCATGTACAATACCTCCGAACTGCTATTGTTGGGAAACAATGTAGAAGACGATCACCTGGACCTGCTGAAAAGCCAAGTGGATTGCCACGACACGGTGAATATGCAATATACCTCGGGAACCACCGGCTTCCCCAAAGGAGTGATGCTGACCCACTACAACATCACCAACAACGGATACCTCACCGGAGAGCACATGAAGTTCACCGCTGCCGACAAATTATGCTGCTGCGTACCGCTGTTTCATTGCTTCGGCGTTGTGCTCGCTACGATGAACTGCCTCACACACGGTTGTACCCAGGTCATCGTGGAGCGTTTCGACCCCTTGGTAGTGCTGGCTTCTATCCATAAAGAACGATGCACAGCACTCTACGGGGTACCCACCATGTTTATTGCCGAACTGAACCATCCCATGTTCGACATGTTCGATATGTCTTGCCTGCGCACAGGCATCATGGCGGGTTCGCTCTGTCCCGTGGAATTGATGAAGCAAGTAGAAGAGAAGATGTACCTGAAGGTAACCAGCGTTTACGGGCTCACCGAAGCTTCTCCGGGCATGACGGCTACCCGCTTGGAGGACTCCTTCGACGTGCGTTGCAACACTGTGGGAAGTAATTTCGAGTTTACCGAAGTGAAAGTAATCGACCCTGAAACCGGAGAAGAATGCCCCGTAGGCGTGCAAGGTGAACTATGCAACCGCGGCTACAACACCATGAAAGGTTATTATAAGAATCCGCAAGCCACCGCCGAAGCCATTGATGCAAATCATTTCCTTCATTCCGGCGACCTCGGCATCAAAGACGAGGAGGGGCACTACCGCATCACGGGACGCATCAAGGACATGATTATCCGCGGAGGGGAAAATATTTATCCCCGCGAAATAGAAGAATTCCTCTATAAGCTCGATGGAGTGAAAGACGTGCAGGTGGCCGGCATCCCTTCGAAGAAGTACGGCGAAGCCGTGGGCGCCTTCATCATTCTGCGCGAAGGGGTAGAGATGCACGAATCGGACGTGCGCGACTTTTGCAAGAACAAGATTTCCCGCTACAAAATCCCTAAATACGTCTTCTTTATCGAGCAATTCCCCTTGACGGGAAGCGGGAAGATACAGAAGTTCAAGCTGAAAGAATTAGGATTGGAGCTTTGCGAAAAGCAGGGGATAGAAATCATCTAATCATTCAAGATTCGCGGGCGGGGCAGTAAGCCCAGATTAGTCTGATGCGGGCAAGGTAAAGTAAATCGTTGTACCCTTTTTCTCCTGAGAACGCACCCAGATACGCCCGCCCATTTTGTCCACCAGCATCCGGCAGATAGTGAGCCCCAATCCGGTACCTTGCACAAATTCGTTTACCTTGCCAAAGCGTTCGAAGATAGTTGCCACTTTCGCTGCAGGAATGCCAATGCCCGTATCTTGCACATAAAACTGCACCATGCTTCCTTTCGACTCAAAGCCGAAGTGAATCTCTCCCTTGTAGGTGAACTTGCAAGAATTGGTCAACAGATTCTCCAAAATCTGTATGATGCGTTTAACATCGCCCCAAACGTGTTGTTCTGTATTTATTTTGTCTAAAATCAACGCCACCTCTTGGTGAAGGGAAGGTTGGTACTTCTCTGCCAATGAAATGCAAATAGACTGCATCAGAACCGAATCCATCGTAAAAAGCATCGTGCCTGCCTCCAAAGCCGATAAGTCGAGAATGTCATTGAACAAACTCAATAAAACAGTTGTGTTCTTTTCTACAATATCGGCATACTGGCGCTTCTCTTCGCAATCACCCGCTTCAACCGCCAGCCTCGAAAAGCCGACAATGGAATTCAGCGGCGTGCGAATTTCGTGGCTCATGTTGGCTAGGAAAGCCGACTTCAGCCGGTCGGACTCTTCTGCCTTGATACGGGCAGCGATTAATTCTTTCGCCTCTTTCTTCTTGTCCGTTATATCCCATGACACACCAATAAGATAAGGCGAATCGTTACCCGTTGAAACAAGTGTTTTTACCGTTACCACCGAACGGATTTCTCCATACTCGGTGGTATAGTCTTCTTCGTACTCCAACCGCCCCATTCTCATGGTTTCGAGGTCGTCTTTGCGGAATCTTTCGGCGTCGGCACTATTAGGAAATATCTCGTCATCGTTGTATCCGATGACATTCTCTATCGGAATACCCGAATGGTCGGCAAAAGCTTTGTTCCAATACAGGTAGCGGAAGTCGTTTCCGGTGTCTTTCACAAAAAGATAGACAGGAATGTTGTTCAGGACGGCGTGCATGATTGAATTGAGCCGTGTAATTTCCGCTTGCTGATCGGCGTTCTTATGTTCCATTTCCACCCGGGCGGAAACATCGCGGCACATACAAAGCAGGTATTTTTCATCAAGGGGGAAGATGCGATTCTCGAAATAATGACGCACCCCGTTGACCATTAACGAATGTTTGGCGGTCGATTCCCGCCCCGTAGCAATGACTTTTTCCATGTTCTGCTGCACGCTCTCGTACGCATCGGGCGGAATGATGTCTTTGATATGAGCATGAATAATGCTTTGTGCATCGGTACCTTCTACATGATTAGTGGCAGGAGAAGACGCTAATTCTACAATTACACCGTCGCGCCCGAAGACTGTCAACATATCAGGCAACGCATCGAGAATGCGGGTACTGTATCTGTCACGAAAACGCTTTTCAGTTGACAAACTTGCTTGCTCCGAAAGCGTTTCCACTCTCCGTTCAAGGTCTGCTACCAATTGCAGCAATTCTTCTTTTGT
>JAVVVS010000043.1:0-23821 GCA_036652495.1 Bacteroides sp.
TTCATCCTTCTACTCTTTTATTTTCTCTTTTATAGCTTTGGGCACTCTGCTTTCATCTTCTATATGGAATGAGTGAAACGTATCTGTACTATCCATTTTAAATTCCATGTAATGTTGATAATCATCGTCATAATAGAACAACGTACCTGTAGGCTGTATGCCAATGGCTTTCTACAACAATTCCTTTGTCTCTTCTCTCGAACCCAAAGGTTTTGCAACCTTTTCTCCGCGATGCTCAGAGTGTGTGTCCTTGCCTAACTCTCCATGTTTAGGATTCCAATGGTATATTCTTTCGTGGTTTGCTATATTGGGTAAACCATTTTGCTATTCCCATTTCTTTCATCCATATTTCTTTCGTTTTTAGAAGGCATATCCAAACCCTATGTTCAAATAGATAGGATACATGGAAAAAGTGATTGTCTTGAAGTCTTTTTGGAAGATGTTATTCAAGCCCCAAATGAGGTCGGCGTACACATTGAGATGTTTGAAGGCTTTCCATTCGCTTCCCAGTTGGGCACCCCATTGAAACTTTCGCAGGTTGTTGGAGAAGTCGTAACTGGCTGTCTGGTCATCTTTAAATTCTACCTTTACGCCTGTAGGGTTGCCTTCGCGCAGATACCCCTCATAAACATTGCCCGAAAACTCGCCTTCAAGCAGATAAGAAACGTAAGGACCGGCTTTCAGATTCCATCGCTTGGATAGTTTGTAAGCAGCCAGTACGGGAATCGTCACGTAGGAGTTGCGCACTTTTGTCTTTACCCCTCCTGTCCATGCGCCGCTCACTCTTTCGCCTTGCGTGCCAATGATTTCCATGCTATAATTCTTCACTGTAGCCTCGGTCAGCATCGATTTGTTTTCAAGCCGTAACCCTACAATGATTCCCCACTCTTTTTGGGTGTCCAGCCATTTAGTAACCTCGCCCGCTATGCTGATAGCGAGGTTGGGATTATACTTGTCAATGGAACGTATCTCTACGGGCAGGGGCAGTGGAGCTGTGCCGCCAATGCTGATGCCCGCCTTTACTTCATATTCCAGTCCGTTCAGTGCCGAGCGGATGATGCTCTTGTTTCTGTCGTTTTGTGCCCGCAGGCTGATAGGGGCAAGCAGCAGGGCAAGCACACCAATGATTAATGTATGTTTCTTCATTCTTTTTTGTTCTACTAATGTTTCTTTATCGTTTTATTTTGAATGCAGCTGTACCTCGTCTATCATCAGGGTGCTCCCTACTGATCCGTTGAACCTGTCTCCTTGAACGCTGGCAGCGAATACGATGGTAATGTTGTATTTCCCTGCTTTCAACTTCTTTTGGTCCACTGCTTTTCCGGGCTTGGTGATAAACGGGATATGGAATTCTGCCCATCGGTTGTCTGTGGTTTCTTTGGCGCCAGTGATGTGTGCCACCGAGATGAGGTTCGGACTGGTAAAGTTATTGGTTCCGTCGAGGTATTTCACCTTTTCGTCTGTTTCGTAAAAAAGGGCGAATATGTCAAAGAGATCACGTTTACCTTCAACGACGGCGCCATCTGCTGTGGTGTACTGTTCGCCGGACTTGTATTTATAATATCCTGTCAGGTAAGTCGGTTCGTTGTAAAAAGGAAGTCCCAAATGGGTTGCTTTCAACGCATCTTGCAAAGCACTCAATATATCGAATTTGCCGATAAATAGATTGCCTGCAGCAATACGCATAGGGCGGAGAAGCCCGGCACCGAAGCTTCCTGTGCTGCGAGTGACCAACTTGAGGCATTTGCCCGTCTTTCCGTCGGGTGACTGGAGGGTAGGATACTCGTTTTCATTCTTTGCCATACCGGTAATAGCATATCCACTGTTTCCGCTAGCCCATTGCATGGACACTACTCCGTCTTGCTTCTCGGCAAACACGTAGTAAGGCTCTTTTTGAGAGACATCCTCGAAATTGTATACCGAAGTCATTTCGGAGTTCACAATCCGTACGATATAGTTCTTCGACCACTGGCTGTCAGCAGCGGTCACCGTATAAATCAGCGATTGAGTCGCATTGTTGAAGTTACGGTCTGTTCCGCTCACCGGATTAATACTGGCTCCGGGAGTTAAAGTGAATTGTGGCGCTATGTGGGTTAAGTCCGTCAGTTTGTTTACGATGATGGTTATTTCCTGATTTTGCACAATCGGTTCGGTAGTCAGGTGTATTCCTGGTACTTGGCAAGTCAGAATGTCTGCTTCGGTATTTGCCGCTTCGTCTTGGATGCAGGATGTAGTTGCCATTGCAATGAAGAGACAAGTCATCAGATGCTTTAGTTTCATTTATTTCTGTCTTTTAAGTTAATGAATCGGATTTTGTTGTGTCTCACACCTCTAAGGGTGAAAGAATGCGCAAAGGTAGCTTATTTTTTGCTTTTATTTTAGTCTATGCCGCACTATTCTGGCGTTTTTTGTCCGCTTGCTTGCACTGTTTGGCATTATGTAAATTTCAAACACAAATATACCAATTTGTTTCAAACAGGAGGCATGTTAAGCCTGATTTTGTTTTAAACCGGAGGCAAGCAGTCACTAAACGCTATGCTAACAACCCCTTTTATAGTTATTCTATGTTTTTATTTATTTCGTTTTTTAGTGTATCATAAAAGTATATTTTCTACATTTGTGGCAACAAAACCTAAGTACCTCATGATAGAATCGGAAAGAATACAAATCATCGCGTTAATACAGCGCGAAGTAATCCCCGCCATTGGTTGTACGGAACCCATCGCAGTGGCATTGTGTGTGGCTAAAGCTACGGAAATACTGGGCAAAAAGCCCGAAAAGATACGCGTGGAACTCAGTGCCAACATCCTTAAAAATGCAATGGGAGTGGGCATACCCGGCACGGGGATGATAGGATTGCCTATTGCCGTTGCGCTAGGAGCCATTGTGGGACGTTCTGATTACCAGCTAGAAGTGCTGAAAGATTGTACGCCCGAAGCTGTGAAACTGGGCAAACAATTCATTAATGAAAAGCGCATCTGTATTTCGCTTAAAAACAACATTACCGAAAAACTTTATATTGAAGTGGTTTGTCAGGCGGAGGAGCAAACAGCCACTGCTATCATCGCTGGCGGACATACTACTTTCGTCTATTTGGCGTGTCAAGACAACGTGTTGCTCAATAAACAGCAGACCGGTCCGGACGAATCTGAAGAGGCTCCACTCGAGCTAAACCTTCGCAAGGTTTATGATTTTGCTATGACGGCTCCCCTTGATGACATTCGTTTTATTCTTGAGACGGCGCGTGTGAACAAAGCTGCAGCCGAACAATCTTTTAAGGGCGATTACGGGCATGCGCTCGGCACTATGCTTCGGGATGAGGATAAGAATAATGTATTGGGCAATAGCGTTTTTTCTCATATTCTTTCCTACACTTCTGCCGCTTGTGATGCCCGAATGGCTGGAGCCATGATTCCGGTGATGAGCAATTCGGGTAGTGGCAATCAAGGCATTTCCGCCACTCTTCCTGTAGTGGTCTATGCCGAAGAAAACGGAAAATCGGAAGAAGAACTGATCCGGGCGTTGATGCTCAGTCATCTCACCGTTATTTATATTAAACAAAGTCTGGGACGGCTGTCTGCGCTTTGCGGCTGCGTGGTAGCTGCTACCGGCTCTAGTTGTGGCATCACTTGGCTGATGGGCGGCAGTTACGAGCAAGTGGCTTTTGCCGTGCAGAACATGATTGCTAACTTGACGGGGATGATTTGTGACGGTGCTAAACCCAGTTGTGCCTTGAAGGTGACGACGGGCGTTTCTACCGCCGTGCTTTCGGCGATGATGGCGATGGGAAATCGTTGCGTTACTTCCGTCGAAGGTATTATCGACGAGGATGTAGACCAAAGTATCCGCAACCTTACCCGCATTGGTTCGCAGGGCATGAATGAAACAGACCGCGTGGTGCTCGACATCATGACTCATAAAGGATGCTAGTGATGAGAAGAAAGATTGGAATCTGGTTATTGCTTCTTTTGTTCGTAGGCGCGGCTCAGGCGCAAGAAGAAAAACTGCCTTCGTTGTTGAAAGAAACCAAAAGTGGAAAAGTGATGTTTAGTAGCGAGAAAGCGAAGGAAGAGATGAAACTTCAGCGTCTGGCTCAAGACCGGGCTGTTTGGGCGAAATGGGGTGGCAAGCCCTGTCCCGTATTTTCTTTAACTGACCTGAACGGGCGGCTGTGGAGCAATGAATCAGTGCGAGGAAAGGTGACGCTGATTAACTTCTGGCAGGTGACCGGTGGTCCTTGCATGCGTGAGATACCTTGGCTGAATAAGTTGTGCGAGAAGTATCCTGAGCTAAACTTTTTAGCCTGCACTTTGAACGATGCAGCGCAAGTAAAAGCGGCATTGGCTAAAGTCCCTTTCCTTTTTTGTCAGCTCACGGATGCCTTGCCGCTCTGGCATGCTTTTGGCATTGTGATTGTTCCAACAGCCATTCTTTTGAATAGCAAGGGAAACGTGCAAGCAGTATTCACCGGAACCAACGACTCGCTCAAACGGGAAGTAGAAGACCGTTTGAAAGAATTAGAAGAGTAAATGCAATACCCGCTCCCTACAAAAGCAGAAAGGGCACAGTGCTGAATGAAAAGAGTTTTCATTCAACGCTGTGCCCTCTGTCTGTCTGTGTGCTTGTCTGGTAATGCTCCGAATGGTTAGTGGCAGTGTCCGTCGCATCCGCAACCTTCGCCGCAGTCATCATCGCCGCAACTGTCGCATCCGCAACTGCATCCGCCTTCGCCGCTCATCATGTTTGCCATACCTTCTATTTCTTCGTTCGTAGCCGGACGGTTTTCTAGAACTTCACCAACGAATGTCAAATCGGCACCTGCCAACGGGTGGTTCATGTCAATCACTACCGTTTCGGGCTTCACTTCTACTACAGTACCATTCAGCCGATGACCTTCAGCGTCCATCAATGGCACCACGTTGCCTTCGTAGATGCGTTCTGCATCAAAGCGCCCATCTACTTCGAAAATATTTTTCGGCAGATCGAGTACGTGTTCTTCGTCATATTCACCGTAAGCGTCTTCCGAAGCAATCGTAAATTCGAATTTATCTCCTTTATTGAGCGCAACGATTTGGCTTTCGAAAGCATCGAGCGTTGTTCCCATGCCCGAAATGAACTGGAACGGGTGTTCAGCGGTTGCTTTCTCTATTAAGTCTCTGTCTCCATCTTCGGTGGTGTACAGTTCGTATGCCACGGTAATGTACTTGTTTTCTGCTGTTTCCATCTAATCTATTATTATAATGTAATTAATGTGTGTCCGGATAAACCGAGCTGCAAAGATACGATTAATTTGTTTCGTACCTATCAGTCAAATCAACAAAAGCCGCTTTTTCTTTTACTTTGTTGGGGTTGAGAAACGTTAGAGTTCTAACACCAGCGATTCTCTGGGTGCCAATATTAACTCATTGTTTAGCGGGATGTTCTTTCCGGTCAAGATGTCTTTTCCTTGTTTGGCGTCTTTCAATACCTCTTTGTAATAGGTAAGTGGGAGGGTTGTGGCTTTGTCTGTCCCGTTGAGCAGCACAAAGACGGTTTTCTCTTTGTATAGGCGAGCGTAGGCATATACGCCGTTTTGTATCATAAACTGTTTCATGTCTCCTTTGGCTATCACGTCGTTTCCTTTGCGCCAGTTCAGCAGGGTTTTATAGAAATTGTAGCATTCATTCTGCTGTGCAGTTCTTCCGGCAGAAGTGAAAGCGTTCTCTGTGTCGCCTGCCCATCCGCCGGGAAAGTCTTTACGGACGTAGCCGTCGCTTTTAGCTTTCGTTCCGTTCATCATTATTTCCGTCCCGTAATAGAGCTGCGGGATGCGTCGAGTGGTAAGTAGCAGGGTAGAAGCTTGCTTGAGCAGCGGCAGATTGTTGCCTTCGCCCAGAAAGCGGTCGGTATCATGATTTTCGAGGAATGCCAGTACGGAGGCCGGATTAGGGTAGAGGAAGTCATAAACGAAGCTGTTGTAGATGCGGTCTAACCCTTTGAACCACGTTTCCGTTTGTTCCGTCTTTGCAATGCTCATTTTTTCGTAGAAGCTGAAGTCCATAACGGTTTTCAGGTTGCTGTTCTTGGGAGCCGATAACTTGGAGTCTTTTTGCCACCATGCGGTGTAAGCTGGTTCAGTCACCCACGTTTCGCCCACCGTGTTGTAGTTGGGATATTCTTCGTTCAACTCTTTCATCCAATGGCTCATGGCGTCATAGTCGGCGTATGGATAAGTATCCATGCGGATGCCATCAATGTCGGAATATTCTACCCACCAGAGACTGTTTTGTAGCAAATACCGGTACACGTGCGGATTTTTTTGATTGAGGTCGGGCATGGCGGTGACAAACCAGCCATCGTTCATCTGTGCGGTGTCGTAGGTCGAAGCATACGGATCAACGTGCGGTGTGAGTTTGAAGGATGTTTGCACAAAGTGGTTTTGGTGGTCGGGGTTGTTGAACCAGTCTTTTGACGGCATGTCCTTTATCCAAGGATGATCTACGCCGCAATGATTGAAAATCATATCCATGACAACTTTAATGCCGCGTGCATGTGACTTCTCTATCAGCTGACGGTATTCTTCGTTCGTACCGAAACGTGGGTCTACTTTGTAATAATCGGTCGTGGCATAGCCGTGATAAGAGCCTCCTGTCATGTTGTTTTCTAGTACGGGGGTGAACCACAGGGCTGTTACGCCCAAATCGGAGAAGTACTCCAAATGCTTTTCGATACCCGCCAAGTCGCCCCCATGCCGAGCATTGGGGTCGGTACGGTCTAGCTTATTGTCTATCATGCCGGTTATGTGGTCATTGGCAGGGTTGCCGTTGGCAAAACGGTCAGGCATTAGCAGGTAGAGCGCATCCGATGCGTCGAAGCCTTTGTGTTCATCGCCTCTTTTGTTGCGGGCTTTGAGTTCGTATTCTTTTACCAGTTTTCTTTTCCCTTGGATGAAGGTGATGGGGAATTTGCCGGGTTGTGCTTTTTTGTCCAGCTTGAGGTAGATGAGCAGATAGTTGTTGCTTTCCATCTTTACGGTGCTGCTGAGTGATACGCCGGGATATTGAATAGATACGGTGGCATCGCCAATGCCTTCACCGCTCACCAGTAGCTGAAGGTCAGGGCTTTTCATCCCTGCGTACCAGAACGGCGGATCAATTTTATTCACATTCATAGCTGCCTTTGTGCTAAGAGAAAAGAAGAAAGTGATTAGGAGAAATAAGATCTTTTTCATGTTAGTAGTGGATTTGTAATCGTTTAACGGCGCTAAGGTAAAACAATTCTCCGAGCTCTTCTTTTTCCTCTTTCTTTCAATACCCATATAGTTATGCAAACGTTTTCACCATTGAGTGCTGTGCGGTTCAGTTTTTACTTGGATTTTCTTTGATAGAAGCGCACCCAGTCAATTTGCATCGCTACCGGAAGTTCTTTTGCTTGCACTGCGCCTACCCATGAGCCACCCAGCTGCATGTCGATGAGCAGGTAGAACGGGCTGTTGAAAGGATATTGTCCTTCTTTGTCCGTTTGAATGCGCGGATACGTAAAGGAGTGTTTCCCGTTCACGAAAAAAGACAGGCTGTCAGGATACATTTCTACTGCATAGATATTGTAATCATCGGGAATGATGGTGCTTGTGGCATGGGGTTTGGGCGTTTTGATGCCCAGCTTGTAGGTGTAATAGGAATGTACGGTCTGATAGACGATTGAATCATGGTTCAAGTGTTCCATGATGTCTATTTCGCCTCCCATCGGCCAGGGAGTGTCAAGTGGCAGCAGCCAGATGGCAGGCCAGCATCCTTGGGCAGCAGGTACCTTGGCACGTATTTCCAACCGTCCGTTCTTGAAAGATACTTTGTCTTTGGTGTAAACTCCGCCGGTCAGGTAAGGAGCCGTGTCATTGGGCAGGCTGTGGTTGACAATACCTCTTAATACCAAATTACCCGCTTGCATGGCATAGCAGGAGTCGAAGTCGGACATATAGTTATTCCAATCCGATCCTCCGCGAGGTATTTTACTCCAAGAAAGAGAGTCGAATCTTTCGCTTTGGTCAAAGTTCTCTTCCCATACCAGCACGTGTTTTTGCGGGATGCGGCTACTTTTGCAGGACAATAGTGTGACTACTGTGCATAGCAGATAAAATCCTATCCATGAAGTCTTTCTCATTGCCTGATTTATTTTTCTAGTAATTCTTTCAAGAAGTCGTCCAGCTCGCGATCCAGTCCTTTGAGTAACTCGGTATTTACCAATAAGGTGTCGTCGTCTACCAATAGCAAGTCGGCGATGCTCTCTTTCTCTTCGTCCACCAAAACAAAAGAGTAGGGCTTCATGATGGGAAGTGTGTCGAAAGTTCCCGCTTCTTTTAATTGACAAAGCACCACACGCAGCGAATGCTCTACACCCTCATAGAAGTCGTCGCCTTCGTAGGCCGACCATTCTTCGATGATTGCTTTTGCCAACTCCTTATCTTCATCATCGAAGATGGTAAACTCGCCGGTGTTTTGGCTGGGCTGCAGGTGAACGTCGGTGACGATGGTTTGTTCGCAGCCACAGAGGTATTTATCGACCGCTTTCCTGACAGTCGATTCGATTAATGATTGTGATTGTTGGCTTAATTTCATGGGTTTATTCCTTTTATTTCACTTCAAAGGTATGAAAAAAACGGTTATCTTTGCATTATTCTTCTAAAAAACATCGCTAAATCGGCTCATCTGCATATTTAATTTGGCTAAACCGGCCTTTCGTTCTTTCAATTCATTGAGATAACGGAAAATCATCACGTAGTTAGGCACGCTGCTTAGCTCTAAGTCCCGGCTACCTTTCTTGTCTATCTTATCTACTTCGCGCGCCAGTTCCAATGCTTTGGTTGCCCAGGTTTCTGCTGTTTGCAGGCTGTCTTTCATCTCGTAATAAAGAGCTATGTTGTGTGCGGCAGCCATCTTCTTTTTCTCGCTTTTGGTCGATTGATAGGCTGTATCCCAAAGGGGAAAGGCTTTGTCCCAGCTTTGTTCGCGTACGTTGATAGCGGCATCGCGCATATTGACAGACCCATTGGTATAGAAATAGCGTGTACTTGTTTTCCAATGGGGAAGAATATATTTCACGGGGATGCTTCCAGCAAACTCGGAGCCTTCTTCTACTATCTTTTTATCTGTTGGCATTTTGCCGTTCAGATAGGTTTCGGTGGTTCCTAATTCTTCCCAGAAGATACTGTCGTTGACGTTGACAGTCACCATGGGTCCCTTGCGGTTGGGCAGGTAAACTTTGACGGAGGGATACACTTTCATATCGACGGTTCCTTGAAAGCAGCCCCATTGGGGTTGGTAACGAATCACCCGTGTGGCTTTCAATTGGAGGCTTTCGAGCGAGATGATGAAATCAACATCCAAGCTTTGTGCGAGGTTTTGCACTTCTTCTTTGCCTAAGGTGTTTTCACGTGCGTTGATGTCTTTAGCGCGTAAGGCAGAGTCGCAGATGATGACTTCGTCAAAGTAATTCTCTTTAGCTATGGCTTCGGCCAGCGAAGAGGCGGCTATAGCTGCATCGCCGTTGTGATAGGCTGTGGCACGGCTTACTTCGTTCTCTTTGACGGTGTTGTCTTGTGGGTTTAATTTGTTGTCGGGCAGAGGGCTTGTGTTGTTCACTACACCTACTCGTTTGAGTTCGAGTGGAAAACTGATTTCTGCCGGCAGCATGTAATCAATGGATAGCTGTTCCATCGTTTGGCAAGAGCCTAATGTAAGGAAGAGCAATAAGAGGATGGAATAGGGATATTTAGCCATAGTTTGGGTTTTGTTGATCTGCAGGAGCAAAAATACGACTTTTACTTGAAAGCCTGAGTTAAAAGCTGATAAAAAAGAAAGCCTCGAACAATACACTATCGTTTGAGGCTTTCTTTTGTATGGACTTATTGTTTAAGCGCGTCCATGGCAATTCTTGTATTTTTTACCGCTGCCGCAAGGACAGGGGTCGTTGCGCCCTACGGTCTTTTCTACACGTATGGGTTCGCGCTTTACGACTTCTCGGGTGTCCTGTTGGGCAGCCGCTTGCTGGTTGGGGTCATTCAGGTCTTGCTTTTGTTCGCGATACTTCGTGCGGTCTTCGTGCTGTTCGGGGGCTGCTTGGCGGATTTGTTCCGGTTCTTGGGTCGGTATTTGTCCGCGCATCAAGATAGAAACCGTTTGGTTGTTTATCTTGTTCACCATTGCATCAAACAGTGTGACAGATTCCAGCTTATAAATCAGCAGAGGGTCTTTTTGTTCGTAGCTGGCATTCTGAACAGAATGTTTCAATTCGTCCAGCTCGCGGAGGTTTTCTTTCCAAGCTTCGTCGATGACGTGGAGCAGGATTGATTTCTCGAACGACTTCACTACTTCTTTCGATTCGCTTTGGTAGGCTGCTTTCAAGTTGCAAGAGATGTTGTACATCCGTTTGCCGTCGGTGATTGGAATCAGGATGTTTTCATATTGGTAGCCTTGATTTTCGTACACTTCTTTGATGACGGGGTTCGCCACCTGAGCCAGATGTTCGGTTTTGCGTTTGAAGTTAGTCATGGCTACGTCAAACGTTTTATCTGCTAATGCTTCTTTTTTCTCGTTGCGGAATTCTTCTTCTGTGAAAGGAGTGGTCATTGCCAATGAGTGCAGCAGGTCTATTTTGCAGCCTTCGTAATCATTGTTCTCGATGGCAGCAGCGCAACGATCCCAAATCATATTGACAATATCCATGCCGATACGTTCGCCCATCAACGCGTGCCGGCGCTTGGTGTAGACCACTGTACGCTGTTTGTTCATCACGTCATCGTATTCCAGCAGACGCTTGCGGATACCGAAGTTGTTTTCTTCCACCTTCTTTTGAGCGCGTTCGATAGAGTTCGAAATCATCTTATGTTCAATCATTTCGCCTTCTTTAAAGCCCAAGCGGTCCATCACTCCGGCAATACGGTCGGAAGAGAAGAGGCGCATGAGGTCATCTTCCAAGGATACGAAGAAGACGGACGAGCCCGGGTCGCCCTGACGTCCGGCACGACCGCGCAACTGGCGGTCTACTCGGCGAGATTCATGACGTTCGGTGCCGATGATGGCTAAACCTCCGGCTGCTTTCACTTCTGTGCTCAGCTTGATGTCGGTACCACGACCTGCCATATTGGTGGCAATGGTGACTGTTCCTCTGAAACCGGCTTGTGCCACGATGTCTGCTTCTTTTTGATGTAACTTGGCATTCAGCACGTTGTGTTCTATCTTGCGCATGGTCAGCATCTTGCTCAGCATCTCGGAAATCTCTACGGAAGTTGTACCTACCAAGACGGGGCGTCCGGCAGTGACTAGTTTTTCTATTTCTTCAATGACTGCTTTGTATTTCTCGCGTTTTGTTTTATAAACGCGGTCGTTCATGTCTTTACGTGTGACGGGGCGGTTGGTGGGAATCACTACCACATCTAGTTTGTAGATGTCCCAAAGTTCGCCTGCTTCGGTTTCGGCGGTACCGGTCATACCTGATAGTTTGTGATACATACGGAAGTAGTTCTGCAGGGTGATGGTGGCGAAGGTCTGCGTGGCATCTTCTATCTTCACTTGTTCTTTGGCTTCGAGTGCTTGGTGGAGTCCGTCCGAGTAGCGGCGTCCTTCCATGATACGTCCCGTCTGTTCGTCCACAATTTTCACTTGTCCGTCGATGACTACATATTCGTCGTCTTTCTCGAACATTGTGTATGCTTTCAACAGTTGGTTGATGGTATGCACGCGCTCTGATTTGATGGCGTAGTTGGTCAGCAGTTCGTCTTTCTTTTCCAGCTTTTCTTCTTCGGTCAAGTTCAAGGTTTCGTTGTCTAGTTCCGAAAGTTGGGCGGCAATGTCCGGCAGTACAAATAAGGTGGGGTCTTCGGAGTTGCCGGTGATGAGGTCGACGCCTTTGTCGGTCAGGTCAACGCTGTTCAGCTTTTCATCAATGACAAAGAACAGGGGGTCGGTAGCTTCGTGCATCCGCTTGTTGTTCTGTTCCATATAGATTTCTTCTGTTTTCAGCATGCCGGCTTTGATGCCTTGTTCACTGAGGTACTTGATCAATGCTTTGTTCTTGGGCAATGCTTTGTGACTGCGGAAGAGGGCTAGGAAGCCTTCTTCTACTTCTTTCTTGTCGCTCGAGGCAATCAGGCGTTTGGCATCTGAAAGGTATTTGGTTGCCAATGTTTTTTGCACGTCAACCAAGCGTTCTACCATCGGGCAGAGTGCTTCGAAAAGTTGGTCTCCTCCTTTGGGTACGGGACCGGAGATAATCAACGGTGTGCGGGCGTCGTCAATCAATACTGAGTCCACTTCATCAACGATGGAGTAGTTGTGTTGGCGTTGTACCAAGTCTTTGGGGCTGATTGCCATATTATCACGCAGGTAGTCGAAGCCAAATTCGTTGTTTGTGCCAAAGGTGATATCTGCCAAGTAGGCTTTGCGACGTTCGTTGGAGTTCGGTTGATGACGGTCGATGCAATCTACGCTCAATCCGTGGAACATGTACAAGGGTCCCATCCATTCCGAGTCGCGTTTGGCAAGGTAGTCGTTGACTGTAACGAGATGCACGCCGTTTCCGGTCAGTGCGTTCAGGAATACCGGTAGGGTAGCTACCAAGGTTTTTCCTTCACCGGTTGCCATTTCTGCTATTTTTCCTTTGTGCAGCACTACGCCTCCGAAAAGTTGTACATCATAGTGCACCATGTTCCAGGTAATCTCTGTGCCGCCGGCAAGCCAGTGGTTTTGATAGATGGCTTTGTCGCCTTCTATGTGCACGAAATCTTTTGTTGCAGCTAGTTCGCGGTCGAAGGCTGTAGCGGTGACTTCGATAAGTTCGTTTTCGGTGAAGCGTTTGGCTGTTTCTTTGACGATGGAAAAGGCTACGGGCAGCACTTCGTCGAGTGCTTTCTCGTAGATGTCCAGTATTTCTTTTTCCAGTTTGTCTATTTGTGCGAAGACTTCTTCGCGATCTTCCAGCTCGGTGGTTTCGATGCTGGCTTTTAACTCTTCTACTTTGGTACGTTCTGTGTTGGCCGAATTGTGAATGTAACTTTTCAGTTCTTCTGTTCTGGCACGAAGATCGTCATTGTCAAGTTTGGCAACCTCGGGGTAAGCAGCTTTGATCTTCTCTACCCAGGGTTGGATTTCTTTCATGTCTCGCACGGATTTGTTTCCGAAAATCGAGCCTAAAAACTCATTAAATCCCATGTTATATTTTATTTTTATTATTATTTACGAATTGTTTGAAGCTTATCGCAGGTTGGTAAGCGGAGTAGCGGTACAGGCATTGGGCGCCCGTATCCTCATGAAGTGGGCCAGTGTAGGGGCAAGGCGGTCCATTGTCACGGGGGTGTCAATCACTGCAGGCTTTATTGAGTTTCCAAGGAAAATCAGGGGTGCAGGGATGTGTGCGTTGCGGATTGTATTGTTTTCTGTTGTGTTTTCGTCTACTACTGTCCAGCCGGGCAGGATGTCCAAAATCAGGTCGCCCGAGCGTTTGCGATGGTATCCGTTGCGTATCCGGTGGATGTCCGGTGTCCAAGCGCCGAGCAGCAGGCGATTGGCTGAGTATACTTCGTTCACGCCGCTGAATTGGATCAGGAAGTCGGCGGATTTGTCTTGAATTTCTTTCAAGTTCAGTTGTTTCTGCTCTATCAGCTTGTGATTGAGGTAGATTTGTTGGTCAAAATAGGCTTCTACGTATTGTCCTTCGCCATAGGTGGCGGTGAGGTACATATTGAGCAAGGCGGTGCATCGTTTTGTGTGAAACTCTCCACCGGGAATGCGATAGATGCCTTTGTCGGCTGCATCTCCGTCTACGTATCCGGTAGATGTGATAAAGAGGGCTACGTGTTGCAAGCCGATCTTTTTTTCTATCAGTTCGAGCAGCGAAGCGATGCTTTGGTCTAGGCGTATATAGGTGTCTATCAGTTCCATCGCACCTTCTTGGGGGGTTTTATGGGCGTAGTTTCCGGCATAATAGGTCAGCGAGAGGAGGTCGGGAATTTCGTCTTTGCCCAGGGTGCTTTTCTCGAGCAGTTCTGAGGTTAAAGCATTGACTTCGTCGTTGACGAAGGGGCTGGTGATGAAGCGCCGGAATTTGTTTTTCCGGTCTTCGTCCATTTTGTATTTAAATCCGCTGTCTCTCCATTCGGGGAGGAAGGTGTATTTTTCTGCCGGGTATATCGGTGTCCATACGATGTCTTTGATGCGGAAGTCAATGGCTTGCCGGTCGTTGTACTGACTGACCCACCAGGGGAATTCGGTATAATAGGTAGAGGTGCACCATTTTCCTGTATTGGGGTTTAACCAATAGGCGCCATTTCCGGCATGTCCGGCGGCAAGGATGGCTGCTTCGCGGAACGGGGCGATGGCATACACTAGACTTTTGCCGAGGGTTGCTATCTTTAGTTCGTCGGTAAGGGTGGAGGTAAGCAGTTGTGCGGGCGAGCTGTTTTCGTCGGTATAGTTGCCCATATATGCTGGGTCGTCCATGCAGTCTACGGGGCGTAAGGTGGAAATGTCCAGCCATTGGTTTGCTATAATGCCGTTCATCGAGGGTGGTGTTCCGGTATAAATGGCTGCGATGGCGGATGCGCGGTCTACTTTGTTAAAGGTGTATTCGGCATTGCGGTATACGCATCCTTCTTTCCAGAGTCTTTTAAATCCTTTCTCGCCGTATAGAGAAGAGAATGCTTCCAGATAGTCCGTGCGCAGCTGGTCGATCGTTAGCCCGATTACCAACTTTGGGGTGGCGGGCAGCGGCTGAGCTTGAAGCCCGGTGAAGGTGAGTACGGTAATAAGGGAAGTCAGTAATCCTTTCATTTTTTTCTTTTATACGTCAAAATCAGGTGGCTTGCCGAGCGTGTCAGCAAGGAAAGCGCCAAAGGTACGACAGCTAAGTCAAATCTTTGCGGCATTAGTGGAAAAAGCAATATAAATAAAGTTAAAACGAGGGCATTGCAGAGGTGGTACTTCGATTTCTTTCTTTTTATTGCGGCATGTATGATGAATGGCAGGCACAGGAGCTGTGCCGGATGGAAGATGAAAAGCAGGTAATTAGAACTGACAGCGGGGTGCTGGGAGAAGAGTACCAGGAAGGTGATGACGCAGCCTACAATGCCTGCTGCACCAAAGAGCAGGAGGTCGATGCCCCACAAGGATTTCTTTTTTTTCAATCCATAGATGGTTGCTCCTGCGGTAAGGATAAACAGCAGTAAAGCTGCTTGCAGGGGTGTGGGGATTGGCGTTTTGGTTGTGGTGCGGGTTTCTTTGCCGGATAGCTTGCAGTCCACTATTTTGCCGGTTGCCTGTACGAGGGGATATTCTTTCCGGCTTTTGACTATTTTGGCTGTGGAAAAAGAGTTCATCAGGTAGGATGGGGCGAACATTTTTTGTCGGGTGGTGATGGGGCGGTCGGCTTCGTTGCCAATACAGAGGTCGATGCCGAATTGCAACCAAGCGTGTCCGTGGGTGAATTGGTGGATCATGTCGCGGAATGTTTTTGGTGGGGCGGTGGTGGTGGCATCTTCGGGGTAAACCACTTTCCCCAGCACGCTTTTTTCGATAATGTCGCGCGGGCGTGTGGCGCAATTGTCGTAAAGGAAATTATAACGGTAGACGCGGTTCTCCGGTCGGTAATTAGCTTCTAACAGGGCGATTAGTTCTTCCTTTTCGTCTTGCGTCAGGTTGAGTGTTTGCTGCCAGACGTTACGCCCGAAGTATTCGTATTCGCCCGCAAAACGCCGGTAATCGCTTACTCCGAGCTCATAATCGGTTTCACCGGAGGTGAAGCGGAACATAAAGTTGGGGGTGCTGAAGCTGAACATGCCATAGTTGAACACGACATCAATGCCGCGCGAGGGGTCTTCGTAGCGGATGGCGGTGTGTCCGAAGAGGGAATAGACTTCTTCTCCGGGTGCGCAAGTCAGCAGGCTGAGGCGGATGGAGTCGTCGGGCAGTTCGGCACTTCCTTCTTGTGCTGCCAGCTGCGGGTTTGGGCAGCAGAGCAGGAAGGCGAACAGTAGGAGTGGAATGAATTTCATCTTTTTTATCTTGCAATTGTTCCTTATAAATAGGCGGCAAAGATAAGAAATTAAAATGAAACCAGGTGCGGAGCGCTTGAAAGTTGATTGTAAAAGAACGGTTTTGGGGATTGCAAAGCCTCATACTCAATCCATCGGATGGCAAATCCGATGGAACGGAGCAAAAAAAGTGATGAAGTCAAGGGGGGGGCGGAGTTCACTGCTTCTCCATCCGCTTTATCAAGAATTGATGAAGGTTTTCTTCTTTTTTCAATCCCAACTTGGAGCGGATGTTGGTGCGTTGGCAGGTGATGTTGCTGGGAGATTTCCCCAACTCTTGGCTGAGCTCTTTGAGCTTTTTCTCTTTCAATATCAAGGAGCATATTTCTATCTCTGAAGTGGTGAGTTCGGGTAGCCGCTCATTGAGTTTCTCGAACTCAATGGCGGACTGTTTGAGATAATACGTCACGTTCTTCCGTATCTGCTGTTCGGCTGCACCTCCCAATAGCTCCAGCAGTTTCGCCGTTTTTTCGGGCGGAAGCTTTTGTTCTTGATTTTGTGCCAACGTCATATAAGATTGCATTTGTTCCTTGCTTACCTGAAGGACGTCCAGCACCTGCTGTTGTTCCTCTTTCAAGTTGCTGTTCTCTCTTTCTAGTTCCGAAGTGTTTGCCGTCAGCTTCCACCCTAAGAACGAAAGGGCAAGGAATGCGAGAAAGAAGACGAGGAAGAAATTTAGAAGCACCTCACTTCCCGTAAGATAAACACCCGCGCCAAACCCCAGCATGGACAAGGCTGCTACCACATAGGGGATAGCCCGCAAATAGGCCATTATACTTAGCAACAACACGATGGCGGAAAGCACCATATTACCAATAATCAGCGCTATATAATAAGGTCTGTTTTGAAAGGCACAGTAAATGGTTTCCGAAGATATTTCTATTTGTGTCAAGACGCATAAAACGGATATAGCTGTCACGAGCGACAGGCGATGATAATAATAACCAGCAAACAGCAGAATGGCACAAAGTGCGTGTATCGAGTTGGCTATTTTAAAGAAAAACTGTTGCGGTCCGGTTAGGTTGCATAAGTTCAAAAGCACACCTATCACCAAAATGATGGATGGATAGATGAACACCGCTACTCGTTGCTTGCCGATAATGCCCTTTTCCTTCGTCCCCGAACGAGAGAGAAAATGTTCGTGGAATTGCTGAAAATTAGTAAGATTGAACTTCATAACAATAAACTTAGTGTGTTTTAGGGTGCAAAGATAAGGTTTTAGTGACATTTAGTGTAATTCTTTTGCTCTTTATATAATATTACTAACCGAAAGGTCTTTTTAGCTAAAAACTATTGATTAATTTTGCACCCACAGATTCCGATTGAACAACCCGCTTCAATCAATAGTTAAAATCAATATTCAAAAGACGATGTGTGCATCCGGTTTTAGAAACAATCAATATGAGAAGAAGAATACACGCCATGCTTGTCCGGTGTTTTTTCTTATGCCGTTACACACGGGCAGGAGCAATCACCGGCAGAAAGCTATTCTGTGTTCTGTCGATAATAGCGGAACAAGAGCTGTTTTGCACCGGGGTGTTCAAACTACAAGCTGTAGCGCATCGGCAAGCGGGGCGACTATCAACGAAGCGAAGAATGACTTTGTAATCAATCAAATAAAAATTATATGGGCATGACAAATCATCAACTAAACGGGTTGCTTATTGGAGCGCTACTTTTATTCAATTCGTGCGCGAAGGACGAGCTGCACAACACGACGCACCCTACACTGGGAGCAGTGCAAGTCACTACCGACTGGACTGGTCACACTGCCGAAGCCACGCTTCCCACACATTACACGCTGCGCATTGGCACTACGGAAAAAGAGGTAAGCGGGTCCGTCAACGAATTCCACTCTCTGCTACAGCCAAGCCGTTACACCCTGTTGGCTTACAACACTCCCCAAGGAATCACCGTCAACGGGAACACCGCCACGGTCAACCTCCTGCCCGACGGCACGCTCGAACCGATGCCCGGCTATCTCTTTTCCGGCACTACACAGTTGACAGCGATAGCCGATAATATAGTAAGAGTAATCTTGCCTATGAAGCAGCGCATCCGTCAATTGACACTGATCTTGAAGCTAAAAGCCAGCGATGATGCCCGCATAGCTAGCATCACTTCCGCTTTGACGGGGGTTGCAACGAGCATCGATTTAGCCACAGGAGTCGTCACAGCCACCGAGGGTAAAACGGTGATTCCGACCTTTGCACTGATCAAAGTTCCCGCCACCAAACGTAACGGAACACGGGCAGCTACGGACTCAATCAAGCTGAAAAACACTGTCCGCTTAGTGGGTGTGGTGAGCACAGAAAAGCAAAAGTTAAACCTGAACTTTACCCTGAATGATGGAAGCGTGCAGTCCGTCAGCACTAATCTGACCGCCCTGCTGGAGAATTTCACCAAGACCAATCTGGAGCCGCTGGTATTGGATGCCACCTTGGAGCTTCCGGCAGAGGCAGGCGTGAGTGCCACCATCACGGACTGGGCAATAGTAGAGAATGGAAACGTAGACATACACTAATTAAAGAGAAGAGAAAAACTAAAACAATCACCTAATGAAGAAACAACTATTAGCAATCTTGACCACTACCGCCTTGCTGGCAGGATGTGGCAGTGACACAGAACATAGTGTTAAGGATAACGGGCGGGTAGCCCTGCAAGTATCGGGCGGCATCAACGTGCAGACCCGTGCAAGTAATGCGGCATGGACTGCGGGCGACCAAATCGGCATCTATATGTTTGCCGCAGGCATGACGACCATCGCCGAGGGCGCGAAAAACATCCCTTACGAAACGAAGGCGGTCGATGGAAAGTTTACCCCGACAAGTGCCAACATCTACTTCCCCGTAGACGGCAGTAACGTGGATTTTCACGCATGGTATCCCTACAAGAACGTGACAGAGGAGGGTTGGACGGCAGACCTTTCCGACCAACGTTCGCAAGCCGCCCTCGACCTGATGACTGCCGATGCGGCAAGCAGCGCTGCGGAAGGCGGTGCCCTATATAATAAGGAGCAGCCCAACGTAAAGCTGAACTTCAAACACCGCCTGACCAAACTGGTGCTGAACATCACCAACGGCAGCGGTATCAGTGCTGCCGATTTGAAGGGCTTGAAGGTGGAAATCACCCGACAGTGGAAAACAGTCCTCTATGATCCGGATTTTGATGCAATCGGCTTCACGGAAGAACCCGCTTCCATCACCCTGCTGACCAACACTGACGGCACTTCTGCCGAAGTCATCCTCTTCCCGGATAACCTGACAGGCAAGCCCATCGCTACAGGGCGGCAACTTGTTTTCACCCTCAATGCCACCGGCGAAGTGTTCCATTGGGATATACCTGGCGGCAAGAGTTTCAATGCGGGCGACAAGAATATCTACAACATCACCATCAACCGCACTGCTATCGACGTGGCAGGAACTATCACCGACTGGAACAAGGGCAATGAAGGTGGCGAAGCGGGCGAAGCCGAATAACCGATTGGCTCAACAACAAATAACTTAAATAGATGTATAATAAAAAAAAGAAAACAATGAATGCAAAAGCTTTAACAATTACTCTGTCGATTGCCACAATGGTCTTGACCGCCTGCGGAAACGACGATGCTATCGACAACTGGAACGGTGAGATACGCCTCACAAGCGGTATGGCGGCACAACAGACCCGCACTTCCTTCGGGCAAGACACACAACTCGCCAGCGGACAAAAAGTGTCAGTCTTCGTAGACAAGACAACTTCCGCAGAACAGTTATACGGCAACATTGAGCTTACTGCCGGCACGAGCGGCTCCTTCACCGGCAACTCCATGTACTACCCCGCAGGCAGCAATGTCGATGTGTATGCCTTCCATCCTAGCTTGCCAACGAGCGTCACTGCTTATCCCACAACAGCCTTCACCCATGCGGTGAGTAGCGATCAAAGCAAAAACACCGGCTACCTTGCTTCCGACCTGCTTTATGCTGCTTCCAAAGGCAATGCAAAAAGTGCCGATGCCATCAAACTCACCTTCTACCACATGCTCTCCAAAGTAGAGGTAGCTCTGAAATCGGGTAACGGAAAGCCCAATCTAAGCGGTGCCACCGTAACCATTGAGGGCACGCAACTGAAAGCGGACTTTACGGCAATCAAAGCGACAAATATAAGCGAAGTGAATAATCGTGCGGGAATGATTGCCGTGTCTGAGATCGAAAACACTGCCACTCCCATCACTATCGGAACAGAAATCACCACCGATGATTTCGGCACTAGCACTGCATATGCCGAAGCCGTCATCGTTCCACAAACAGTAGCAGGCGATGCGGCTTTCATCAAAGTCACATTGGCAAATAGCGGTCCTACCTACATCTACAAGCTCGATGCAGCAACCACATTCGCCAGCGGCAAAAAGTATCAGTACAAGATTACCGTAAATAATAGCGAGCTAAAGGTTACTTCTTCGATTACGGATTGGCTATCAGGAGATCCTAAGGCTGGCGACGCCGAGATGCAGTAATCCGCCGGTCACGAGTATCAGGATTTGCCATCCGCCACACATCTATACCTATATAGATTCATCGGATTAAAAATCCTCATACTCAATCCATCGGATGGCAAATCCGATGGAACGGAAGAAACGGATAACACATCTGACATCCGTACGGCTACAAACTTGTAGCCGGGCAGCTACATTTCTGTAGCCGGGCAGCTACAAACTTGTAGCCGGGCAGCTACATTTCTGTAGCCGGGCAGCTACAAACTTGTAGCTGGGCAGCTACAAGAAACTACCTGTACAGCTACAAACTTGTAGCCGTACAGCTACAAGAAAGCAGCCCCCGTCCCGGCGGATTTGCCATCCGCCGGTCACGAATAGCAGGATTTTCAAATCCGCCACACATCTATACCGGTATAGATTCATCGGATTAAAAATCCTCATGCTCAACCCATCGGATGGCAAACCCGATGGAACGGAGAACGGAATGATAACAGCCACCGCCGGATACCTTAAGCGTAACGTCCGGAGTGAGTAACCTGAAAAGGCTGCACACGGTCCCCCCCCCCTTCGCCGGGGCGGTGGCACAACTAAAACAATAAGAAAGAAATAAAAAAACAGCCCGATATGAAAAAGAGAATGCTATCCCGCCTTGCCCCTGCGCTGCTGCTACTGCTGGCAGCCGTACTGGCAGGTTGCAACAAAAACGAAACCGACGACAACCAACTGCCCGATGGCAAACAGCCCGTAACCCTCATCGCAGGCATCGGGCAAGCACAAACCCGCACCGCAGCAGGAACAACAGAAGCACAAACCATCTGGACAGTGGGCGACAAAATAGGTTTCTTTGCCGAAGGCTATGACAATATCCCCTGCACCGCCACCGCCAAGGATGGCAGCGGGTGGAGCGGTCTGTATTGGAAGGACAAAACTTCCCTAAAAAATATCAAAGCCTACTATCCCTACAGGGAAGGGGGGTATCAAGAAAAAATCTACGACAAATATTACGACACCTTTACCATACAGGAAGACCAAAGCACCGAGGAGAAGTACTACCAAAGCGATGTATTGAAAGGTACTGCTGCTGCTGGCGAAACCGCTTTCAACTCCCCCGTAACGTTGAACTTCACCCACGTAATGAGCAAACTGACCGTACAGCTAACAACAGAAGATGAGAATGTGGTGCCTCTTGCCGATTTAACAGGAGCTACCGTGCAGGTGACGAATATGTACACAAAAGGGTATTTTTACACTAATGACATATTTTATAACACGGGCACTTATGGCCACACCATCACCATGCTCAATCGGAGCAATGACACCGAAGCCCGCTTTCAGGCAATTGCTATTCCCGACACTTATCTATCCTATAGTAACGAGATTATAATCACCTCTGCTGGTGGTGGGACGCGGGTTTATAAGGGGAAATTCCCAGATGTAGGACAATTCACAGCCAACCAGCAACACGTCATTACCTTCACGGTAAAGAAGAACCTGACGGTCACCGTCACTTCCGATGCCACTGGCGGCATAGGTTGGAACGAAGGAGCAACCTTGGGCGACGCACCTACCGAAAGCTCCTCTGCCATGTACTTACCTGACAACCGCACAGACATCAAGAATCTAAATGCAAATGACGAGAACGTGACGGGCAACAGCTATTCACCTTTTAATTAAGAAAACCGTATGAAAACAACTTATCGTATTATATCCGTTCTTGTGGCATCGCTCTGCTTGCTCTGTGCCTGTAGCTCCTCTTTGGATGAAGAATTAACGTTAAATAGCTATGCGCCGCTTACCCTCTCGGTGAGCGTGGGCAACTACACCCCCACAGGCAGCGGGGTGCAAACCCGTGCCGCCAATGCCAATGCCTACCCTTTCACCTTCCGCAACGGCGATCAGTTGGGGATAATCGCCCTTCAGAACGGCGAAATTGTAGAGAAATACAACAATATCCCTTTCACCTACCAAGATGGCAAATGGGCATCCACCCCCCCGCTGCCATTCTCTTCTGCTTATCAATATCTGGTCTATTATCCCTACCAAAAGGATATGGCAAACAAGACAACGAAAGCTGCCATCATAGCTGCCTTCACCCCCAAGACCGACCAGAGTAGCGAAGGCAACCACCGAGCCTCCGACCTGTTGGTGTGCGACCTCATTACTCCTGCCATTACGGACAAAACACTGAACGTAACCTTTCAGCATGCCCTTTCGTTGCTGGTAATCCCTCCTGTCAAGGCTAACATTACCTCCGAGGGGACTGCCTATCAATGCGGTCTACCATTTACCGACGCCCGTATTACAGCAGGTACAGGTACAGGTACAGATACAAAAGATTGTTCGTCTTATGTAGCATCGGACGGCACTGCCCGGCTCATTGTGAAACCTCAGACTGACGCCTCCTTAACGAGTCATTTTACCTACGACAATAAGTCGTATAGCAGCAGTGCAGGTTCGGTAACTTTGTTAGCGAACTATTGTTATGCGTTCAAAGAGTTGGAGACGACGTTCACTTACAATTTCGAGAATGCGCAAGTGGGCGATTTCTACTGCAACACTACCACCACCAGCGGGACTACCGGCTACTTGATTCCGAACAATGCCGTTTCTTTCCCCAATGATATGAAGTGCATCGGGCTTGTTTTCAAGATGGGCAAAGATAACTCCGATGATGGCAACTATATAGCCGTGAATGGCACGTCAATGTCCCCCCTTCGCGGCTACGTGGTGGCATTGCAGGATGCCGGTATATTTGCGTGGGCAAACAAGGGCGGGGCGTATGACTTTAGCGTAGGTACCTCTACCGGCGATAGCGATTGGAAGGGCTACTCCAACTGCCAGAAGATGAAAGAAGGAACGGGGCATGATTGGAATATCACACATTTCCCCGCCGCTAATGCCTGTATAACATTCGGTACTGCCGCCCCGACCGAAAGTAGTGGTTGGTTCTTGCCTTCTTGTGGTCAGTTGTTGTCTTTGTATTACAACGGAGATTTATTATCGGGTCAGATAAACAAATTAAAGACTATAAGTAGCTATGTGGCAATAAGCTGGTTTCTCCCATTTAATTACTGGTCGTCGTCGGAGCGCCTGTACAGCAGCAGCATCAGCGCTAGGTACGTGTACTTCGGCGGCGGCAGCGTGCACAGTAACTATAAGAGCTACGGCAACAACGTCCGTAGTATCTTAGCTTTTTAATCCCCGTCCCGGCGGATTTGCCATCCGCCGTTCCCGAATATCCGGATTTTCAAATCCGGCAAGAGAGAAAGAACAATAAGTAGTATAAA
>JAVVVS010000044.1:0-23398 GCA_036652495.1 Bacteroides sp.
ATAAATGCCCTCTTACAATCCCGTTAGGGCTGCAAAAGGGCATTCTTAAAAAAAACGTGCGCTGGTTTCTTCTATAAACAATTCTACTTCTTCGGCAATCCCTTCAGCAGTTCGTTCACAGCGACTTTGAGCTGTGCATCGTCACCGCGAAGCGAGGCAGCAGGTTCGTTGTAGATTAAGACATCGGGCTCGAGTGTCTGATTCTCAAGATATTTTCCACGCATATCCATACAACCCACTTGCGGAATACCAAAGACGATGGATGAATCAATTTGACGTTCCCACCAGACAGCGGTCATCGTTCCGGCTACAGGCGTGCCAATCAGTTTACCAATACCCAATTCTTTGTACACAAAGGGTGTGCCATGCGCATTGCTATAATTGTCTTCGCAAACAAGCATGCACGAAGGTTTTAACCATTTGTTGAACGGATCGCTACCTACATACTGTCCACGAGGAACAAAACGCTCATACTCTTTTCCGCTAAGAAGGGTAACAATGTCATCGTGCAGCCATCCGCCGCCGTTGTGCCGGATGTCAATGACTACGGCTTCTTTATTCCGATAGCGCCCTAACAAATCAGCGTACATCTTGCGGAAGCTATTGCTATCCATTCCCCGCACGTGCACATAGCCAATACGCCCTTCCGAAAGTTCTTCTACTTGAGTACGGCATCTATTAATCCAGCGTTTATAAAGCAATTCGCTCTGAGCGCCATAACTAATAGGCTCTACGGTTTCTTCAAAATGCTTCTTCGTAGAAGCGTCATAAACCGACAGCAAAACCTTCCGACCGACTTTGCCCTCAAACAGCGGGAAATAGTCCTCCCCTGCCTTGATTGCTACGCCATCTACTTTCTCAATGATGCAACCCGGCTTCACATCCGACTTCTTCTGTGTAAATGGGCTTTGTGCCAACACCTCTTTTACCTTCAGACCATCGCCCGAATAGGCGTCGTCATAAAACAATCCCAAAGCAGCGGTAGGCAATGCCGAAACAGGAGCTGAGTAACGTGCTCCGGTATGCGAAGCATTCAGTTCGCCCAAGAGTTCACTTAACATCTCGGTGAAATCGTAGTTATTATTAATGTGTGGCAAGAACTTTTCATAAGTCTTCCGATATCCAGTCCAATCCACTCCTTGCAAATCTTTAACGTAGAATTTATCTTTCACCTGTTGCCAAGTATGGTCGAAGATGTATGCACGCTCACTGTAGGGCTGGTAATTAAAAAACGATTCAAACTCAATAGGAGTCGTTTTGCTACCAGCTATTTCAATCTTCTTGAGCCCGCCCCCGCTGCACATAAAGATGTTCTTTCCATCCTTGTCGGGAAGCAATGCCCCGTAGCCGACACCCTTGAGCAAAATCTTGGTCGTATTCTCTTTCAAATCGTGCTCCCACAAATCCGGACTGCCTTCAAAAGAAGCAAGATAATACAGTTTGTCTCCCTTAGTAGTGAGCAGTGCATCAACCATGGATGAAGAATTGACGGTGAGACGCACGATGCGGTCGAAACGGTTGGTCAAATCAAACGTGAGTGGTTTCACCTCCTCTTTCTTCTTATCCGTAGTCAAAGAATCCGTTTTCAAGTCTTTTTTTTCGTTCTTCTTCTTGGCTGCTTTTTCTTTTTCTGCTTTTTCTGCCTTTTCCGACTCTTCCAAGCGGGCGGTATCTTCTTTATCGAGCATGAAACGGTTGTAAGCCTCCACATCGAAGAACATGATATAGGTATCATCTTGTGCACCCCAACTTCCGTGACTGCGATAGCCTGCGCGGTCACTAGACCATATCATAGCCTTGCCACCCAATACCCATTTGGCGTTGACGTCATTATAGCCGCTTTCGGTAAGGTTAATCATTTCACCTTTCCCGTCGGCAGGAAGCAATACCACATCCTTGCTGTTCCATCCACCGATGCCGATGTAATCGGACAAAATCCATTTGCTGTCCGGGCTCCATTGGAACCATTGGTCACCGTCGCTATATGAATACTGATAGCGAGCATCCATCACGGTACGCACCGCCTTCGTTTTAAGGTTGATTACCCGAATAGCAGAACGCTCTTCAAGGAAAGCAATTTCTTTGCCATCGGGACTATAAAGCGGTGTGAACGAAGCAAGCTGAGAACTAGTGAGGCGTTCCTCTTTTAGTTCGGTGGCGTAAGCAAACTGCTTTTCCTCCTTGCGCACCAGTGCGGTTGTGTAAATCTGCCAAAGCCCATTCCGTTCGGAAGCGTACGCCAGCGTGCGGCCGTCGGGCGAAAAGTTCAAATCGCGCTCCTGACAAGGAGTGTTAGTAATTTGTTTGGTCGTTTTATAATCTACTGAAGTGACATACACATCCCCCCGCACAATAAAAGCCACTTCTTTACCGCTGGGCGAAACAGCCAACTGTGTGGCACCGTTAGTCTTTATTTGACGAATCATGTCTTTGTCAGCGCGGTCGGAAAGAATACTGACGTTCACCTTCTGTGGTTCAGTTCCGGGAATAAGGGTATAAATTTCGCCATCATACCCGTAACAAAGTTTACCGTTGGAGGCAATACTCAAGAAGCGCACCGGTTGCTGAACGTGATGCGTGAGCTGAGTAGCAGTCGCTGCTCCTAACGTGCGTTGGAAAACGTTCGAGGTACCCTTTTCTTCGCTCAGATAATAAAAAGACTTTCCGTCCGGTGCCCAGACAGGATCGCGGTCTTCTCCTTTAAAGGAAGTCAGCTTCTCATACCGAGGTTCTGCACCCGATTTAAGCATCCAAATATCGCGGGCGATAGGCGAAGTGTGATGCTTGCGCCAATAATCTTCATATCCTTTCTTATCTTGATAGAGCATCGTTCCTTCCTTATTAATAGAGATACACTCCATCGGCATTGATGAAAACAGCATGGGGCGTCCGCCGGTCAAGGGCAATTGATAAATCTGTTGAAACTGGCCAGAGGGGAAAGCGGCATCTTCTGCCGAAGGCATCACATTAGCACTGAAAAGCAAATGAGTAGCATCACTAAAGACTACAGGCGTTTCACTGCCCGAATGAGTGGTAAGCCTGCGAGGTTCTCCCCCCTCCTTTCCTACGATGAAAACATCCATACTCCCCATACGGTCGGAAGCAAAAGCCAGTTGCTGCCCGTCGGGGCTCCAGACTGGTTGCGTATCCTGAGCCGGATTACTAGTGATTTGTACTGCCCGTCCGCCAGCAGCGGCAACGGCAAAGATATCACCTTTATAGGTGAAGGCGATGGTGTTTCCATCAGGAGAAATAGCAGAATGACGCATCCAAAGCGGTGTGTCTTGTGCAAAAACGGTGCAAGCAACAAAGATAGAAGCAGCACTGAGTAGTAGTTTTTTCATTTCTTATTAAACCTTAAGTATGCAAGTAACTTGAATATGAAGACAAAAATAACTAAAAAAACAGACAGTGCAATGCCTTTTAAAGATATATGTGATGCAACGGATGAATTTCTTCGTTTTCAAAACAGCAGACAAAACAACAAAAAAAGACCTCACAGTCTTCATTTATAAAAGAACTGTGAGGTCTAAAATCAAATAAGCTAAATGAGCGTTGTGAAATTAGAGAGCACCTACTGTTTTCAAGTCACCGTTCGTTTTGCGAACAGCAGCAGCGCTTGCTTTAAACTTAGCCATTTCTTCTTCGTTCAACGGAAGTTCTACGATTTTCTCGATACCGTTTCTACCTAAGATTACAGGAACGCCACAGCAAAGGTCGCTTTCGCCATATTCACCTTCCAGCGAAACAGAACAAGGAACCATCTTCATTTGATTGTGAATAATTGACTCTACAACAAATGCTCCTGCAGCACCTGGTGCATACCAAGCAGAAGTGCCTAGCAAACCAGTCAGCGTAGCACCACCCACCATAGTCGATTTCACTACTTCGTCAATCTTTTCAGCAGATAAGAAGTTACAGATAGGAAGACCTTTATATGTAGCAAAACGAGCCAAAGGAATCATGGTTGTATCACCGTGTCCACCGATAACAAAGCCTTCTACTTCGTTAGCGTTGCAAGCCAAAGCTTGCGACAAGAAATATTTAAAACGTGAGCTGTCCAAAGCACCGCCCATACCGATAATACGGTTCTTTGGGATACCCAATGACTTCAATGAAAGATAAGTCATTGTGTCCATCGGGTTAGAGATAATCACGAAGATAGCGTTAGGAGAAAATTCCAGCACGCTGGCTGCTACCGATTTCACGATACCTGCATTCACGCCTATCAACTCTTCGCGAGTCATGCCCGGCTTGCGGGGAATACCAGAAGTGATTACTACCACGTCCGAATTAGCTGTTTTAGCATAATCGTTGGTGCAACCCACTACAGTGGTGTCAAAGCCCAACAATTGAGCTGTTTGCATCATATCCATTGCTTTACCTTCTGATACGCCTTGTTTCACGTCCAGCATTACTACTTCGTCTGCTACTTCATTGAAAGCAAGTACATTTGCACATGTAGCACCTACGTTACCTGCACCTACTACGGTTACTTTTGACATAATACTTAATATTTTAAAAAGTTGATAATTAGTTTCATCTCTTAATTGTGTGGACAAAAATACAACGATAATCGGTATTAAAGAAATATTTCCGCAATAATTTTCGTTAAGAGTCCGCTTTAAAAGAGATGGCTTTTAGTTACCCTTTTATCAGCCGTTCATTTCTTTACGAAAACAGGATTTGAATAGAACCAAAGATCCTCGAAAGCGGCTTTAGCTCCGGCTGTCACATTCGCTGCAGGAGCATCTACCAAGGGGTTGCCATTGGCATCTGTCTCGCCGGTTGCATTCAAGCCATGATTAGTGCCGCGCAATCTGAAGTAAGTGTCTTTAGGAAGTTCTACTTCGTATTCAACGGTTTTCACACCGTCTGCTTGTTCAGCCCATTTGCGGCTAACAATACCATTAGCATCTGTCACGCCTCCTACGGCATCGAAGCGGGCTATCACATGCGTTTTATCATACGTATCCACACTGTATTCGGGGGAGCTTTTTGATAATTTAGAACGCATTTCGCCAGCGATAAGGTCGATATGATTCAGTTTAGGATTGGTTAACGAGGTGTATTGATTGTGGTTTTTCGTTTCAGGGTCTCGCACCACAATTTTGATTTTTACTTTATTGGTTCTGGCAAGATACGTTTGCCCCATAGTAGCCGTTCCGATAGAGAACTCTAATTTATCAATCAAATCACCGTGAACGGTAAACAAGTTGCCCGAACGAAGCCCGTCTACAATACCTTGGGCGCTTTTTTCTTTGACTGATATATAGTTTTTCTGGTACTCACCGGGATAGAAGTCCCCGTCTCCTTGAGTGACGTGTTGGTGGAAGTCCGAATTAGCCACCAGCCAAAAGCCCCTTCCTTCAGAAAGCATCGCATCCCATAGTCCGCCAACCTGAGCTGCCATAATGCCTGTGCCACCAAAAGTATAGCTTTTCTTATAAGAGGTAGAGTTGCCGATTCCGCCCCGATTGGTCGATGCTTGATGGCCAGGCGTGCTTTCAAAAGCAACGAATACGTCGGGAGCAATATCATTCAAATCACGATAATCGGCAATAGACCATTTGTTCTGCCTTTCAGGATGAGCCGGCACAATCCAACTGCTTTTGCGATGATTATCTTGCAGCCATTTTGCTGCCTCCATTGATTTCTCGTGACCAGTTTTAGAAGACTTCACCCAACCGAAAGCGTTGCCGCCCGTCTTGTCTGCATCATTATTATCGAACATATACTCAAATTGAGCCATTGCATCGGCATTTCTTTTTGCCTCTTCTCCACCGAATTGCCCGGATATGATGCAGGTGCTTGCGTGTTCGTGACCTGCCGGATTCCATTCCAGCCCTTGCATGGTTATGATATTTTTATGTGTATCGCCGAAGGCTTTGGTTTGTAGCCAGCTGTATTCTTTAATAGATTGCCAGCGCCACATATTCCTTCCGTTTGCATCTCCTTTCAACGGGGTCGTTGCGCTCCATTTGGGGCAAGCGCCTTCAAATTCGCCTTCACTTGCATCTCCGCCAAAAGCACCGCCATGCTCGCTATTGACAGAAAAGTCGAGGCCATATTTCAAAGCCTGCGAATAAACAAACTTAATGGGGTTCGTACCGTCTGAATATCCGGTGTGTTGGTGAAAGTCGCCAGTTACATAAGTTCCGAAAAAGGGTTTTTCCTCTTCAACTCCTCCACCCGGCACTTCAACGTTTGGTGTTCCAGATATGTCATCGCCACAAGCGGCAAAAGAGAGGGCACCGATAGCCAATGGTAATAAAAATAAATTTCTCATGTTCTTACTTTTTAATTCGTTTTATTTACACGACAAAAGTAGGGATGCCGTAATACAAATCGATGTCAGGAAAATGAAGAAAAGATTGCCGGGAGCGATTAATACCATCTGTGATGTATCATTTTCATATCGACGTAAAAAGCTTCCATCAAAAGGGTAAAGAAGTAATAAGATTGTATTTTTGCGTTCAGTTAGTTACCCGCAATTAATACAGTCATTGGCTGCTATTCATTCAGTAGTTTGGCTCATTGATGTGAATCTGCAGCAAAAACTTTGCAAAAAGCGGTGTTACTCTGTGGCGAAATGACTACTTTTGCACTCAATTTATCATTCAACCCCAAAGAAGTAGCATGAATAAGAAGAGTTTGCTAATAATAGCCGTATCCGTTCTTGTAATCGCCATGATTGGCATTACCTATTTATTGTTTTCAGAGAAACAAACCAACCGGGAGCTGGTTCAAGAGTTTCAGTTAGAGAAAGAAGACCTTGAAAGTGAATACACCCAATTCGCCCAACAATACGACGAGCTGAAGATGACCGTATCAAACGACTCATTATCCACCTTGCTCGACCGCGAACAAATGAAAACCCAACGGTTGCTCGAGGAGCTGCGCACCGTGAAGAGCAGCAACGCCACCGAGATTCGCCGGCTGAAGCGAGAGCTGGCTTCACTGCGGAAAATCATGATTGGATACATCAACCAGATTGACTCGCTCAACCGACTTACCACCCAACAAAAAATAGTGATAGCCGAAGTCACACAAAAGTACAATGACGCATCCCGTCAAATCAACAATCTTTCGGAAGAGAAAAAAGGTTTGAACAAGAAGGTTACCCTCGCTGCGCAATTGGACGCTACCAACATTTGGATAGATGCCCGCAACAAGCGCGATAAGAAAGCCAAAAAGGTGAAAGATGTGGTGAAGTTCGCCATTGGTTTCACCATCGTAAAAAACATCACGGCAGAAACGGGCGAACGCACGCTCTACATTCGCATCACCAAACCGGACAATGATGTGCTGACCAAAAAAGCATCAAACACCTTTACCTACGAAAACCGTTCTTTAAGCTACTCCATCAAGAAATACATAGAATATAAAGGCGAAGAAATGCCCCTCACCGTCTACTGGGATGTCGAAGAATTCTTGTATGCCGGGTCCTATAGAGTGGACATCTTTGCCGATGGCACACTGATTGGTTCACAAAAATTCGTGCTAGAATAAAAGATTCATAAACAGATCCATCACCAGTGACAGAATTGCTACATAAGGACACCCCGGGAAACATCCAGCAAAGGCCGTAACAATCGTAAAAACAAGCAACACCCTCCCTGTGTATTACAAAAGAACAGGGTGGGCATCTACCACGGAATCAGGGCAACCGCAACAAGAAAAACAATCGTCTACCGAAAGATGCGCTATCCCCTGCCGAAAGATGACGAATCTTATGACGGAAGAAGGTGAATCATCTGCCGAGAGATGCGCTATCCCCTGCCGAGAGTTAGCGTCCCCGTACGGCCGAGGTGATTCATGAAAGAATCACCTCAGAGAAAAAGTATGCGTGAATCTGTAGTTAAAAGATGGAGTAAACAAAAAAGAAAAAGCATTAAAACATTTTGAGGTCTCGTAGAAAGCACTTACATTTGCATCGTTGTTTAGGCAATCATTTACGTATTCTCTTTTAAAAGAAAGAAAAGAGAATACAACAACAAAACACAACGAAGAGTTGTTCTAAACTATAAGTATTACCCTAATAATGTATAAGATGCAATGAAAAGAGTATTCATCCTGACATTTCTACTTACCGCCACCTTTTCACTCAGCGCTCAAAGCATTCTTAGCTTGGATAGTTGCCGCGCATTAGCCATCGCCAACAACAAAGAGTTGCTCATTGGCAATGAAAAGATAAGCGCAGCACACTATCAGCAGAAAGCGGCTTTCACCAACTACCTGCCTAACCTATCGGCTACGGGAGCGTATATGCGCAATCAAAAAGAATTTTCACTACTGAGTGATGCCCAAAAAGGGACACTCTCCGGGTTGGGCACCAGCCTCAGCGGACCCTTGCAGCAAGCAGCGCAAGTGATTGGCAAGCTGCATCCCGAGCTGGCACCCATGCTCGCACAGTTGGGCGGCGCCGTGGTACCAGCTTTAAATCAAGCTGGAACGTCCCTCGTGGATGCCTTTCGAACAGACACGCGCAACGTTTATGCAGGAACCATCACCCTGACACAACCACTTTATATGGGAGGGAAAATACGCGCATACAACAAAATTACACAATATGCCGAAGAACTGGCACGCCAACAACATCACTCGGGCGTGCAGGAGGTCATCCTCAGCACCGACCAGACGTACTGGCAAGTAGTTTCACTCGCCAGCAAGAAGAAATTGGCAGAAGGATATTTAAAGTTACTGCAGAAACTGGATGGCGACGTAGAAAAGATGATCAACGAAGGGGTTGCCACCAAAGCCGACGGACTGTCGGTACGCGTTAAAGTGAACGAAGCAGAAATGACACTAACGAAAGTAGAAGACGGACTAAGCCTTTCGAGAATGTTGTTGTGCCAACTATGTGGTATCGACCTGACCACCCCTATCACCTTGACCGACGAATATCTGAACAATCTGCCTATCGTCAGCCTTACGCCGGAATTCAACCTGAACGAAGTATATGCCAATCGTCCGGAAATACGAAGTCTCGAACTCGCCACCAAGATATACCATCAGAAAGTAAAGGTGACCCGTGCCGAACATTTGCCATCGTTAGCATTGATGGGGAACTACATGCTCACCAATCCGTCCGTCTTCAACAGCTTCGAGAACAAATTCAAAGGAATGTGGAACGTAGGTGTGATGCTGCAACTCCCCATCTGGCATTGGGGCGAAGGCATCTATAAGGTTAAAGCCGCCAAAGCAGAAGCCCGCATCGCACAATATCAGCTGGACGAAGCCAAAGAGAAAATAGAATTACAAGTCAGCCAATCAACTTTCAAAGTAAATGAAGCCGCAAAGAAATTAATTATGGCGGCAAAGAACATGGAGAAAGCCGACGAAAACTTGCGATACGCTACGTTAGGATTTGAAGAAGGCGTCATAGCCACCAGTCATGTGCTCGAAGCGCAGACTGCCTGGTTGTCCGCTCAATCGGAGAAAATAGACGCTCAAATAGATGTCAAACTGACAGAAGTTTACCTGCAAAAATCACTCGGAACACTGAAATAATAAAAACAACAATAAACTATGGTTTCACAAAAATCACAAAACAGCAATATGCTGCTTGCCTTCCTCACCCTGCTGGGTGTGATTGCATTGGTAGCAATAGTCGGTTTCTTCCTGCTCCGCAAAGGACCAGAAATCATTCAGGGACAAGCCGAGGTGACGGAATACCGCGTATCGAGCAAGGTGCCGGGACGAATCAGTACCTTTCGCGTGAAAGAAGGCGAATCCGTGAAAGCGGGAGATACACTCGCCATCATCGAAGCACCCGAAGTAACCGCTAAGATGGAACAAGCACGGGCAGCGGAAGCGGCAGCCCAAGCACAAAGCAATAAAGCCATCAAAGGAGCACGCTACGAGCAGATTCAAGCTGCATACGAGATGTGGCAAAAGTCGAAAGCAGGCGTAGAGATAGCCGAGAAGTCATACAAGCGAATTAAAAACCTCTTCGACCAAGGAGTGATGCCGGCACAGAAACTCGATGAGCTAATGGCTCAGCGCGACGCTGCCATTGCTACAGAAAAAGCTGCAAAAGCCCAATATACGATGGCTAAAAATGGTGCCGAGCGGGAAGACAAAATGGCTGCCGCCGCGTTGGTAGACCGCGCCAAAGGGGCGGTAGCCGAAGTGCAATCATACATCAAAGAAACTTATCTCATCGCACAAACCGCCGGAGAAGTGTCGGAGATATTCCCCAAAGCAGGTGAATTGGTTGGGACCGGTGCTCCCATCATGAACATTGCCGTGCTGGATGATATGTGGATAACCTTCAATGTACGTGAGGATTTACTTCAGAACCTGACCATGGGAACAGTATTTGAGGCTTTCGTCCCCGCCCTGAACAACAAAACCATCAAACTAAAAGTGAACTACCTGAAAGACCTTGGCACCTATGCTGCCTGGAAAGCAACAAAAACAACCGGTCAGTTCGATTTAAAAACCTTTGAAGTACGCGCACTCCCCTTAGAGAAAACAGAAAGACTGCGCCCTGGAATGTCGGTGATACTAAAGAAATGAAAGAAAAAGAAAAGAAATACGTTGCCCTGTGGCAGGTCATGAAGCGCGAATGCCGCCGCCTCGTGTCCCGTCCACTCTATTTCTTTTGCATGATTGTTGCTCCACTCTTCTGCTATGTATTCTTTACCACACTGATGAATTCGGGACTGCCCACCAACCTACCGGTAGGAGCAGTAGATCAGGACAACAGTACCACCTCCCGAAACATTCTCCGAAACTTGGATGCTTTTGAGCAAACAGCTGTGGTGGCGCATTACGGTAGTGTAGCGGAAGCACGCATCGCCGTGCAAGAGGGAAAAATCTACGGATTTTTCTATATTCCTCAAGGATTGTCCGCCGACGTACAAAGCCAGCGGCAGCCCAAACTATCCTTCTACACCAACAATTCCTACCTGATAGCAGGTTCCTTATTGTTCAAAGACATGAAGATGATGGGTGAGCTGGCTGCCGGAGCTGCCACTCGCACGGTGCTCTACGCCAAAGGTGCCACCGAAAGTCAGGCAATGGCTTACTTACAACCAATCGTCATCGACACTCATCCGTTGCAAAACCCGTGGCTGAGCTATTCGGTGTATCTCTGCAACACGCTGGTGCCGGGCGTATTGATGTTGCTGATATTCATGGTGACAGTCTACTCTATCGGTGTGGAAATAAAAAGCCGCACCGCCCGCGAATGGCTGCGCATGAGCAATAACTCCATCTACATTGCGCTAGCAGGCAAGCTATTGCCGCATACCGTGGTTTTCTTTATCATGGGCATCTTTTATAATGTCTATCTGTACGGCTTTTTGCACTTCCCGTGCAACAGCGGCATTTTGCCCATGATTCTCGCTACTCTCTGCCTGGTACTTGCCTCGCAATGTTGCGGCATTGTGATGATCGGCACACTGCCCACCCTTCGACTGGGATTGAGTTTCGCCTCACTTTGGGGGGTCTTATCGTTTTCCATCTCCGGCTTCTCGTTCCCCGTGATGGCCATGAATCCGGTATTGCAAGGGCTCAGCGTTCTCTTCCCGCTTCGTCATTATTTTCTTATTTATGTAGACCAAGCTCTCAACGGTTACAGCATGATTTATTCATGGCCTAACTATATGGCGTTGTTCCTTTTTATGATGCTTCCCTTTTTTGTGGTGAACCGACTGAAAGAAACTTTGATATACTATAAATACGTACCCTGAGATGAAAGAGAAATCATTAAAAGATAATATAGTGCAAGGCATCAACGACCTGTTTTACATTTGGAAACAGGAATTTCGCACCACGTTCAGAGACCAGGGCGTGCTCATCTTCTTCGTTCTGGTGCCGTTGGTCTATCCGCTAATCTACGGTTTCATTTACACCAATGAAGTGGTACGCGAAGTACCTGCCGTGGTGGTAGATGCTTCCCATACCGCCCTCAGCCGCGAATACTTACGGAAGGTAGATGCCACCGCAGACGTTAGGATTGTATCTTATTGCAGCGATATGGAAGAAGCCAAGCTATTAATGAAAGACCGCTTGGCTTACGGTATTATCTATATTCCCAACGACTTCAGCAGCAACATTGTCCGAGGTAAACAAACACAAGTGAGCCTCTATTGCGACATGAGCGGACTGCTTTATTACAAAAGTTTGTTGATAGCTAACACAGCCGTGTCATTGGATATGAACCGGAACATCAAAATAGAACGCACAGGAAACTCTACCGACCGACAAGATGAAATCACCGCTTACCCTATTGAGTATGAAGACATCGCTCTGTTTAATCCAACCAATGGTTTTGCCGCTTTCCTTATTCCAGCGGTACTGATTCTGCTCATTCAGCAGACACTGCTGTTGGGCATCGGTCTTTCGGCAGGAACGGCACGAGAGAACAACCGATTCAAAGACTTGGTGCCTATTAATCGTCATTACCGCGGAACATTGCGCATTGTTTTCGGAAAAGGATTGAGTTACTTCATGGTGTATGCACTAGTGGCAGTCTACGTGCTGTGCATTGTTCCTCGTCTCTTCAGCCTCAACCAGATAGGGCAGCCGGCTACCTTGACTTTGTTTATGCTACCTTATTTGGCTGCCTGCATTTTCTTTGCCATGACAGCCTCTATTGCCATCCGCAACCGGGAGACGTGTATGCTTATTTTCGTGTTCACCTCTATTCCGTTACTGTTTATCTCGGGCATCTCTTGGCCGGGCAGTGCCATTCCAGCGTTTTGGAAAGGCTTCTCTTACCTCTTTCCGTCAACCTTCGGCATCAACGGATTTGTGCGCATCAACAATATGGGAGCTACACTCAGTGAAGTATCTACCGAGTACCAAGCTTTATGGTTGCAAGCCGGCTTTTACTTTCTAACCACTTGCTTTGTCTACCGCTGGCAGATAATCATGAGCCGCAAGCATGTGATTAAGAAATACAAAGCTCTTTCAGCTCATCGAGATTCTTCTTTATCTCGCGCAGACGTCCCAAGTTCTTGCGATAAACCCATAAAGGGATAGCAAAGCCAGCAATCCAAACCACAAAGAAGAAAACAATCATTCCGAAGCCATGCTCCCATACACGCCGATAAATAAAGAAGAAACCCGCCAAAAAGAGCATGAATGCAACGCTTATCAAGCGTTCGCAAATCACCCATCGGTGAATACGGTTGAAGCGCGAAATGACGTTCACCAGCGGCATTTCATCTATTTTTGTTTGAGCAAAGAAGCGCGCACTGAAGATATCCCAAATAATGGCAGGGAACAATGCCACGAGAATAGTCAGATAGTAAGCATCTAGGAAAGCGCCGCCAGAAAGAAAAAGCACAATAAAGAAAGCTATCAGGCAGAACGAAAAGATGTTTATCCGTTGATTGAAAACACTCATCTCTCGAATATTCTTTTTAGCATGTTCCATTAGATGGACGATGTCCTCGTCATCGACCAGCCTCTTATCTTTCAGATGTTCACCCAATGCATTCCACGATTTCTTTAATTCATTCAGTTCCATCTATCAATCCTCCGTTTTCATTTTCTTTAGTTTATCTTTTATCCGGCTCAACTTGGTAGCAACGTTCGTCACCGTCAGTCCGGTAATTTCTGCAATCTCATCGTAGTTTTTTTCTTCTAGATAGAGCAGTATAATCGATTTATCCAATTGCCCCAGTTGGTTAATCATTCGGTAAAGCGCCCGAAGCATTTCTGCTTGCGGGTCTTGTTTTTCGGTCATCCAATCGGCTTCACGCGTCAAAGCAACTATTTCGGGCACATTCCTTTCTTTGCGAATAAAGCTGATGCAAGTGTTTAATGCTATCCGGTAAATCCAAGTAGATATTTTACACTCCTTTCGAAATTTAGGAAAAGCCTTCCAAAGATTAAGCACCACATCCTGATAAAGGTCGCTCAGCGTAGCGCTCTTCGTCGTGTACAAGTAGCACACTTTATAGATGACACGTTCGTACTCTCGGATGACCGACAGAAAATCCTGTTCTATAGTATCATTGGCTGGTGTGACGATCGTGTCCATTGGCTCCCTATCTATCCGATTTGCTTTTTATTTGTTAGTCGCTACAAATAAAGAATAATCACAAAGAATAGAAAGAAAAGCAAATTTCCTCCCAAAAACTTGCGCATTTCTTTTAGACTCATCCCTCTACGCCGGGCATAATCGGTCAATTGTTCATCATCAATTTTGCCCACAGAAAAATACTTGGCGGCAGGATGAGCAAAGAGAAGACCACAGACGGAGGCGTGCGGATACATAGCGCCGTTTTCGGTAAGGCGAATACCAATCTGGCTCATATCAATCAGTTCATTAAGAAGAAAGCTGACAGACTGATCGGGTAACGAAGGATAGCCTACCGCAGGACGAATGCCCTGAAAGTGTTCATTTATTCGAAGATATTCTTGCATTTTCTCCGTACTCGCCTCAACCACGCGGTCAGATAAAGTTTGCACCAACAAGTGTTTATAAGGGTCTTTCTCGTACAGTTCTTGCATGTCGGCATCAATAGAAGCGGCAAAAACACCTACCGTATCGTCCACACCCGAAGAGAGCGGACGGACGAAATCGCTTAGACAGAGATACGGTCCCTCTTCTCGTTTTTTAGTTTGCTGCCGAAGGAGCGGAAAGATAAGACCGTCTAAAATTAAATTGTCTTCGCTAGCGTTGGCTTTGCAAAGACGAAAGAGCACGTTTACTTTAAAATCCGCATCAAGTTCGTTCAGCATCCGGTTAGCTTCTTTGAGCAGTTGCATCGCTTCGGCAGCCTTCGGACGTTCTTCTTCAGGGAAGCTGGTCAGCCACGAAGCCCGACAAGCATCGCATCCATGAATTTTTGCAATAGCGGCAAAGCGCGGCTGAAAGCCCCACGCATGAAAGAAATACACCCAGTTGATATAAGCTGCTACTTCATGAATAGAGTAAGACAAGAGTTGCTTCATCGGAATCGTAGTTCTTGACCACGATAGTCATCATCAATCTCACCGTCAGCATACAGCAAATGTCCGTTCACGAAAGTCTTCTCCACCTTCCAGTGGAAAGTGCGTCCTTCGAGGGGACTCCATTGGCACTTGCTTCGAACGTCATCAGCCATAAGCGTCCATCCTTCTTTATCGGGACGAACCAGCACCAAATCTGCCTGATACCCTTTGCGGATATAACCACGATTGCGTATTGCATAAATTTGAGCAGGTGCATGACACATTTTCTCTATAACTTTTTCGAGAGTAAAAACTCCTTCATTGACTAACTCCAACATACTGATGAGGGAGAATTGAATCATCGGCATACCCGATGCTGCTTTAAGTGCCCCGCCTTCCTTGTCTTTCAGCAAGTGTGGAGCATGATCGGTGGAGATAACGTCAACCAAGTTGCTATTGACAGCCGCACGCAAGGAATTTCTGTCATGACGCGTCTTAATGGCAGGATTGCATTTAATGCGTGACTGTAACTCCTGATAAGAAGCAAAATCGAACAATAGATGCGCCACGCATGCTTCCGCGGTGATGCGTTTTTGTGATAGTGGAAGAGCAGACTCAAAAAGCGACAGCTCTCGAGCAGTAGAGACATGAAGAATATGCAACCGTGCATCCGTCTCTTGAGCCAGTTGCACGGCTAGGTGCGACGATAAAAAGCAAGCTTCTTCCGAACGGATTTTGGCATGATAGCTGATGGGAAGATCACCTTCAAATAACGGTACTTGCTGTGCGGCAAATTCTTGGCTGAACTTTTCTGTGTTGGCTTTGATGGTGCTTTGATCTTCGCAATGAACAGCTATCAACAATTCGGTACCCTGAAAGATGTACTTTAAGCTGTTCATCTTGTCCACCAGCATATCGCCGGTACTAGCACCCATAAAAAGTTTAACGCCACAAACGCGATGTTGGTCCAATTCGCCAAGCATCGGATAGTTATTGTTCGTAGCTCCAAAATAGCAAGAATAATTCACTCGTGATTTCGATGCCAATAATTCAAACTTAGCCTCCAAAGCATCAAGCGTAGTAGTTTGCGGATTGGTGTTAGGCATATCCATAAAAGAAGTAACTCCTCCTGCTGCCGCAGCTTTACTTTCAGAAGCGATATCGGCTTTCTGCGTCAATCCCGGATCCCGGAAGTGCACATGTCCGTCAATCACTCCGGGCAGCAAATAGCATCCTTCCGCATCGATGACTTCATCCCCAGGCTCCAACGAATCCTTACCCTCTACCCAAACCTCGGCTATCTGTTCATTCTCTATGATGACCGAACCTTTCACTATTTGCCCCTCGTTGATGATAAAGGCATTGCGAACACATATTCGTTTCATTTCTTCTGCGGGTATTTGTGAAACCAACTGTTTACTTTCAACTGAATAACGCCCAACACAGCTTCTCCAAAAATACTGCTATCCATTTTCGAGGTTCCCAATTTGCGGTTAATAAAAATAACCGGAACTTCTTTCACTTGGAAGCCACACTTGTAGGCCGTGAATTTCATTTCTATCTGAAAAGCATATCCTTTAAAGCGTACACCATCCAAATCAATGGTTTCGAGCACCTTCCGACGATAACATTTAAATCCGGCAGTGGTATCGTGTATCGGAAGCCCCGTAATAAGGCGAACATATTTAGAAGCGAAATATGACATCAACACACGCTGCATCGGCCAGTTGACCACATTGACACCGCTCACGTAGCGAGAACCAATAGCAACGTCACCACCTTCTTGCGCGCAAGCTTTATAAAGCTGGGACAAGTCATTGGGGTTGTGACTAAAATCGGCATCCATCTCGAAGATGTATTCGTACGAATGTGTCAACGCCCATTTGAAACCGGCAATGTAAGCAGTGCCCAGCCCCAATTTGCCCTTACGTTCTATCATAAACAAGCGTTCGGCGAACTCCTGTTGCAAGGCTTTCACAATGGTAGCCGTACCATCTGGCGATCCATCCTCTATGACCAGAATATGAAATTCCTTTTCGAGCCGAAACACGGTACGAATGATGTTTTCAATGTTCTCTCGTTCATTATACGTAGGGATGATTACGATGCTGTCTGACGTTTGCATTTCCTATTCTATATTTTTAATGACAAATGTAGCCTTTTTCTGTCACTTACAAAAGATAGAGCATTAAAACTAAGGATTATTTAGTACTTTTGCGCGAGAATTTCCATCAAACGTTTTTTTATGACTATTACCGAACTGCAACAATTATACACTACCCATCCCCAAGTAGCTGCAACCACCCGATTATTGAAAGATACTTCTATTCGACATCTCTTTTGCGGAGGGCTGCACGCCTCTGCCCCTTCTTTAGTTTCCTCTATATTGGTGCAAGCAAATCTTTGTCCGTTCATCTTCGTATTGGGCGACCTTGAAGAAGCCGGATATTTTTACCATGACCTCACCCAATTGATGGGCACCGATCGCGTGCTCTTCTTTCCCTCTTCTTTTCGTCGCGCCATCAAATACGGACAGAAAGATGCAGCCAACGAAGTGCTTCGTACCGAAGTGCTCAGCCGTTTGCAAAAAGAAAAAGAGAAGCTTTGCATCGTCACCTATCCCGATGCGCTGGCCGAAAAGGTGGTTTCCCGCGAAGATTTGAACAATAAAATGCTAAAACTTCACAAAGGAGAGCGCGTCGACTTAATATTTATCACCGACGTGCTGCAGAACTATGGCTTTGAGTTCGTCGATTATGTGTACGAACCGGGGCAGTATGCCGTGCGGGGCAGCATCATCGACGTCTTCTCCTTCTCTTCAGAATATCCCTACCGTATCGACTTCTTCGGAGATGACGTAGACAGCATCCGCACTTTCGAAGTAGACTCGCAACTATCTCTTGAAAAGAAAGAAGAGATTGTCATTGTACCCGACTTGGCAATGACCGAGACGGCAGACACTTCCTTTCTCGACTTCATCCCCAAAGAGTCCATGCTTGCCACGCCCGATTTCTTTTGGCTGGGCGAACGCATTCAAACAGTGTACAACGAAGCCTTGTCGCCTCAAGCCCTTGCTATTTGGCAAGCAGAGAGCGAAGATAGTTCGCCGTCCATTGTTACTTGTTCTTTGATTGACGGAAGCGAATTTACCTCACGAGCTCTTGACTTCCGACGGATGGAATTTGGCAATAAGCCCACCGGAACGCCCGATGCAACAATCCTATTCGACACTGCTGCCCAACCCATCTTTCATAAAAATTTCGACTTGGTAGCCGAGTCTTTCACAAGCTATTTAGAGAAAGGATATTCACTTTACATCTGCAGTGACAGCGCCAAGCAAACCACGCGCATTCGCTCTATCTTCGAGGACCGAGGCGATAAGATTTCTTTTATCAGCGTAGAGCGTACCCTTCACGAAGGATTTGCGGATAACACCTTGCGGATTTGCCTCTTCACCGACCATCAGTTGTTCGATCGTTTTCATAAATACAACCTAAAGAGCGATAAGGCCCGTTTGGGTAAAGTGGCTCTTTCGTTGAAAGAACTCAACCAGTTTACGCCCGGCGATTATGTAGTGCATACCGATCATGGCGTGGGGCGCTTTGCCGGATTAATTCGCATTCCTAACGGGAACAGTACACAAGAGGTGATGAAAATTGTGTATCAGAACGATGATGTGGTTTGCGTTTCTATCCACTCCCTTCATAAAGTGTCCAAATACAAAGGAAAAGAAGGAGATGCACCCCGACTGAATACCTTGGGCACCGGTGCTTGGGAAAAGCTCAAAGAGCGTACTAAAAGCAAAATTAAAGACATCGCCCGCGACCTCATCAAACTCTACGCACAGCGTCGCGACGAAAAAGGTTTCGCCTATAGTCCGGACAGCTTCCTGCAGCGAGAACTCGAAGCCTCTTTTATTTATGAAGATACTCCCGACCAAAGCAAAACCACTGCCGACGTAAAAGCGGATATGGAACGCGAGCGTCCGATGGATCGGCTCGTGTGTGGCGACGTAGGCTTCGGGAAAACAGAAGTTGCCATTCGTGCCGCCTTCAAAGCAGTGGCAGATAATAAACAAGTAGCCGTGCTAGTGCCCACTACCGTCTTAGCTTATCAGCACTACCAAACCTTCTGCGAACGGCTAAAAGAGATGCCCTGCCGCGTGGAGTACTTGAGCCGCGCCCGCAGCACTGCTCAAGCCAAGGCAACACTCGACGGGCTCAAAAAGGGCGAAGTCAACATTCTCATTGGCACACACCGTATCTTAGGCAAAGATGTCACCTTCAAAGATTTGGGGTTGCTTGTCATCGATGAAGAACAGAAGTTCGGCGTATCCGTCAAGGAAAAACTCAGACAGCTCAAAGTCAATGTTGATACGCTAACCCTTACGGCTACACCCATTCCGCGCACGCTGCAATTCTCGTTGTTAGGTGCACGCGACCTGAGCGTCATTTCTACGCCTCCCCCAAATCGATACCCTATACAAACCGAACTGCATACCTTCAATGAAGAACTAATCACCGAAGCTATCAACTTTGAGATGAGCCGCAACGGTCAAGTCTTTATTGTCAACAACCGCATTGCGAACCTGCCGGAATTGCAATCGATGGTGCAGCGTCAGATTCCCGATTGTCGCATCGCCATCGGGCATGGACAGTTACCACCCGATGAACTAGAGAAAATTATTCTTGGCTTTGTGAACTACGATTACGACGTGCTGCTTGCCACCACGATTATTGAAAGCGGCATCGACATCCCCAACGCAAACACCATCATCATCAATCAAGCACAAAATTTCGGACTGAGCGACTTGCATCAGATGCGCGGCAGGGTGGGACGCAGCAATAAGAAAGCTTTTTGTTATCTCCTCGCACCGCCCCTCAGCAGCCTGACCACCGAGGGCAAACGCCGTTTGCAAGCCATCGAGAACTTCTCCGACTTGGGCAGCGGCATCCATATCGCCATGCAAGATCTCGACATCCGCGGCGCTGGCAATATGCTGGGAGCCGAGCAAAGCGGATTTGTGGCCGATTTAGGCTACGAAACCTATCAAAAGATTCTCAATGAAGCTGTGCACGAACTCAAAACAGACGAGTTTGCCGAACTATACGCCGAAGAAGCAAAAGGAGACGGAACAATCTCCGGCGAACAATTTGTAGAAGAATGCCAGATAGAGAGCGACTTGGAGCTCTTGCTCCCCGCCGACTACGTTACTGGCAGCAGCGAACGAATGCTGCTCTATCGCGAGTTAGACCGCTTGCTGCTCGACAAAGAGGTAGACGCCTTCCGTGAGCGTCTCGAAGACCGCTTCGGTCCCATTCCCTCAGAGACGCAAGAGCTACTTCGTATCGTCCCCCTTCGCCGACTGGGCGCCCGGCTGGGTGCCGAGCGAATCTACCTGAAAGGAGATCGCATGACCCTCTTCTTCGTAAACAATCCAGACAGCCAGTACTATCAGAGCCAAGCGTTTGGCAAGATTATCAATTATATGATGAAACACGCCCGCCGCTGCGATTTGCGCGACAAAAACGGCAAGCGAAGCATCGTGCTGAGCGATGTGCCTAATGTAGAAACAGCCGTCAGCATCTTGCAAGAAATGGTGGCTATTTAAATACAGTCTAAATAATTTGCCCGCTCCAAAGGATTCTTTTATCTTTGCGCGAAACTAGAGAACAAAGTATGCGCTTGTCCGAACTAAAAACAGGAGAAAAGGGAGTCATTGTCAAAGTACTGGGGCACGGGGGCTTTCGAAAACGTATCGTAGAAATGGGTTTCATCAAAGGAAAAACGGTGGAAGTTCTGCTCAATGCTCCTTTGAAAGACCCCATTAAATATAAAGTGCTGGGATATGAAATTTCTCTTCGACGGCAAGAAGCCGACATGATTGAAATCATCAGCGAACAAGAAGCAGCTTTACAAGCACTCGATTACGATTATCACCAAGGCATCAGTGAAACCACTACCCCAGATACAGAAGAGCTGAAGCGTATCGCACTCGGCAAACGCCGCACCATCAATGTTGCCTTAGTCGGCAATCCCAATTGCGGAAAGACGTCCCTCTTTAACCTCGCTTCGGGAGCTCACGAACATGTAGGCAATTATAGCGGAGTGACAGTAGATGCCAAAGAAGGATATTTCGACTTCGAAGGTTATCACTTCAAGCTGGTCGATTTGCCCGGCACTTACTCTCTTTCTGCTTATACGCCCGAAGAAATCTATGTCCGACGTCATATCATCGATGAAACGCCGGACGTGATTATCAATGTAGTTGATGCTTCTAATCTTGAGCGAAACCTCTACCTCACCACCCAACTTATCGACATGAACGTCCGCATGGTCATCGCCCTCAACATGTACGATGAGCTCGAAGCAAGCGGCAACTCCCTCAACTACCGCCTGCTCAGCAAGCTATTCGGTGTTCCGATGGTGCCCACGGTGTGCAAACGCGAACTAGGCATCGAAGCGCTATTTCACATCCTCATCAATCTGTACGAGGGTGCCGACTTTTTCGACAAAAAAGGCAACATCAATCCAGAGGTAGCCAAAGAATTACAAAACTGGCACCACACACATGTCGATGAGTTGCATCACGAAGAGCATCTCGAAGACTATATCCGCCCGCTCAAATCAGAGCAACGGGTGTTCCGTCACATACACATCAACCACGGTCCCGACTTGGAAAAAGCTATTGACGCGGTGAAAGAAGATATATCCAAAAACGAAGTTATCCGCCATAAATATTCCACCCGCTTCCTAGCAATCAAATTGCTAGAGAATGACCCCGAAGCAGAGCGCATGCTTCACACCCTGCCCAATGGAAAAGAGATTATCGCCAAACGCGATAAGATGTCCAAGCGAGTGGCAGCCGCCATGAACGAAGACTGCGAGTCCGCCATGACCAATGCCAAATACGGCTTCATCAGCGGAGCGCTAAAGGAAACTTTTACCGACAATCACTTAGAACAAGAACAAACGACCAAGGTGCTCGACGCCATCGTCACCCATCGTATTTGGGGATATCCCATCTTCTTCCTCTTCATGTACTTGATGTTCGAAGGTACCTTCGTCATCGGCGAATATCCCAAAATGGGAATTGAATGGATTGTTGATTCGTTGGGCGACATCCTACGCCATACGATGAGTGCCGGCCCCCTCAAAGACATGATTGTAGATGGCGTCATTGGCGGTGTGGGGGGCGTTATCGTCTTCCTGCCCAACATTCTGCTACTCTACTTTTTCATTTCTTTGATGGAAGACTCCGGCTATATGTCCCGCGCCGCTTTTATCATGGACAAGATTATGCACAAGATGGGGCTGCATGGCAAATCATTCATCCCGCTGATTATGGGATTCGGCTGCAACGTACCCGCCATTTTGGCTTCGCGTACCATTGAGAACCGGAAGAGCCGCCTCATCACGATGCTAGTCAATCCGCTCATGTCTTGCAGCGCACGCCTACCCATTTACTTGCTGCTCGTGGGCGCCTTCTTTCCCCACCATGGCAGTTTGGTTTTACTGTCCATCTACGTCATCGGCATTCTGCTTGCCGTGTTGCTAGCGCGCTTGTTCAGCCGTTTTTTAGTAAAAGGAGACGACACTCCGTTTGTGATGGAGCTTCCCCCCTATCGCCTGCCGACAATAAAATCTATCTTCCGTCACACATGGGAGAAAGGCGCGCAATACCTCAAAAAGATGGGCGGCATCATCATGGTTGCTTCAATCCTGATTTGGTTCTTGGGCTATTATCCCAATCATAACGACTACGCCACCGTTGCCGAGCAACAAGCACATTCTTACATCGGTCAGATAGGCAAAGGCATTGAACCGATTCTTCGTCCCTTAGGCTTCGATTGGAAATTGGGCGTGGGATTGCTTTCTGGAGCAGGTGCCAAAGAACTTGTGGTTAGCACACTAGGCGTACTCTATACCAATGATACCGATGCCAACGCTGTCAGTCTCGCCGAACGCATTCCCATCACTCCGCTCGTGGCTTTCTGCTACATGCTGTTTGTGCTTATTTACTTCCCCTGCACAGCCACACTAATCGCCATCAAACAAGAGTCGGGCAAATGGAAATGGGCAGTCTTCACCGCTGTCTACACTACCGTACTGGCATGGGTGCTGACTTTTGCCGTATATCAAATAGGAAGATTATTTATCTAACAAAACAGAAAGGAGATTCAAATGAATTCTGATTGGCAGGACTGGGCAGTAGCCCTCGTGATGGTTTTCACCCTGACACGGATTGCCTACTTATGTTACAGCTTTTTCCGCCAGGCAAAAAAGAACAAGAATCCTTGTGCTAACTGCGCCAGCGGCTGCGCACTGAAAGATCAACTGGAGAAAAAAAGGCAGGAATGCAAAGAAGCGAAGCCTCTGGCGAAGAAAAATTGTTGCGGATAGTTGGTCATTTCGTTTTTTGTACTACCTTTGCCCCCGCAATAGAAAGAACAATGGTTCCTTGACCGAGTGGCTAGGTGCCGGTCTGCAAAACCGTTTA
>JAVVVS010000045.1:0-22964 GCA_036652495.1 Bacteroides sp.
CTCTGTGGTGAATCTTTGTACCCTCTGTGGTGAATCAAATTAATTCTGCCAGAATCTTCTAAGTTTTCAAACGTTTCACTAAATTTGCAGTTCATTTCGCATCCCCTTGATGCGAAGACTTAAATTGATTGAATGATAGAAAAACTAATTGTGCTTGAAGATATTGATCCGGTGGTGTTTTACGGGGTCAACAATACGAATCTACAGTTAATAAAAGCATTGTATCCCAAACTACGCATCGTTGCCCGCGGCAACGTTATTAAGGTGCTGGGCGATGAAGAGGAGATGTGCCTATTTGAGGAAAACGTCACCAAACTCGAGAACTATTGTGCGGAATACAATTCGCTCAAAGAAGAAGTCATCATCGACGTCATCAAGGGCAACGCCCCGCAAGCGGAAAAGGCGGGAAACGTGATTGTGTTCAGCGTGACAGGCAAACCCATCATCCCCCGCAGCGAAAACCAGCTGAAACTAGTAGAAGGTTTCGACAAGAACGATATGATGTTTGCCATCGGACCCGCAGGGTCGGGAAAGACTTACACTGCCATCGCCCTTGCCGTGCGTGCTTTGAAAAACAAAGAGGTAAAGAAAATCATCCTCAGCCGTCCTGCCGTAGAAGCGGGCGAGAAGCTCGGCTTTCTGCCTGGCGACATGAAAGAAAAGATTGACCCTTATCTGCAACCCCTTTACGATGCTTTGCAAGACATGATTCCAGCCGCCAAGCTCAAAGAGTACCTCGAACTGAACATCATCCAAATAGCTCCGCTCGCTTTCATGCGCGGGCGCACCCTGAACGACGCTGTGGTGATACTGGACGAAGCACAGAACACCACCACCCAGCAAATAAAGATGTTCCTCACCCGTATGGGACTGAACACAAAGATGATAGTAACGGGAGACATGACGCAGATTGACTTGCCCCTGTCGCAAACATCAGGTTTGGTACAGGCTTTACGCATTCTCAAAGGAGTGAAGGGCATCAGTGTAGTGGAACTGAACAAAAAAGACATCGTACGCCACAAACTGGTGGAGCGGATAGTGGATGCGTACGAACGCTTCAACAAAGAATCGTCTAACATAACAAAAATAAAAGATGAAAGCATTAACTAAAACAGACTACAACTTCCCTGGACAGACTACTGTGTACCACGGAAAAGTACGCGATGTGTACAACATCAACAATGAGAAACTCGTCATGGTGGCTACCGACCGCATCTCTGCCTTCGACGTCGTTTTGCCCGAAGGCATCCCTTACAAAGGGCAGATGCTGAACCAGATTGCCGCTAAATTCTTAGACGCCACACAGGACATCTGTCCCAACTGGAAAACGGCTACCCCTGATCCGATGGTGACGGTAGGCGTAGCTTGCGAAGGCTTCCCGGTAGAAATGATTGTACGCGGCTACCTCTGCGGCAGCGCTTGGCGTGCTTACAAAGGCGGTGTGCGTGAAATCTGCGGCATACAAATCCCCGACGGCATGCGCGAAAACCAACGCTTTCCTCAGCCCATCGTCACTCCCACCACGAAAGCGGAGATAGGCGAGCACGATGCAGACATCTCGAAAGAAGAGATTCTGAGCAAAGGCCTTGCTACCCCCGAAGAGTATGCCATCTTAGAGAAGTACACCCTCGCCCTCTTTGAGCGCGGAACCCGTATCGCTGCCGAACGCGGACTCATCTTGGTGGACACGAAATATGAATTCGGCAAACACAACGGCACTATCTACCTCATGGACGAGATTCACACACCCGACTCCAGTCGTTACTTTTATAGCGAAGGTTACGAAGTCCGTTTTGAGAAAGGCGAACCTCAAAAGCAACTCTCCAAAGAGTTTGTACGCGAATGGTTGATGGACAACGGATTCCAAGGAAAAGAAGGTCAACAAGTGCCCGAAATGACCCCGGAGATAGTAAAAAGCATCAGCGACCGCTACATCGAGCTATTCGAAAACATCACCGGAGAGAAGTTCGTGAAAGAAGATACGAGCCATCTGCTCTGCCGCATAGAAAAGAATGTAACGGAATACCTCAACTAGCATGAACTACCCACAAGAAAACATCAAACCTTACCGGGCGGACGGAAAGAAAGGCGAACAGGTGGAACAGATGTTCGACCACATTGCTCCTACCTACGACCGGCTCAATCACACCCTCTCTTTGGGCATTGACCGCGTCTGGCGACGGAAAGCGATAGATTGGCTACGACCTTTTCATCCGCAGCACATCCTAGACGTGGCTACGGGAACGGGCGACTTTGCCGTGCTGGCTTGTCGCAGCCTGCAACCCGCACAACTCATCGGGACAGATATTTCGGAAGGCATGATGAAGGTGGGACGCGAAAAAGTAAGAAAGGAAGGTCTCTCGGGCAAAATCTCTTTTGCCCGAGAAGACTGTACCTCCCTCTCGTTTGCCGACCATACGTTCGACGCTGTCACCGTGGCTTTTGGCATTCGCAACTTTGAAGACTTGGACCGCGGACTTTCCGAGATGTGCCGCGTGCTCCGGGGGGGGGGACATCTGGTGATTCTCGAGCTCACTACGCCCGACCGTTTTCCCATGAAACAATTCTTCTCCATCTATTCCCACGCAGTCATTCCCCTGCTGGGTAAACTCTTGTCGAAAGACAACCAGGCATACAGATATCTGCCGCAAACTATCCAAGCTTTCCCACAGGGTGAAATCATGGAGGGCATCATTGCCCGCGCCGGCTTTAGCCAAGTACAGTTCCGCCGACTGACCTTTGGCATCTGCACGCTCTATACGGCTACTAAATAACAAAGCGAAACACCCTCCCACACTATGCAAAAATACGGCTTGATAGGTTATCCACTGAAACATTCGTTTTCCATCGGTTACTTCAACGAAAAGTTCCGCTCGGAAGGCATCGATGCAGCTTATATCAATTACGAGATTCCGGAAATCAATGATTTCATGGAAGTGATAGAAGAGAATCCCAACTTGTGCGGGCTCAACGTGACTATACCTTATAAAGAACTGGTCATCCCGTTTCTCGACTCGCTCGACCCGGACACCGCCAAAATTGGCGCGGTGAACGTCATCAAGATTATCCGCCAAAAAGGAAAAGTGCGCTTAGTGGGATACAACTCGGACATCATCGGATTCAGCCAGTCCATTCAACCGCTCTTGCTGCCTACCCACCGGCAGGCACTCATTTTGGGTACAGGGGGCGGTGCGAAAGCCGTGTACCACGGACTGAAGAAGCTGGGCGTGGAAGGCACCTTCGTGAGCCGCATACCCGGAACAGGGCACCTCAGCTACGACGAACTGACCCCGGAAATCATGGCGCAGCACACTGTTATTGTGAACTGCACCCCAGTGGGGATGTACCCCAAAGTGGACTTCTGCCCCCGTATCCCCTACGAATGTCTCACACCGAACCATTTGCTCTACGATTTGTTATACAATCCCAACGTCACCCTGTTCATGAAGAAAGGTAAAGCGCAGGGTGCCATCACCAAGAACGGACTGGAGATGTTGCTGCTGCAAGCTTTCGCCGGATGGGAGATTTGGCAAAAATAACTTTTCCGTTTTGCTCATGAAGAAAAAGATTGCTTACACGGTCGCCGCTCTCATTGTCCTCCTGCTTATTTCTGTAGGAGCTGGTAGTTCTTATCTGCTCAACACCTCCTTGCTCCCCAACGAGAAAATAATGAGCAAGACGGCGGATTCGTATCCGTTCATGTACCAAAACTATCCCTTTCTGCGCCCGTGGGTGGATAGCTTGCGGCGGGCGGATGCGTTGAAAGACACCTTTATCCTCAATCCCGAAGGCATCCAACTTCATGCTTTCTACCTTCGCGCGCCCCGTCGCACCCACCGGACTGCCGTCATTGTGCACGGCTACACCGACAATGCCATCCGCATGTTGATGATAGGCTATCTCTACAACCACGACCTGCACTACAATGTGCTGCTGCCCGACCTGCAACATCATGGCGAGAGTGAGGGCGCTGCCATACAAATGGGCTGGAAAGACCGCCTCGACGTGCAGCGATGGATGAAAGTGGCTTATCAGCTCTACGGTGACAGCACGCAAATGGTGGTGCACGGCATCTCGATGGGAGCCGCCACCACGATGATGGTGGCAGGCGAACAGCAGCCTCGCTACGTGAAATGTTTTGTGGAAGATTGCGGATACACAAGTGTGTGGGACGAATTTTCGCATGAACTCCGCACGACTTATCACCTGCCGCCCTTCCCTCTGATGGCAGTGAGCAGTTGGTTGTGCCAACAAAAATACGGCTGGAACTTTCAAGAAGCCTCTTCGCTGAAGCAAGTAGCCAAATGCCGCCTGCCGATGTTCTTCATCCATGGAGACAAAGACACGTACGTGCCCACGGCGATGGTTTACCCACTCTACCATGCAAAATCCGCTCCGAAAGAGCTATGGATTGTGCCGGGAGCTACGCATGCCGTCTCGTACCAAGAGAATAAAGATGAATATACTCGTAAGGTTAATGCCTTCGTGAGCCGTTACATTCGCTGAAAATATCCTATCTTTGCCTCACAAAGACAAACCTTATGAAAGCCATACTCTCTTTTCTTCTTTTCTTTCTTCTTCTCTCCCCGTCGTTGCGGGCGCAGGAGAAGGTCTACACGGTGGACAATCTTCCCAAAGTGCATTTGCAAAACAAACAGCAATACGTCTGTAATCCTGCTGGCATCCTTTCTTCCGAGGCTTGCGCCACCATAGACAGCCTGCTCTATGCCCTCGAACAACAGACGGGCATAGAAACGGTGGTTGCCGTGGTGCCCAGTATCGGAGAGGCAGACTGCTTTGACTTTTCGCACCAGCTGCTCAACCAATGGGGAGTGGGCAAGAAAGGCAAAGACAACGGATGGGTGCTGCTGCTCGTCACCGACCAGCGTTGCGTGCAATTTTACACCGGTTACGGACTGGAGGGCGATCTGCCCGATGCCATCTGCAAGCGTATTCAAACCAAATACATGATCCCCTATCTGCGGCAGGGCGACTGGAACAACGGACTGGTGACAGGCGTGCGTGCTGTGTGCCAGCGTCTGGATGGCTCGATGGTAAACGACGACGCCGATGACAAAGACGATACTTCTTGGGGGCTGATGGGTTTAGCCATCCTGGGCTTCATCGGTGTTGCCTCGCTCATCAGCCTGCTGGCGGTACGTGCAGCCTCGCGCTGCCCCAAATGCGGGAAGCACGAACTGCAGCGTAGTGGAAGCACCCTCGTCTCCCGAGTGAACGGAGTGAAAACAGAGGATGTGGTGTACACCTGCCGCAACTGCGGACACAGCGTGGTACGCCGTCAACAAACCTACGACGAGAACTTTCGCGGGCGGGGCGGTGGCAGCGCAGGTCCAATCATCGGCGGCTTCGGCGGCGGCAGCTTCGGCGGTGGCGGTGGCGGCTTTAGCGGCGGCAGCTTCGGCGGTGGAATGGGCGGTGGCGGAGGTGCCGGCTCGAGATTCTAGACCAATCAATCATCCCTACTTTTTAAAAACTATCTAACGAACAAAACGAAAATGAAGAAATCTGTTATTATCCTTTTAGCTATCTGTGCCGTTGTGGCAATCATTGTATTCTCGTCCGTAGGAACTTACAACGGACTGGTGACCATGGACGAAGGCGTGAGCGGTCAGTGGGCCAATGTAGAAACACAGTACCAACGCCGTGCCGACCTTATTCCCAATCTGGTCAATACGGTGAAAGGCTATGCTTCACACGAGAAAGAAACTCTCGAAGGCGTGGTGGAAGCCCGCAGCCAAGCTACCCAAATCAAAGTGGACGCTGCCGACCTCACGCCCGAAAAGCTGGCAGCCTATCAGAAAGCGCAAGGTGCCGTGAGCCAAGCTTTAGGCAAGCTGCTTGCCATCACCGAAAACTATCCCGAACTAAAAGCCAACCAGAACTTTTTGGAGCTTCAAGCCCAACTCGAAGGCACAGAGAACCGCATCAACGTGGCACGCAAAAACTTCAACGACGCTGCACAAGGCTATAACACCGCCATCCGCCGTTTTCCAAAAAACATTTTAGCTTCTCTTTTCGGTTTCGACAAACGAGCCTATTTTGAAGCGGCAGAAGGCACGGAGAAAGCTCCCGAAGTGAAGTTCTAAAACTTTCATTTTGCTATTTTGTTTGAGAATAATAATCCAATATCGAGGAAAAACTAAGGAGTAGAATTTATTGTAGAATATATTTTGCTATCAAAATGTAAGTTAGTACCTTTGTCGTACATAACAATTATCATGTACTAATTATAACTCGAATATGGAAACAAAACTATCAAGTGAGACTCGTATTGAAAGTGATTTAATCGGTGCTCGTGAAATCCCGGAAAGTGCCCTATACGGCGTGCAAACCTTACGCGGTATAGAGAACTTTCGCATCAGCAAATTCCACCTCAACGAATACCCTTTGTTCATCAACGGTTTAGCTATCACCAAAATGGCTGCCGCTATGGCAAACTATGAATTGACACTGCTGAGTAAGGAACAAAAAGAAGCCATCGTAGAAGCCTGTCAAGAGATTATGCAAGGCAAACATCACCATCAATTCCCCGTGGATATGATTCAAGGCGGTGCAGGGACATCGACTAATATGAATGCCAACGAGGTGATTGCCAACCGTGCATTGGAGCTTATGGGACATAAGCGGGGCGAATATCAATATTGCTCGCCCAATGACATTGTGAACTGCTCGCAGTCTACCAATGATGCTTATCCTACGGCGATTCATATTGGTATGTATTATTCTCACCTGCACATGCTGCCTCATTTGGAAGCATTAATTAATGCTTTCCGACTGAAAGCGAAAGAGTTTGCACAAGTCATCAAAATGGGACGGACGCAACTCGAAGATGCGGTTCCCATGACTTTAGGACAGACGTTCAATGGTTTTGCCAGTATTTTGAATGACGAAATACTGCATCTAAATCAAGCTGCAGCCGATTTCTTGACGGTAAACATGGGCGCCACTGCCATCGGAACGGGTATTTGCGCAGAGCCTGGTTATGCTGAGAAATGCATTGCTGCACTGCAACAAATCACGAAAGTGGAGTTCAAACTGTCTGAAGACTTAGTGGGCGCTACTTCGGATACTTCGTGCCTGGTAGGATATGCGTCCGCCCTTAAGCGATTGGCAGTGAAACTGAACAAGATATGCAATGACTTGCGTTTGCTGGCTAGCGGACCGCGTTGCGGATTGGGCGAATTCAACCTGCCCGCCATGCAACCAGGATCGTCCATCATGCCGGGCAAAGTAAATCCGGTTATCCCGGAAGTGATGAACCAAATTTGTTATAAGGTGATAGGCAATGAACTTTGCGTCACCATGGCTGGCGAAGCTGCTCAAATGGAATTGAATGCCATGGAGCCAGTGATGGCACAATGTTGCTTCGAGTCCATCGACTTGATGGTGAATGGTTTCGAAACCTTGCGCACTCGCTGCGTAGAAGGCATTACCGCCAATGCAGAACATTGCAAAACAGAAGTGCACAACAGCATCGGCATCGTAACAGCCTTGAACCCAATCATCGGCTACAAAAATTCGACAATAATAGCCAAAGAAGCCCTGGCAACAGGCAGAAGTGTCTACGAGCTCGTCTTAGAACATGGCATCTTGAATAAAGAAGAATTGGATACTATTCTAAGCCCCGAAAACATGTTGCGCCCAGTGAAACTGGATATCAAACCAAGATAATAGAAAGACCTGTATCCACCCTACGCCGACTATCCGGAAAAAAAAGACCTCAGTGGTCTCTATCCGAATAGCCGGCGTACTTGCATCAGCGGCGTAAAAGACATTGTAGTTACCTAGTTAAAATACCCGTGCTCGTCCGCCTTGCCCTAACCAGACAACGATGCAGGACGCTAGCTTTCGGCAGAAGATTACTCAATTCTCGGCAGAAGATTCATCCTCTTCCGTCAAAAGATTCATTATCCTTCGGCAGAGGATCACTCCTCTCCCGGCAGAGGATTATTTCTTTGGTGCAGTTGCCCTGTTTAATCAAAGAGATATTGGCTATAAGAAAAAAAAGCCGTACTTTTGTACCCGTATATACATAATCCATAATAACTCATGAGCAATCAACGATACATGATGCGTGGTGTAAGCGCGTCGAAAGAGGATGTGCACAATGCCATCAAGAACATAGACAAAGGTATCTTCCCACAAGCTTTCTGCAAAATCATTCCCGACATCTTAGGCGGCGACCCCGACTATTGCAACATTATGCATGCCGACGGTGCCGGGACGAAATCATCTCTCGCCTATCTGTATTGGAAGGAAACGGGTGATTTGTCGGTGTGGAAAGGCATTGCACAGGATGCCCTGATCATGAACATCGATGACCTATTATGCGTAGGTGCAGTAGACAACATCCTAGTGTCATCAACCATCGGACGCAACAAACTCCTCATCCCCGGCGAAGTTATCTCCGCCATCATCAACGGGACAGACGAACTGCTGGCAGAGCTGCGCGACATGGGTGTAGGCGTATATGCCACTGGCGGCGAAACGGCTGATGTAGGCGATTTAGTGCGCACCATCATTGTAGACAGCACCGTGACTTGCCGCATGAAACGTGCGGACGTGATAAACAATGCTAACATCCGTCCTGGAGACGTTATTGTGGGGCTTGCCTCGTATGGACAGGCTACGTATGAAAAAGAATATAACGGCGGCATGGGCAGCAACGGACTGACTTCTGCCCGTCACGACGTATTTGACAAGTACCTTGCCGCAAAATATCCCGAAAGCTACGATGCAGGGGTACCCGAAGACCTTGTTTATTCCGGCGGGTTGCAGCTGACGGACAAAGTAGAAGGCTCGCCCATCAATGCCGGCAAGCTAGTGCTTTCAGCTACACGGACCTATGCTCCGGTAGTAAAGAAATTACTCGATGCCTTACGTGCCGACATTCACGGCATGGTGCACTGCTCTGGCGGCGCACAAACAAAAGTATTGCACTTTGTGGGTAATGTACGGGTGGTGAAAGACAACCTCTTCCCCGTGCCCCCGCTATTCAGAACCATTCAAGAACAGAGCGGCACCGATTGGGCAGAGATGTACAAGGTGTTCAACATGGGTCACCGACTCGAAGTCTACCTCTCACCCGAGCATGCAGCAGAGGTGATCGCTATTTCGCAATCGTTCGGCATCCCCGCACAAATTGTGGGACGCATTGAAGCGAGCGAGAAGAAAGAATTGATTATCAAGAGCGAGTTCGGAGAATTCAACTACTAAATAAATGGCAGATAACAACAATACCCTTTTAGAAAAGCTAGAGGGTCTGGTGGCACGTTTCGAAGAAATATCCACCCTCATTACTGACCCTGCTGTGCTGGCAGACCAGAAACGCTACGTAAAGCTGACGAAGGAATACAAAGAGATGAACACGCTGATGAAGGCGCGCAAAGAATACATCCGCTTGCAACAAGGCATTGATGAAGCCAAAGGGATTCTCTCGAACGAAGCAGACCAAGAAATGCGCGACATGGCTCGCGAAGAACTCAACCTCTGCCAAGCACGCCTGCCCGAACTGGAAGAAGAAATCAAAATCATGCTCGTGCCCGCCGACCCGCAAGACGGAAAGAATGCCATCGTTGAAATACGGGGCGGTACGGGAGGCGACGAAGCAGCGCTCTTTGCCGGAGACCTCTTCCGCATGTATGTGAAGTATTGCGAATCCAAAGGCTGGAAAGTGGAAGTATCGAGCAGCAATGAAGGAACCGCCGGAGGATACAAGGAAGTAGTCTTCACGGTAGCGGGCGATAATGTTTATGGCACAATGAAATATGAATCGGGGGTGCACCGCGTACAACGCGTACCCACCACCGAAACACAAGGACGAGTACACACTTCTGCCGCTTCTGTAGCCGTGCTGCCCGAAGCAGAAGAAGTGGACGTAGAAATCAATGAAGGCGAAATCAAATGGGATACCTTTCGTTCGGGCGGCGCAGGCGGTCAAAATGTGAACAAGGTGGAGTCCGGAGTACGCTTAAGATACGTCTGGAAAAATCCGAACACGGGCGAAGCAGAAGAAATTCTGATAGAATGTACCGAAACGCGCGACCAGCCCAAGAACAAAGAAAGAGCGCTGGTGCGTCTCCGCTCATTCATCTACGATAAAGAGCATCAGAAGTACCTCGACGACATAGCCTCCAAACGGAAAACGATGGTGTCTACGGGCGACCGGTCGGCTAAGATACGCACGTACAACTTTCCGCAAGGACGCATCACCGACCACCGCATCAACTACACCATCTACAACCTTGCCTCGTTTATGGAAGGAAACATTCAGGAGTGCATCGACAAACTGACCATTGCAGAAAATGCAGAACGACTGAAAGAGAGTGAATTGTAAAACAGCAAATGATAGAAAGATGAATAAGCAACAACTTTTCGAGAACATCCAGCGCAAGCGATCGTTTCTTTGTGTAGGTCTCGACACCGATAGTAAGAAAATCCCTGCCCACCTGCTGACGGAGGAAGATCCCATCTTCGCCTTCAACAAAGCCATCATCGACGCAACGGCAGACTACTGCGTTGCCTATAAGCCCAATCTTGCCTTCTACGAAAGTGCAGGAGTAAAAGGATGGATCGCCTTTGAGAAAACAGTGAACTACCTTAAAAAGCAGTATCCTGACCAATTTATTATTGCCGACGCCAAACGCGGCGACATTGGAAACACCAGCGAAATGTACGCCCGTTCATTCTTCGACGAACTGGACATTGACTCCGTCACAGTAGCCCCCTACATGGGTGAAGACAGCGTGAAGCCGTTCTTGCTTTACCCCGAAAAATGGGTGATTCTGCTGGCACTGACCAGCAATAAAGGTTCGCAAGACTTTCAACTGACCATGGACGATCAAGGCGAACGGCTCTACGAAAAAGTGCTGCGCAAATCGCAGCAATGGGCGGGAGACGAACAGATGATGTACGTAGTTGGTGCCACGCAAGGACGCGCTTTCGAAGATATCCGCAAAATTGTGCCTCATCACTTCCTGCTGGTTCCTGGCATAGGGGCGCAAGGCGGTTCGCTCGAAGAAGTCTGCAAATACGGATTGAACAGTACCTGCGGACTGATTGTGAACTCTTCCCGCGGCATCATTTACGCAGACAAAACCGAAAACTTCGCCACCGCCGCCCGCACTGCCGCCAAGGAAATACAGCAACAGATGGAAAAGGAACTGGAGAAAATAATCCGCCGGTAAAGGTGACCTGCGTAAGTCCGTGCCTTTCATTCGCATTGTCAGCGTACCCATGAATGCACAGCACTGAACCGCACAACGTACAACTATGCCCAGAGAAAGTAAAATAATCAATGATCCGGTTTTCGGGTTCATTACCATCCCCAAGGGACTGATTTACGATGTAGTCCGTCATCCCCTTTTGCAACGCCTTAGCCGTATCAAGCAGTTGGGACTTTCGTCTGTGGTCTATCCTGGAGCACAACATACGCGCTTCCAGCATTCGTTGGGCGCTTTCTACCTGATGAGCGAAGCCATTCAACAGCTCTGTTTGAAAGGGCAATTCATCTTCGATAGCGAAGCGGAAGCCGTGCAGGCAGCTATACTGATGCACGACATCGGGCACGGTCCATTTTCTCATGTACTCGAAGACACCATTGTAAAAGGCGTATCACACGAAGCAATCTCGCTCCTGCTCATGGAACGGATGAACCGCGAGATGAACGGACAGCTCACTCTGGCCATTCAAATCTTCAAAGACCAGTATCCCAAACGTTTCCTCCATCAGCTGGTCAGCGGCCAGCTCGACATGGACCGCCTCGACTATCTGCGGCGCGACAGCTTCTATACTGGCGTCACAGAAGGAAACATCGGTTCGGCACGCATCATCAAGATGCTCGACGTGGCAGATGATCACTTAGTGGTAGAATCGAAAGGCATCTATTCTATTGAAAACTTCTTAACCGCCCGACGACTGATGTATTGGCAAGTATATCTGCATAAAACATCGGTGGGCTATGAACGTATGCTAATCAGTGCGTTGCTGCGAGCCAAAGAACTCGCTTCGCAAGGCATGGACCTTTTTGCCTCTCCGGCACTGAAATTCTTTTTGTATCACAACATCGATTCCGAAGCCTTTTACAGCAATACCGACTGTCTGGACAACTTCATCCAACTCGATGATAATGATATATGGACAGCCTTGAAAGTATGGTGCGCCCATCCGGACAAGGTGCTTTCTACACTCAGTCTGGGAATGATTAATCGCAACATCTTCAAAGTGGAAATTTCTACCGAACCCATTAGTGCCGAAAGAAAAAAAGAATTAACTTTCCGCATCAGCCAGCAATTGAATATCACCCTTGCCGAAGCCGCCTATTTCGTTTCAACTCCTAGTATAGAGAAGAACATGTACGACCCGGCAGACGATAGTATCGACATTATCCACAAAGACGGTACCATAGAAAATATTGCTGACGCATCGGACATGTTAAACATCTCCTTGCTATCAAAAAAGGTAAAGAAATACTATATATGCTACCAACGCTTGCAGGGACAAGTATAAAATATTCATTAAAGAGGAAGGATATATAAAAAAAAAGTCCGTTCTTTGCGTATTGAATCGAATCAGCTAATATAAAATAGAGTAAAATATGGAGTTCTCGGCTAAGCAAATTGCAGCATTTATTCAAGGAGATATTATTGGAGACGAAAACGCGACTGTCCATACATTCGCAAAAATCGAAGAAGGAATACCGGGAGCCATCTCATTCCTTTCAAACCCCAAATACACCTCTTACATATATGAGACGCAGTCCAGTATTGTATTAGTCAACAAAGACTTCGTGCCAGAGCATGAAATCAAGGTAACGTTGATTAAAGTAGACAATGCTTATGAAAGCCTTGCCAAACTGCTGAACCTCTACGAAATGAGCAAACCCAAGAAAACGGGAATCGACCCGCTGGCGTACATTGCTCCAACAGCCCAAATAGGAAACAATGTCTATATCGCCCCCCTTGCTTGCATTGAAGACGGGGCCGCGATAGGAGATAATACCATTATCCACCCGCACGTCACCATCGGCGAACAAGCCAAAGTGGGCAACAACTGCATTCTTTATCCTAGTGTAACGGTTTATCATGACTGCCGCATAGGAAACGACTGTATCGTTCATGCCGGTTGCGTCATTGGCGCGGACGGTTTCGGCTTTGCGCCCACCCCTAACGGATACGAAAAGATTCCACAAATAGGAATTGTGATCCTTGAAGATAAGGTGGAGCTGGGAGCCAACACCTGCGTAGACAGAGCAACAATGGGCGCTACCATTGTACGGAGTGGAGTGAAACTGGACAATCTGATACAAGTAGCACACAACGTAGAAATAGGGTCACACACCGTGATAGCGGCACAAGTAGGTATTGCCGGTTCTGCCAAAATAGGCGAATGGTGCATGTTTGGCGGACAAGTGGGCATAGCCGGACATTCGAAAATAGGTAACAAAGTAAGCCTCGGCGCTCAATCGGGGGTACCGGGCAATATCAAGTCCGGCAGCCAGCTCATCGGAACTCCCCCCATGGAACTGAAGACATTTTTCAAATCGTCTATCGTCCAAAAAAGCTTGCCCGAGATGCAAAAGGAAGTGCGCAGCCTGCGCAGCGAAATAGAAGAATTAAAAGAACTATTAAAAAAGTAACCAATGCTGAAACAACAAACTCTGAAAGATAGCTTTTCACTGAGAGGAAAAGGTCTTCACACTGGTCTTGACCTGACTGTAACATTCAACCCCGCCCCGGAAAATCATGGCTACAAGATACAGCGTACTGACGTAGAGGGGCAACCCATCATTGACGCCATAGCCAACAATGTAGCAGAAACCACCCGGGGAACCGTTTTGTCTGCCAATGGAGTAAAAGTAAGTACCGTAGAGCACGGCATGGCAGCTCTATATGCGCTGGGCATCGACAACTGCCTCATTCAAGTGAATGGTCCCGAATTTCCTATCCTCGACGGCAGCGCATTCCTTTATGTGCAAGAGATTGAGAAGGTAGGCGTAGTAGAACAGGACGCCGTAAAAGATTTCTATATCATTAAATCGAAAATAGAATTCCGTGACGAAGAGACCGGCTCTTCTATCATCGTACTTCCCGATGAGAACTTCAGCCTTAACGTGCTGGTATCATACGATTCGACCATTATTCCGAATCAATTTGCCACCCTAGAGGATATGAACAAATTCAAAGACGAAGTAGCGGGCAGCCGTACCTTTGTCTTTGTACGCGAAATTGAGCCTTTGCTCTCTGCCGGACTGATTAAGGGCGGTGACTTGGACAATGCTATCGTCATCTACGAACGTGAGATGTCTCAAGAAAACTATGATAAGCTGGCAGACGTAATGGGCGTCACTCACATGGATGCCAAGCAATTAGGTTATATCAACCACAAGCCATTAGTCTGGGCAAACGAATGCGCGCGTCACAAATTGCTTGACGTAATCGGTGACTTAGCCCTGATAGGCAAGCCCATCAAAGGACGCATCATTGCCACCCGTCCCGGGCACACCATCAACAATAAGTTTGCTCGCCAGATGCGCAAAGAAATTCGTCTGCACGAGATACAGGCACCCATCTACGACTGCAACCGCGAACCGGTGATGGACGTCAACCGCATCCGCGAACTGCTCCCCCACCGCTACCCTTTCCAATTGGTAGACAAGGTGATTGAAATAGGATCCACCCACATCATTGGCGTGAAAAGCGTGACGGTGAACGAACCTTTCTTTCAAGGACACTTCCCGCAAGAACCAGTAATGCCGGGCGTCCTTCAGGTAGAAGCGATGGCGCAAGTGGGCGGCTTGTTGGTGCTGAACTCTGTAGACGAACCCGAACGCTACTCTACCTACTTCATGAAAATTGACGGCATCAAGTTCCGCCAAAAAGTAGTGCCGGGCGACACCTTGATTTTCCGTGTAGAAATGCTAGCTCCTATGCGTCGGGGCATCTCGACCATGAAAGGATATGCATTTGTAGGCGAAAAGATAGTCTGCGAAGCCGAGTTTATGGCACAAATAGTAAAAAACAAATAATTATGATAAGTCCCTTAGCATATATTCATCCAGAGGCAATCATTGGAGAAAACGTAGAGATTGCTCCCTTCGTCTTTATCGATAAAAACGTAGAGATTGGCAACAACAATAAGATTATGCCCAATGCCAACATCCTCTATGGTTCGCGTATAGGCAATGGAAATTCCATTTTTCCGGGAGCCGTTATCGGAGCCATCCCGCAAGATTTGAAATTTCAAGGAGAAGAGAGCCTCGCCGTGATTGGCGATAACAACCTCATTCGCGAAAACGTGACCATCAATCGCGGCACAGCAGCCAAAGGAAAGACCCTTATCGGAGACAATAACCTGCTGATGGAAGGGGTACACGTTGCCCACGACGCTATTGTAGGCAACGGTTGCATCATTGGGAACGCTACCAAGATGGCGGGCGAAATCATCATCGATGACCATGCCATCATTAGCGGCGCCGTGCTGATGCACCAATTCTGCCACGTAGGCAGTTATGTAATGATTCAAGGAGGAAGCCGTTTTAGCAAAGACATCCCTCCTTACATTATCGCCGGGCGCGAACCTATCACGTATTGCGGAATCAACATCATCGGTCTTCGTCGCCGCGGATTTTCCAACGAAATGATAGAAAACATCCATAACGCCTACCGTCTCATCTATCAGGGCGGCTTGAACATCTCGGACGCACTGACAAAGATTGAAGCAGAAATTGACATGAGTCCCGAAATAGAATATATCGTAAACTTTATCCGTTGTTCAGAACGAGGAATTATTAAATAACTTATTTATTATGATATACAGATTTACTATTATATCTGACGAAGCAGATGATTTTGTCAGAGAAATACAGATTGACCCGGAAGCTACTTTCTACGACTTCCACAAAGCAATAGTGAAATCGGTGGAGTACACAGACGACCAAATGACTTCTTTCTTTGTTTGCGATGACGACTGGGAAAAAGAGAAAGAAATCACGCTCGAAGAGATGGACGACAATCCCGAAATGGACAGCTGGGTGATGAAGGACACGCCTTTGAGCGAACTGATAGAAGACGAAAAGCAAAAACTAATCTACGTCTTCGACTATCTGACGGAACGTTGTTTCTTTCTCGAACTGTCCGAAATCATCACCGGAAAAGAAATCAAAGGACCCAAGTGCACCAAGAAAGAGGGCGAAGCTCCCAAACAGACAGTAGACTTTGAAGAGATGACGGCCGCTAGCGGAACGCTCGACCTCGACGAAAACTTCTATGGCGACCAAGACTTCGATATGGAGGACTTCGACGCGGAAGGCTTTGACGTGGACGGCGGAACCGGACCAGTGGATGCGACTTCTTTTGAAGAAGATAAATATTAAAACAAACAATTCACCACAGTGTGACACAGCGTTTCACACTGTGGTGAATCTCATTAAATGCCCTCATGCCACAAAAAACGCTTCTTGTTCTCCTTGGTCCTACAGGAGTTGGTAAAACCGAGCTGAGCCTGCGATTGGCTGCGCATTTCCATACTAGCATTATCTCTTCCGACTCCCGGCAACTGTATGCTGATTTAAAAATAGGTACAGCCGCCCCCACTCCCGAACAACTGCAACGCGTACCTCACTACCTAGTGGGCACACTCGGTCTCACCGATTATTATAGTGCTGCCCAATATGAACAAGAGGCTTTGCACATACTAGACAAGCTATTTGTGCAACAGGATGTAGTGATACTTACCGGAGGCTCTATGATGTATGTCGATGCCATTTGCAAAGGCATTGATGACATCCCTACCATTGATACCGAAACCCGCGAAATGATGATGAGCAAGTACGAGACTCAAGGGCTCGAACATCTTTGCGCCGAACTGCGGCTGATGGACCCCGATTACTACAACATCGTCGACCTCAAAAACCACAAACGCGTTATCCATGCCCTAGAGATTTGCTATCTAACGGGAAAGACGTACACCTCTTTCCGCACTCAACAAAAGAAAGAGCGACCGTTCCGCCTCATCAAAATAGGGCTGGCGCGCGACCGTGCGGAACTGTACGAGCGCATCAATCATCGCGTAGACCTTATGATGAAAGAGGGCTTGCTAGAAGAAGCGCGTTCCGTTTATGCTCACCGGGAACTCAATGCCCTCAACACAGTGGGGTACAAAGAGCTCTTCCAATACTTCGACGGATCCTGGGAGCTCCCTTTTGCCATTGAGAAAATCAAACAGAACTCCCGCATCTACTCCCGCAAGCAGATGACTTGGTTCAAGCGCGACCAAGAAATACAGTGGTTCCAGCCCGAACAAGAACAAGAGATACAATTGTTTATTGAGCAGCAGTTAGGCGCTGACCAGCTTTAAAGTCCGAACAGTTGCCAATAAGCGTCCTTCACGTAACGGTCTAATTCATCATACAGTTGGTAAAGTTGCTGGGTATCGACTTTCCCCTTCGCCCGCCACGCTTCCTGATAAGGTTGCGTACAGCTAAAAACGTGAGCCTCTACCGGAGCGAGACGTTGCATATAGCCGCTTTTATTGGCATCGAACAGCAATTCCCAGTTCAAGTAGCGAGAAGTGCCCATCCCTTGGTGATAGGAAAAGACTTTCTGGGTTAAGGCAAGCACCTTCTTCCCTAAAGCCGATTGGTTCTTTCCGACAGCATCGGGCAATAGCAGTTGCGGCAGCTTTGCAGCGGCTCCCTTTACCCATACCGGTACAGCCACACTGACGGGAGGATAACCCAATACCGTCCACATCGTGGTCAGTTCGGGATTTTCTCCTTTCTTCACCCCTTGCACCACCACCGCACTACCGGTTTCCTGACGGGGAATAAAGTCCTGTTCTACAAACCAGCCGGTAGTTTTGGGACGGTTGAAATCGCCGCTCCGTAGGTCGATGCCTAGTACGGGATTGACAAACGAGCGGGAGAGTTCGTTGAAAATCCATTGCGGTGTCAAAAGGTTCATCGCAGCAGCAGGCAACAACAGTTTATCCTCGAGCATATAGCGGACGTATCCGGCACCCTGATTGACATCGCCCGTAAAGGAAAAGTTGGTACGGGCTATGTACCCGCAAGGTGCATCTTTGGCATTGTTGGCATCGAACATCGTGTATTTATAATCATCCACTTCGAACATCGCAGCGCCTCCTTGGGCATCAATCACGCCAAAGTTAGCTTCTAGCTGACTGGGTTTAGAGAGTGTATCGAGAAACAACCGGAAATCGTCCACCGTAGCACAAACGGCAAGCGCTTGCCGAATCACCCGTCCGTTGGCAATGCCACGTTCCTCTCCCTCTTTCACCTGAACCAAGTTGTACGATTGCGTATTCATCAGCGAGAAACCCTTCGAGTTGGTGCCCATCCACACCTCCGTAGGATGCGGATCCGCACTGTTGACGATGCCGATAAACGGATAACGCCCTTCGGAGAAATACAGTACACCGTTCTCGATAAAATCCGTATCGCGATGTTTCCACAACAGCGGACGACCGTCCGGCGTCACTTTGCCAGAAATAACAGCAGAGGTACATGCCCAGCCTTCTGTAGCCAAGCAGCTAACAAATGCCAACAAGAAGATTGAATAAAGAAGCTTTTTCATACACAACTAGATTTCCAGCAAAAATAGGAAATAGATTCCATTCGGACAAGGCGAACGCATCATTAACAAGGCAATCGCATCAAAGAAAAATCCTCTGACGGAAGACGAGCCATCCTCTGCCGAAAGATAATGAATCTTTTGACGAAAGATGGCGAATCTTCTGCCGGGAGTTAGCCCATCCTCTGCCGAATGCTAACGTCCCGCACGGCTGTTTGGTAAGGACGGGGGGACCGTATTCATCCGTCCTGACCGTATCGCTCGTGTATCTATTCCGCGTAATTCGTGCTTAAAATAGAATTACTTTTGATGCGGTTGCCTTGCATCATTAATTAGGTACGCCAACGGCAGATTCACCGCTGCTTTTCAAGCTGTCTTTTGAAAGTGTGGCGCCCTTATTCTCCTTAGAACCGTCTTTGAGCGTGATAAGAATCACACCATTCTTGGCTTTATCACCATAGAGGGCAACCACTTGGGCATCTTTCTGCACGGAGACTGACTCAATCTTATCCGGGTTTAACAAATTCAATGAACCTTCCGGTAGTTCCTTTCCATCGACAATCACCAAGGGAGCCGTTTTCTTTCCGTTTGCATCAAATCTTATCTCCAGCTCTTTCTTCATCTTCAACGGCTTACTTTCCAACTGAACCACCGATACGTTATCCGTTCTTATCATGGAGGGCAAGCTCACCGTCATCGTACCTTCTTTAGCCTGTACAATAGCACCAATGTTCGCATGACCCGCATAGAAGACTCGCAGTGAATTTCCCTCGGGTATTCCAGTCATCTTTACAACGCCTCCTTCTTCCGTGATGGTTCCGGTATTTGTAGAAAATGGAATCACAATGACCGCCCCTTTCTCGACAGGCTTCCCATTGTCATCTACTATCTTGAGGGTAACAGCGATGCGGTTGCTCAAATCTCCTAGTCCTTGCTTGCCAGCGAAGGCATTCGATACGGAAGGAATCAACAATGTGTAGTCAGCTGGCAAGGCAGCGTTCACTCTTTGCGGAATCTCCGCAGTTTCATTCACTTTTGTTTTTACAATTGCAGTCAAATCATTAACTTTGACGGCAGAAATCTCTTTCACTTTGTTGGAGACTTCGGGACGGGCAAAAGCAGTCACAGCGATGGCTGCTAACGGAAGTACATACAAGTACTTCAAACGTGCCCACGGATTGGATCTTTCTTTTAACATCATAGTGATACGTTTTTTAAGTTTACTGTGATTAAAGCTGTTGGCCATAGAGTAGAGCCTTGTGCCAACAGCTTTTTTAATTAATAATAGTTGATATTGTTTTGCGTCGACGCCTTCTTTAATCACCGTTTCATCGGCTTCATATTCATGTATATTCTGCAGTTCTTGTTTCAGCAGCCAAGCAGCTGGATTGAACCATTGAAAAATCAGACAACTATCTGTCAGCAAAAGGTCAAGAGAATGATGGTGGCGGATATGCGCCCTCTCGTGAATCAATATTTCCCGTCCATTCTCCTCTAAATCTTTCTCAGAGATGACAATATACATCATCCAGCTGAAAGGAGCAATGGACTGCTGGTGCACTACTCTTACGATACCGTCCGCCTGCTTTTCCCGCCGTCCCGAACGGACAAGTTGGAACATCTGCCCCAACGTCCAACATTGCCTGCAAACAAAGAACAATGCACCGGCAAGATAAAGCATAAGAGCCGCTTGTATCCACAAGCGAGTAAAGCTTTCTTCCGGAGAGACTGTTGTAGCAGACGAATGGGTAGCGAAAAGCAACAACTCCTCCATAGACAAAACCGTTTGATGCACTTCGGTCCGACCCGCAGTGCTCACTTTTATCAGTGGAAGCAGCAAGGAGAGCAGCAAGATACCCAGTAACGCAACCCGGTTGAACCGATGAAACGTTTCACTACTCAGCAGCCATCGATAAAAAAGATAGAATACCGCCAAGCAAACGGAGGCTTTGAGGATGTAGGCAAAAAAGAGTCCCATGGCTTTTTGATTTATTTCAGATGGACTTGTTCCACTTCATCAATCAGCCGCCTAAGATCGGCCAACGAAATATCCTCCTCTTTCACCAACGAAGAGACAGCACTAAGATAGGAATTATTGAAGTATTTGCTAATAACATTCTTCAGTGTTCCTTTGCGAAAGCTATCCTCGCTGACCACAGCAAAGTATTGATAGGTGTTTCCGTAGGTCTGATGATTAAGATAGCCTTTCTCTTCTAGTCCGCGCACAATAGTGGACAAAGTGTTGAAGTGCGGTTTCGGCTCGTCATAGAACGCCAAAATCTCTTTCACAAATAAAGGGCCTTTGTTCCAAAAAAAGTCCATCAGCTCTTCTTCTTTTGCAGTTAATGCTTTCATAATTGTTCCTTGTTTCTGCAAAGAACTGGATTATTTAGTTCATAAACTAATTATCTTAGTTAAATAGAACTAAAGACTTTAGTTTACCCGTATTGTTCTGCACTACAGAACAGCATTAAGGCAAGGCAACGACTTCTAAACAGTAAAATGGGTACGCGGACAAACACAGGCTCATTGTTTTAGGCACGGATTTCATGAACGTTTTTTTTGATATGCTACCAAAGGTTCCGTGTTCTTCCGCCTTGTCCGTGTAGTCCGCTTACCAATTCCGTAAAATCCGTGCCTGAAATGTTATCACCGTAAAGCTTACTCAGTTTCAGGTTCCTGCTTCAAATTTTTAGCTTTCTTCAATCGCCCGTTCTTCTTCAATGATTCGGCAATAATCCACAGAAGCTGTCCATTGGTGCTGCGAAATTCGTCCGCAGCCCATTTTTCTATAGCTTCCATCGTTTCAATGTCTACACGCAGAACAAAACTTTTGATTGAAGACTCCTTCTTTGCCATACTTACCTTACTTGTGCAAAAATATAATCGCCAATAAAAAACAGATCACCAAAAAAAAGGAGACTGAACACCAGTAAAGCGATGCACACCGACCAGCTCGGTCCACCTTCTTCCTCCTCGGGACTTCTTCGAATGCGCAGAAACGTGCTTCGCAAGAAGTCTCCCGAAATCAGCAATATCAAAATACTCAAAATAAGCCCGCGCCACGACGTCAAGAAAAAGGCGTCAATTTCTCCCAATAAGAACGTCGTCACCACCGCTATCAAAAAGAAAGCGGCATAAAGTAAATCTCTTCTTTTAGAATGCATAATCAATTCCTTTCGTTAATTAAGTAGTTAATGATTCAGCGTTCCTGCGTTAATTACCGGTTGTGCAGCCTCATCGGCACAAAGCACCACCAGCAAGTTGCTCACCATTGCCGCCTTCTTATCCTCGTCCAATTCAACAATTTGCTCTTCAGAAAGTTTATGAAGCGCCATCTTCACCATCGACACTGCGCCTTCTACAATTTTCTCTCGTGCAGAGATAATTGCGGAAGCTTGTTGGCGACGAAGCATCACAGCTGCAATCTCAGGAGCATACGCCAAATAATTAATACGGGCTTCTACCACTTCCATCCCAGCCATCGCCAGACGTTCGTTCAACTTTTGTTCCAATTGCTCGTTTATTTCTTCGCCACCCGAACGAAGAGTCAATTCTGCAGCATTGTTCGCATCGCTATCATCGTACGCATACTGCCCTGCCACTTGACGAAGCGCCGCATCGCTCTGTATCTTCACGAAATTTTCGAAAGCCGTCATGCGGCCTGTCACCTGATTAGCATTCACTCCTCCAGTTGCCATCGCCATTGTCTGAGAGTCAATCTCAAACATAGCCTTGTACGTGTCCTTCAGCTTCCACACCAGCACCAACCCAATCAGCACAGGATTGCCTATCTTGTCGTTCACTTTGATAGGTTCCACATCCAAGTTGCGTGCTCGCAGCGACAGCGTCTTCATGCTCATGAAAGGATTAACCCAGAAGAATCCCGTCCCCTTAAAAGTTCCTTTGTATTGTCCGAAAAAGACCGCTGCCCGTGCTTCGTTCGGTTCGAGCGAAATGTAGCCGAACAAGCACAGAAGAAACAGCACAATCAGCACAATGGCCGTCAAAATAAACAAAAGGCTTTGTATCCATAAGTAAACACATAAGGCACCTAATGCCGGAAGCGCCACTAGATTAACAAAAAGCATAGCAAAACCATTCATTAAAAATCCACTAAAATCTTTTTCTTTTGTTTCCATAATACATCGTTTTAATAATATCATAATGATATCACAAACATAACGCATTTCTAATAATAACAAGAAGAAAAGGAAGCAAAAAAGTAACGATTAACAATAATTAGGTATATTACCGTATCCACACGCTTACGCCTATACCTAAAAGATAATAAAAGCACAAAAGTCCGGCTCAACTAATGAACCGGACTTTTGTGCTTTTATATGCTTAGTG
>JAVVVS010000046.1:0-22498 GCA_036652495.1 Bacteroides sp.
TTGCAGGCCGGTATGTCAAGCATCCTGCATACATGGGGCTCCAAACTCTTCTATCCAGGGGATAGTCACCTACGACTATAAAGACTACAAACAAGCAGGTGTACACAAGCTTATAAGTATGCATGCGGTGGATTTTCTCCACCTCTTCTCCCTGCATATCTTACCACCCTCATTCGTCCGTATTAGGCATTATGGTATTCTCTCACCATCGAACAGGGACAAAGTGCGTAAGGTACAGGAGCAGTTAGGTGTACCGGCAATACCCAAGCAACGGAAAAAGAAACCTTATCTCCAAATATGCCAAGAACGGGGGTGGAATATCGGCAAGTGTCCATGCTGTGGTGTCAGCATGCTGATAATTGAGGTGATCAGCCCCCGATCACCACCAGATTCCTTTGCAACCACAACGGATTCAAATAAATAGCATTACATACGTCTGCCTAAACCGAAATTATGGGTAGACGCATCAAGTGTGTCTTTATGTGACAGTTTCAGTATTTCAAAGATCGATTTGCCGGTAAGAACCGGTGATTTTGATGATTAGAACAGCTCACCAATCACTGCTCACAGACATCTGCATATTCATGATGCAGCTAAAGCAGAAACAAAACGCAGGTTAATTCCCATAATAACATACATCTGTAGCGTACAACAGGGTCTTCAAATGGCCGATAGGCCACACGAAGACCCTGTTTAGTTTTCAATAAATTTTCCTTCATGTAGCTGTGCCTGTTCATAAGGCACTGTTTCAATGATAGATCGGCTATCAATTTGTTCCTTATAACTTAGGAAAATGAAATTTTTCCCTTGACCATTGCCAAATATGACTTCTAAAGGTTCTCCAGTATTCTCCCAAATTTTGACTGAAGAAGAGAAGTCAAAATCTAAGGTTTCCTTTGATTTGTCATACGGGAATGTTACGATATAAAATTTGCGTCCTACATTCTTTTGTACTTCAGGTCTTTCATCTGCACTTTCAAAAATTCCTTCAGTAATAGTAAGTTTTGATTTCATATTTTCTCTATAGTAACCCGGTCCAAAAGTTTTTGTAACCTTGGCTGCTATTTTGACCAGATACTCCTTTTTCTGAGTTTGACTCATCTTGCTCATTTTTTTTGTCTGAGCAGTAGTGCCAATACAGAACATGAAAGATATAATTAAAAATAGTATTCTCATAATTTCCTTTTTTACAAAGTTAGTAATAAATTCATTTAATAGTTCATATCCGGACGCTGACTTACCCCGATTGTATACAACTTCACTGCATCATTTTTGTTATGTCCTCCATAAATTGTCGCTTTTGAGTAATCGTAGACTAACCCTGGTATTTTCCTGGCATTTACCCAGTCTTTATCTGACTGGGAAGGTCCTGTTACTCTAGAATCAGTTGCGGGGCAAAAAGCTAAGGTCGTATGACAATGAAAAGCAGCGCAAACAGTCAGATTGAACGTAGCAGGATTATCCGGTGTTAAATTCAGAGTTCCATTTGTTCCTGCACATCCAGCAATATTAGGTCCCACTTGCATTTTACCACAAGTGATAAGATCTTTGCTTTCATCATAATAAATATAAAACCCATATTCTTTTCTTCCTGAACTTGATGCTGAATTTTTCATGTTGTTCCAAGCAGAATTCATCATCGATACTACATTATTATCTGATTGTATTCTCGATATGTTGGGAAATTTGTGGACAGCTCTTGTAGTCGGTAATTCCGTTCTTTGCTGTTCATTTAATGAAAATACATCTTCATTAGAACATGACTCTACCGCTAATAATAAAGTAGCAGCTATAAATAGTAGATAAAATAATCTTCTTTTCATGATTTGTTTTTGTTTTTATTATGTCACTTAGTAGGACCTCGTTAAGGTTAATATGCCTTTATACGCCTCTTGTCCGCCTGTTCCTTCTTCCAATGTCATTTTGGTGCCATCAAACTGCAACACTAACCACTTGCCATTCATATCGCTATCACCATTAGTTATAGTTAGCAGCTTGTTATCGATTGAGTAATCAAAGCTACTTTCATAGGTGTCAACACTGGACTTTCCCTTCTTTTCAGAGTAGAATAGAATTCCAACATTGTAGGATTGAGACACTTTTTGTCCATCAGCAATGAATGACTCTTCTAATACTCCTTTCCATTGGGTTTGTTTCAAAAATTCAGCATTAAAACTTATCTTACCGTTATCAATCTCATTCTCATTGCAACTAATGATAAATATGCTGATAGCGAATACCAATATAACTTGAATAATTCTCATGTTTATATTTGTTATAATCCTATTATTTTGTATGAATTAGCTAAGGTTGCAATCGAGGTATTTTTTCTAGGTAATGCTTCAACCCAGTCTCGTATGCCATAGATGTCCAATACTCCATCATCCCCAGCATCCATATAGTATGAAAAACACAGGCGAGTAGCAGGGTCATAGATATATTCTATACTCGTTTTCTCATAATAGAATCTATAGAAATTCTTTTCTTTAAATCCTGGTAGCTCAATACAAAGTGGTGACCTTAAGTTAGGGTTTAATCTTGTTTTTTTGTTATATGAAATTTCTATGCCAGAACTAAATAGTTTTGATTTCTCAGCAGCAATTTTTTCGACTTTCTGCATGAAAACAGTATTGTCCTCATTCTTTCTAAGTTCTGCATCAGTGGCTGAAGAGGCTCCCCCATCACTTAAAACAATCTTATCTCCATGTCTGGTGGTCAAAACAGCGGCAACATCATATAGAGCTTCATACGAAGGTGTTGATCTGTTCATTACTCTGACAATTTCCACATAAGGATCTACTAAATTTTTATATATGGGTAATACCTCGTTGAAAGTATCTTCAATTCCTTGCTTGAAGTTCTTCTCTAGTACAAAACCTGATAAAGGGCATAAACCGTTATCTGCAATATTTATCATAGTATTGGTGGATACATCATTCAATGAACGCATCCATTCTGTAAGATTTATATTCAGATCTTTTATTGCTCTTACAGTAGTTTGGGCTTCGTCTCCAGTTCGTTTTCCTCCGTATGTCTTTATATTAATATAGGTATTTTTACTTTTGAAGACGGTTGCAGTTGAGTCATAATCACGTCCAGTAAAACCAAAACTAGCTTTGACGGTATCCCCCGGATTTTTTAAAGCTACTGAAGCGCTCATTGATTTTTCCAAAATTTTCTCTTTTGAGTCGCTTCCTAAATTTTCCGTGGCCGTACCAGCATACGATGCGTGTGCTCTTCCCCCTGTTAAATATCCAGTTAAAACAAATTCACCATAGGTTTCAAGTGTAGATGAAATAGGAGAGTTAAACAAACTATTAATAAATCCTCTAGTCAAAAACTGCCTGGCAAAAAGTTTTCTATTTGCTTCTGCATTTTGTAAGATAAACAAGCTATTGATAAAATTGACATCCAATTCTCCGAAAGTGGATGCTGACATATTGTCTACCATTTTGCTGAATATCTCGGTCGTTTTCTTTTTTGAACCAAATGAGAAAATTTTGAAGTTGATAGAAAAGCCAGTACTCACTTGCTTAGAGACTCTTGAGTTATGCTGATATCTATCATAAGTATCGTATGCAAAACTCGTTGTTTCAGATGTGTTTAATCGTCTACCTGATGCAAGGAAACGGTCATATTCTTTGATAGCCATCAAGTCAATTATCGGTTGTCTTACGTTGGAGAAATCACCTAATATGAGACTACCGTTTTTATAATTGTAACCACAACCAAGCAGAGCATCTGAATTTCCAAATTCACCAGAGATGTCCTCTCTGGTTTGTATCTTATTATTGTTGATACTTTTAACTTTGGGGAGGTTCGGATCTCTTTGTTGTATTACAACATTTCCGACTTTATCTTGAAAATTTCCTAACTGAGTATTGCCTGTACTACTATCAAGGTCATCGGAACAAGATGCAAATGGCAGAGCAGTGATTAATATAGCGGCAAAAATTCCATGTTTTTTCATACTAATTTTTTATTTAATGGTTGTTGGCGATATCTTGATTGATTTCGTGCTCATTAATTCCTCTCCATCATCCAGATCGAAACATTTAACGACATCATTGGGATATCTATTATCTCTTTTTGTAGTATAGATTAATCCATTCCAAGTACCATTTATTTTGACTTTTCTTAATTCCCCATTGTGAATGTAAGACATATGTGCTGTATATTTAGCAGATACTCTGTAACATTCCAAGTATGAAGTCACTTCTATTAGTGAGTTTGGTTTGGCATAACCATCTATATCAAACTTTAGCACATTGTAAATCTGTTGTGTCGTAAATGAATAAGTCATGTCCGGCTTTTCTCTTTTAGGACTTGGATCGTCTTCAGGTTTGACAGGTAACGGGGGTACAAAGCGTGCTGCGTCAACAGTAGGGCGATAAAACAACTGACCGATATTTCTTATAGATATTTTAAGAGCACTATTTTCATAGAATGAAGAAGTATCGTATGCATAGTGCATGGCATTAATGGTGAATGGAGCTCTCTCTGGAGTTGGATTTCTACCATAAGTTGTTGTTTTTAGCGGTTCTTGCTTGACAACAGAAGAACCATCTTTATAAAATTCAAGATAATCTAATGTAAAACCATTCGCTGGTTTAATCATGAACTCTTGTTGCGCTTTTTTGGTGTATTGCCCATATCCTACTTTGTTATCATTTTTTGCTTCTACTACATAATTGAATACAGACCACATATTGTTAGGGTCTGATTGTCCTAAATAAGATTCGCTTTGAATAGCAAAATATCCTTTATATGTAGGAGATGGAAGCAAATCCCAGCTAGCAGTATATAACGAACCCGATTCTGAAGGTGTTGTGAACAATACTTTATTATTAGGATTACTACTGTATTGACCTACACCTAAAGGGGCTTTTTCCTGATAAGAATAAATCAGATATGGGATACCTGATGATGCAGGAAGTACCTTTAGATAAAACCAAAAACTGGTATCTAATCTTCTTCCAGGTGTCCCCATTGTAACTTCTTGGCTTTTCCCATTTGTACGAAGATGTTTGTTGTCAGTATTACCTTTGCCTCTAGCTTCAATAGTAATAGGTAATTCTCTGATTTCCCACATATTAGATGAAAAGTTCTTGTCGTAATCCACATATGCTCTATTGGCCCTTGTTTGATTGTTTTTAACTAGATTCGAATCAACTATAAGTGGGATGATTGAATCAGGTAGCAAAGATTCAGCTACTGATCTTGTTGAGATCTCATGCTGTTTACTCACTTCATTTTGAAGCACTGAATCGTCTTGTGAACAGGAGGACATTGCTATTAGTCCAATTGTTACTAGAAAAGAATAATAAAATTTCTTCATAAATGTGTTTGATAAAATTGGTAAAAAAAATATTATATTATTAGATAGATATTGATTCTATTATTGAACTAATACTATTTGAATAGACATGGTTATTTTGATTATCAGTAGATTAGTTATTTCTTAGTATACATACTATCTACTTTTTAATCGATTTCAAACTTGCCACCAAATTTGGCATATTGGTCTGAGTAGATTAGTTGATATTCTCCGATTTTAGTACAATCTAAATCTATTTTATACGTATCATTGTTGTCGGTGTATATATGGTCTTGAAATATGATATTTCCTCGCACATCCTTTATCTGGATTGTTATAGGTTCTTCTTCTGTATAGAACTGAACTATGATGCAATTGTCTTCAATAATAGCATCTAAAGGTATGTGGTCAGGATGTTTTGTCATGTGGTCCCATCTTTCCAAACGATCAATGTGGATTCTTTTTCTTTTTGATGCGCGTGAATGATCCATAGCCTGAATATTCATAGATGAAAAGGCTAATAATACTAATAGAATTAAGTTTAATTTTCTCATATCTTTTTCTTTTAAAGTTCTCTGCAAAGTTATTGCAGAAAGATATAAGAAACTATTAATCTACTGTTTTAGAGGTAGACGTATTGGCATTGACAATCAGTTAGTTATGCAGATATGGTATACGCGCTAGTATACGTGTGAAGAATATATGAGATAAACCGAACTATTATTCCATGTTCTCGATTAAATAATCATATAATGTACTTTGGGAGGGCAATGTGATATTTAATTTTTGTCTAAGTCTCATGTGTTTTGTCTTCACAGAATTTGTATTGATATTAAGTAGCTTCGCCTCTGCATTCGTATCGAATCCATACATGTAAAAACAACAATACTGCCATTCCTGTTCAGAAATATTCGGAGACAAGTTCAAAATATAGGCTTGTAGGTTGGGGTATATGGTGGTAATTTCTTTTGTGATGCACTTCCAACACTCATCAGTAATTAGTGACTTATTATTTCTCGGAATATTTTGATTAGCCAAGTGTACTAATTCTTTGTATACAAGTGAATCAGATAGTAACTTACTTTGTAGTTTTTTATGGCTTGCTGATAATTGATTGACTTCTTCCTTTAATTTTTTGTACTTTTCATTATTTTCTTTGAGTGTAATGAGCAAGTTTTTTTTCTTCTCCAAGTCAAGTGAAAGGTTCAGCAACTCAATTTTGACTTGGCTCAACTCTGCCTGCTGCTTTTGAATTCTTTCTTTCACTTTTCTCCGGTGTGTTAGGTAAACTAATGTACTTAACAAAAGAATTAAAATGCAAACTATTGAAATGATAATGTACTTTTGTTGGCTAATCTTTAAGTCACTTATTTCTTTGTTCGATTTCAATTGATTGTATCTGGTTTCAATGTCCAATATCTTCGACTGATTTTCTGCATTTACGATGGAGTCTACAATATAAGTGCTTTCCTCTAAATTAGAAAGTGCATTCTGATAATCCTTTTCCTTTTTGTATATTTCATAATATAGATTACTAATGCTATATTTAAACTTCGGATCATCCTGTGGCATGGATTGTAGTAATTCCTTTGCTTTACGAATAGAATCGGATTTAATATAGAGATCTATCAGTGCTATATAATTAGGCAATTTATTTTTACCAAGCGCAAGTGCTCTGTAAAAAAAGATCTTGGCCTTGTCATATTCTTCGTTCAGCAGGTATATATTGCCTATTGTATTTTCAATAGATGCTTTGATATCTTTATTATCAGAACTACCAGCTAATGAATCTGCTATAGATAATATTTGTAAAGCATTAGAAAGTGAATCTATGCGTGTATACTCACGCCCTGCATCCCGTAACGCACAAATGTAACTATCTCTGTTGTTCTCCTTCTTGAAATGATAGGCAGCAGTTTTATATTTTGAAATAGCAATTGTACTTATTGATTTTTTTCCATATAAATCACCTATATAACTATAGATATATCCAATGGTCGAATTATCAAGATTACCCTTTTGTGCAGTTGCTAAGGCGTTTGTGTATATAATCATAGCTTTATCAAAATCTCCATTTGAGGCGTATGAACGGCCTAGGTATATCTGCATTTGCGTTTGTTCTTTGATGCTGCCATTGGAAAGATACCATAAATTGGCTCTTTCTAACTGATCTACAGGTGCCGGGGTATTATATATTTTATCTGTGATCTTACCAGACAACATACACCATTGTGCAGATAGTTTGTTGTCTAACGTGTCCGGACAAACCAAATTTAAAATAACTAATGCACTGTCTGGATTCTCTTTAATGAGTTTTTCTGCATTTTTTAAAATTTGCACACATTCAGCGTGTTGTTTATTTCCACAGCTTGTTGTAACTATGATGAATGCTAATATGATTATGTTGATTATTTTCCACATAACAAAGAAAAAAGTTAATTAATAAGCAAAAATATAATATTTTTCTGAGTTAGAATAATTATTTCTGTATTAAAATATATGATATAATAAGGAATAATAGTAAGATATTAGCCGATTGATTGAAGGTTGATATTTATAGTATGTAAACATATATCTGGCTCTTCCTTTTATATCTTCTTATCCTCCTATTATAAAAAGGCTTTCCCACCCCAAAAGTGGTAGGAATGTCTGTTTCAGAATACCACCTCCCTCTGGTCAGTCATATTCAGAAAAGGGCTAACAGCGGCACATTCCTTGCATCATAGCACAGGAGTTTCGATGAATCGAAACAACCCTGCCCGTCGATGCCGGAACAAGCCGCTTTTCTTGTTTGCCCCGGCAGACTTCATAGTTTTATCTCTTCCTGCTTACAAGGTGTTATTGGAGAAAAATGAAGACAGAATTATCAAGGAAAGTTTCACCGTACGGTTCACCGTGAAACCAGCTGCCAATAGGCGTTTCACCGTGAGCTATTCTAAGAAGAGAAGAGAATAAAATAAAAGAGTAAAAAAAAAACAATAACAACAACAATAACAACAGCTGCGGTTGCGGTTGCACCACATTCCTTCCTACGCTTGCCCCGCCCTAACCAAACGGCCGTGCGGGATGTCAGCTTGCGGCAGAAGACGGAACAACTCTCGGCAGGGGATTCTTCCTCTTCCGTCAAAAGATCGGTCATCCTTCGGCAGGGGATGGTTGCCCTCCCGGCAGAGGATTATTTCTTTGGTGCGATGCTCTGCTAAGACTATGACTCATGAGGAGAGGTGAATTTCATCTTTTTATTCAGGGAAGAGGATAACGGAGGAAAAAACTCGAGAAACGGTCTTCAACGGCAGTAAGGGTCTTTGTTTGTCCGTCTTGCCTGTGTTCCCAAAATTATAACTAAAACTTGTCGCGGTTTAAAGTTTTATTCCTTTCTTTGTTGTTCTATATAAAGAACTTAAACTGAAAACGAAATGAAGATAAAGCAATGGGCAATGGTGGCAGTATGCCTCCTTGCCACTGTACAGACCGTGGGCGCGCAGTCGCTCGTACACCTTTGGAAGCAAGTGGCGCAGGCAGAAAAGAAGAGCTTGCCCGAAACCGTCATCCGTCTGACTAGTGATATTTATCGTCGCGCTGAGGCGGAGAAGAATGCTCCACAGATGCTCAAGGCTTATACTTGGCGAATGCACTATCGAGAAACGTTGGAACCGGACAGCTTGCTAACCGACGTGCAAGGCTTGGAACAATGGGCAGCGCGTACCGTTAATCCGGTGGATCGCGCCGTGCTTCATTCCCTCCTTGCCGCCTGCTATCTGCAACTGCGTCCGCTGAGCCTTGCCGAGTGCACCGAGCGGGTGAACGGGCATATTGATGCTGCACTGAAAGATTCCGCCCTGCTGCTCCGCACCTCTACGGAGGCATTTGCTCCCTTTATCGAGCCGGGGAAGGCGAGCGGCACGTATTACCACCACAATCTCTACCAACTTCTTGCCACCCGTGCTCTCGATGATTGGAAAAGTTTGGGATGGAGGGGAACGGAAAAGAGGGTGAACTTCCGCATCGAAGCTCTCTACCGGCATTTGTTAGCTGCCGACCGTGCATGCGGGCTGACGGACGGTTATGTGCTTACGATGCTCGACTACCTTGATTGGCGCCGTGCATCCGACGGCTCTTTCGGTCCTTACCGTGCTCCCAAGGGACTTATCGGACGGACGCAAGACCCTTATCTGGCAGGGCTTGACAAACTCGTTACTGAATTTGGCGACTGCGGGATTGCTGCTGAAGTCTATCTGGCGAAAGCCGTCTTTGCCGTCAACGCTGGTCTGCCCGCTACCGCCTTGCAATTTTGTGAAGAAGCAGTACGCCGCTATCCTCGCTATTCGCGGATTGGTGCACTGAAGAATCTGAAACAAGACATTCTTCAACCCCAACTGAATGTGAACACACCTCAGACAGTCTATCCCGCCGACAGCCTGAAGCTCTCTGTCAATCATCGTAACCTCGACGGCTTCACCCTGCGCCTTCGGGATGTGAAATCTCATCGGCTTGCCCAACAGCATTTCGCTTTGTACCGCCCCGCTGATTATCTGCCTGCCGACACTACCTTTTCTTTCCCCATGCCGGGCGAAGGGACGTATCGGCTGCAACTTATTCCCGATGCTAAAGTCAGCAAGCAGGTGGAGCTTCCGCTCTTTGTCACTCGCTTCAAAGTCCTGACTCGCGCCTTGCCTGCCGGCCGTTATGAGCTGCTCGCTCTTGATGCCTGTTCAGGACGTCCGATAGGCGATGCTACCCTGACGCTCTTTTCTGCCGATGATCAGCCGGTGCAAACGCTGGTCACCGATGCGGCAGGAAGTGCAGTGCTGCCTTGGAACCCCGATTACCGCCAAGTAAAGGCGCAGAAAGGTACCGACACGGCTTCTCCGCTGCAACGCCTGAATTGCGGCTATTACTTTTTCGACTCCACCGACCGCTCCGCAGAAGAGGTCACGCTGCTCACTGACCGCACCCTCTATCGCCCGGGACAAAGCGTGCACGTGAAAGGCATCGCTTACCGGCAGCAGAACGATACAGCCAACGTCATAGCCCGCTGCAACTACACCCTTACGCTGCTTGATGCCAACCGTCAGGAGGTAGCAAGCCGCGAACTGCTTACCAACGATTTTGGATCTTTCGTAACTACCTTTACCTTGCCTGCCGCTTGTCTGAATGGTAATTTCACGTTGCAGACTACAGGCGGTTCCACCGCCATCCGCGTAGAAGAGTACAAACGCCCGACGTTCGACCTTACCTTCAACTCGCCCGCTGCTGCCTATCAGTTGGGCGATAGCGTTCTGCTGAAGGGAAGCGTGCGGGGCTTTAGCGGCGCTGCGTTGCAGAATCTTCCGCTCAAGTACACCGTGACCCGCGCGCTCCGTTTCGGATGGAGGATGCCGCAGCAGTCCGAAGACCCCATCGCCTCCGGTACTGTTCTGTTGAATGAAGAGGGTGCGTTCGCCATTCCCGTGCAGCTGGCTGCTGCCACCGGAAGCACCGCCTTTGGCTACTATCGTTTCACCGTAGAAGCTACCGTCACCAGCCTTTCGGGCGAAACGCAAAGCGCCACTTACACCCTCTCAGCCGGTGACCGCTCGCTGCTCTTGGGCACCGACTTGCCCGAACAACTTTGCAAAGACGATACGCTGCGTGCCGTCTTCTCCGCCGTGAACCTCAACGATGAACCCGTGGCAGTGGACGGAACTTGGCGTCTCTTCCCCTTTGCCGACGGCAGTGCCCGTGCCAAAGTCTCCCCGCAAGCCGTTCGCAGCGGTACGTTTGTAGCCAACCGCCCCCTCTGTCTGGATGCTTGCAAGTCGCTTCCCTCCGGAGCTTACCAGCTGCTGCTGGAGGCAAAGGACGACCAAGGACGCCAGGTGGAGTACAAACGTTGCATCGTTCTTTTTGCAGCTACGGATAACCGTCCGCCGGCAGACAGCCCCATGTGGTATACCGCTTCCAACACTTCGTTTGATGCCGCTCATCCTGCTTGCTTCAACTTCGGAACTTCGCTGAAGGATGCGTACGTGCGGATGGACGTGTTCTGTGGCGACCGCCAGCTTGAAAACCGCGTGTTGCAGCTGAGTGATTCTCTTGTTCGCTTTGATTATCCTTATCAGCAGCGTTACGGCAACGGGCTTACCGTCTCCTTCTGCTTTGTGAAGAACGGCATCGTCTATCGTCGCGAGGTAGAGCTGCGTCACCGCCTGCCCAGTAAGGCGCTCGCGATGAAGTGGGACGTCTTCCGCGACAAGCTCCGTCCCGGGCAGCAAGAAGAGTGGCGTCTCACCCTCCGCACTCCCCAAGCCCTGCCCGCAGCAGCCGAGATGCTGGCTACCCTGTATGACGCTTCGCTGGACAAGCTTTGGCGGCAGCGGCAGACCTTGCAACTCTTTTACCGTCAGCCCCTGCCCGCCGTGGGATGGATGACGGGATATGCTGCCGACAACTCTTTCTACTACTCCTTCCCGCAGAAGAACTTCAAGGTGCCCGAGCGACAGTATGATCATTTTACCTCGCCCGACGAGATACGTCCTTTCTTTGCCGTTCGCGGCAATAGCCGGATGCTTAAAAGTTCCGCTGCCATAATGAACGACGCTGTGTTCGAGAAAAAAGCGTTGAACGAACCCCGGGTAGAGAACTTGTACGCTGGAGCGGTAGCCGATCGCCTGCCCGTAGCCCCAGCCGAACTTCGCACTAATTTGGCAGAGACAGCCTTTTTCTATCCGCAGCTCCGTACCAACGAGCAGGGCGAAATCTCTTTTGCTTTCACGATGCCGCAGAGTCTTACCCGCTGGAACTTCCGTGGCTATGCCCATACCCGCGGGATGCTCACCGGAGAGTTGGATGCTGAAGCCACCACGAGTAAGGAACTGATGTTGACGCCCAACCTGCCCCGCTTTGTCCGTACGGGCGACCACGTCATGCTGGCTTCTTCGGTCACTAACTTGACGGCGAAAGACCTGAGCGGAACCGTTGCTTTCACCCTCTTCGACCCGTTGACGGACAAGGTCATCAGCAAGCAAAAAGAAACGTTTGCCGTAGCGGCTGGCAAGAGCACCGCCGTCTGCTTCGCCTTCACCGCAAGTGAACGGTACGAGCTGCTGGGTTGCCGCCTCGTTGCCGATGCCGGCACCTTCAGTGACGGCGAGCAACAGCTCCTTCCCGTACTCAGCCCCCGGGTGAACCTGACCGAAACCGTTCCCCTCTTCGTGAAGGGGGCAGAAACGCAGACCTTCGCCCTCGATGCTCTTTTCAACCGGCACAGCCCTTCCGCCACTCATCGCCGCTTGACGGTGGAGTTCACCGGGAACCCTGCTTGGTATGCCGTGCTTGCTTTGCCCACGCTTGCCCAGCCCGCTACGGACAATGCCATCGACTGGGCGGCAGGATACTATGCCAACACCTTGGCGGCATTTATCCTGAACAGCCAACCGCGCCTTCGTGCGATGGTGGACAGTTGGAAGCAGCAGGGCGGAACGAAGAAAACCTTCTTGAGTAATTTGCAAAAGAATCAGGCGCTGAAGTCCATCCTCCTCTCCGAATCGCCTTGGGTGATGGAAGCGCGCACCGAGCAACAGCAGCAAGAACGCATCGCTACGCTGTTCGATCTGAATACGTTGAGGCTGGACAATCTTGCCGCTCTTGCCAAACTAAAAGAGTTGCAACGCACCGACGGTTCGTGGGCTTGGTACCGCGGGATGAGTGGCAGCCTTGCCGTCACCCAGTTTATTGTCGAGACTAACGCCCGCCTTGCCGCATTGACCGGTCAGCCCCTTGCCGCCTCCGCTGCTATGCAGCAAGCTGCCTTCGGATACCTGCACCAGCAGATTACGAAGTCAAAGCCTACGTTGGAGTATCTCTATTTATTGGCTATCTCCGGTGAAAAGATGCCTGCTGCCAATGCCGTTGCCTGCCGCGCGTTCCAGCAAAAACTTGTCTCCCGCCTCCCCGCACTCTCGATGAGCGAGAAGGCGATGGCTGCCATTGTCTTTGCCGTGGCGGGAGAGGAACAGCCGGCGCAGGAGTTCATTGCCTCTATCAAAGAACATTTGTCGCAAAGCCATTCCCTCTCTACTCAGGTGCTGGTGATGGAAGCGTTGGGACGGGTAGGGGAAACCGCCCTCTACGAAACGTTGAAGAGCGGGTTGCTCGCCCGGAAGCGTACGCAGCAATGGGATTCGCCCGTTGCCACCGTCAATGCAGTGTATGCGCTGCTGAACCGGGGGAGTAACCTGATAGCACCGCAAGGCGACGTGTGTCTTACGCTGGGCGGGGAAACGATAGAAACCCTGTCGCCCGCACAAGGTGCCCTTGACGGACTGGGATACGTGGAGCAAACCTTTACCGAAAAGAAGCTAGTGGAGGCGCCCAGCATCACTGTGCAAAAGCGCGATGCGGGCATCGCTTGGGGAGCCGTGTATGCACAGTACCTCGAAGATTTCACGCAAGTGAAGCCGCAAGGCAACGGGCTTTCGCTCCAGAAGCAGCTTTTCGTGGAGCGACTGGTGGCAGACGTCCGCCAATGGCAGCCCCTTGCCCCCGGCACTCCGCTGATTGTAGGCGATAAAGTGCTTTGCCGCCTCACCCTTCAGCTCGATCGCCCGATGCAGTTCGTGCAGCTTACTGACGCGCAAGCCGCCTGCCTCGAACCGTTGGCTTCTCTTTCCGGTTTTCGCTGGATGGGCGGTACGGGCGGCTATGCCGACGTAAAAGATGCTTCCGTCCGTTTCTTCTTCGACCATTTGATCAAGGGTACACACATCGTCGAATCCGCCTACCGCGTCACTCGTTCGGGTAGCTACTCCTCGGGCATCTCCACGCTGCAAAGCGCCTATGCGCCGGAGTTCGTGGCGCATGCGGGAGCGGTGCAAATGCTGGTGAAATAGGGTATCGTCCGAAATAAATTGTTAGGGGCGGCAAAGGGAGCAAAAATTTTGCTATCTTTGTCGCCCCTAACAAAAAGAGTAAATAGGTGAGACGAACAAAGAAAGTACTATTACCCCTTCTGTTGCTGGCGTTGTTCCTAACGTATCAGGTAGGCATCACAATGTTTACCCACGTACACTATGTGAACGGCGTGATGATTGCGCACTCTCACCCCAATAAAGGAAAACATACTCATACCACCACTTCTCTCGTTGTCATCGACCGTCTGGCGGCCTTCCATTCGTTGGAAGCGGTGGACGGGTACGTCTATGTAACGCCTGTCCGCCTCTTGCTCTGCTACCTCGAAGTGCAGGCAGAGATTCCTGTGGTGACGGGCACGCACCTGCGGGTGCTTTCGCTGCGGGCACCTCCAGCGCTGGTTTAATCTTTTCTCACTCGTTTTACACATTTCCATTTATTGATTTAAACCAAAAGATTCAGAATGAAACAAACAATCATCCTGCTTGTGCTCTTGTGCCTGAGCATGAGCACCCCCGCTGTGAACCCAGCCAATCTTCCTGTGAACCCTATTAAAGAGGGAAACTTGATATCCGGTCACGTCATCGTGAAAGGCACCGAAGAGAACATTCCTTATGCCACCGTCCGTATCCTCGGGCGGGAAGGGGGTGCCGTCTCCAATGCCGACGGACAATTTGAATTTGCCAAGCTCCCTGTGGGAGAGTACACTTTGCGGGTGCAAGCCATGGGCTACCGCACCCAAGAAAAGCGCGTGGCTGTGAGCAAAGAGTTTGCCACCGTGGTGCACTTCCAACTGGTGGAAGAGGCGTTTATGACCGATGAGGTTGTGGTCTCTGCCAACCGCAATGAAGTGGGCCGGCGTGATGCTCCGGTGGTAGTAAACGTGATGAGCGCCAAGCTCTTTGATGCCATCAACTCTACCGACCTAGCCAAATCCCTCAACTTCCAGAGCGGATTGCGCGTGGAGAACAATTGTCAGAATTGCGGCTTCCCTCAAGTGCGCATCAACGGGCTAGAAGGTGCTTATTCGCAGATATTGATGAACAGTCGTCCCATTATTAGCGCGCTTTCGGGCGTGTACGCACTCGAGCAGATTCCGGTGAACATGGTCGAACGCATTGAAGTGGTGCGCGGCGGCGGTTCGGCGCTCTTCGGTGCCAATGCCGTGGGCGGCACCATCAACGTCATCACCAAAGACCCCGTAAGCAACTCCTTCCAAGTAGCCAGTATGTTGTCGTCGATGAACGGAAAGTCGTGGGAACAGTATATGGGCGGCAACGTTTCACTGGTTTCACCGGACAATACGTACGGCATTGCCCTTTATGAAACCTATCGCAACCGCAACCCTTACGATGCCGACGGCGACGGTTTCTCCGAACTGGGAAAGCTGAATATGAACAGTTTCGGACTGCGCGCCTACTATCGTCCGACGTACAACAGTCGCTTCAACGTGGAGTACCATACCACTAATGAGTTTCGTCGCGGTGGCAATAAATTTGACCTCCAACCTCACGAAACGGACATTACCGAGCAGACCAAGCACGTTATCAACAGTGGCGGCGTGAGCTATGACCGCTACTGGAATGAGGCGAAGCACAAACTCTCTGTCTACGGTTCGCTTCAGCATACCGACCGCGACAGCTATTACGGCGCGCAACAAAACTTGAACGCTTACGGCAAGACGAACGATCTGACTTGGGTGGCAGGCGGTTTGTATGTGGCACGGATGGACCGGTTCCTCTTTGCCCCCGCTACCTTCACCGGCGGATTTGAATATCAGAACAACTCCCTGCACGATGTGATGACGGGCTATCATCGCGATATGAAGCAGGACATCCGTCTGGCGGGAACCTTTGTGCAGAGTGAGTGGGTGATGAAGCCATTTACCTTGCTGGCAGGGCTGCGGATGGACAAACACAACCTGATAGACCGTTGCATCTTCAGTCCGCGCATCAACCTCCTTTACAAACCTACCGACCGGCTACAGGCGCGCTTGACCTACGCCACTGGTTTTCGTGCCCCGCAAGCGTACGATGAAGACCTGCACGTCACGGCTGTGGGAGGCGAGGGCATACTGATACGTTTGGCAGACGGGCTTCGCGAAGAGCGATCCAACAGCTATAGCGGTTCGGTGGACTGGACGCTCCCCCTCGGACATTGGCAAACGAACGTACTACTTGAAGGCTTCTATACCGATTTGCGTCACGTTTTTGCCTTGACCAACATCGGGAAGGATGCCAACGGCGACGTTATCAAAGAGCGTCGCAATGCTCATGGAGCTCGCGTCTATGGTGTCAATCTGGATGCTAAGGCGGCGCATGGCAAGCATGCCCAATTTCAACTCGGTTTCACCGCCCAACGCAGTCAGTACACCCGGCCCGTGGTTTGGCGCGAAGAGGTAGACGGCGTGGCGCTTGCTACTAAGCGGATGCCCCGTACCCCCGACTATTACGGTTATTTCACGTTCACCTCTGCTCCTACCAAGGCGTTCGACTTCTCTCTCTCAGGTACTTATACCGGAAAGATGATTGTTCCACATCTGGCAGGTTACATCGACGAAGACCGCATGGAGAACACCCCCGCCTTTTACGACCTGAACTTGAAACTGAACTACACCTTTGTGTTGCGCGACCACCTCAAATTGCAGGTTAACGGCGGCATTCAGAATCTCTTTAACAGTTTCCAGAAGGACTTGGATAAAGGAGAGTTCCGCGACTCCGGTTACTTTTACGGTCCCACCCAACCGCGTACCTATTTTATCGGGATTAAGCTGATGAATTGACAGAGGTCTTCCGGTACGTCCGTCACTAGGAGGGTTTAAACAAGTCGCTGGCAGGTTCCATCTTCATCAAGTTGGAGGCTGCCAGTGCTTTTAAAACCCTTCCGCTGTTTTTTGGGCGAGAGTAGCGGTTTACTTGCTGCAAATTTGTACCTTTGCCCACCTATTAACCCCTATAACGCAAATAATCGCATGAAATATCCCCGCAATTTGGCACTGCTTGTGCTCGCCTGGATGGTTACGTTGCCCGCCCTGGCTCAACCCCGCATCTCCTCGAACAAGGAGACACACAACTTTGGACAAATAGAATGGAAACGCCCCGTGACGGTGGACTATACTATCACCAATACCGGCGACAAGCCCTTGGTGTTAACTCAGGTGACCACTTCTTGTGCCTGCTCGGTGGCGGACTGGACGAAGTCGCCCATCGCTCCGGGCGAAAAAGGGACCATTACCGCTACCTTCGACGCTCGTGCGTTGGGACGCTTTGAAAAGTCCATCGGCATCTACAGCAATGCAGAACCTCAACGGATTTACCTGAAGTTTGTAGGCGAAGTGGTGCAAGAAGTGAAAGACTTCACCAAGACTCATCCTTACACCATCGGGCAACTCCGTACCGATTGCACGGAGTTTGACTTCCCCGTGGTGCATCGTGGCGAACAGCCCACCCTCACCTTCAGTGTGGTGAACCTTTCCGACCGTCCCTACGAACCCGTACTGATGCATCTGCCTCCTTACTTGAAGATGGAAAAAACACCTGCCGTGCTTCTCAAAGGACGCAAAGGAGTGGTGAAACTGACGCTCGACGCCAGCCAACTCGTCGATTTGGGGCTGACGCAAACTACAGTCTATCTGGCTCGTTTCAGTGGAGACAAGGTAAGTGAGGAAACCGAAATGCCCGTTTCCGCTATTTTATTGCCCGACTTTTCCAAGCTGACTGATACAGAGAAAGCCAATGCCCCTGCCATCCAACTCTCCGCTACCCGTGTTGACTTCAGCGCCCGTTTGACAAAAAAGAGCAAGGCGTCCCAAGATATTGTGGTGAGCAATAACGGTCGTTCCCCCTTACACATCAGCAAACTACAGGTGTTTAATCCGGCGGTGGGCGTGGAACTTAAAAACACGCTGCTCGCACCCGGCGAGAATACGAAGCTCCGCGTCACCGTGCGCAAGAAAGAGGCGAACAAGAAGAAACGCCCCTTGCGCCTCTTGCTTATCAGCAACGATCCCGTTCATCCCATCATGGAAATAAACCTTATCCGATAGATTCATTATCCTTAATCCTTCATAGTCATGAAACATCTCGAAAATAGTAAAGAATACCAAGGGCTAAAAGTGAACAAAGGCATCGAACAGCCCGCCTCTGTCAACCCATTTCTGAAACGCGCTCCGAAGCGTAAGTTTACCGTGGCGGATTATGTGGAAGGCATCCTTAAAGGCGATGTCACTACGTTGAGCCAAGCTGTCACCTTGGTGGAGAGTGTGAAGCCCGAACATCAGTCTGTTGCCCAAGAGGTGATAGAGAAATGCCTGCCCTATGCCGGAAACTCGGTGCGCATCGGCATCAGCGGCGTGCCCGGAGCGGGTAAAAGCACCTCTATCGACGTCTTTGGTCTGCATGTGCTTCAAGAAAAAGGCGGCAAACTGGCAGTGCTTGCCATCGACCCCAGCAGCGAACGTAGCAAAGGCAGCATCTTGGGCGACAAGACGCGGATGGAGCAACTCTCCGTACATCCTGCTTCGTTCATCCGTCCCAGTCCCTCCGCGGGTTCGTTGGGCGGCGTGGCTCGGAAGACGCGAGAAACCATTGTGCTCTGCGAAGCAGCCGGCTTTGATAAGATATTTGTAGAAACGGTGGGAGTGGGGCAGAGTGAAACAGCCGTGCATTCGATGGTGGACTTCTTCCTGCTCATTCAGCTGGCTGGTACGGGCGACGAACTGCAAGGCATCAAGCGCGGCATCATGGAGATGGCGGACGGTATCATCATCAACAAAGCCGATGGTAGCAATTTGGACAAGGCACAGCTGGCAGCTTCGCACTACCGCAACGCTCTGCAACTCTTTCCAGCAGCCGAATCGGGATGGATGCCCAAAGTGTTGACCTATTCCGGCTTTTACAACCTCGGTGTGAAAGAGATTTGGGACATGGTGTACGAGTACTTCGCTTTTGTGAAAGACAATGGCTATTTCGATTTCCGTCGCAACGAGCAGAGCAAGTACTGGATGTACGAAACTATTAACGACCATTTGCGGGACAGCTTCTATCACAATCCGCTCATCGAATCGATGCTGGCAGAAAAAGAACAACAGGTGCTCGATCGCAACCTTACCTCATTTATCGCAGCAAACAAGTTGCTCGATGCGTATTTTACGGAGCTGAAACGGTAAAGCAGAACCTCCGATACTTACTATTTGTTTCAATCTAACAAAGCAAAAGCCTTATGAAGCAGCAAGCCAATTATATCAAACGTATTGAAATCAAAGGTTTATGGGAACGATATAACATAGCCTGGGACTTGCGTCCCGATGTGAACATCCTTTCCGGCATTAATGGAGTGGGCAAAACGACGATTCTTAACCGATCCGTCAGCTATTTGGAAGAGCTTTCGGGAGAGGTGAGGAGTGATGTGAAGAATGGCGTGCACCTCTTCTTTGATTATCCAGAAGCAACGTTCATCCCCTATGATGTGATTCGTAGTTACGACCGTCCGCTGGTGATGGGCGACTTTACCGCTCGCATGGCGGACAAGAACGTGAAGTCCGAACTCGATTGGCAGCTCTATCTGTTGCAACGGCGCTATCTGGACTATCAAGTGAATATCGGCAACCGTATGATTGAACTCTTGGGCAGCAACGACGGTGAAGAACGCGAGCAGGCAGCTCTGCTCTCGTTGCCCAAACGTACCTTTCAGGATTTGATGGACGAGCTCTTCAGCTATACCCGCAAGACGATTGACCGCAAACGGAACGATATCGCTTTTTATCAAGACGGCGAATTGCTCTTCCCTTACAAACTCTCTTCGGGCGAGAAGCAGATGCTCATCATTCTCCTCACCGTGCTCGTGCAAGACAATGCCCATTGCGTGCTCTTCATGGACGAGCCGGAAGCTTCGCTGCACATCGAGTGGCAGCAGAAGCTGATTGCTATGATACGCGAGTTGAATCCTCAGGTGCAAATTATCCTTTCCACTCATTCGCCTGCCGTCATTATGGAAGGCTGGCTTGATACGGTGACAGAGGTGAGTGATATAGCAACGCCATGGCACTAACACTGAAAGATAATCTGACTTCTTCTTACTTCAACGCGGCACAGAAGCTATACTCTAAAAAGTCCCGCCAACGCATTGTTGCGTATGTGGAGAGCTATGATGATGTTGCCTTCTGGCGGTCTGTGCTCAAAGAATTTGAAAATGAGGAGCGTTACTTCCAAGTGATGCTTCCCTCGGGCACTTCTCTTGCCAAAGGAAAGAAGATGGTGCTGATGAATACGCTCAATACGAACGAGTTGGGTAAAAGTCTTATCGCTTGTGTAGATAGCGATTATGATTTTCTGTTGCAAGGAGCCACTGCCGTGTCACACAAAATCAATGCTAGTCCCTTTATCTTTCAAACCTACACGTATGCCATCGAAAATCATCATTGCTTTGCCGAAAGTTTGCATGAAATCTGTGTGCAATCCACGCTCAACGATCGGAAACTGATTGATTTTCCCGCTTTCTTGGCGCACTTTTCACAGATAGCTTATCCACTCTTTCTCTGGAATATCTGGTTCTATCGGCAGCATGATACCAATACCTTTACGATGAGCGACTTCAATGCTTGCACGCGTCTGCTCGACGTGAATGTTCATCGTCCCGAACGCTGTCTCGAAGCGATGCAGCGGAAGGTGAATGCTCAGCTGGCACAGTTTGAAGCGCACTTCCCTACGCTTGTCGCTTCCGTCGAAGCGCTGGGCAAGGATCTGGAACGGCTGGGATTGAAACCCGATACAACCTATCTCTATATGCAGGGGCATCACATCATGGATAACGTAGTGATGAAGTTGCTGACCCCCGTCTGCACCTTGTTGCGCAGGGAGCGTGAGGAAGATATCAAGCGGCTTGCCCTTAACGAGGAGCAGCTGCACAATGAGCAAACCTGCTATCAGAACAGCCAAATCAGCGTGGAAGTAATGCTTCGGAAAAATAATGCGTATCAATCGCTCTATCTCTATCAGTGGCTGATAGAAGACCTGAGCGAGTTTGCTTCTCACAAATAGAAATAACCTTATGGAACAGATTATAGAGAAAATACATGCTCTGCTTATCGTTTTAGGAGGAAGCTCTTCCACCGCAGATGCACTCGATGAATGGATTGTGCTAGCCTTCATTCTGGCGGTGGCTTTTCTCGGCGACTTGGTTTGCCGTCACATCGTGTTAAGGTTAGTCAGCAAACTGGTGAAGCGAACCAAAGCCACTTGGGACGATATTATCTTCGACCGCCGGGTGATGATTTACCTGAGCCATCTGGTGCCCCCGATACTGATTTATTTGCTTATTCCTATAGCTATTCCCGACCCCGATACATTGGCTCTCGTCCAACGTCTCAGCCTGATTTATATGATTGCCGTCTTTCTTCGTTTCCTCAACGTCTTTTTGGCAGCTGTTTACCATGTCTATAGTGATCGAGACCAGTTCCGTGACCGTCCCTTGAAGGGCATTTTGCAAACGGCGCAGATGGTGGCTTTCCTAATCGGAGGGATTGGTATTATCAGTCTTTTCATCAACCGTTCACCTGTGGTGTTGCTTACCGGATTGGGCGCTTCGGCTGCCATTCTTGTCTTAGTGTTTAAAGACAGCATACTTGGTTTCGTCTCCGGCATCCAGCTCTCAGCCAATAATATGCTGATGGTAGGCGATTGGATTACCATGCCAAAGTATGGAGCGGACGGCACAGTGATAGAGGTGACTCTCACCACCGTCAAGGTGCGCAACTGGGATAATACCATCACAACCTTGCCTCCTTATGCTTTGGTGAGCGATTCCTTTCAGAACTGGCGGGGGATGCGGGAGTCGGGCGGCAGACGGATAAAACGTTCTATCAACATCGATATGAATAGTGTGAAGTTTTGCACAGCCAAGATGCTGGACAATTATCAACGCCTGGATAGTGCCCTGTTGATAGCCGGTCAGCGTCAAACCAATTTGGGAGTGTTCCGGCTCTATCTCACCAACTACTTGAAGCGTCTCCCCGATGTGAATCAAGAGTTGACGTGCATGGTCCGGCAATTGCAGCCAACGGAGCATGGCATTCCGTTGGAACTCTATTTCTTTTCTTCCATCAAAGAGTGGATTCCTTACGAGAATCTTCAAGCCGATGTGTTCGATCATTTACTTGCTATTATGCCCGAATTTGAGTTGCAAGTGTTCCAAAGTCCGATGGGAAAGGATTTCAAAACTAGCTTTGCATCACTAAAATGCAGGGCAACCGCATCAAAATTGATATTCAAAAAAAAGCTAACTTTGCAGGATGAA
>JAVVVS010000047.1:0-21947 GCA_036652495.1 Bacteroides sp.
ATGCCCAGGTGGCGGAATGGTAGACGCGCTCGTTTCAGGTGCGAGTGTCGAAAGATGTGCAAGTTCGAGTCTTGTTCTGGGTACAAAAACAACAAACGAATGCTTTAATTAAATTGGAGAGGTGGCGGAATTGGTAGACGCGCTACTTTGAGGGGGTAGTGACAGTTATGTCGTGGGAGTTCGAGTCTCCTTCTCTTCACTGAAAATTAAAGGTATTGCGAAAGTAGCTCAGTTGGTAGAGCATAACCTTGCCAAGGTTAGGGTCGCGGGTCCGAGTCCCGTCTTTCGCTCAAATTTTATGAGTTTTATGATAATAAAGGAAGCAGTTCTTTGAAAGAAGGATTGCTTCTTTTTTTTATGCCATTATGCTTTGTTTAATCTATGTTTTGATTATGTTTTATGTTATTACGGCTGAATATAAAAAGATTTTATTCAATAATTTGGATGTTTTAGACAAATCGGTTACATTTGCCCAACAATACGCAAGCAAAAGCTGAATATAGCCGTTTTTTCATAATGTAGATAAATCAGACAAAAAAGATGAAGAGAATTTTAGTTAGCGGTGGTGCTGGATTTATAGGTTCACACCTTTGTACGCGACTGATTAAAGATGGGCATTATGTTATATGTCTAGATAATTTATTCACAGGATCGAAAGATAACATTCTCCATTTGATGGAGAATGAACATTTTGAATTTGTTAATCATGATGTGACTTTTCCTTATAGCATTGATGTGGATGAGATTTATAATTTGGCTTGTCCGGCATCTCCCATACATTATCAATATGATGCTGTTCAAACAATGAAAACTTCTGTGTTGGGAGCGATGAACATGTTGGAACTAGCAAAACGGCTAAATGCAAAAATACTGCAAGCATCTACCAGCGAAGTTTACGGTGACCCCATCGTACATCCACAAACCGAAGACTATTGGGGCAACGTGAATCCAATAGGTTTCCGTTCGTGCTACGACGAAGGCAAGCGTTGTGCCGAAACATTGTTCATGGATTACCATCGTCAGAATAACGTGCGTATTAAAATCATTCGTGTTTTCAATACCTATGGACCTCGTATGTTGCCTAATGACGGTCGGGTCGTTTCTAATTTGGTGATTCAGGCCTTGCAAAATAAAGACATTACTATTTACGGAACCGGAAAGCAAACCCGCAGCTTTCAGTATGTGGATGACTTGATTGAAGCTATGGTGCGTATGATGAACTCGGAGGATGATTTTATCGGACCGGTGAATATTGGAAACCCGAATGAATTCACCATTCTGGATTTGGCCGAAAAGGTAATTCGGTTGATAGGATCAAAGTCGAAGATTACCTTTGAGCCGTTACCGCATGATGATCCTAAACAACGACAACCGAACATTACCCTTGCAAAACAAAAACTAGGATGGAAGCCGACAGTTGAACTCGAAGAGGGGCTTCTACTGATTATTGACTACTTCAAAAAGAATATCTAAATAGATTAAAGCTATACTTAAGATGAATATGCAAATTAATCCTTCAGAATATAAGATTCTCATCGTTGACGATGTGATGTCAAATGTATTGCTGCTAAAAGTACTTCTGATTAATGAGAAGTTCACCATTGTAACCGCAAACAACGGTCACCATGCCTTAGAGCAAGTGAAAAAAGAAAAGCCCGATTTGGTGCTATTGGACGTGATGATGCCTGGCATGAACGGCTTTGAAGTCGCATTAGAACTTAAGGCGAATCCGGAGACAGTCGAAATACCTATTATATTCCTTACAGCCCTCAATAGCACGGCGGACATAGTAAAAGGTTTTCAGGTGGGAGGTAACGATTTTATCTCAAAACCGTTCAATAAAGAGGAACTGATTATTCGCGTGACTCACCAAATATCGTTGGTAGCGGCCAAACGAATAATTGTTGCTCAAACCGAAGAGTTGAGAAAGACCATTATGGGTCGCGATAAGCTCTATTCCGTCATTGCTCATGATCTTCGATCACCGATGGGTTCTATCAAAATGGTGCTGAACATGCTCATCCTCAATCTGCCGAGTGCTACGATTGGCGAAGAGATGTACGAACTGCTGACAATGGCTAATCAGACAACGGAAGATGTCTTCTCGTTGCTCGATAACCTGCTGAAATGGACAAAGAGTCAGATTGGCAAGTTGAAGGTGGTTTATCAGGATGTTGATGTGGTGGAAGTAATAGAGGGAGTGACTGAAATATTTTCCATGGTAGCCGGACTGAAGAAGATTGAGATTAAACTAGATTTACCCGAGCACTTGGAAGTGCATGGAGATATTGATATGATTAAGACTGTGATTCGCAACTTGATTAGCAATGCTCTTAAATTCAGTATCGAAGAGACCGAAATATGGATTTCTCTTGATGCACAAGATGGCATGGCGGTAGTCAGTGTGAAAGATTGTGGTTGCGGTATCGATGAAGAAAATCAGAAAAAATTGCTGCATACTGATACGCATTACAGCACCTTTGGAACGAACAATGAAGAAGGGTCAGGCTTGGGCTTGCTCCTTTGCCAGGATTTTGTGATTAAGAACGGTGGTAAACTCTGGTTTACCTCAAAGAAAGGTGAAGGATCTACTTTTAGTTTTTCTATTCCGTTGAAGAACTGAATTGGATTTACCTTTTGCATAATGCTTTGAAGTCGCAATACTCACATGCTTTCGTGTTTTTTGTTTGTGTGAAAGGTTCGTTGATGTCGTATATTTCCTCTAGCAAAGTTTGTAACCTATCTCGGAATTCATTTTCGAGACAGGCAAAATTGTTGATAGGCGTTTTGGGTTGACGTGGCTCGCCCATCTCTATCACGGGTGAATAGCTCTCGGACGCTGCCCGGTGGATGTAGAGTAAAGAAGGAGCTACCTTCAGTGATTGGCGGCGGCTCATGATGGCGGCATACAAGAAGGTCTGAAAAATATAGTTCGGACGTCCTTCGGCTGGCGTGAAGAGTTGCTCTACGTTTGCGGGGATTTTAGGGCTTCCTCCCGTCTTATAATCCACTATGCGCAAGGTGCCTTCTTTGCTGTCCATGCGGTCGATGGTGCCGCCTATTTTTACACTGATGTTTCCCTCTGCAGTCGTTATCACCATCTCTTCTTCTACTTTTTCTTCCATGCTTACCATTTGGAATGGCGTATACTGTAGATCATTGCGGATCAACTGACGCAAGTAAGAAGCAATTACTTTCGAATTAATCAGTTGCAGTCCGTTATATTCGGGTTGTTCATCCAGCGGTACGTGGAAAAATTCTTCTTTGAAAGCGCGGTCTACATAGCTTTGCAGCTTCACTTCGTTGTGCAACAATAGTTCTAGGGTCTCCTTGCCTATCTCTTTTCCGTGCGTTGTCAAATCCTGATAAACTAGCTCCGCTGCACGGTGAAAGATCGTGCCGAATAAGGCTGAATCAATGTCAGCGCTGACTTCGTCGGACGTTTTCAGATGAGCCACGTAGCGATAATAAAAGCGCAGGCGGCAGTCTAGGTACGCATTCAGTGCCGAAGGCGAAAGAATGGCTTTGGGATGTAGGGTATTATCGTAGCTATCGCGTAGACCTGCTAATAATTCCGGCGTTTTTTCGATGCGGATTTCTGTGCTGCTTTGTGGTGACTGCCCGGCTTCGAGGTATTCGCGGCTGATATTGTGTGGCCATTCAAGGAGGAATTGCAACATGAAGCGTGACCACTCACCGCGGTTCAATCCGTCCGACGAACTGTTATAGACCAACGTGATACTTTCTGCCCGTTGAATGAGGCGGTAGAAGTAATACGCATATACGGCGTTTTTATGTTCGATGGTGGTCATCCCGAATGCTTTACGGAGGTTGTAAGGGATAAAGGAAGAGTCACCGCTTCCTTTAGGAAGCTGTCCCTCGTTGAGCGACAGGAGAATAAGGTTACGGAAATCGAGCGTACGTGTCTCGAGCACACCCATTACCTGCATGCCGATGGCGGGTTCGCCGTGGAAGGGAATGTTAGCTACCGTTAATAGTTTGTTAAGCAATCGCTTCAGCGTGTCGGTGCGTACTTGCAACTCACCGCTTTCGATGAGGCAAAACAAACGGTTTATCAAGATGTAACTTTTGAAAAGCGATTCGCGGTAGAGCTGATTAAAGATGTCATCGTGTTCCTCTTTTTGTCGATAGAGCAGGGAGACTTCTTTCAGCAGTTCGATGAGGTAGAGGCAAAGCTCGTAGTTGCCGCTGCGAGGGGTGAAAAGGAGAGCGAGAAATTCATCCTTTTTTAATTCTGTGGGCAGGGGGTAGAAACGGTTGGTTTGAGTCAGTTCTCGCTCCAGTCCTTCCGCTTCTTTTGAGAGGCGGCGAGTGTAAGCGTGCTTCAAGACGGTTTGCACAGCCTGGTAAGTGAATTTTCCTGTTTCGGCGCGATAACCGCTGGTCTGCAGCTCTAACGCGGCATTGATAAAACTATAGACGGGTGTTTGCGCCAATGGAAAGCCCATGGTAATGTTCACGTTTTGTACTTCCGAAGGAATGGAATGCAGCACTGGAAGTAGCAAAGCTTCATTGCAGAGCACAACGGCATTTTCTTTTTCGTTTGTGGTAAGGTGATCGCGTACCCATTGGGGCAAGTAGCGCGCCTGAGCGTTTTCGGTGGGAGCGGAGAGGAAGCGCACTTGTTTGGAATGACGCAAGGTGTCGAAGCAGCTTTCTGGTAGTTCGTTGGGGAAGAGCTTTAGATTGCGGTTAATAAATTCTCCCGCTTCGTGGCGGAACTCTTTCTGACGAGTATAGAATACGTCATAATCCCAATAGAAAAGAGCTTTGCCCGCTTTTTGCAAGCGGGTAAAAAATGCGTTTTCTACTTTGTTGAGAACGTTGAAGCCAACGAACACATATTTGTCGTACTTTAATGCCTCCGTATCAAGTTGCTCGATGACGTGGCGGTAGAGCATTCCTTCATAAGCAATGTCTTGTGCGGCGAGATTCGTGCGATAGTGATGGTAGATATCGCCCAATTTATCCCACAGTGAGATGAATTTCGCTTTCAGTTCGGTACGCCGTTCGATGGAGAAATTCTGGAAGAACTGCCGGATGGCAGCCTCTTGTTCGGAATCGAGGAAGTCGAAACCTTCCATCATGTTTTTCAACTCTTGCAGATTGCTGAAGAGGCGGTCGGCATCTACCAGGTTTTTATCAGCATCATCAAAGTCACTGATAAGTAGTTCTCCCCAAAAGTAGAAGTCATCGAGAGATTCTTCGCTCTTTGTTTCCTTGCGGAACACTTTGTAAAGTTCGCACACCAGCTGTATAGGGTCGCCTAACTTTTGTGCCGATAGTTGTTGAAACAGTTCGCTAATGCTAACGTAAGCCGGCGACCAGAGTGGTTGCTCCGATTCTTCCGCCAGATGTTCGTTAAAAAACAAGCTGGCACGTTTGTTAGGGAATACAATGGCTATTCGTGATAAATCACAGCCTATCTTGGCGAAGAGGTCCTGGGCGACCAGTTGGAGAAATGTTTTCATCTGACTTTATTTGATGGAGCAAAAGTACTGTTTTTTTGAAGACAAACAGCCATCATTGCAGGGATTCTTATGCCTAAACGCAAAAAATGGCTACTCTCACGAGCAACCAGTTTCCGTTAACCTTAAATCTAATACTTATGAAAAAAACATGGTGCAAAGATATGGAATCGTGCGTAATCTGCAAATTTTCAGGGCGAAACAAGCAAGAATATAACATGGTTTAAGGGCGAAAGCTAAAGGTTAACATAAAACATTAGTTACGTTAACCATTAACACATCTGTTCACATCTCTATCTTAGGCTTGACGGAATGTTCTCTTTATCTATTCTTCCAGAAGCCCGGATAAAAGAGCAGCAGCACGCAGAACAGTTCTAAACGTCCAATAAGCATGAGAAAAGAAAGTACCCATTTGGCGGCATCGGGCAAGGCTGCCCACGAAAACGCTGGTCCGAAGGCGCCCAATCCTGGTCCCACGCCGCCCAGACTGGATATGACCGTACCCAATCCTTCCGAAAAACCTACGCCTAAGAAAAGCAGCACGGTCCATCCTATAAAGATGCAAGCTATGTAGAAGAGGAAGAAAGCACTGACCATTATCAGGATAGAGGGTGAAACTGCCTGTTGATTGACTCTCACTGGCAGAACAGCGTTAGGATGGAGAATGTGTTTGAATTCGTTTCGGATGCTGCGGGCTACAATTAGCAGCCGCATGCTTTTTACTCCGCCGCTGGTGGAACCGGTAGAGGCTCCCGCCACCATAGCAAAAAGCAACAGCAACCAAGTAAAAGATGGCCAAAGATTGTAATCGTCCGTCACAAAACCGCAGGTGGTATGTGCCGTAGCTACTTGAAAAAGTGCTTTACGAAAAGCAAGTTCTACATCGTACTGATTCTGGACTATCAAGGCTGTCGTTATAATCGCTGTCAAAACAGTCACTGAACCCAGGAACCATCGCAATTCCTCGTCTTTGAATAACTTTTTGACGCGCCCTTTCACGAAAAGAAAATAAAGAGAGAAGTTTACTCCGGACAGAATCATGAACGTAGCCACTACATATTCTATGTACGGAGAGTTCCAGTAGGCGATGCTTGCCTGTTTCGTGGAATATCCACCGGTAGCGGTGGTAGCAAACGACTGGCAGACTGCATCGAACAAATTCATTCCGCCACAAAGCAACAAAAGGGTTTCTGCCACCGTCAGCACCAGATAAATCGTCCAAAGCCGCTTAGCCATTATATTTGTTTTGGGATGAATCTTATCGTGCGTCACTCCCGTTGATTCGGCAGAAAAAAGCTGTATGCCGCCGCTGGTGAAGATGGGCAGTATGGCTATGGTAAAGAAGACGATGCCCAATCCGCCAATCCATTGTGTCAGGCTGCGCCAGAAGAGCATTCCATGCGAAAGCGACTCGATATTGTTGAGAATTGAAGCTCCGGTAGTAGTGAAGCCCGACATTGTTTCAAAGAAAGCATCGGTCACTGTGGGGATGCTGCCGCTTAGATAAAACGGTAACAGACCGAACAGCGTAAACAGCACCCAAGCCAGTGTGACGATGCAATAGCCGTCGCGCCGGTTCAATTTGTTTTTTGCCTTTCGTCCATAAAGCATCATTGTACCTCCAATTCCGCTGTTCAGCAGAAAGGTATAGAGGAAATATCGATAATCGTCTTCGCCATAAGAAAGAGAGACGCTGGTGCAAACCAGAAACATCATTCCTTCAATCAAAAGGAGCACGCCCAGTACCCGGAAAATCATCTTCCGGTTGATCAAACTGTTCCCTCTGTCTTTTCCTTGTAAGTGCCCGGATACAAACTTTTCCATAGATTTGCTGTATTATTTAGCCTATAATTCACGACGAATACTGTGCCATAAAAGGAGTACAGCCCCTAATTCGATAAAAAACAAGGCAATAACTACGTGATGGCTGATTTTGCTTTGTTCGTATACCCTTCCAAAATGAAAGGGTTATTCTCCAAGTTGAAAAGATTTGCTTACCTTTGGGGTTTGAAAACAATTCTAATCAGGGAATAAAAGCATGAAACGAGCCGTTATTATTGGTGCCACTTCCGGCATAGGTTATGAAGTGACAAAAGAGTTGTTGTCGCAAGGATGGAAGGTAGGGATAGCAGGTCGCCGGCAAGAGGCGCTCCAAGCTTTGCAAGGAGTAAAGCCTGAAAGCGTGGAAACACAAGTGTTGGACGTCACGCAAGCCGATGCGCCCGAGCGTTTGCAAAGGCTGATTGAAAAATTGGGCGGGATGGATTTGTTTTTGCTTAGTTCCGGTGTGGGTTATCAGAATAGGACGTTGGATGTGGAGATTGAACTCCATACCACCTTTACCAACGTAGAGGGATTCACGCGCATGGTGACGGCGGCTTTTCATTACTTCCAGCGTCAGGGAGGCGGACATTTGGCGGTCATCAGCTCTATTGCCGGTACGAAAGGGTTGGGCGTTGCTCCCGCCTATTCGGCTACCAAACGATACCAGAGCACCTATATCGATGCTTTGGCGCAGCTTGTCCGTTTGCAGAAACTTCCGATTCGCTTTACCGATATTCGTCCCGGTTTTGTGGCAACCGATTTACTTAAAGACGGTCACTATCCCATGCTGATGAATCCCCGCAGGGTAGGCATGCAGATAGTGACCGCTTTGAATCGCCGGCAACGAGTGGTCATCATCGACTGGCGTTACGCCGTTCTGGTCTTTTTTTGGCAACTCATCCCCCGTTGGTTGTGGGAACGGCTGCCGATAAAGAGCTGAATTCTTTTAATAAGCTTTGCGGTACAGCGCTTCAATTTCGGCTATCGACGTGGGGCGCGGATTGCCTCCGGTACATACATCGTTGAAAGCGGCTACGGCAAGGGCGGGAAGGTCTTCTTCTTTCACTCCGATTTCGTGCAGCTGTTGCGGGATGTTGATGCTCAATGACAAGGTTTTCACGGCTTCAATAGCTGCTTCCACACCTTGTGCCTCGCTCATGCCCGTGATGTCTACTCCCATGGCTTTGGCTATCTGCAGATACTTGGGTGCAGCAGGCGATGCGGCGTTGTATGCCATTACGTAAGGCAGCAACAGCGCGTTGGCTACCCCGTGAGGAGTGTCATAGAATGCGCCCAGTGGATGCGCCATCGAGTGGACAATGCCCAGCCCTACATTGGAGAAGCCCATGCCGGCAATGTATTGTGCTTGCGACATGGCTTCGCGTGCTACTGTGTCTTTCCCGTTGTCTACAGCAGTTTTCAGGTGCAAGGCAATCATTTCAATGGCTTTTAGTTCGAACATATCGCTCATTGCCCAAGCGCCCGGAGTGATAAAGCTTTCAATGGCATGGGTCAGTGCGTCCATTCCAGTGGCTGCCGTGAGTCCTTTGGGCATGGAGTACATCAGTTCGGGGTCAACAATCGCTACTACGGGGATGTCGTTCGGGTCTACGCAAACCATCTTTTTGCGGGCTTCTTCGTCAATAATCACATAGTTGATGGTGACCTCCGCTGCTGTTCCGGCAGTGGTGGGCAGTGCAAAGGTGGGTACTGCCTTGTGTTTGGTATCGGCTACGCCCTCGAGTGATTTCACATCTGCAAATTCAGGATTGTTCACTACAATGCCGATGCCTTTGGCAGTGTCAATGGATGACCCTCCGCCGAGCGCGATGATAAAATCCGCTCCTGAGGCTTTGAAAGCTGCTACACCGTTTTGCACATTGGTGATGGTGGGGTTCGCTTTTACGTCTGAATAAACTTCATAAGGCAAATTTCCTTCGTGAAGTACGGTTTCGATCTGGGCGGCAACGCCGAATTTAATCAAGTCTTTGTCCGTTACAAAGAAAGCTTTCTTGAAACCACGGCGAGCGGCTTCCACCACAATGATGCTGCGGCTGCCTGCGCCAAAATACGATGTTTCGTTAAGAATAATTCTGTTCATAAGTGTACGTGTTAGTAGTATATTAGTGTATGACTTCTTTTAAAGTGAACAAAAATAATGTTTTTTTTACGATGCACAAAAAGAAACAGCCTTTTTAATTGGGAATGTGGCGCGGTTCTTCTTTTTTAAAGTGGATGACGTTCCAACCACTTTGCCGCATACGAGCAGGTCGCTTTTCGTTGCAGTCCTTTCGCTGTGGCGTAGATGTAAGCTGCTTCTACCAGTGCGGCAGCAATGCCACGCCCTTCCAAGGGTCGGGGAACAATGGTGTGGATTATGTCCAGCCCTCCGTCCACAAGACGGTATTGCACAAAGGCATTGCGATCTTCTACTTCTGTTTGAAAGAGTTTTTGCTCGGGTTGATGGGTGATTTCGTAATTCATAAGTAAGTTCTCCTTCTGTTTAGGGTTTATTCCATTGATAACATAAATAACGATGAATAGTTCACCTTACAAAAAAACCACACCGAAGGGGGTGTGGTCGTCTTGTTACTTCACGAAAATCAGCTTATTTCTTGCTCTCTTCGATAGATACTTTACGGAATTCCTTCATTGCTTTTTCAATATCCAGAGATGTCTTGCGGGCACGATTGCCAGCTGCTTTGTTGCCATTTTCAACTTGAGCACTTGCATCTTTTTCGAAGTCGCCACAAAGAGCAACCAACTTTTCTACTAATTCTTTCATGATCCTTTTTTATTATCGTTAATAATGATGTGGCAAAAATACATTCTTTCTCGAAATAATCAGATAAAAACCTTTGATTTTTTTGATTTATCCCGCTAAAAACAGCTAAAAGAGGGTATCCAATCAACTTATTTACTACTTTTGCATCTATAACTCATAATTCAATAAGATGTCCCTATTTACTCACTTATTCCAAAAAAAAGCCGATGACGGCAAGTCTGTAGGCAATGTAGAAGACTTCGTATCGTTGACACGTGTCTATTTCCAGTCGGTTATCGGCGTTAACTTAGGCATTACTAATATCCGCTTTCTTCCGGATGTGGCAAATTTCAAACGTTTATTCAAAGTGCCTACGCAAGGTGGTAAACTCGGCATGGCCGAAAAATCCGCCGCTCGAAAGATGCTGATGCAGGATTACGGACTGAGCGAAACCTTCTTCAAAGAAATTGATACTTCGGTGAAGAAGAACTGCCGTACTCAAAACGATGTGCAGGCGTATATGTTCATGTATCAAGGTTTTTCTAGCGATTTAATGATGCTGATGGGCAATTTAATGCAATGGAAGTTCCGTATGCCTTCTTTCTTTAAGAAAGCGCTGCGCGGTATGACAGAAAAAACCGTGCATGACATTTGCACCAAGACCGTGTGGAAGAAAGACGATGTTCACAAAACAGCCATGAACATTCGTCAATACAAAGAACGCTTGGGATACTCCGAACAGTGGATGACGGAATACGTTTACAACATTATTCTGCTTGCGAAGAAAGAGCCCAAACAGAAAGACGAGAATAAAAAAGCCTGAGCATGAAACTTCCTTTAGCAGCGTACTCAATTTAATAGATCCCAAACAGCGCTTTATGAATTTGATAACGACTGTGGAACTACCTACTCGGCTGCCTGCCATCACACACGCCCAGCACCTCTTGTTGCTGGGCTCGTGCTTTACAGAAAACATGGGCACCTTGCTCACCGGTCATGCGTTCCGAACGGATGTCAACCCTTTTGGGATTCTTTATAATCCGCAATCCCTCGCTACTGCTTTGCGTGAAATTGTGTCCGGCAGGAGGTATACCGAAACCGATCTTTTCTTCTTTCGCGAATGCTGGCACAGTCCGATGCACCACGGTTCTTTTTCGTCCGCTTCGCCTGTCGAGGCGCTCGAACGAATCAACACCCGCTTGCAGTATGCTCATCGGCACCTCGATGTGACCGATTGGCTACTGTTGACCTTTGGCAGTGCTTACGTCTATGAACAACGCTCCACCGGACAGATCGTGGCCAATTGCCATAAACTTCCCGAAAAAGAATTCATCCGTCGGATGCTGACCGTGGAGGAGATTGTGACCGATTATACGTCTTTGCTCTGCGGACTGCAGGCTCGCTGCCCTCAGCTAAAATTGCTTTTCACCGTTAGCCCCATTCGTCATGCACGAGACGGTATGCACGCCAATCAGCTCAGCAAAGCAACGCTTCTATTGGCAGTGGATCGTTTGCAGACTGCTTTCCCCAACGTGGTTCACTATTTCCCTTCATATGAAATTGTGCTCGATGAGTTGCGCGACTATCGTTTTTATGCCGACGATTTGCTTCATCCTTCCCCTTTGGCAGTGCGTTATTTGTGGGAACGATTCTCTGCTACGTTCTTCTCACCCGAAACTCAAACTATTATGGAAGAATGTGAAAAGATTAGCAAAGCCTTTGCGCACAAACCCTTTCAGCCCGACTCGGAGGAACATAAGCGTTTTTTAAAGCAAATAGTGTTAAAAATAGAACGACTTAAAGAAAAATACCCGTACTTAGATTTCGAAAACGAACTGTCTTGGTGCTCCCAAGGCTTTAAATAAATAAAACATCATGTCCTACACCATTGAATCCATCGCCTTAAAGATAGCTGCCCGCAGGGTAGGTGACCGATTGGCTACTATCGACTGGCTGCTCACAGACAGCCGTTCGTTGAGCTTCCCCGAAGAAACGCTTTTCTTTGCGCTTACTACCAAACGAAACAAAGGAATTATTTATTTTTCTGATCTCTACGACCGTGGGGTGCGCAACTTTGTGGTCTCTACCGAAGACTTTGAAGAACTGAAGAAAAAGGAATTGAATGATTGCAACTTCCTTATCGTCGCTCATCCGTTGAAAGCTCTTCAGAAACTGGCGGAACAACATCGTGATTGCTTCCAGATTCCTGTTATTGGCATTACCGGAAGCAATGGAAAAACCATTGTGAAAGAGTGGCTCCATCAACTGCTTAGCCCCGACTGTATCATTGTTCGTTCGCCCCGCAGCTATAACTCCCAAATCGGTGTTCCGCTCTCTGTCTGGCAGATGAGTGAAGATGCCGAACTGGGCATTTTTGAAGCCGGTATTTCGGAGATGGGTGAGATGCGTGCCTTGCAAAACATGATTAAGCCTACTATCGGCATTCTGACCAACATCGGCGGAGCGCATCAAGAAAACTTTTTCTCGCTGCAAGAAAAATGTATGGAAAAGCTGAGCCTCTTCAAAGACTGCGAAGTGCTGATCTACAACGGCGATAATGAGTTGATAAGCAACTGTGTGAGCAAATCCATGCTTACCGCTCGTGAAATTGCTTGGAGCTGCTTGGATGCCGATCGCCCGCTATTCATTAGCAAAATACAAAAGAAGGAAGACCATACCGTCATCTCTTACCGCTATTTGGGTATGGACAATGCTTTTTGTATCCCTTTTATTGATGATGCTTCCATCGAAAACTCGCTCAACTGTCTGGCTGCCTGTCTTTATCTTATGATGCCTGCCGATCAGATTACCGAACGGATGGTTCGCTTGGAGCCCATCGCCATGCGCCTCGAAGTGAAGGAGGGAAAGAATAATTGCGTGCTCATTAATGATAGTTACAATTCCGATTTGGCTTCGCTCGACATCGCCCTCGACTTTCTTTATCGTCGTGCACTCTCGAAAGGATTGAAGCGTACGCTCATCCTTTCCGATCTTCTTGAAACCGGACAAAGCACGTCCACGCTCTACCGCAAGGTGGCGCAACTGGTGCAAAGTAGGGGCATTGATAAAATTCTGGGAGTCGGTTCTGAAATAGCGTCATGCGCAGCGCGCTTTGAAGGGGTAGAAAAATATTTCTTTTCCGATACGGAGGCTTTGCTTGCTTCCGCTACGTTCAAAGCGCTTAAAGACGAGGTCATTCTTATCAAAGGTGCCCGCTCGTTCCATTTCGATCTTGTGTCCGAGGAATTGGAACTTAAAGTGCACGAAACCATTTTGGAAGTGAACTTAGGCGCAATGATTGAGAACTTGAATCATTACCGGTCCATGCTCCGTCCCGAAACAAAGATGGTCTGCATGGTCAAAGCGGCTGCTTATGGCGCTGGTTCGTACGAGATAGCGAAGACGCTGCAAGAACATCACGTAGACTATCTTGCCGTAGCCGTAGCCGATGAAGGAGCCGAGCTGCGCAAAGCAGGCATTACGGCTTCCATCATCATTATGAATCCCGAACTGACTGCTTTCAAAACGATGTTCGACTATAAACTGGAACCTGAGGTTTATAATTTCCATCTGCTCGAAGCACTGGTTAAATCGGCTGCTAAAGAGGGCATCACCAACTTCCCCGTTCATATCAAGCTGGATACGGGCATGCACCGTTTGGGCTTTGAACCCGGAGAGATGCCGCAACTCATTCATAAACTGAAAAACCAGCATTCGCTTATAGCCCGTTCCGTCTTTTCTCATTTTGTGGGTAGTGACAGTGTGGCGTTCGACGATTTCTCGCACCGGCAAATGACCTTATTCAAAAAGGCTGCTGCAGAATTGCAAGCGGCTTTCCCGCACCGTATTTTGCGTCATCTCTGTAACACGGCAGGCATTGAACGCTTCCCGGAAGTGCAGTTCGACATGGTGCGTCTTGGACTTGGCTTATACGGCATCAATCCGATTGATAATTCTATTTTGCATAACGTCAGCACCCTGCGTACCACTATTCTGCAAATACGCGATGTTCCCGAAGAGGACACGGTGGGATACAGCCGCAAAGGACATCTGGTTCGTCCCTCGCGTATTGCTGCCATCCCTATCGGATATGCCGACGGATTGAATCGCCACCTGGGATGTGGTCATGGCTACTGTTTGGTCAACGGACAGAAAGCGGCTTATGTGGGCAACATCTGTATGGATGTTTGTATGATCGACGTCACCGACATTGATTGCCGTGAAGGTGATCAGGCAATTATCTTCGGCGATGCGCTTCCCATCACCGTGCTTTCCGACCTTCTTGAAACAATCCCTTATGAAGTGTTGACAAGCATTTCTACCAGAGTGAAGCGGGTGTATTATCAAGATTGATGATTGGCGGTTAGAGCTTTCCTAACATTTTATCCATTACCCAGTTCGTTGTGGTGGCACTTTCGCTATCACACGAACAGGTGGACTTGCCTAGCAGATGATCGACTACGGCTTGAATGAGAGGCTGCTGCACATGGTCGGGGTTTTCTACGTAGAACTCTTCGCGCCCGTGTTCGGTGTGCAGGGCAATGGGGTCGAAAGAGAAGACAGAAAAGCAAAGCATGCCTTTGTCTCCGATGATTTCGATGCGGTCTTCTTTAGCTGATTCGTGAGCAACGAAGCACCACGAACCGCTGCCCACAAGACCGTTGGCAAATTGGAAGCTCGCGCTCAGCGTATCTTCCGTGGCATACAGTCCGCCGCGATTGCTCTTGTATCCGCTAGCTTCGAGGATGCAGCCGAACATCTCCTGCAATAGGTCTATCTGATGAGGTGCCAGATCGTAGAAGTATCCACCTCCGGCAATGTCCGGTTGCACGCGCCAAGGCAGATTGGCGCGGTTATAGTCCAAGTCGCGTGGCGGCTGGGCAAAGCGGATTTGCAGATTGATTACGTTCCCTACGGCTCCTTGTTCAATCAGTTCTTTCACCTTGATGAAGTAGGGCAGGTAGCGCCGGTAGTATGCCACAAAGCAAGGCACACCTGTCTCGTGTGAGATGCGGTTGATGCGCGTGCACTCTTCGTATGTTACCGCCATCGGTTTTTCTATGTATGCTGGTTTGCCTGCCTTCATCGACATGATGGCGTAGGTAGCATGTGAGGAAGGAGGTGTGGCAATGTAAATAGCGTTCACTTCCGGGTCGTCTATTAGTTCTTGTGCGTCGTCGTACCATTTCTTGATACCTCTTTTTTGTGCATACGCTTTTGCTTTGCTGCCGTCACGGCTCATAACGGCTACTACTTCGGAATGTTCTACTTTTCTGAAGGCTGGACCGCTTTTGTGTTTGGTTACTTCACCGCAACCGATGAATCCCCATTTAATTATGTTTGCGTTCATCTCTCTGTTTGAATTAATGGATGTGCAAATATACTCTTTTATCTTAAGAATAGAGAGGGGAGGGCGCGGATTATTTCTTCCCGTAGTATCTCTGATAGATGCGTTGGTATTCCTTACCTTGACGAAAAGCATCAATCCAAGAGTTCAGGCTGTCGAGCAGTGCGGGCGATTGTTTGCTCACCGCCCACGAATAGAATTGGGTGAAACTGATGGCGGTGTTTATGTCTATTTGTGGCAGCGAATGGGCAGCTGCGCGTGCGATGTTTTCGTCGCATACGGCATAGTCGATGTCGCCATGCGCTACCAAAGAGATGAGTTGCTCTGAACCGTATTTCTCTACCTCTTGGATGTAGATGGTGTCGCCTATTTCGTAACTCAAGTTACGAATGCGCAGGATGGAGGGCGAGCCTTTTACTATGTGCAGCGTCCGTCCTGCTAGGTCTAGTTGACTTTTGATGTACAGTGAATCGGCCGCAGCGGCTTTCCGTTGCACCAGCACCTGTTTGCTTAGCAGGAGGGGAGTGGTGAGGAGGAGGGAATCTTTCAATGGGCTGGTAGCAAGCAGGTCGTTGGCGATGACGTCATAAATGCCTTCGCTCAATCCTTCTAGTCGCTGATCGAAGCTCATGACGGGAAAGAGTTGCGCTTTGAGTCCCTTGTCTCGGGCAAAGGCTTCTATCAGTTCGTAATGAAAGCCCGAAATGGTATCGCCGTCCACAAAGAAACTGAGGGAATTGTATTCGGTGGCTACATGGATAACGCCTTCTGTTTGTATCTCGGCATAATCGCGCGGATGCCCTTTCGGCTTTTTCCGATTGTTGAGCCACAGCAATGTGACAGCCATACTTATCACAACGAGTGCCAGACAGCCGTATTGGATTCGCCTCTTGTTCGCCGCCTTAATCATAGAAGTTCCAGGATATGCCGATTTTAAATAAGCGCGGGTTGATGGGATAGTGCGGCGACAAGAATGAGTTGGCGCTGCCCGAACCTTGATTTACATGATACATCATAGCAAAGATGCGTGTGCGTTTTAGGTGGAGGTTGGCATATACATTCACGATGGGATAGCCACCAATTTCTACCTGATCCTTGTCCGGTTGCAAGTGGAACTGTTGCAGAGCAGGCATATAGGCGGGCGCCTGATACTTCGAGAAGTAGCGCACGTCCGCACCCAGCTGCACACTGAGCACTTTTGCCAATTTGGTTTGCAAATAGAGGTTGTGGTAGAGCGAGAGTTGCGGCAGCGGAAGCACCTTTTGATTGCTCGACTTCTGCCAGCTCACTTCATTGTCGAGGTGAAAGATGCCGAGGCGGAAGTTCTGTCCCAGGGTGGCGGAAATGACTTGTATGTTGCCCCCGTTTTGTTGGGGCAATGCTTTGGGGTTGAGATACGTATAGTGCTTGATGTTTTCTACTCCGGCTTTTAAGTGAGTCTGCCAGCGGGCTATGTTGATTTCGCCGTCTATGCGGGTGCGGAACTCTTTTTCCAGGTTGTCATTGTCCCAATAGAAATGTTTAGAATGATAGTGACGCAGGTAGAAAGAGGGCAGCGTGTTGCTCACCGAAGCCCGTACAATCAGACTTACGGTATCTTTCCACAGATGGAATTGGAGGTCTGCATCTCCATTGATGCGGAATTGTCCGATGGCTTCTCCCAGCAAACCTACTTCGCCCAACGCGCGGTAATGTAGCATTTTGCCTTCTCGCTTGCTTAGTTCGGCGCCTACAAAGGCTTCGTTCTCGGTATAGTGGTCTACACTGGTCGAGTCTTTGTCCATGAGGTAATAATTGCTTAGCTTGTGGGAGATGAAGGCTGTAAGTCCTGCCTTTGCATATTTATTAAAACCTTCGAGCAAAGCGATGCCGAACGTGTTCTTGATGCCCAGATAAGTGGTGGAGTCATTTACGGCAGAGAGGCTGGGGCGGATGTAGTTGTTGTCGTAGTAATCTTTTACATTGTCCTGCGAGGTGAATCGGTGGCGTGCCCGTTCCAGTTTAATAGTATGAATGAAGCTGGTGACCGGCACAAATTCTTTCTGGGCTGGTAGCGTATCTTTTTCGGCTTTGGGTAGTTCGCGCTGAAAGCCTAATTTGTATCGTTGGGTCAAGAAGATGTAGAAGTCTTTGTTGTTGTTGGCGCTCTTGTTCAGCAGCGTCGGGATGTTTTGCGGTTCGTAGGTCTTTCCGCCCGAAGCCATGGCTTGTGGGTCGGTGATGTATTTGTCGTCCATTATACCGCCGTTTTCGTTCATTTTCATGTAGTTGTTGCTGTAGAGCAGATTGGCTTCATAGTGGTTGCCAATGTAGCTGCCGAAGATGGCAGCGTTGAAGAAGGACGTGTTCTGGCTGTTGTAGTAGCCTCGTCCATAAAGGTAGTCGATGCTGAATCCGAAAGCCAGCCGTTTGTTCACGTTGACCGAGAAGTATGATTTGAAGCGCTCTTCTCCGTTTATTTTGTTGCCTGCTTTGTAGTAAGTCAGGTTGGTGTAGGGCACGTTGCTGTTGGTGAAATTAAATTCGTTGGGGCGTACAAAGAAGCTAGAGAAAGGTTCCATGAAGATAGTGGGTTCTGCTTCCCGCCGTTCGAAGAAGATGCGGGAGAGGCGGGGCGACCCCAAATTGCCCAGGTAGTTGTAGTGTCCGGTGGGTCCTTCTACTAAGTTGCTGTTCTGAAACAGGTGATAAGCCGTGTCGGCGGGGATGCGGTTTATGTTCCCCAAGTTTTCGCTCACGTGCCACATGTAGAGTTTGGGCGGAAGGCTTTCTATCTTCACATTCGAGCTGTCGGGGTTTTGCGGGCGCATGGCAGGGTCTATCTGATTGCCGTATTGGTCCACGATATTTCCATACTGATCTTTCCGGTCACCGTACGGGTTCTTCGGATCGACTTGTGCTTGCACGGTAATTTGGCCGACAAGGAGAAGGAGCATATATATAAGTAAGAATCGTCTCATAATTGTCTGCAAAGATACAATAAAAGAATGAAGAGTGAATAAGTTCACTCTTCATTTTATTCTCTGCGGATTTCGTTGTTACATCTCTGTAATCAGCTCCATGCCTTTTTTTATAGCTTCTTCGTTCATTGGTATGAGGTGATGGTGGCGTTCGGGGAGTGTTTTTTTCAATCCTTTGAGCACACTTTCTAGCGATACTACCGGGCGAAGTTTGAGCAATCCGCCCAGCACAATCATGTTGAATGCTTTGGCGTTGTTCATTTCGTTGGCGGCATCCATGGCGTCGATGCGGTAAACTTTGATGTCTTTTCGTGTGGGCGGATGGATGATGCCGTAGCCGTCGTAAATCAAGATGCCTCCGGGTTTGATGCGACTTTCGAATTTCTCCAGCGAGGGTTGATTCAGAATGATGGCGGTGTCGTACTGGCTCAGGATGGGTGAGGAAATCCGATCATCACTCACTATGACTGTCACGTTGGCGGTTCCGCCTCGTTGCTCCGGACCGTAGGCCGGCATCCAAGTGACTTCTTTGCCTTCCATCAGTCCTGAATAAGCCAGAATCTTTCCCATAGACAGCACACCCTGTCCGCCGAAACCTGCAATAATTATTTCTTCTTTCATTTTCCTGTCGATTTTTAGCGTTATTCTTTATCTTTCAAATCTCCCAGCGGATAGAACGGGAACATGTGTTCCTCCATCCATTCGTTGGCTTTTTCAGGAGTCATCTTCCAGCCGGAGCTGCAAGTAGACACAATCTCTACCAAGTTGGAGCCTTTGCCTGCCATCGAGTTCTCGAAGGCTTTGCGGATGGCTTTCTTTGCTTTGCGGATGGCGGGAACCGTTTGCACCGATTGGCGGGTGACGTAAGCCGTTCCTTCCAGTTGTGCTGCTATTTCAGTTATCTTCAGCGGATATCCGTGCAGCTTCACATCCCGTCCGTAAGGGCTGGTGGAGGTTTTCATGCCCACGAGGGTCGTGGGGGCCATTTGTCCGCCCGTCATGCCGTAAATGGCATTGTTGATAAAGATGATGGTGATGTTCTCCCCGCGGTTCAATGCGTGGATGGTCTCTGCCGTACCGATGCAAGCCAAGTCGCCGTCTCCTTGATAGGTGAATACCAAGCGGTCCGGCCACAAGCGTTTGATGGCGGTAGCCAATGCGGGTGCCCGTCCGTGGGCGGCTTCTTCCCAGTCTATATCCAAGTAATTGTAGATGAACACGGCGCAGCCTACCGGCGATATTCCGATTGCTTTGTCTTCCAGTCCCATCTCTTCTATAACTTCGGCTATCAGTTTATGTACCACTCCGTGGCTGCATCCCGGGCAATAGTGCATCGGGTTGTTGTTCATCAGCGTGGGTTTTTTCTGAACCAGATTCTCGGGTTTAATGATATCTTCTTTCGTCATAACTTCTTCTCCTTATCTGTTGGTGAACCGTATAAAAAACTCCATCAGTTTAACAAAGATAGCTGCGCCGCACACATAGAAAAAGAGTTTGAAGTCATCGGCTGCAAAGTAGACGATGATGGCTGCCAGCGCAAGTACCATAAACAGTATATTCAGAACATTTCTTATTTTATCGGGATTCATCGTTTCGTGGTTATTTGATTAGTTTTTCTTTTAGTGCAGCCACTACTTCGTCCGGGTCGGGAACGATGCCTCCCAGACGTCCGAAGTGCTCTACTTGTACGCTGCCATTCACCGCCAGACGGATGTCTTCTACCATCTGCCCTGCGTTCAGCTCTAAGGATAGCATGCCTTTCACCTTACTTGCATATTCGGCAATGATTTTCTTGGGGAACGGCCACAAGGTGATGGGGCGGAGTATGCCTACTTTGATTCCTTCTTTGCGTGCCATTTCCATCGCTTTTTGTCCGATGCGTGCCATTGAGCCGAAGGCGATAATCAGGTATTCAGCGTCTTCACATTCTATTTCTTCGTAGCGCACTTCGTTTTCTTCTATCACTTTGTACTTCGCTTGGAAGCGGAGGTTGTTCTTCTCCATTGCGTCGGGTTGCAGTTCGAGCGAAGTGATGATGTTGGGTTTGCGGTCTTTGGTCTTTCCCGTAGCTGCCCAAGGGCATTGTGCTATCACTTCTGCATCCGTGCGGCGGGGCTGTATGGGGGGAAGAATCACTTTTTCCATCATTTGTCCAATCACGCCATCGGCTAGGATGATAGCGGGGTTACGGTATTTAAAGGCGAGGTCGAAGCCCAGCCCTACAAAGTCCGCCATCTCCTGCACCGAAGCTGGAGCGAGTGCGATGAGGCGGTAGTCGCCATGTCCGCCGCCTTTCACCGTCTGGAAGTAATCCGCTTGGCTCGGCTGTATGGTTCCCAATCCGGGACCTCCGCGCATCACGTTTACAATCAGACAAGGAAGTTCGGCGCCTGCCAGATAAGAAATGCCTTCTTGTTTCAGACTCACACCGGGGCTGGAAGAGGAGGTGAGCACCTTTTTGCCGCATCCTGCACCGCCATAGACCATATTAATCGCTGCTACTTCGCTCTCTGCTTGGAGCACCACCATGCCGGTCGTTTCCCAAGGTTTCAGCTCGGCCAGTGTTTCCAGCACTTCCGATTGTGGGGTAATAGGGTAACCGAAGTATCCGTCGGACCCGCAGCGGATGGCTGCATGAGCGATGGCTTCGTTTCCTTTCATTAATACAACTTCTTCTTCTGCCATATCTTACTGATTTAAGAATTATTCTACTTTCATTTTATACACTGTGATGCATCCGTCGGGGCAAACAATGGCGCACGAACTGCATCCGTTGCAGGTGTCTTCTACCATTTGCTGGGCGTAATTGTACCCTTTTACGTTCACCTCTTTGGCAAGTGAAATGATGTTGAGCGGACAAGCAACTGCACACAGGTTGCATCCCTTACACCGCTCCGTGTCTACTACAATAGCTCCTTTTATTTTAGCCATAATCTATAGTTTTAAGTATGTTTATTGATTGAACATGTCTTTATTGTAGAAATTCATGATATTCATCACCATCTTTCTGGCTTCTGCTGCCGGGCTTTGAGGATTTAGCTCGATGGCGAATTGGTAATTGTTGAGTGCCTGCTGCCAGTTGCCTTGTTTTCGGTACGCATTGCCGCGCAGATAATAGGCTTCGTCCTTGGAGACGTTGTCTGTGAGCAATATTTTATTTAAAGCTACGATTGCTTCCTGCACGCTCCCCTGATTGATAAGCTCTTTAATGGTATTCAATTCTTTCATTAGTTATGAGTTCCAGGTTATTTGAGGTACAAAGATAATCTTTATTTGGATAACCCACTTACCAGAAGATGTTTTTTCTCTCTTTTTTGGAAACGGGCGCGCAAAAGAGTTCATTGCAAAATTTATTTCTGTATCCTTGGGTATCCTCGAAAAAAGTAATGTTGACAGAGCAACCGATGTTTATCTGCCGGAAGTTGGCGAATCTTCTGCCGGGGGAGGTAGCCGGATTCGGTAGACTTGTTTCAAAAAGATGAAAACGTTCTTTCAAAAGATGAAAACGTTCTTTCAAAAGATGAAAATGGGCTAAAAATAAGATGTTACGTGTTTTTTTGAAA
>JAVVVS010000048.1:0-21798 GCA_036652495.1 Bacteroides sp.
TTTGAGCAGAATGAAGTTTTCTACATTGCCCTTCCAGACGGATTTGTTCTTTCCGTATTTGCCCGCTAGCGCGATGGCATCGTTGATGTGTCCCAATCCCGCGTTGTACGAGGCGAGGATAAAGTGGATGCGCTCTTGTTTGTTCGCAATTCTTCTCAGGCTTTGATCGGTGGCGGCAATGTACTTCACAGCAGCCTTGATGCTTTCTTCCGGGTTCTGTTCTTTTCCGGGCGGAACTCCCATGGCGTGAGCGGTGCGGGGCATCAGCTGCATGAGTCCGCGGGCGCCTGCCCAAGAGACGGCGGTGGTGTCAAAGTTCGATTCGGTATAGGCAAGTGAGGCAAGCAAACGCCAGTCCCAGTCTATTTCTTTGGCGTATTTCTTAAATAAATGGTCGAAATGCGAAATCTTGCCTTCTTTAAGTGACAAGATAGGAGAGTGGGGAATGGCTTTGCTAATCTCGAAATACCGTTTGGTGCTGGCGGTAAAGGCGGCGGAAACGCTATTCTCTTTGTACCATTGGTTGGCTGCTGCTGCCAGATTGGGACAATCTTTGCGTACCGCCCAAGACGCCCGTTGGTCAAAACTGACAGAGAGGTTGATATTCAAGTTGGGATAATACGTTTTGTTGAGCCGCGCCAAATCATTGTCGGCAATCGTATAAGGAATTTTTCCTTGCGAAACTTGCGTCATCAAGTCTTCGAGCGTGATGCTGTCTCCGGTCACTAAATGCCGATGGATGCCTCCGCCCAGTTCTTCGTTCAAATTCTTCAGGCGCTCGTCATATTTGCCGGGCTTCACGTATACATCTTTGCCAATCAGTTGAGTTACGTCCGTCAGCGGTGGTGTCTTTCCGTTGTTTTGCTGCACAATGACTTGATGGGTAATCACTTCATCCCCGCAATAAATCAAGCTGTCTTTCAGCTCTTTCGTTATGGGAAGGTTGTAGGCGATGATGTCCCCTTCGCCAGCCCGCAGCTTATGAATAAGTTCGGGCACATTCTTCGCCACCTCTATTCGTAGTTTCACGCCCAGACTCTTGGCAAACTGTTCGCTCAATTCGTATTGAAACCCCATATCCTGTCCGCGGTAGATGAAATAAGAAGTCGAGCTATAAAGCGTGAGCACTACCAGTTCTCCGCTATCTTTTATCTGTGCCAGGTCGTGACTGCTTTCTTCTTCTCCTGCACCATGCCGGCTGCGGCAAGCGAAGACGCAGAGAAGCAGGCATAAAAGAGGGAGTAAAGAGCGCTTGGTAATCATGAGAATGAAGGGTTTCGTTATTTCAGATGTTTTTGTATATACATCGTCAAGATGTCTATGGCTACTTTGTTGTTCCCGCCTTCGGGAACGATGAGGTCAGCGTAACGTTTGCAAGGTTCGATAAATTGCAGGTGCATGGGCTTGAGCACGCGTGTGTAGCGTTCCATCACTGCTTCGGCGGTGCGTCCGCGCTCAATGACGTCGCGTTGGATGACGCGTATGAGCCGTTCGTCAGGGTCGGCATCGACAAAGATTTTCAGGTCCATCATATTGCGCAATTTTTTGTCGCACAAAGCAAGAATGCCTTCAATGATAATCACCTCTTGTGGTGCTATGTGTATGGTTTCAAGCTGTCGCGTACAAGTCAAATAGGAATAAGTGGGTTGCTCAATGCTTTGCCCATCCTTCAACATCCCCACATGCCGCGAGAGCAAGTTCCATTCAAAGGCATCAGGATGGTCGAAGTTGATGTTCTGACGGTCTTCTTCGGGCACATGACTGCTGTCTTTATAATAAGAATCTTGTGGCAACAACACCACTTTACCTTCCGGGATGCTCTCGATAATTTTTCGCACAACGGTTGTTTTTCCCGAACCAGTTCCGCCTGCTATTCCGATTATTAACATTCGTTTATATGTATATTAGAACAAATAGAGTAATTTTGCCACTGATAAAAGGGTCTGTTGGTAGATAGCCGCCTCATTATCTTTGCAAATATAAAACAATTAATTAAAATAGCAGCATTATGGTAAAGCACATTGTATTATTTAAATTGAAAGACGAGGTATCGGCAGCCGATAAGCTCGTTGTGATGAATCGTTTTAAAGAAGCTATCGAAGCACTTCCAGCTAAAATAGCAGTCATTCGTAAGATAGAAGTGGGAATAAACATCAATCCGGGTGAAACCTGGAACATTGCTTTGTATAGCGAATTCGATTCGCTCGACGATGTGAAGTTCTATGCTGCTCATCCCGATCATGTGGCTGCGGGGAAGTTATTAGCGGAGACAAAGGAAAGTCGTTCGTGTGTGGATTACGAGTGCTAACTAAAAACTACTAAATTAACAATAAAGAATCCCGCGTATGAAAAAGGTCTATTCCTTGTTATTACTGCTATTGGTCGTTGTGGCTGCACAAGCACAGATCAAAGATCCCGTGAAGTTTAAAACAGAGTTGAAAACGTTGTCTGACGTCAAGGCAGAAATAACCTTGACTGGTGCCATCGACAATGGCTGGCATGTCTATTCTACCGGGTTAGGCGACGGAGGTCCCATCTCGGCTACGTTTAATGTGGAGAAGATTTCCGGTGCCCAGCTTATAGGAAAACTTAAAGCGGTGGGAAAAGAAATAGCCACCTTCGATAAGCTTTTCGAAATGAAAGTTCGATATTTTGAGCAACAGGTTAAGTTTGTTCAGAGCATCAAGTTCACGGCAAGCACCTACAGCATTGAAGGTTATTTAGAATATGGCGCTTGCGACAATGAAAGTTGTTTGCCCCCCACGCAAGTACCGTTCAAATTATCGGGCAAAACCACGTTATCAACATCGGCTGCCGGAGCGCCGGCTGCTGCTGATACGGCAATCCTCAACAAAAAACTTGCTCAGCAAGGTGATAGCCTGTTGCAAACCGCCGATTCAGCCGGGCGTGTGGATGCAGTTGTTTCTTCCGATGTCTTGTGGTCGCCTGTTATCAGTGACCTGCAAGCTTTTGGAGAAGAACATACGCAAGAAAATAGATCGTGGATTTATATCTTTGTCACCGGATTCTTGGGCGGGCTGCTTGCGCTCTTCACACCTTGTGTGTGGCCTATCATCCCTATGACGGTGAGCTTCTTCCTCAAACGCAGCAAAGACAAGAAGAAAGGTCTTCGTGACGCTTGGACGTATGGCGCATCGATTGTGGTGATTTATGTGAGCTTAGGACTGATTATCACAGGACTGTTTGGCGCTAGTGCCCTCAATGCTTTGTCTACGAATGCCATTTTCAACATACTTTTCTGCTTGATGCTTGTGGTGTTTGCCGCTTCCTTCTTCGGAGCCTTTGAAATTACCTTGCCATCTAAGTGGAGCAATGCCGTTGACAGCAAAGCGGAAGCTACGAGCGGATTGATTAGCATCTTTTTAATGGCGTTTACTTTGGCATTGGTTTCGTTTTCGTGTACGGGTCCCATCATCGGCTTCCTTTTGGTGCAAGTGTCTACCAGCGGTGGCAGCATCATTGCGCCTGCCATTGGTATGTTAGGCTTTGCCATAGCACTCGCCTTGCCCTTTACGCTCTTTGCTCTTTTCCCCTCGTGGCTGAAGTCGATGCCTAAATCCGGCGGTTGGATGAATGTAATCAAAGTTGTGCTGGGTTTCCTTGAATTGGCTTTTGCTTTGAAGTTTTTGTCGGTTGCCGACTTGGCTTACGGCTGGCGCATCCTTGACCGCGAAACGTTCTTAGCCTTGTGGATTGTTATTTTCGCTCTTTTGGGTTTCTATCTCTTGGGCAAAATCAAGTTTCCGCACGATGACGATGATAGCAAGGTAAGTGTCTCTCGTTTCTTTATGGCACTTGCTTCGTTGGCATTTGCCGTCTATATGGTCCCCGGCTTATGGGGTGCTCCGCTGAAATCGGTCAGCGCTTTTGCACCACCGATGAAGACACAGGATTTCAATCTTTACACTAGCGAGGTACACGCCAAGTTCGATGATTATGACCTCGGCATGGAGTATGCCCGTCAGCACCACAAACCGGTTATGCTCGACTTTACCGGCTATGGTTGCGTGAACTGTCGGAAGATGGAAGCTGCCGTCTGGACCGACCCGAAGGTCAGCACTATCATGAATGAAGACTACGTGCTTATCACCCTCTTTGTGGATAATAAAACACCGCTAACCGCACCGGTAAAGATTAATGAGGGCGGCAACGAACGCACCCTGCGCACCGTAGGCGATAAATGGAGTTATCTGCAACGCGTGAAGTTTGGCGCTAATGCACAGCCGTTCTATGTGTTGATAGACAATACTGGCAAGCCGCTTAATAAATCGTATGCTTACGATGAAGATGTGGCTAAGTATATTGAGTTTTTACAAACTGGATTGCAAAACTACAAGTAAAGGCTACCCCGAAGCTAGGGGGAAGCGCACAAAAGAAGCGGGGATGCTCTGTAGAAGAGCATCCCCGCTTAATTTATATGACTTAACTGACTGTGTCTTACAATAGTTTGCGAGAACCGTCGCTGATTACTACATCATATACTTTCGGGCTTCTGCCAAACTTCGCTTTAAAGGACTCTTGTGCTTTGGCAATGAAGTTGTCGTACAACTCGTCTTTCACCAAGTTGATGGTACAGCCGCCAAAGCCGCCACCCATCACACGCGAACCAGTCACTGCACATCCTTTAGCTATGTCATTGAGGAAGTCAAGTTCTTCGCAGCTTACTTCGTATAGCTTGCTCATGCCATGATGCGTTTCGTACATCTTCTGACCCACTGTCTCGTAGTCGGCTCTTTCCAAAGCATCGCACACATCAAGCACGCGTTGAATTTCTTCAATCACGTATTCGGCACGCATATAGTCTTCGGCACTGATGTCAGCTTTCACGGCTGCCAGCATTTCCATCGTACAGTCGCGAAGGAATTCTACGTGCGGATGATTCTTTTGAATAGCAGCTACAGCAGCTTCACAACTCTGGCGGCGTTTGTTGTAGGCAGAAGAAGCCAGTTCGTGCTTAACTACTGAATCGAGCAATACCAATCGATAGCCTTTCGGATCAAAGGGGAAGTACTGATACTCTAACGAGCGGCAATCCAAACGAATCAGGCTGCCTGCCTTGCCAAAGACCGAAGCAAACTGATCCATGATACCGCAGTTGACGCCACAATAGTTATGTTCTGTTGCCTGACCTACTTTGGCCAATTCAAACTTATCAATCTTACCTTCGCCGAAAAGTTCATTCAAAGCAAAAGCATAAGTGCTTTCGAGGGCTGCCGATGAAGACATGCCTGCTCCCAGTGGAACGTCCCCTGCAAAAGCTGTGTTGAAGCCTTGTACATCTACACCTCGCTTAATCATTTCGCGGCAAACGCCAAAGATGTATCTTGCCCAACTAGCTTTCGGCGCATCTTCTTCGTTCAAGCCAAACTCTACATAATCTTTCAGGTCAATAGAGTAAGCCAATACCTTTTTGGTATTGTTTGGTTTGATTTCGGCAATCATTCCTTTGTCAATTGCTCCTGGAAAGACGAAACCACCATTGTAGTCAGTGTGTTCGCCGATCAGGTTGATGCGACCCGGAGAAGCATATACAAATCCGGTAGTTCCGTCAAAGTGTTTGATGAAACGGCTTCTTACGTGTTCTATATCCATGATACTTATATTTTATAAGGTGAATAAATTAATTCAATTATTCCACAGGAATATCTTTGTTTACGTTCTTGCAACCAATCAATGCGTAGAAAAGGATGTAGGCTGCACAGAAAAGAACAACGACGTAACTGCTAAGATAAGATCCGGTAAAGTCGGCTACAATTGCTTGGATAGCTACCATTACGGCACAACCGAATACCATCGTCATAAATGCACCCGAAGCAATGGCCGTGTACTTGCCAAGACCTTCGGTAGCCATGTTGAAGATTCCTCCCCACATAACAGAAGTGCAAAGACCTACTAAAAGGAAGGCAAAGATACCTAGCGGAACTTTCTCCCAAATCACATTCAGGTTAGACCAGTCGATACCGGGTACGCTGACCATCGTTTCGGTGGGGGCAAACATGCCGAAGGCAACTAAAAGAATGCTGATAGAAGAGGTTGTGATAATCATGGCACGACTTGAGACCTTTCCTCCGATAGCACCGCCAACAAAACGTCCGACAAGCATCATCAACCAATACACAGCTACAATAAGCCCCACTGTACTGGCAGACATGCCTCGTCCAATCGTAGTTTGGCTGACACTTTCTGCGGTGATTTCTTTGTTTTCAATCTTTTGTTGTACTTCCATGATTTGCTTGTCTAAGCCTTCGATTTCTTTCGAATCGCTGGATAAGCGGATGGCATCTGTGTCTGTGGTAACAGCTATATAGCCCATGGCAGCTTCGTTTGCCGTTATAGCTTGGCTTTCGTACTCCTTCATGATCGATTCTCTCTGTTCCTTTATTGCAGGAGTTTCAGCCGTCAAATATTGCAAGATGTAAGTAGGCGTTCCCACTTCGACTCCCATATATAAGAAGATAGCCAAAATACCCAGATTGAAGTGACGAAACGAAAAAGCGCTATGAGGGTCTTTTACGGTCTTTTTAACTTCAACAGCTTGTTGGGGTTCTTTGATTTTAGTAAAGAGGATGACGATGAATCCGACGATGAAAATGCCCAAAGCGATGAATAAGGCAGGAGTCGTATCAGCGATTTTTGCCTTTGCAGCATCGCCAATCAAGGCACCCATAATAATATATACAGCTACTGCAGCGGTGGAATTGAATACACCACCAATCTGAATGAGTTGATTCCCTTTGTTTCCGCCACCGCCCAAAATGTTGAGCATAGGGTTAACTACGGTGTTCAACATACACATACAGAAACCGGCTACGAATGCACCGATTAGGTAGACGCCAAAACTTTGAACACTGTCCCAGCCGCTCATCCATTGAATAAGGATACCGACAATACCTACTAATAAGGCGAGCAAAGCCGTCTTTTTGTAGCCGAATTTTTTAATAAGCATTCCCGAAGGGATACCCATTAGCAAATAGGCAATAAAATTGCCGTAGTTACCGATTTGGGCAAGCAGGTTAGATGCCCCGAACTGGTTTTTAACAATAATAGCCATAGGCGAACATAAGTTCGTTACAAAGGCAATCATAGCAAAGAGGGCGATCATAATGATAATGGCACCCCATTGTTTCGTTTTGTTACTCATGATAATTTAAGATATAATTTTAATTGTATTACTTATTCTTTTATTCCAAATTTATAGATGGTAACCTGTTGGTACTCATCGCCCGGCAACAAAGTAGCCGACGGGAAGTGCGGTTTGTTCGGGGTGTCAGGAAAACACTGCGCTTCAAAGCATACGGCGCTGCGGGCGGGGAACGTGGCACCATGTGCTCCTTGGAATCCGCCCAACCAATTTCCTGTGTATAATTGCACACCAGCTTCGGTGGTATATACTTCCATTGTCCGTCCGCTCTTGGGGTCGGTGCAAGTAGCTGCTAAGTCCAGAGACCCCATTTCTGTTTTATTGAGCACATAGCAGTGGTCATAACCAGCGCCGAATGCAAGCTGTTCAAAAGGTTCATCAATGCGTTCGCCCAAAGTGTGTGGGGTACGGAAGTCCATCGGCGTTCCGGCTACTTTAACTATTTCGCCTGTCGGTATGGAAACATCGTCTATAGGAGTATAAAAATCGGCAAGGATGGTGACGAGTTGGTCGTCAATTCTAGGGGTGGGGTTAGCAATACCTGCCAGATTATAAAAACCGTGATGGGTGAGGTTGACTATTGTTTCGCGGTCGGTCGACGCGCGGTATTCAATGACTAGTGCATTTTCGTCTTCTTCGAGCCGATAGGTTAATTCTACTTCTAGGTTACCCGGGAAACCTTCTTCTCCATCGGCAGATATGTAATTAAATTGGATAGTGCCTTCATTTAGTTGTTCAGCTTCCCATACACGGGCATGAAAACCAGTCGGTCCGCCATGAAGCGAGTTGGGACCATTGTTAATCGTCAAATTATGTTCTTCTCCATAAAGGGTGAATTTCCCTTTGGCGATGCGGTTGCCATAGCGTCCGATGACGGTGTTGAGGAATGGTTCGGGACTGTTGATTACTTCTTTGATGCTGCTATGTCCCAAAATGACATTGGCGTATTTTCCGTTTTTGTCGGGGACCATGATAGATAGAATGGCACAGCCGTAATTTGTAACGGCAACTTCCATCCCTTGTTTGTTTTTGAGGATAAATAAGTCTGTTTTCTTATCGCTTACATCCTGTTGAAAATCTTTTCTGTTTAAACCGGAGAGATTTCCTTCAATGGGGAATGTGTTAATCATGTTTGATATTATTAAAATTCTTGCAAATAAAGGGAAATTCTTTCGTTTTCCCAAATTATTCAGGGTAAATGTCCCCCTCTTTTAATATTTTTCGTATGTTTGCTCCCAGATTGTTAAATCTGAGTATTTTTGAATCTAAATAATAATAGAAGAAGAAAATGTATCCTTTAAAGTTCGAACCCATCCTGAAGCCAACGCTTTGGGGAGGTGACAAAATTGTTCCGTTTAAGCATCTGAGTGATTGTATAACGGGAGTAGGCGAAAGCTGGGAATTATCCGGCGTAGAAGATAATGAGTCTGTAGTGGCTAATGGTCCTGATAAAGGGTTGACGCTGACTGACATGGTAAAAAAGTATCGCGAAGAACTGGTTGGTGAGGGTAACTATGCCCGCTTTGGCAATAAGTTTCCTTTGCTGATTAAGTTTATTGATGCGAAGCAAGATTTGTCGATACAGGTGCATCCTGCCGATGATTTGGCAAAAAAACGGCATCACTCGATGGGTAAAACCGAGATGTGGTATGTGGTAGCTGCTGATGAAGGGGCTAAGTTGCGTTCTGGATTTTCGGAACAGATTACGCCGAAAGAATATAAAGAGCGAGTGTTCAATAATACGATAACTGATGTGCTGCAAGAATATGAAATACATCCGGGCGATGTCTTTTTTCTTCCAGCAGGTCGGATACATAGCATTGGTGCAGGTTCGTTTATTGCAGAAATACAGCAAACTTCGGATGTGACTTATCGTATTTACGATTTTAACCGCACTGATGCGAATGGTAAGACGCGCGAACTTCATACCGATCTGGCTCGTGAAGCCATCAATTATGAAGTGCTTGACGATTATCGCACCAAATATGATGCAGTGAAGGATGAACCAGTAGAATTGGTTGCTTGTCCGTATTTCACTACTTCGTTGTATGACATGACGGATGAAATTTCATGCGATTATTCCGAACTGGATTCGTTCGTAATTCTTATCTGCATTGAAGGTGCATGCACGCTCACCGATGGCGAAGGAAATAAACTGTCTTTCCGTGCCGGGGAAACTATTTTGCTTCCTGCCGCTATTCAAGATGTGACCATTACTCCAGAAGATGAAGGAGTGAAAATAATAGAATCTTACGTATAGAAGGAACTAAAAAAAAGAAATTTCATCGGGGATTACATGGCGTAATTTTCCGATGAAATTTTTAATTTGTTGCTATAGCTAAATCGTTTGCCGTCTTATTTCATTAATCTTCTTACTTTTTTCATCAATTTGATTCCCAACATTACTCCATCAAAAATAGCCATTCCGGTATTGAAAGAGCGTAAAATAGCGTTCCCTTTAGAAGCGGCGGGCGCAAGCGGAGCAAAGATGCTTCGTGCGGTAGCGCTCATCTTTTCCTTTTGATCCCGTAGCTCTTGCAAGGCTTTCTCTTTGCGTTGGGCAATCTCTTCAAGTGTTATTTGGGATGATTTCTGCTTAGACTTCATAACTTATTTCTTTGATTGGTTGAGAAACAAACTGGCGAGGAAGTTAACCATCGGGTGGATGATAAGCTGCTTGCGGAAGATGATGACAAGAACGATGAGGAGCAGGTTGATAGCCGCAATGAGGGTAAAACTCACCATTAGTCCGCCAACCAGCGGTTCTAGTACGTAAGCCAAAGCGAATAGAAGATAAAACAGAGCCATCATGCCCAGCGTGATAAGTATTGAAACCATGATTAAAGTGGAAAATAGTATGGTTAACTTTTCCGTCAGTTCCAGCTTGGTGTATTCTTTTTGAAGTTTCAGGTAGTTCCTGAACTCAACGAATAGTCGCTGAAGGTTTTCAATACTTTTATCGTCTGCAAACATGGTGGCTCTGTTTTAGTCTTTTTTTTTAGTCGGTAATCTCTTCTTTCATTTCGCTGGCAATTTCGTCAACAAGGTTATCCATGTCGTTTCGACTCAGTTTGATACCTTTCTTACGAAGAATTTCAGCAATTTTATGACGAGTGTTTTCTCCTTTTTCGGGAGCGAACAAAATACCGAATGCTGCGCCTACGGCTGCACCACCCAGAAAAGCGGCTAATACATTAATTCCTTTCATAATTTTTATCTTTTAAAATGAATCTATTGCAAATATAACATCTTTCGTGATAGCTTGTTCTTATAAAGAGGAATAATTTCATTTTCTATCTTGCTATTCCAGCTTTTTTTCTCCGAAAGAAATCGCCGTTTGATCGATTTCCGCGATAGACTTTGTTTTCTTGAGCTTTTGCTTTGATTTCTTCTGTTTTTTCTTCGTGGGCTTTGAGTCCTTGAGCGGAGATGAAAGGATGATCCTTCACCACTGGGATGGTTTTTCCAATCAGCTTTTGAATGTCTTTTAAATAAGGACGTTCTTCTGCTTCACAGAAGGAGATAGCAATACCTTCATGTCCAGCGCGGCCGGTACGACCAATGCGGTGTACATACGTTTCGGGTACATTGGGCAATTCATAATTTACCACATGCGACAATAAGTCCACGTCGATGCCGCGTGCGGCAATATCCGTAGCAATCAGCACACGCAGCGTGTGATTTTTGAACTCTGTCAATGCGCGTTGGCGGGCATTTTGCGATTTGTTTCCATGAATGGCTTCAGCGCGTGTCCCTGCTTTGGTGAGCGTGCGTGAAAGTTTGTCCGCACCATGCTTGGTGCGTGTAAAGACAAGTACCGATTCAAGAGAAGGGTCGTTGAGCAGATGAATGAGCAAATTCGTTTTTTCCGGTTTGTCTACGTAATAAAGTGATTGGGCAATCGTATCTACGGTAGAGGATGCGGGCGAAACTTCTACTTTTTCGGGACATCTCAGCATTGAATTGGCCAACTTCTCTATTTCAGGAGGCATGGTAGCCGAGAAGAACAAAGTCTGGCGTTTAGCAGGAATCTCTTTCAGAATGCGCTTGATGTCGTGGATGAATCCCATGTCGAGCATGCGGTCGGCTTCGTCCAAAACGAAGAAGTCGAGCGTTTTGAGCGATACGAATCCTTGTTGAATCAAGTCAAGCAGTCGTCCGGGAGTAGCTACCAATATTTGCACCCCATTGCGCAAGGCATCCGTTTGCGGCTTTTGCCCCACTCCGCCAAAGATGACGGTGTGTTGCAGTCCGGTATATTTGCCATAAGAAGCAAAACTTTCTCCGATTTGAATCGCGAGTTCGCGTGTCGGCGTCAGGATAAGTGCTTTGATACCTTTACGGTGATCCGTCTTATACAACTTTTGCAGGATAGGGATAGAGAAAGCTGCTGTTTTGCCGGTACCGGTCTGTGCACAACCTAATAAATCTTTTCCTTGAAGTAAAATGGGGATTGACTGTTCTTGAATGGGAGTGGGAGAGGTGTAACCCTCTTGTTGCAGAGCCTTCAAAATAGGCTCTATTAAATTTAAATTTTCAAATGTCATGTAAAAAAGTTGAATGAACCTCGCGGCTCTGTTATGTTATACAGCACAAAGATACGCGAACAGGCGGGGTAAATACTTTTTTATCCAATGGTTTAATCTTATTTAACTAAGGAGCAGGGTGCATCATCAAAGGTTAAACCGTACTTTTGTTCCATTATAGCGTCAACATAAATAGATTAGAATAGAAAAAGATGAAAGGTAAAATTGTTTTTATTACCGGAGCGAGTAGCGGCATTGGTGAAGGCTGCGCCCGGAAGTTTGCTTCACAAGGTTCAGACCTGATTCTAAATGCCAGAAACGAAAAGAAACTGAATGAGTTGAAACAAGAACTTGAAGCTTCGTTCGGCATTCGGGTTTGTTTGCTTCCTTTTGACGTACGCCATCGCAAAGCGGCTGCCGAAGCCTTGGCTTCTTTGCCCGAAGTTTGGAGAAAGATAGATGTATTGGTGAATAATGCCGGATTGGTGATTGGTGTAGACAAGGAGCATGAGGGAAACCTTGATGAATGGGACATCATGATAGATACCAACATTAGGGCGTTATTGGCAATGACCCGCTTGGTAGTTCCCGGTATGGTGGAAAGGGGATGCGGACACATTATTAATATAGGCTCCATTGCAGGTGATGGCGCTTATCCGGGAGGTAGTGTTTATTGTGCTACTAAAGCTGCAGTGAAGGCTTTGTCGGATGGACTTCGCATCGACCTCGTGGATACGCCGTTGCGAGTGACCAATATAAAGCCAGGAATGGTGGAGACTAATTTCTCCGTTATTCGTTACAGGGGCGACAAGCAGGCTGCCGATAATTTTTACAAAGGCATTCATCCGTTGAACGGAGATGACATTGCCGAAACCGTTTACTTTGCGGCTTCTGCCCCTGCTCATATTCAGATTGCTGAGGTGTTGTTGATGCCCACCTATCAGGCTACGGGAACCATCTCTTATAAAAAGAAAACGGAATAATAGAGCTGATTGGGCACCGGTTTGCCACAAGATGGCAGCTAACGAGTGTTTTTTCGGGATTATTCTTTGCAGAGTGATAAATATTCTATTATTTTGCTGTCGGAAAAGAAAGAGGAACAACTCTGTGGACGTATTCAATGAAATTATTAACTTAAAGTGTATATAACGTATGAAGAAATTAGTGGTATTAGGAATGGGAGTATGTATGATACTTGCATTTGCTTCTTGTAAGTCGAGCGAAAGTGCCTATAAAAAAGCTTACGAAAAAGCGAAACAGCAAGAACTTGCTGAACCGCAGGTAGAAACTTCTTCTGAAGTGACTCCCGTTATTGCTGCCCCTGTAGCAACGAAGCAGGCTACAGATGGTGCTAACGGCGTTCGTCAAGAGAAAGTAACGGTGGTTTCGGGCACTGATGGTTTAAAAGATTATAGTGTGGTTTGCGGTAGCTTTGGTCTGAAAGCCAATGCAGAAGGATTGAAAGACTATCTTGATGCCGAAGGCTATAGCGCAACGATTGCTTTTAATGCGGAAGCAGCTATGTATCGGGTGATTGTGAATACATTTACTGACAGAGCTTCTGCTGTAAATGCGCGCAATGCTTTTAAAGCCAAATATCCGAATCGTAAGGACTTTCAAGGATCTTGGTTGCTGTACCGTATCTTTTAAATCCCCTTTTTTTGATTGAGAAGAAAATGACTTTCTTCTCTTTAGAAGGCAGCAACTGCAAAGTTGCTGCCTTTTTGCATCATGCGGAACAAGACGGATGAACACGATCAATGTTGCAGTTTGATTTTCATCTCTGTACTGACTACAAAGCGTAGTGAGAGAAAAATGAAGACAAAGTCATCAATAAAAGTTCCACCGTACGGTTCACCGTGAAACAAGCTGTCAATAGGCGTTTCACCGTAAGCCCTACAAAGAAGAGCAGAGTATAAAAGAGAAGATAAAAAAAACAACAGCAATAATAAGAACAACAATAACAGCTGCGGTTGCGGTTGACGTTGCACAATATTTCTTTCTATGCGCCCCCCCCTATCCAAACAGCCGTGGGGGCATTCGGCTTCGGTAGAAGATTGTCCAATTCTCGGCAGAAGATTCATCCTCTTCCGTCAAAAGATCCGTCATCCTTCGGCAGAAGATGGCTCTTCTCCCGGCAGAGGATTGAATTTCACCTCTCATCTTGCATTAATTGTTTTTTGATTCACTGTATATCAGATGAATAAGTAAATGGTAGGTAGCATTCGCTAAATAAAACGTAACTTGTTGCTTTATTACTTTTCAGCGAAGCTTTACTGGTTTGATGCAGTTGTCCAGACTGTGAAATCATTTTATACTAATTACCTGATTCATTAAAAGAAGTTATAAATGTTTGTCTGGAAACTTTTCTAGCGAAAGAAGTTTTTATCTTTGTCACTCGTTCATTGATTTTATTACGTCGTGCTGCTGGCAAGGCTATAACCCACAAAAAAATGAAATATATTAATCTGTTGATTGCTATTGAGGCGGCCCTGAAGGCAGGCGAAGAAATACTCTCTATTTATAATGATCCGGCGTCGGACTTTGAAATAGAGCGAAAAGCGGATCATTCTCCTTTGACCATTGCCGACCGCCGGGCGCACGAAACGATTGTCGATTTGTTGAGTTACACTCCCTTCCCTATATTGAGTGAAGAGGGCAAGCACTTGGAGTATGCTGTACGTAAGCATTGGAAAGAGTTATGGATTGTCGATCCGCTGGACGGAACGAAGGAGTTCATCAAGCGGAATGATGAATTTACAGTAAATATAGCTTTGGTCCGGAACAGTATTCCTATATTGGGTGTTATTTATCTGCCTGTAAAGCGTGAATTGTATTTTGCAGATGAATTTCTAGGAGCTTATAAAATCTCGGATATTACTCGATTGGAATCTTCGACTACCGTGAAAGCGTTGGTGGAGCAGGCCGATAAGCTGCCTCTTAATCAAGTCCCCGATCATTTTGTGATTGTAGCCTCCCGTTCTCATCTGACTCAGCAGACGGAAGCTTATATTGACGCGATGCGGTTGCAGCATGGCGAGGTAGAACTTATGTCTTGTGGAAGTTCTATTAAAATTTGCCGGGTAGCTGAAGGGATTGCTCAGGTGTATCCCCGCTTTGCTCCGACAATGGAGTGGGATACAGCTGCCGGACATGCCATAGCGCGGGAGGCGGGAATGGAAATTTATCAGACTGATGGAGAAACGCCGCTTCGATATAATAAGGAAGATTTGCTGAATCCGTGGTTTATAGTTGAAAGAAAAAAGACCGTTAATTGAAGGATATTTATGACTTTTGAAAGTATATTTGTATTACTGTCATTGCTGGGAATGGTGATTGCCCTTGTGTTGGATAAAATGCGTCCCGGAATGATACTCTTTTCGGTTGTTGTTCTGTTTCTGTGTGTAGGTATTTTGAGTCCGAAGGAGATGCTCGAAGGATTTAGCAACAAAGGGATGATTACCGTTGCGCTGCTTTTCTTGGTGAGTGAAGGCATCCGGCAGTCGGGCGCGTTGGGGCAAGTCATCAAAAAACTGCTTCCGCAGAAAAAAACCACTGTGTTCAAAGCGCAACTGCGTATGTTGCCTTCCATCGCTTTTATTTCTGCTTTTCTGAACAACACACCGGTGGTCGTTATCTTTGCCCCCATCATCAAGCGTTGGGCCGAATCCGTTCATCTTCCTGCCACAAAGTTTCTCATACCGCTTTCATACGTAACTATTTTGGGCGGCATTTGCACGCTGATTGGAACTTCAACGAATCTGGTGGTACATGGCATGATACTGGAGGCAGGATTTGAAGGTTTCACGATGTTCGAATTAGGTAAGGTGGGCGTTTTTATAGCCATAGCCGGTATTATTTATATTCTTCTTTTTTCTAAAAAGTTGCTTCCCGATGTGCGGCAGGATGATACGCTTCCCGATGAAGAAAGGGAGGACGGCGAGAATCTGCATCGGGTGGAAGCTGTGTTAGGCTCACGCTTTCCGGGTATCAACAAGACGCTGGGTGCGTTCGACTTCAAGCGTCATTATGGGGCGGAAGTAAAAGAGATTAAGCGCAACGGACAGAGCCTGACGGAAGATTTGAATAGAGAAGTGCTACGCGATGGCGATACGTTGGTGGTGATGGCCGATGATTCGTTTGTGAAAACATGGGGGGAATCGTCCGTTTTTGTGATGCTTGCCAACGGTAAGGACAATGAACCGGTGACAAATAAGAAAAAACGTTGGTTTGCTCTATCTCTGCTGATACTGATGATTGTTGGAGCTACGGTAGGCGAACTTCCGGTGATGAGAGAGTGGTTGCCCGGCGTGAAGTTGGATATGTTTTTCTTTGTGTCCGTTACCACCATTATCATGGCATGGACGAAGTTGTTTCCAGCTCGCAAATACACGAAATATATCTCTTGGGATATTCTCATTACGATTGCTTGTGCTTTTGCCATCAGTAAGGCTATGGAAAATTCCGGATTGGCGGATCTGGTGGCAGGCTATATCATTGGAATGAGTCACCAGTACGGTCCGCATGTATTGCTGGCTATGTTGTTCATTATAACGAATCTGTTTACCGAACTGATTACGAACAATGCTGCAGCTGCTTTGTCTTTTCCACTAGCATTATCTCTGTCGTCTCAATTGGGAGTCAATCCGATGCCTTTCTTCGTCGTTATCTGTATGGCGGCCTCTGCTAGCTTCTCCACTCCGATTGGTTATCAGACCAACTTAATTGTGCAAGGTATCGGTAACTACAAGTTCACCGACTTTGTTCGCATCGGTTTGCCGCTCAATATTATCACTTTCCTTATCTCGATTCTCTTAATTCCTTTAATTTGGCCTTTTTAGAAACTAAAATACATTCTATTTATGAAAGAAACTACGCATATATACCCTATATTTGACCGCATGTTGGGACGGAAAGAAAAAGAACAACTTTTGGGACAACATAGTGTGATGATTTGGTTCACCGGACTTAGCGGTTCGGGGAAGAGTACCCTTGCTATTGCGCTGGAACGCGAACTTCACCAACGTGGCATCCTATGCCGCATCCTCGATGGTGATAACATCCGTAGCGGAATCAATAATAATTTGGGCTTCTCTGAAACAGACCGGGTGGAGAACATCCGCCGGATTGCTGAAGTGTCGAAACTCTTTATTGATAGCGGCATCATTACACTTGCTGCCTTCATTAGTCCTAATAACGAACTTCGCGAGATGGCATCACGCATTGTCGGTCAAGATGATTTCTTGGAGGTATTTGTCAGCACACCCCTCGAAGAGTGCGAGAAGCGGGATGTGAAAGGCTTGTATGCCAAAGCACGCCGGGGGGAAATAAAGAATTTTACGGGAATCTCAGCACCTTTTGAGGTTCCGCCGCACCCTGATTTGTCACTGGACACGTCAAAGATGACGATAGAAGAGTCAGTAAATCAGTTGTTAACACGTATATTACCTATAATTAATAGCAATAATGAAAGAAGAGTATAATCTTAGTCACTTAAAGGAACTCGAAGCAGAGTCTATCCATATCATCCGCGAAGTGGCTGCGGAGTTTGAAAATCCTGTGATGCTTTATAGTATAGGGAAGGATTCATCGGTTATGGTTCGCTTGGCAGAGAAAGCTTTCTATCCGGGCAAAGTTCCGTTTCCGCTGATGCACATAGACTCGAAGTGGAAATTTAAAGAGATGATTCAGTTTCGTGACGAGTATGCGAAAAAATACGGTTGGAACTTGATTGTAGAAAGTAATATGGAAGCTTTCAAAGCGGGTGTCGGTCCGTTTACGCACGGCAGCAAGGTGCATACGGACATCATGAAGACGCAGGCACTGTTGCATGCGCTTGATAAGTATAAGTTTGATGCCGCCTTCGGAGGCGCCCGTCGGGATGAAGAAAAATCGCGTGCCAAAGAACGCATCTTTTCTTTCCGCGATAAATTTCATCAATGGGACCCTAAGAGCCAGCGTCCCGAATTGTGGGACATTTACAATGCCCGCGTTCATAAAGGCGAAAGCATACGCGTATTTCCTATCAGCAACTGGACAGAATTGGATGTTTGGCAGTATATTCGTTTGGAAAATATACCTATTGTACCTCTGTATTATGCGAAAGAACGTCCCGTAATAAACCTCGACGGCAACATCATCATGGCGGATGACGACCGCTTGCCGGAGAAATACCTTGATCAGATAAAAATGCGGATGGTACGCTTCCGTACCTTGGGCTGCTGGCCGCTAACTGGAGCCGTAGAGAGTGAAGCCGACACCATCGAGGCCATCGTGGAAGAGATGATGACCACGACGAAAAGCGAACGCACCACACGCGTTATTGACTTTGACCAAGAAGGAAGCATGGAGCAAAAGAAGCGCGAGGGATATTTCTAAAACTACGAACGAAGAATGAAAAAAGAAGAAATGAGAACTAAATTAGATATAAAAGCCTATCTGGATAAGGATGAACAGAAAGACTTATTGAGATTGCTGACGGCCGGATCGGTAGATGATGGCAAATCTACGTTGATAGGACGATTGCTGTTTGATAGCAAAAAGTTATACGAAGATCAGCTCGATGCACTGGAACGGGATAGTAAACGAATGGGAAATGCCGGCGAGCATATTGATTACGCTTTACTGCTCGATGGCCTGAAAGCTGAGCGGGAACAAGGCATTACCATTGACGTAGCTTACCGCTATTTCTCCACGAATAACCGGAAGTTTATTATAGCCGACACTCCGGGACATGAACAGTATACACGCAATATGATTACCGGCGGATCTACCGCTAATCTCGCAATTATTCTGATTGATGCCCGCCTGGGAGTGATTACGCAAACCCGTCGTCATTCTTACCTCGTTTCACTGCTGGGAATCAAACATGTAGTGCTTGCTGTGAATAAGATGGATTTGGTGAATTTCTCGGAAGAACGCTTTAATGAAATTGTGGCCGAATACAAAGCTTTTGTTGAACCGTTCGGCATTCCCGATATTCACTGCATTCCGCTTTCGGCACTCGATGGGGACAACGTAGTCGATAAGTCCGACCGTACTCCGTGGTATAAAGGCACTTCCTTACTTGACTTTCTTGAAACGGTTACCATCGCTAGCGATAACAATTTTACGGATTTTCGTTTTCCGGTGCAGTATGTGCTACGCCCCAATCTCGATTTCCGTGGCTTTTGCGGAAAAGTAGCTTCGGGTATTATCCGCAAGGGAGATACGGTAATGGCATTGCCTTCTGGCAAAACGTCGAAGATAAAGAGTATCGTCACTTACGATGGAGAACTAGACATGGCTTTTCCACCTCAATCTGTGACCTTGACACTCGAAGATGAGATTGACGTGTCACGTGGAGAAATGTTAGTTCATCCCGACAATCAGCCTATCATCGACCGCAACTTTGAAGCCATGATGGTGTGGATGGACGAAGAACCGATGGACGTGAACAAATCGTTCTTTATCAAGCAGACTACGAACATGAGTCGTACACGTATAGATAAGATTAAGTACAAGGTGGATGTCAACACAATGAAACATCTGTCTGTTGATAATGGACAACTAACGGCTGACGAGCTTCCTCTGCAGCTGAATCAAATAGCTCGCGTGGTGCTGACTACCGCTAAGGAACTGTTTTTTGATTCGTATCAAAAAAATAAATCGTGCGGCTCTTTTATTCTGATAGACCCGATTACGAACAATACTTCTGCTGTAGGCATGATTATCAACCGTGTGGAAGAGAAAGAACTGAATGCTATCGATGATCGGCCTTTACTGATTCTTTCGAAACTGGGTATTGCGCCCGAGCATTATGAAGTTGTAGAAAAGATGGTGAAAGAACTAGAACGTCAGGGCTTTGGCGTAAGAATAGAAAAATAATAAAGAACTCATGGGATTACTCGAATTCAATAAACTTCCAATCAATACGCTAGTGGGCGCTGACTGGAAAACTTTTAATGCCATCACTTCGGGCAAAAACATTGATGCTGCCTACAAAGGCAAGTACAGATTGACGAAGTCTGTTTGCCGGTTGTTATCTGTTTTAAAACCTTTGCAGGATAGCCGGTATAAGAAATTGCTTGCTAATCAACCTCTGAAACATGATCCGGTTTTTATCCTAGGCCATTGGCGGAGCGGTACGACTTTTGTGCACAGCGTCCTGTCTTGCGACAAGCATTTTGGCTACAACACCACTTATCAGACGGTTTTCCCGCATCTGATGATGTGGGGGCAGCCATTTTTTAAAAAGAATATGAGCTGGTTGATGCCCGACAAACGTCCGACGGATAATATGGAACTCGCAGTTGATCTTCCGCAGGAAGAAGAATTTGCTTTGGCCAACATGATGCCCTACACTTACTATAACTTTTGGTTTTTGCCAAAGTATCAAAAGGAATATGCAGACAAGTATCTGCTTTTCAATGGCATTTCCGAAGCGGCGCTGAAGGATTTCGAAGAGACTTTTACTAAGCTGATTAAAATTTCGTTATGGAATACGCATGGAACGCAGTTTCTGAGCAAAAACCCGCCGCATACCGGGCGGGTGAAAGAACTAGTCAAAATGTTTCCCAATGCTAAATTTATTTACTTGATGCGCAATCCGTATACGGTATTCGAATCCACGCGTAGCTTTTTCACGAATACGATACAGCCGCTGAAGCTTCAGGATGTTAGAAACGATGAGATAGAGGCAAATATTCTTTCTATCTATGCCAAGCTTTATCACAAGTACGAAACGGACAAGGCATGTATCCCCGAAGGGAATCTGATAGAACTTAAGTTCGAGGATTTTGAAGCGGACGCGTTAGGGATGACCGAGAAAATTTACCGCCAATTGGATATTCCTGGATTTGAAGAAGCCCGTCCAGCTATCGAACAATATGTTGGTGAAAAGAAAGGGTACAAGAAAAACAAATATAAGTATGATGACCGTACTGTTCAGTTAGTGCAAGAACATTGGAGTTTTGCACTCAAGCAATGGGGGTATGATCTTTAAAAAAAAGAAGAATGATGAAAATTCGAAAAATGATTTTCCGTCAGTGGGCAGTGACTTTTGCTGCTTTATGTTCTACGACGGTAATGGCGCAATATAAAGCAGAATCCATTCCTTATGGAAATATGGATCAATGGGTGACTCGGGAGATTAAAGAATCAGGAATTATTGGCGGCGAAAAAAAGAAAGTGTTTGCTATTGGTCCCACGCAAACCCTTGTGGGCACAAATGCTTATAAGAATTTGGGCGGTTCGCCTTGGGGAACTTCTAATGTAATGGCACGCGTGGCGGGAATTACGAAAACGAATACTTCTACCTTTCCTGAAGCACGTGGCAGTGGCTTTTGTGCTCGTTTGGATACTCGGTTAGAGAGTGTAAAGGTGTTTGGACTGGTTGATATTACGGTTATTGCTGCCGGGTCCGTTTTTCTGGGTACGGTGCACGAACCCATTCGTGGAACAAAGAATCCCAACAAAATGCTTCAGATGGGTATTCCCTTTACGCAGAGACCTATTGCTTTGCAGTTCGATTATAAAGTTAAACTATCTGAACGGGAAAATCGTATTCGCGCTACTGGCTTTAGCAAGACCACTACGGTAGCAGGGCAAGACTTTCCAACTGTTGTCTTATTCTTGCAAAAGCGTTGGGAAGATGCGAAAGGAAATATCTATGCCAAGCGGATTGGCACTATCGTGCAATATTTCTATGCCAATACCGATTGGCACAACAATGCTACTTATGAAGTCCTTTATGGTAATATTACTGGCAATCCAGCCTACAAAGCACATACAATGCGTTTACAAGCAGATGAACGTTATGCTTTGAATAGTAAGGGCGAAAGTGTCCCTGTTCGAGAAGTGGCGTGGGGCGATGAAGACGATGATCCTACGCATCTGATTCTCCAATTTACTTCTAGTCACGGCGGTGCGTATATCGGTTCGCCAGGAAATTCTTTTTGGGTGGATAACGTAAAACTTGTGTACTGAAATAGATTTTTTAATACTTGTAGCAAAATGAAACTCAAATGAAATGTAATTACCTTAATCATAACCTATACAGGATGCTTATTAAAGTGCTAGGAATGGCTTGTTATTTATTTGTATTTTAATTATTTAGTACACAAAAAGCAT
>JAVVVS010000049.1:0-21358 GCA_036652495.1 Bacteroides sp.
CAGAGCATCTGGTTTACACCCAGAGGGTCGGGGGTTCGAATCCCTCAGCGCCCACATTCAAAGAGGTCCTGCAAAGAAATTTGCAGGATTTTTTGTTTTCTTACCCTCTTCTAGTGAACTTTCCACCTTCTTTATGCCTTATAACTCAGGAAAAAGAGCTAATTTTGCAACCTGATAATTACTATACCTATATGAAACTTGATTTACTTACGGCTATCTCTCCAATAGATGGTCGGTACAGAGGCAAAGCTGAGGCTTTGGCTACCTATTTTTCGGAATTTGCCTTGATTAAATATCGAGTGCAGGTAGAAGTGGAATATTTCATAGCGTTGTGCGAACTACCATTGCCACAGCTGAAAAGCGTGGATAACGGACTGTTTGAAGTACTGCGTAACATTTATCGTGACTTTTCAGAGGCGGATGCCGGACGTATCAAAGAAATAGAAAGCGTGACCAATCACGATGTGAAAGCTGTGGAGTATTTCTTAAAAGAAGAGTTCGACAAGCTAGGCGGATGGGACGATTATAAAGAATTTATTCATTTTGGGCTAACGTCACAAGATATCAACAATACGTCTATCCCTCTTTCTATTAAAGAGGCCTTGACAAATGTTTATTATCCGTGGATAGAAGAATTGATAGAACAATTGAACACTTATGCCACAGAATGGAACGCTATCCCGATGCTTGCCAAAACCCACGGACAGCCCGCATCGCCTACTCGCTTGGGAAAAGAAATCAAGGTGTTCGTTTATCGCTTGGAGCGCCAGCTGGCGGTATTGAAAGCTTGCCCTATAACCGCAAAGTTTGGCGGAGCCACCGGCAATTACAACGCGCACCGAGTGGCTTATCCGGGATGCGACTGGAAGACGTTCGGCAATCGTTTTGTGGCGGATAAACTGGGTATGGAACGCGAAGAATATACAACGCAGATTTCTAATTACGATAATCTTTCGGCTGTTTTTGATGCGATGAAACGCATCAATACCATTATGATTGATATGAACAGAGATTTCTGGCAATATATTTCGATGGAATATTTCAAGCAGAAGATTAAAGCGGGTGAAGTAGGTTCGAGTGCGATGCCGCATAAGGTGAATCCGATAGATTTTGAAAATGCGGAAGGAAACTTGGGAATGGCTAACGCCATTTTAGAACATCTCTCGGCGAAATTGCCGGTATCCCGGTTGCAACGTGACCTGACCGACTCCACCGTATTGCGCAATGTAGGAACACCGTTCGGGCACATTATTATCGCTATCCAAAGCTCCTTGAAGGGCTTGCGCAAACTGTTGCTGAACGAACCGGCCATCTGCCGCGACTTGGATAACTGCTGGAGCGTAGTGGCGGAAGCTATTCAAACTATTTTACGTCGGGAGGCGTATCCACATCCCTATGAAGCCTTGAAGGCGTTGACGAGAACGAATCAGGCAATCACCCAAAGCGCCATCAAAGAGTTTATCGAAGAGCTGAATGTGAGCGAAGAGGTGAAAAAAGAATTAAGAGTCATTACTCCGCATACTTATACGGGGTTATAATAGAGTGTATAAAGAAAGGCCGTGAGGTCAATGTCTAATTTTATTCGAATAAAGAAAATGAGCACAGAAAAAGAAGAATGGCGTGGAAACTCCAATGAAGAGAACGCCGGCCGTGATGGTAACAGAGCTAACAGCAGAGAGGGCGGATTCAACCGTCCGTCTTACAACAGAGAAGGTGGAAATGGAGACCGTCCGTTCCGCCCGAGATTTTCAAACAATCGTGAAGGTGCCGACCGCCCCCAACGTCCTGCGGGAGACCGTCCCTCGTATGGAGACCGTCCTCAGCGACCTTCTTATAATCGGGAAGGTGGATACGGCGACCGTCCGTTCCGTCCACGATTCAATAAAGAGGAAGGGGGCAATGACCGCCCTCAACGTTCTACGGGAGACCGTCCGTCGTACGGTGATCGCCCCCAACGCCCATCTTATAATAATAATCAAGGGGGTGACCGTCCCTTCCGTCCGCGTTTTAATAACGATGAAGGAAACAGTGACCGTCCCCAGCGCCCTTCTTATAATACGAATAATCAGGGAGGCGGTGATCGTCCTTTCCGTCCGCGTTTCAATAATGGAGAGGGCAGTGCCGACCGTCCTCAGCGCTCTTATGGCGATCGTCCGTCGTACGGTGATCGTCCGCAACGTCCTTCTTTCAATCGGGAAGGAGGCGACCGTCCTTATCGTCCGCGTTTCAACAATGAGGGAGATGGTTCGTCGCAAGGCTTTTCTCGTCCCGTACGTCGCACCGGTGATTACGACCCCAATGCCAAGTATAGCAAGAAGAAACAAATAGAATATAAGGAACAGTTTGCCGACCCTAATGCTCCCATTCGTTTGAATAAATACTTGGCAAATGCCGGGGTTTGTTCACGCCGCGAAGCCGATGAGTTTATTACGGCAGGCGTAGTAACCGTTAACGGAGAAGTGGTAATGGAACTCGGAACGAAGATCAAACGCTCGGATGTCGTGAAATTCCATGAAGAACCGGTGAACATCGAACGTAAAATCTATGTGTTGCTCAACAAACCGAAAGACTGTGTCACTACCTCCGATGACCCTCAGGCTCGCCTGACGGTGATGGACTTGGTGAAAGGCGCGTGTGAAGAGCGCATCTATCCGGTGGGTCGGCTCGACCGCAACACCACAGGTGTGCTGTTGCTCACGAATGATGGTGACATGGCCTCGAAACTGACACATCCTAAATTCCTGAAGAAGAAAATTTATCATGTGTATACAGACAAGAATGTTACGAACGCCGATATGGAGACGATTGCGTCTGGCGTTCAATTGGAAGATGGCGAAATTCACGCCGATGCCATCAGCTATTCCGACGAAATAAAGCGTGACCAAGTAGGCATTGAAATTCATTCGGGAAAGAATCGGGTGGTTCGTCGGATATTCGAATCGCTAGGATATAAAGTAGTGAAGCTCGACCGGGTCTTTTTTGCCGGACTTACTAAAAAAGGATTACGCCGCGGCGAATGGCGTTACCTCACCGAACAAGAGGTGAACTATCTCCGCATGGGTTCTTTTGAATAATAAATAAAATTAAATAAAAAGAACAATGAAGAGTGAAACGAAAGAATCACTCTTCATTGCTATATAATAATGTATATAAAATAGTTTTATGGAAAAGATTAGTAGAACAAAAATTGTCGACCTAATGAAGCGCGAAGATTTTGGTGCGATGGTCAATGTGAAAGGCTGGGTTCGTACCCGAAGAGGTAGCAAACAAGTTAATTTTGTCGCACTGAATGACGGTTCTACCATAAATAGTGTGCAGATTGTAGTCGATTTAGCCCGATTTGATGAAGAAATGCTGAAGCTTATTACTACTGGCGCTTGCGTGAGTGTGAACGGAGTCATGGTGGAATCGGTAGGTTCGGGGCAAAAAGTCGAAGTGCAGGCCAGTGCAATAGAGATATTGGGAGCGTGTGACAATACCTATCCGTTGCAGAAAAAAGGGCACTCTATGGAGTTCCTTCGCGAGATTGCTCATTTGCGTCCGCGTACCAATACCTTTGGCGCTATCTTCCGCATCCGTCACCACATGGCTATCGCCATTCATCAGTTCTTCCACGAACGAGGGTTCTTCTATTTTCATACTCCCATTATCACGGCTTCAGACTGTGAGGGAGCAGGACAAATGTTTCAGGTGACAACCAAGAATCTCTATGATCTGAAAAAAGACGAAACGGGAACTATTATTTATGACGACGATTTCTTTGGAAAACAAGCTAGTCTGACTGTTTCCGGCCAGTTGGAAGGAGAGCTTGCTGCTACGGCATTGGGGTCTATTTATACTTTTGGTCCAACGTTCCGTGCCGAGAATTCAAATACGCCTCGTCATCTGGCAGAGTTCTGGATGGTAGAGCCTGAAGTGGCTTTTAACGATATTCAAGACAACATGGATTTGGCAGAAGACTTCATCAAATTCTGCGTGAAGTGGGCGCTTGAACATTGTGCCGACGATGTGAAGTTCCTTAACGATATGTTCGATAAGGAATTGATTGCTCGCCTGCAAAGTGTGTTAGAAGAAGATTTTGTACGCTTGCCCTATACGCAAGGAGTTGAGATTCTGGAAGCTGCTGTGGCTAAGGGGCATAAATTCGAATTCCCCGTCTATTGGGGTGCCGACCTGGCTTCGGAACACGAGCGTTATCTCGTAGAGAATCACTTCAAACGTCCGGTTATTCTGACCGACTATCCGAAAGAAATCAAATCGTTCTACATGAAGCAGAATGAAGATGGAAAAACGGTGCGTGCTATGGATGTGCTTTTCCCCAAGATTGGTGAAATCATTGGAGGGTCTGAACGTGAATCGGATTACGAAAAATTGATGACTCGTATCCACGAGTTGAATATTCCAATGAAGGACATGTGGTGGTATCTGGATACCCGCAAGTTCGGTACTTGCCCGCATGCTGGTTTCGGTCTGGGCTTTGAACGTCTGTTGCTTTTTGTGACAGGTATGACCAACATCCGGGACGTAATCCCCTTCCCGCGTACACCGCGCAACGCAGATTTTTAAGCGTTTGGTTTCGATTTATCGAATTATAAGATAGAAAACCTGCATAATCTTCGGATGATGCAGGTTTTTTTTATGAAAACTGTTACATTCTCGAAAAATATCTTTATATTTGGTCATTCACTTTGGTGCACAATGCTAACTAAAATATATGATTATGAAAAAGCTTTATTTTCTTACTGCACTAACGATAATGTTGTTGGTGGTAACAGGCGCTATGGCGCAAGTGAAAGAGACATTCAAACCGGCAAATCTAAAGGGCATTTGGCAATTGTGTCACTATGTTTCGGAAGCACCGGACGTTCCCGGCGCTTTAAAACCTAGCAATACGTTCAAGGTGCTAAGCGATGACGGCCGAATAGTGAACTTTACGGTAATTCCTTTTACGGGTGCTATCATTACGGGCTTTGGTAAGTACAAACAACTGACGGATAACACGTACAAAGAAAGTATAGAAAAGAACATTCATCTCCCGATGCTCGACAACCAAGATAATGTGCTCGAGTTTGATTTGACAGATAACGAGTTGCTCCGTTTGAAATACTATATTGCAAAAGACTTGAACGGAAATGAACTGGATGCTTGGTATCATGAAACTTGGAGGCGGGTGGAAATGCCGGATAAGTATCCCGAAGACATCGTAAGATAAGTATTCTCCTCTCGAAGACGCACGGGGTTTTTTACAGCGTTTTTCTTCTTGCAGCAGCAAGCAAAGAAAATGGTACGCTGTGGAAAACTCTGTGCTTCTTTGTGGTAGACCCAAAAAAAGATAGAAATAGTTTGCCAATTCAAAGAAAAGCCGTACTTTTGCAAGCCGATTATTATCACAAAAGGATAAAAGATTAATTCATAGTAAGTTAATCTTCCTTTGTCCGGGGAAGATGAATGGAGGATGAAGATCGAATTTTTAGTAGTAACATTTAAAAAACAAATCAAGAGTGGATACTTTAAGTTACAAGACCATTTCTGCAAATCAGGCAACTGTAACCAAAGAATGGGTTATCGTTGACGCTACAGACCAGGTACTTGGCCGTCTGGGCGCAAAAGTTGCGAAGCTGTTGAGAGGAAAGTACAAACCAAACTTTACTCCTCACGTAGACTGCGGTGATAACGTTATTATCATTAACGCAGACAAAGTAAAATTAACGGGTAACAAATGGAACGACAGAATTTATTTGTCTTACACCGGCTATCCCGGTGGTCAGAGAGAAATGACGCCTGCCCGTTTGAAAGCCAAACCGAACGGCGAAGAAAGATTGCTGAACAAAGTAGTAAAGGGTATGCTTCCTAAAAATAAATTAGGTGCACAATTGTTAGCTAACATGTATGTTTACGCAGGTGGCGAACACAAACATCAGGCTCAAACCCCTAAGTTAATCGATATAAACTTACTTAAATAAGATATAATGGAAGTAGTAAATGCATTAGGCAGACGTAAACGTGCTATTGCGCGCATATTCGTAAGCGAAGGTACAGGAAAGATTACTATCAACAAGAGAGACCTTGCAGAGTACTTTCCATCAACTATACTTCAGTATGTAGTGAGACAACCATTGAACAAACTGGATGTTGCCGAAAAATTCGACATCAAAGTAAACTTGTCAGGTGGTGGTTTTACAGGTCAGTCACAGGCTTTGCGTTTGGCTATCAGCCGCGCATTGGTGAAGATGAACGCTGAAGACAAGGTAGCACTTCGTGCAGAAGGCTTTATGACACGTGATCCACGTTCTGTAGAACGTAAGAAACCAGGTCAGCCAAAAGCACGTGCAAGATTCCAGTTCAGCAAGCGTTAATATGCTGCCTGAATTAGGAAACTGTTTAGTATCTAAACTACTGGGACTCTTAGGATAGACTACCCAGCGGTTGGTTTAGAAAAAACAAAAAAGAAAGTAAACGATTTTAAAGAAAAACAAAGATGTCAAGAACAAATTTTGATACATTACTGGAAGCCGGTTGCCACTTCGGACACCTTAAAAGAAAGTGGAACCCCGCTATGGCTCCTTATATTTTCATGGAACGCAATGGTATTCATATCATTGACCTTCACAAAACTGTTGCGAAAATAGACGAAGCTGCCGAAGCTTTGAAACAAATCGCAAAATCAGGCAAGAAAATCCTTTTTGTTGCTACTAAAAAACAAGCCAAGCAAGTGGTTGCCGAAAGAGCAGCCTCTGTAAATATGCCTTATGTCATTGAACGCTGGCCGGGTGGTATGTTGACTAACTTCCCTACTATCCGTAAGGCAGTTAAGAAAATGACCACTATCGACAAGTTGACGGCAGACGGCACCTATTCAAATCTTTCTAAGAGAGAAGTTCTTCAAATTTCTCGTCAACGGGCAAAATTGGACAAGACGTTAGGCTCAATAGCCGATTTGACTCGTCTGCCTTCTGCACTGTTCGTGATTGACGTGATGAAAGAGAACATTGCTGTGCGCGAAGCTAATCGCTTGGGTATCCCTGTATTTGCTATCGTTGATACAAATTCAAATCCTAACGACATTGACTTTGTGATTCCTGCTAATGACGACGCTACTAAGTCTATCGAACTGATTCTCGAAGCTTGCTGCAATGCAATGATCGAAGGTCTGGAAGAAAGAAAAGCTGAAAAGGTTGACATGGAAGCAGCTGGCGAAGCTCCTGCTAACAAGGGAAAGAAGAGACCAATTAAAGCAAGACTCGACAAATCCGACGAAGAAGCAATCAATGCAGCGAAGGCTGCTGCTTTCATCAAGGAAGACGAAGAGGCTTAATATAAAAGGAGTGTGCCAATTTGCTAATGTGTCATTGCGCCTTTTGGGGTGCAGGCATTTTGATTGGCAGATTGGCACATTTTGTTTGTCTACACATTATTATTCATTAAATAAAATAAAATATTATGGCTGTAACAATGGCAGATATTACCCATCTGCGTAAAATGTCGGGTGCCGGTATGATGGATTGTAAGAATGCTTTGGCTGAAGTTGATGGTGATTTTGACAAGGCTATGGAAATCATTCGTAAAAAAGGACAGGCAGTAGCTGCAAAGCGTTCTGACCGTGACGCATCCGAAGGTTGCGTTTTGGCTAAGAGTGCTGGCGAATATGCTATCGTGTTGGCTTTGAAGTGTGAAACGGACTTCGTTGCTAAGAATAGTGATTTTATCGCTTTGACGAACGAAATTCTGGATCTGGCTATTGCTAACAAATGTGCTGACGTAGAAGCCTTGAAGGCTTTGCCGATGGGCAATGGAACCGTTGCCGGAGCGATCACCGACCGTATCGGTATCACAGGCGAGAAAATGGAATTAGACGGTTATGGTATAGTAGAAGGCGTGACTACAGCATTCTATATCCATCCGGGAAACAAATTGGCTACGGTAGTTGCTTTCAACCAACCAGCTGATGCACAAGTAGCTCATGAGGTAGCGATGCAGATTGCTGCAATGAACCCTATTTCAATCTGTCCCGCAGATGTGCCTGCTGATGTTTTGGAAAAAGAAAAAACGGTAGCAGCAGACAAAGCACGTGAAGAAGGCAAACCGGAGAATATGATTGAAAAGATCGCTATGGGTCGTATCAACAAATTCTACAAAGAGGCTTGCTTGCTACAACAGGAATTCGTGAAGGATGGTAAAATATCTGTAGCTGAATACCTCAACAAAGCAAGCAAGGGTTTGACAGTGACTGCTTTCAAACGTTTTACGTTGAACGCTGAATAAATCAAGCCATCCTAACTATAGCTTACACTTAAATGACCGCTTGGAGAATTTATCCAAGCGGTCATTTCTTTTTAATGGCTTTCCTTGCTTGGCATCAGCCTGCAGTTTTCGTTTGCGTATAGCCTTCTTTTTTGAGCAGCTCTACTATTTTGAGCTTGAAGTCGCCTTGAATAATGATTTCACGGTCTTTGGCTGCGCCGCCTACGCCGCATTTCGTTTTGAGCAGTTTCCCCAGTTCTTTTAATTCGGTTTCTGTACCCACAAAGCCGGTGATTAGCGTCACTACTTTGCCGCCCCTGTTTTTACGGTCGAGCAGTACTCGTAGCTTTTGTTGTGAGCCCGGAAGTGTTTTTGGGGCTGCTTCCTCCTCTTTTTCATAGCCGAAATCGGGATTCGTAGAATAAACCACATTCAATCTATCTTTCCAATCATTCGTTTTCATTCGTTGCTTCTTTTTAATGAACGTCAAAAATAATATTTAGTATTGAGTCTTGCAATCTTTTCGCTCTTTTGTCGCTTCCTAATTCTAATTCGTGGGAGTGGCTAGCGTTGCAGCACCAAAATTCTAGGGGATGAACGTGTCAATTCGGAAAAAAGGTGTAATTTTGCCTATTGCTAATGTCAAAGCATGCCTGAATAAGAATGAATCGCCAAATACAGCCTAAAGAAATAGCGAAAGTACCGGAACCTACGTTGCGTAGGTTGCCGTGGTATCTCTCTAACGTAAAGTTGCTGAAGAAAAAAGGTGAACGTTACGTCTCTTCTACCCAGATCTCTAAAGAAATAAACATTGATGCCTCGCAAATAGCCAAGGATTTATCGTATGTCAATATTACAGGGCGTACCAGAGTGGGTTATGAAGTAGATACGCTGATTAGGGTGTTGGAGGACTTTCTGGGGTTTACTAATTTGCATAAAGCTTTTCTTTTTGGGGTAGGCAGTTTGGGTGGTGCCTTGCTGGGTGATTCGGGGTTGACTCATTTCGGACTGGAAATTGTGGCAGCTTTTGATGTCAATCCGGTGTTGGTAGGTACGAGCATCAGCGGTATCCCTATTTATCATACCGACGAGTTTGCGCAAAAGATGAAAGAATACGAGGTTCACATAGGGGTGCTTACTGTGCCTATCGAGATAGCTCAGTGTATTACTGACGTGATGGTATCGGGCGGTATCAAAGCTGTATGGAACTTCACCCCTTTTCGTATTCGTGTGCCCGAGGATATTGTTGTGCAAAACACGTCTCTTTATGCCCACTTGGCTGTTATGTTTAATCGATTGAACTTTAATAAAATCAAATAATGAAAATTATAGCAGTGGGAATGAACTATGCCCAGCACAATAAAGAGTTGGGGCATGCAGTGGTGAATAAAGAGCCAATCATTTTCATGAAACCAGACTCGGCTTTACTGAAAGACGGAAAGCCGTTTTTTATTCCCGACTTTTCGGACGAGGTAGACTACGAGACTGAGCTTGTGGTACGCATTAACCGCTTAGGAAAGAATATAGCCCCCCGTTTTGCTTTCCGCTATTATGATGCGGTAACGGTGGGCATCGATTTCACTGCTCGTGATTTGCAACGCAAGTTTCGAGCCGAAGGCAGCCCTTGGGAGCTTTGTAAGGGATTTGATAACTCTGCAGCTATCGGCACTTTTGTGCCGGTGGAGCAGGTGGGCGATATGCAGCAATTGAACTTTCATCTTACGATTGATGATCGGGAGGTACAGCGAGGAGCATTGCTTGATATGTTGTTTTCAATAGATGATATTATAGCTTACGTCAGTCGGTTTGTGACGTTGAAAATAGGCGATTTGCTTTTTACGGGAACGCCTGCCGGGGTAGGTCCTGTTTGTGTAGGGCAGCATCTGAAAGGTTATCTCGGAGAAGAAAAACTGCTTGACTTTTACATTCGATAATCAACGGTAATAAGAAATGAAGATACGTGTAGGTTTTGGGTTTGATGTCCATCAGTTGGTGGCGGGGCGCGAACTTTGGTTGGGAGGCATTCGGCTTGAACACGAGAAGGGATTGTTGGGGCATTCGGATGCCGATGTGCTGGTACATGCTTTGTGCGATGCTTTGTTGGGTGCTGCCAATATGCGCGACATTGGCTATCACTTTCCTGACACAGCAGGCGAGTATAAGAATATCGACAGTAAGATTTTACTTAAACAGACGGTGGCGCTGATTGCGGGAAAAGGGTATGAAATAGGCAACATTGATGTGACCATTTGTGCCGAACGCCCGAAGCTTAAAGCACATATCCCAGCGATGCAGGAAGCTCTTGCTACAGTGATGGGCATTGATCCGGATGATGTGTCTATAAAAGCTACTACTACCGAGAAGCTGGGCTTCACCGGACGCGAGGAAGGAATTTCGGCTTATGCTACCGTACTTATCATGTGCCCTTAACGGATAGAATGGTAAACGGGCGATAACTTGACGCGATTTAGGCGCGTGTACGTTGCATCGTGTATTTCATACGCGTGGGCAATGTGGGCCGAAGCTACGTAAATAATCTCTTCCACCTGATAGGCATGATCTATCGCAGACAGCGAGCAAGATTCCATGCTAGGGTGCTTTGCCGGCAAGCTCATCGTCACTAAATGCCCACTCGCATCGGTCAATGTCAGTACCTGACGGACAAAAAATTCGGGTGTCTCCCGATAAACGCGTGTCTTGTACGGGTCGTCTTCTAGTTTTACTTTTACTATCTTTAGCACCAAGTCGGTTAATCTTTGTCCTGGAGCTCCCAGCGGTTGGCTCTTTTGAGCGCTAATCCGTACTTTTCTTAGCATTAAATCCAAGTGCACGGAGTGGTAGGCTTGCGCTATCTCTACAAACCGTTCTTGTTTGGGGATGTGGGGTGTATAGTTATAAGCCATCCAGCCGAGGTAAGACGGATCGATTAGCAGAATTTCGTGCAAGAAATGTCCGCGATACTTTCCGAACGCCACAAGGTCCTCCCCGTTTCCTTGCATCCTTTTTTCATTATAAGCTATCAGAAGCAAAGGGCGTTTTGAAAAGTAGAGCATCGTGCTTGCCATTCGGAGCGATTCGTTAACGTCCGGTGTGAGGTCATGGATGTAGAAGATGGCTTGCCGTTCGAGCTGTGGAGCGAAGAACCAGAGTGAATAGTTCGGCTTTTCCGGACGTGGCAGCACCACCAAGTAGCTACCCACTTCTTTGAAGGAGGATCTGCCTCGGTTATACTCGTTCAGTTTGGCGTACAAGAGGTTTTCTTCTGTCTCCGGAATGCCCGGCAGTCGTGGATTTGCCATCGTATCTTTTTCTTTCTGTCACCAAATATACAAATAAATTTTTGATTAAAGTCATGGATAGGCCGACTTTCGGCTTAAATGCCGGTGGGAGGCACCTGTTAATAACTCTGCAAAAAGAAGATGAACTTATGGCTATCTCCATAGAATCATGTACATTTGCACAAACTGATTTTAAAAACTGTAATGAAAGAGCCCAATAAGCGAGTCCTGGTAGGTATGAGTGGTGGTATTGACAGCACGGCCACCTGCCTGATGTTGCAAGATCAAGGATATGAGATAGTAGGAGTGACCCTGCGAGTGTGGGGGGATGAGCCGCAAGAAGCAAAAATAATAGCCGATCGGATGGGCATAGAGCACCATGTTGCTGACGAACGGATTCCGTTCAAAGAAACCATCGTTAAAAACTTTATTGATGAATATCGGCGCGGACGAACGCCCAACCCTTGCGTGATGTGTAATCCGCTCTTCAAATTTAGAGTGCTGACCGAATGGGCGGACAAACTAGGCTGTAGCTGGATTGCCACCGGACACTATTCCCGCTTGGAAGAGTGGAACGGGCGGATTTTTATTGTAGCAGGAGAGGATGAGAAGAAAGACCAATCTTATTTTCTTTGGCGTTTGGGGCAAGATGTGTTGAGACGCTGTCTGTTTCCGTTGGGGCATTTCACCAAATTGCAGGTACGCGATTACTTACGCGAAAAAGGTTTTGAAGAAAAATCACAAGATGGAGAAAGCATGGAGGTGTGCTTCATCAAAGGCGATTATCGTGACTTCCTGCGTGAACAATGTCCGGAGCTGGATCGTGAAATTGGTCCGGGATGGTTTGTCAATGCCGAAGGCGTGAAGTTGGGGCAGCATAAAGGTTTTCCCTATTATACCATCGGACAACGCAAAGGGTTGGAGATAGCGCTCGGCAAACCTGCCTACGTACTAAAAATCAATCCCGATAAGAATACGGTTATGCTGGGCGAGCCCGAGCAATTGCGCTCCGAATATATGTTGGGCGAGCAAGACTGCATCACCAACGAGCAGGAGTTTTTTGCTTGCAAAGAGCTGGCCGTTCGCATTCGTTATCGCAGCCGTCCCATTCCCTGCCAAGTGAAGCGCCTGGAGGATGGACGGCTATTGGTTCACTTCCTTTCCGAAGCTTCTGCTGTGACTCCGGGACAATCGGCTGTCTTTTATCTAGGTCGTCGGGTGCTGGGCGGAGCATTCATCGCTTCGCAACGCGGGATCGGTTTGATATTAGCAGACAATAAAGAAGTGTCATTGGGTGGAAGTTAAGACCGACGTTTGGCTTCATGCCTGAGGCGGGCATTTTTCTACTGAAATATCCTGATTCTCTTTGCCCCCCCCAAAAACAGCGCTACCTATTAATATGACTTAAAATAAAAGAGTATCCATGAGAAAAATATTATTACTTGCCTTTGTCCTTGTTGCTATCGGGACATCGGCCAAACAAGATACCTTGAAGTATCGCATTTGCCTGACCGATAAGGCGGAAACAACTTATTCATTGAACCGTCCCGAGGACTTTCTGTCTTTGAAGGCGCTTGCTCGCAGAAGCAAACAAGGCTTAGAGATAGATTCTACCGATTTGCCTGTATGCCGCAACTACATTGACGCTATTCAGCGTAAAGGAGTGACGGTGGTAGCCAAGGGGAAATGGGAAAACTTTGTTACGGTGTCGTGCAGCGATTCCACAAAGATGAATACAATAGCCAAACTCCCTTTTGTCCGTTCGATAGAAAAGGTGTGGATTGCTCCCAATCCGTTCCCGCCTTTAGCAACGTTGCGCGACTCGCTTATCAATCGTTCTGTAAAAACGGACTGTCTCTATGGTCCTGCTATCCGCCAGATTCAAATCAGTAAGGGCGACAAACTGCACGAAGCTGGTTTCAAAGGGCAAGGGATGACCATTGCCGTGATAGATGCCGGCTTTCATAATTTAGACCGCATCAAGGCGATGGAGAACATCAAACTGCTGGGCGTGAAAGATTTCGTGAATGCTAAAGCGGATATATATGCCGAAAGCAGTCACGGCATGTGCGTGCTTTCATGTATGGCGATGAACCGGCCCTATGTGATGGTGGGCACGGCGCCCGAAGCTTCCTACTGGTTGCTTCGCAGCGAAGACGAGAGCTCGGAACATCTTGTGGAACAGGACTATTGGGCGGAAGCCATTGAGTTTGCCGATAGTGTAGGGGCAGATGTGGTGAACACTTCTTTGGGCTATTATACGTTTGACGATGCTTCGAAGAACTATCACTATCGTGACCTCGACGGGCATACGGCTTTAATGTCCCGGCAGGCGTCCCGCGTGGCAGATAAGGGTATGATTCTGGTTTGCAGTGCTGGCAATTCGGGAGCCAATTCTTGGAAGAAAACGACTCCGCCGGGCGATGCTGAACACGTGTTGACCGTTGGCGCCATTGATAAAAAAGCGGTGCTGGCTCCTTTCTCTTCGGTGGGTAATACCACTGACAACCGGATAAAGCCCGATGTAGTAGCCGTGGGATTGGAGGCGGATGTGATGGGTACGGATGGAGTGCTTCGCAGAGGGAACGGAACGTCTTTTTCTTCGCCCATCTTCTGTGGCATGGTGGCTTGCTTGTGGCAGGCTTGTCCGCAACTCACGGCGAAGGAGTTGATGGAACGAATACGCCAGTCGGGAGACCGCGCTAAATACCCTGATAACATTTATGGTTATGGTGTGCCCGATTTGTGGAAAGCTTATCAATCGACGAAATGAATCAGGAAGCACCGATTCTTTCTCTTCTCGACCTGAATAGACTGGTCAGAGAGACCCTCGAAGAGTGTGTGCCCGATGAATATTGGGTGCAGGCAGAACTGAGCGACGTCCGTCCCAACGCGAGCGGGCATTGCTATTTGGAGCTGATAGAGAAAGATGTCCGCAGCAACAAGCTTTTGGCTAAAGCCCGGGGCAATATCTGGAGCAATGTTTTCCGTCTGCTCCAACCTTACTTTGAAGAAGCTACCGGGCAATTGTTTGCTTCCGGCATTAAAGTGCTGGTGAAGGTGACGGTGCAATTTCATGAACTCTACGGATATAGCTTGACTGTTTTGGACATTGACCCGACCTATACCTTGGGTGATATGGCGCTTCGCCGTCGGGAAATCTTGTTGCAGCTGGAGCAAGAAGGGGTGCTGGCCCTGAACAAAGAACTCGATTTGCCCGAACTGCCGCAGCGCATAGCCGTCATCTCTTCGGCTACTGCTGCCGGATACGGAGACTTCTGCCATCAGTTGCAACACAGTGCACGTCAGTTCTTTTTTCAAACCGTACTATTCCCCGCTTTGATGCAAGGCAACCAGGTGGAGGCATCGATATTGGCAGCTCTCGACAGCATCAATGCGCAGCAGGATGACTTTGATGTAGTTGTCATTATCCGTGGTGGAGGGGCTACTTCCGATTTATCGGGATTCGATACGTATCTCCTTGCAGCAGCTTGCGCCCAGTTTCCCTTGCCCATTATCACCGGTATTGGTCACGAACGGGATGATACGGTGCTCGATTCTGTGGCGCATACCCGCGTGAAGACGCCTACTGCCGCCGCCGAGCTTTTGATAAATAGGATGACTCGGGCAGCCGACCGTTTGGAGGAGCTGACTGAACAGGTAGAGCAAAGCGTTCTTTTGCGCTTGCAAGAAGAACAACGCAAACTAGCCACCTTTCAGTCGCGCATTCCCTCTTTGGTGATGCGGCGACTTTCCGAAGCCCGGTACGCTCTGCTAGCGTTAGAGCACGAGCTGGTTCGTTCGTCGGAAACGTTGCTTTCCCGTCAGCGACATCGCCTCGCACTGTTGCAGCAACAAGTCAACGACGCTTCCCCCGAGAAGTTGCTCCGTCGCGGATACAGCATCACTCTGAAAGACGGCAAAGCTGTCACCGATGCTTCCCGCCTTCAAGAGGGCGACGAGCTTATTATCCGCTTCTATAAAGGAGAAGTACTTTCCATTGTAAACTAACACTAAGAATATGGCAGCAAAAAAAGAAACCTACTCGCAGGCGATAGACCGTCTGGAGAAAATAGTCCGGCAGATAGATAGTAATGAATTGGAGATAGACGCCTTGGGTGAGAAACTAAAGGAAGCCAATGTGATAATATCCTTTTGCAAGGGCAAATTGACTAAAGCAGACCGGGAAATCGAAAAATTACTTGAGGAAAAGCGGAAGTGTGAAGAATAACTGTTATTTTTGTTGTTCTTATACGAATTAATTAACTAATACCTATTAAGCATGCAAGAAATAGATTGGGCGAATTTGTCGTTTGGATACCTGAAGACAGATTACAATGTGAGAATAAACTTTAGTAACGGTGCTTGGGGCGAACTCGAAGTGAGCAGCGACGAACACTTGAACTTGCACATGGCAGCTACTTGTCTGCACTATGGTCAAGAGGCCTTCGAAGGATTGAAGGCTTTTCGTGGAGTAGACGGGAAAGTCCGTATCTTCCGCTTGGAGGAGAACGCAGCGCGGTTGCAATCCACTTGTCAAGGCATCCTGATGGCTGAACTCTCTACCGAGCGTTTCAAAGAAGCCATCCTCAAGGTGGTGAAGCTGAATGAACGCTTTATCCCTCCTTACGGCACCGGTGCTTCGCTCTATATTCGTCCGCTGCTTATTGGCACTAGCGCCCAAGTAGGCGTGCATCCTTCAGCCGATTATATGTTCGTGGTGTTTGTCACTCCTGTAGGGCCGTACTTTAAAGGCGGATTCTCTACCAACCCCTACGTTATTATCCGCGAGTATGACCGTGCTGCGCCTCATGGCACCGGCATCTACAAAGTGGGCGGAAACTATGCAGCCAGCCTGCGCGCTAACAAGAAGGCGCACGATTTGGGCTACTCCTGCGAGTTCTACCTTGATGCCAAAGAGAAGAAATACATCGACGAATGCGGTGCTGCCAACTTTTTCGGCATTAAAGATAACACCTACATCACCCCGAAATCAAGTTCCATCCTCCCCTCTATCACCAACAAGAGCTTGATGCAGCTGGCAGAAGATATGGGTATGAAGGTAGAACGCCGTCCGGTGCCCGAAGAGGAACTGAGCACGTTTGAGGAGGCGGGCGCTTGCGGCACAGCCGCCGTCATCAGCCCTATCGAACGCATTGACGACTTGGAGAATGAGAAGTCGTATGTCATTTCGAAAGACGGCAAGCCGGGACCTGTCTGCACCAAACTGTACAACAAGCTGCGCGGCATTCAGCTGGGTGAGGAATCTGATACGCACAGCTGGATAACCATCGTGGAATAAACAACCGGTTTAACTAACGAACGCAATGATACAAGAAGCCCGTGCTACAGCGGGCTTTTTTTTACTCTTATGGGAAAGAATAAATTAGAAAAGTTTGCCGATATGGCAAGTTATCCCCACGTGTTTGAGTATCCTTACTCCGTGGCGGACAATGTACCTTTCGACTTGAAAGGCAAGTGGAACGGGACGTTCTTCAAAAACGACCATCCGATAGTGCTCGAACTGGGTTGCGGTCGCGGCGAATACACCGTGGGCTTGGGACGGATGTTCCCCGACAAGAACTTTATTGCCGTGGACATCAAAGGGTCGCGGATGTGGACCGGAGCTACCGAAGCCCTTCAGGCAGGCATGACCAACGTCGCTTTTTTGCGCACCAACATCGAGATTATCGAACGCTTCTTTGCCCAAGGCGAAGTGAGCGAGATATGGCTCACCTTTTCGGATCCGCAAATGAAACGTGCTACCAAGCGCCTTACCTCCACCTACTTTATGGAGCGTTATCGCCGATTCTTGAAGCCGAACGGAACGGTGCATCTTAAAACGGACAGCAACTTCATGTTCACTTACACCCGCTGCATGGCAGAGGAGAACCAGCTTCCCGTGGAGTTTATCACGGAAGACCTGTATCACTCGGACTTGGTGGACGACATCTTACGTATCAAGACGTATTATGAACAACAATGGCTCGAGCGTGGTTTAAGCATTAAGTATATCAAGTTCCAGCTTCCGCATGATGGCGAGCTGCACGAACCCGAAGTAGAAATAGAACTCGACTCGTATCGCAGCTACAACCGTAGCAAGCGGAGCGGGTCGGAAACAAGTAAATAAAATGACTTTATATCCCAAACAAATTCTCGATGCGCTGGCAACGGTGCGTTATCCCGGCACGGGCAAAAACCTGGTAGAAGCCGGTATGGTAGACGATAACATTCGTATAGACGGTATGAAAGTCTCTTTCTCGCTGCTTTTCGAGAAACCGACCGACCCGTTTATGAAATCGGTAGTGAAGGCAGCGGAAGCGGCTATCCTCGCTTTCGTGAGCAAAGAGGTGGAGATAGCAGGCAACATCTCCGTGCAGACAGCGCAAACTGCCCGCCCCAAGGTAGGCAAGCTATTGCCGCAAGTAAAGAACATTATCGGCATCTCTTCCGGAAAAGGGGGAGTGGGCAAGTCCACCGTAGCGGCTAATCTGGCGGTGTCGTTGGCAAAGCTCGGTTATAAAGTGGGGCTGCTTGATGCCGACATCTTCGGTCCCTCTATGCCCAAAATGTTTCAGGTAGAAGATGCCCGTCCGTACACCGAACAGATAGACGGTCGCGACCTGATTATCCCCGTCGAGAAGTATGGCGTCAAACTGCTTTCTATCGGCTTTTTTGTAGACCCTGACCAAGCTACCCTCTGGCGGGGCGGCATGGCAAGCAATGCCTTGAAGCAGCTTATCGGCGACGGGGCGTGGGGAGAGCTGGATTACTTCTTGATTGACCTCCCGCCGGGAACGAGCGACATCCACCTTACCGTGGTGCAGACGTTGGCACTCACGGGCGCTATCGTGGTGAGCACGCCGCAAGAGGTGGCGCTGGCAGATGCGCGCAAGGGCATCAACATGTTCACTAACGAGAAGGTGAACGTGCCTATTTTGGGATTGGTGGAGAACATGGCGTGGTTTACACCGGCCGAGCTGCCGGACAACAAATACTACGTCTTTGGTTGTGAAGGCGCCAAGAAGCTGGCGGAAGAGATGAAGGTCCCCTTGCTGGGGCAGATTCCTTTAGTGCAGAGCATTTGCGAAGCGGGAGACAAGGGGATGCCTGTGGCGCTGGATGAGAACTCGATTACCGGTCGCGCCTTTCTTTCGCTGGCTGCCGCAGTGGTCCGCCAGGTAGACCGGCGCAACGTAGAACTGGCACCTACGAAAATAGTGGAGATGCACAAGTAGGCGGAGTTTGCCCCCCCCGACCAGTCGTCGTTTGGAGCCATTCAGTTTCAGATGGATATTCGGGGCATCAAAGTTGGTCTTCAGATAGATGTCTTCAATGAGCTTGGAGCGGCGGCGAAAGGTGAAATCATCTTTCTTCGCAGGGTCTTTTTTTGAGGCAAGGGGGGGGCGGCGCTTGTTTTGGCACTGTCTCCCCCCCCCTCTCTTTCAGAATTTTTATTTAGTTTACTTTGGTAGGTGTATACACGGGCTTGTTCAGTTTGAAGGAGATGGGAATCGTGTATTTCACATTCACGTTTACTCCTCTTTGCTTGCCTGGTTCCCATTTAGGCATGCTGTAAATCAGGCGGAGAGCTTCTGCATCCAATGATGGGTAGATACCTTTTAGTATTTTAGCTTGGGTCACGTTTCCCTGCTTGTCTATCACCATGCTTGCGATGACCCGGCCTTCCTTACCGTTTTTTTGAGCATCTACGGGATACTTGATGTTTTTTCCGAAGAAAGACATTAATTCATTTATCCCTCCGGGAAATTGGGGCATCTGCTCTACTACCTGAAAGATTGGTTCCTCCGGTGCTGCATTTGTATTGTGCACAGAATTATAAGGCACGACTGTTACTTCTTCTAGTGCATTTTCTTTCACCTTGGCGGGCGTCGGTCCCGACAATCGGAATGAAATGGGGATGGTGTATTTCACCCGTACGGCTTGCCCTTTTTGCTTTGCGGGAGTCCACTTAGGCATGCTCGACACTATGCGTATGGCTTCTGTATCCAGTTCGGACGAAACTTTTTTGATCGCTTTCGCTTCGTTCACCGTTCCGTCTTTTTCTACTACAAACTGTATGATGACCCTTCCTTGTGTCCCGTTGGCGTGTGCAGTAGCCGGATAACGGAGGGTGGTGGTAATGAATTCCATCATAGCCGGTATTCCTCCCGGAAATTCTGGCATTTGTTCCACTACTTCAAAGAGGGGGCTGTCATCTGCTTTCACCACCTTTTTCGCCACCGCTTTCTTTTTGTCTTGCGGTGGAGTTTGAATTAGCGGTGCAGGTGTCATGGTTTGTATCATCTCCTTAGCGATGTTTTTTGTGGTTCGTGCCACCGTTTCTATGTTGCTGATAACTATCAGTAATATAGCTAGAGGGAGAAACATTAGATATTTGGCTCTTCCTATTTCTTTGGTTCTTTTCTTGTTCATCATTTTGATTCGGTTTTTAAGAGGTAAAACATTGAAACTATTAGATAGATTTGCTGCAGCCTTTTGATGAGCCAGCCCCAACAGATGGAACTGGTATGTTCGATAGTCGTGCCCGGTTTCCAACACGCGGTGGTCCGCCATGTATTCCAGGTTGCTCCGCACTTCACGCTTCATGAGCCAAGCGAAGGGGTTGAACCAGCAGGCGATACACATCAGCTCGCTGAACACAACATCTACCGAGTGGTGTTGGCGAACATGCGTGAGTTCATGAGTCAGTATTTCTTCCAGCTCCTTGCCGGTGTGCGAGGAGGGGTGTACGAATATCCATTGAAAGAATGAAAACGGTCCGGCTTTTTGTTTCAGCCGATAGATGCGGGTGCCTTGCACCTCTTCTGCGCGGCATTGTATGCGCAACCGGAGGATACTGAAAAGCTGCACCAAGAACCGCAGGAAGAAAAGTGCCACTCCGCTCCAGTAAAAGAAGGTAAGGGAATGGAGGATGACGATTTTCCAATCTACTGTCTGAGAAGTGTCTATGGTCAATTCCGGCAATATGACGGAGGCATAAATGTCTGCCATGGCCACCATTGGCTCCTGCTCTTTCACCCATTCTTGCAGGTTCATCAACGGATAAACCAGTGAGAGCACAATGAAGCTGAGCAGCGCTATCCGACGCCAGCGAAAGAAAGTATCGCGATAGAAGAATAGCCGGTAAAAGGCGTAGAGCAAGACGATGCCTGCATTCATTTTCAGAAAATAGACTAGTTCCGGGTTCATGGTGATTAGATGGTTAGTCGATTATTTTTCTTTTCCTTTTTCTATCATTTCGATGATTTCTTTCAACTCGGTAGCAGATATTTTCTGGTCGCGAGCAAAGAAAGAGACCATTTCCTTATAAGAATCGGCAAAATAGTTTCTCACTACTCCGCTCATGAAGGTGCGTTTGTACTCGCTCTCCAGGATGAGGGGTGAATATTGATAGGTGTTGCCTACATGCTTGGTAGCGACGTACTTTTTTCGTTCAAGGTTTTTTACGATAGAAGCAACAGTAGTGTACGGGGGCACAGGTGGCGTATATTTAGCTACAATGTCTTTCACAAAACAGCTCTCCAATTCCCAGATGTAGATCATTGCTTCTTCTTCTTGTATCGTTAACTTTTCCATATCTATTGCTTTTATTAGGATTACACTGCAAATCTACGAATACTTCGTAAACTAGCAATAGATAGAAGGTTAAATATTGCAAAGGATGAAAAGAAAGGGGAACATACCAGTGAGAATCAGTGGAGATTCCCAAATTGCTGCGCGTACTACACGTACCAGACGGACGACCGCGGACTTTCCGGCCGCGCGCCAAAAGAATTTCCTCAAAATCCTTTGCCGTCCTTCCAATAATCTCCTGC
>JAVVVS010000050.1:0-19771 GCA_036652495.1 Bacteroides sp.
TTTTGTTTTCCGTCAGGAGGTCTATCTTTTTCCTCTTTTATGTTCCTCAGTGTTCTCTGTGGTGAATCTCTTTCTAGGCACGGATGACGGGGAATTGAGGCGGATTTGGCTTGCTTGCGCTGCTTTCGCATCAATCGTGGCAGAAAATAGCAAAAAAATTCCTATGTTTGTAACCGATGTTCAGATCAATCACTCTCTAATAACGATAAATAGTATGATGAAATCAATCCAAGTAGCCCTTGCGCTGCTGATGCTGTCGCCCGTCCTGATGGGACTACAGGCGCAGGTACGCACCCAGCAGACCTTTCAGAAGGGCTGGAAGTTCACGCGGCAAGACAGCCCGGACTTCAGCAAACCCGAGTATGACGCCACTCAGTGGCAGTCGGTCACCGTTCCCCATGATTGGGCCATCTACGGTCCCTTCAGTGTGCAGAACGACAAACAGAAAGTCGCCATCACCCAAGACGGACAAAAGGAGGCGCTCGAGCATGCCGGACGCACCGGCGGGCTGCCCTTCGTGGGCACGGGCTGGTATCGTCTGGCTTTCGATGCTCCCGCCTTTACGAAAGGCAAGAAGGCTACCCTACGCTTCGACGGAGCCATGAGCCACGCCCGCATCTACGTCAATGGGCACGAGGCGGGTTATTGGCCCTACGGTTACAACAGCTTCGAGATGGACGTCACCCCCTTCCTTAAAGAGGGACAGCCCAACCTTCTCGCCGTACGCCTGGAGAACGAGACCGAATCTTCTCGTTGGTATCCCGGCGCCGGACTCTACCGCAACGTACACTTGGTGGTGAACGAAGCCGCCCACATCCCTACCTGGGGCACGCAGCTCACCACCCCCGTGGTGAAAGCCGACTACGCCCGAGTGGAATTGAAGACGCAGCTCGACGTGCCTGCCGGAAAGACCTTTGAGGCATACCGCATCGTGACCGAAATCAAAAACCAAGCCGGCAAGGTGGTAACTTCCAACGAGCAGAAGGGCACGAAATTCACCGACAATGCCTTCCAGCAAGCCTTTGTGGTGACCCATCCCGCCTTGTGGAGCCCCGAAACGCCTGCCCTCTACACCGCCGTCTCCAAAGTCTATGAAGGCGATGCACTGACCGACCAATACACCACACCCTTCGGCATCCGATCCATCGAGATTATCCCCAACAAGGGTTTCTTCCTCAATGGCAAGAAGACCGTGTTCAAAGGCGTGTGCAACCATCACGACCTTGGTCCCTTGGGCGGCATTGCCAATGAAGCCGGCATCCGCCGCCAAGTGCGCCTGCTCAAAGACATGGGCTGCAACGCTATCCGCACCTCCCACAACATGCCCGCCCCCGAACTGGTGCGCGCTTGCGACGAGATGGGCATGATGATTATGGCGGAATCTTTCGACGAATGGAAAGCTGCCAAAGTGCAGAACGGCTACCATAAACTTTTTGATGAATGGGCCGAAAAAGACTTGGTGAACTTGGTACGCCAGTATCGCAACAGCCCCAGCGTGGTGATGTGGTGCATCGGCAACGAAGTGCCCGACCAATGGAACGGCGACCGCGGTCCCAAACTCTCCCGCTTCTTGCAAGACATCTGCCACCGCGAAGACCCCACCCGCCCCGTGACTCAGGGCATGGATGCCCCCGATGCCGTGGTGAACAACAACATGGCTGCCGTGATGGACGTGGCAGGCTTCAACTACCGCCCCCACAAATATCAGGAGAACTATAAAAAACTTCCCCAACAACTGATTCTGGGCAGCGAAACCGCTTCTACCATCAGCTCCCGCGGCGTCTACAAATTTCCCGTAGAACGCCTCTCGATGAAGAAATATCCCGATCACCAATCCTCTTCCTACGACGTGGAACATTGCGGATGGTCTAATCTGCCCGAGGATGACTTCATCCAGCACGAAGACCTACCTTACGGCATTGGCGAATTTGTATGGACGGGCTTCGACTACTTGGGCGAACCCACACCGTACTACACCGACTGGCCTAGTCACTCCTCCCTTTTCGGCATCATCGACTTGGCTGGTTTGCCCAAAGACCGTTACTACCTCTACCGCAGCCACTGGAATCCCAACGAAGAGACCTTGCACATCCTCCCGCACTGGAATTGGGAAGGGCGCGAAGGACAGGTGACACCGGTGTTTGTGTACACCAACTACCCCTCCGCCGAACTATTCATCAATGGCAAGAGCCAGGGCAAGCGCACCAAAGACCTTTCCGTGACGGTGAACAATAGCGGCGACTCCCTGTCAATAGCTCAGTTGAAGCGCCAGCAACGCTACCGTCTGATGTGGATGGATACAAAGTATGAACCGGGCACCGTGAAGGTGGTGGCGTATGACAAAGACGGCAAAGCTGTGGCGGAAACTTCCATCTGCACTGCCGGCAAACCCGACCATATCGAACTGGTGGCGGACCGCAACGAGATTGCGGCGGATGGCAAAGACCTCTCGTTTGTCACGGTCAAGGTGGTGGACAAAGACGGTCATCTTTGCCCTACGGCTGCCAACGAAATCAGTTTCCAAGTGAAAGGGGCGGGCACCTACCGTGCCGGAGCCAACGGGGACGCTGCCTCCTTGGAGTCGTTCCAGACGCCGAAGATGAAAGCCTTCAGCGGTATGATGACTGCCATTGTGCAGTCCACCGAGAAGAGCGGTGCCATCACCCTCCGTGCCACAGCCAAAGGGCTGAAGCCGGGCGTGCTCACTCTTCAAAGCAAATAACCCTTTGCTCCGAAGGGGGCGGAGGGGTGGGCGGTTCACTCCAGCACAATCTTCCCGTTCTTCTGCTTCACCCTTCCGATGCCTAACTCATTCAGCGCCTGTAGCACCTCTGCTACAGGCGCTTTTCGGTTGAAACGGAAGTGAATGCGCTGGTGCAGCAGCGCCGGCGAGTGGAACAGGACGCTGATGTTGTACCAAGTGCCGATGGTTTGCATCACTTGCTTCAGCTCTGCATGGTCGAAGCAAAACATCCCGTTGGTCCAGCTCTCTGATCCGGCAGCCGGCTGCCAACAGTGCCCTCATCTCTGTCAGGGCATCATCCATCTGTTTCAAAATCATTCTTTTTATCTTGTTAGTACTGCTACTACAACTTGGGGCGGCAATTGGGTACGGTTCGAGGGGGAGTCTTTTTCTCCATTTCCGCATTTTGACGGTTTGCAGGGTCCGTCCGGCATCAGTTAGTCCCGAACAAGCAAAAAAAAAGAGATCGTGTTTGTTTGCCCAAATTTGTGTTGACCACGTGTTGCAGGCGTTTGTTCTGGTTTCATCCCCATTTCTCTTTCAGCAGGTCCTCCAGCTTGATTAGCTCGTCGCGGTATTGGGCTGCTTCGATGAAGTCTAGCTTCTTGGCAGCCTCTTGCATCTGTTTGCGGGTGCGCTCGATGCTCTTTTGCATCTGCGGCTTGGTCATATATAGCACGATGGGGTCCGCCACCAGACTGGATGTCTCGGGCTCTATGTATGCGCGTGATTCTTTGCGGAGCTCTTCTTCGCTGCCGTTGTTTCCAAACACGGAGAGGGTACGCGCCTTGATAATTTGTTGCGGGGTGATGCCGCTCGCTTCGTTGTAGGCAAGTTGCTTTTCGCGTCGTCGGTTGGTTTCGTCGATGGTCTTCTTCATGCTGTCGGTGATGCGGTCGGCGTACATGATTACTTTTCCGTTGATGTTTCGTGCGGCGCGTCCTGCCGTCTGCGTGAGCGACCGATGGGAGCGTAGGAAGCCTTCTTTGTCGGCATCGAGGATGGCGACGAGCGACACTTCCGGGAGGTCGAGCCCTTCACGCAGCAGGTTGACCCCGATGAGCACGTCGTAGACTCCTTGGCGCAGGTCGTCCATAATCTTCACGCGGTCCAAGGTGTCCACATCGCTGTGGATGTAGTTGCACCGCACGTGGTTGTTCAGCAGGTATTCGGTGAGCTCTTCCGCCATCCGTTTGGTCAAGGTAGTGATGAGCGTGCGTTCCTCTTTTTCTATGCGTAGCTGTATTTCTTCCATCAGGTCGTCAATCTGGTTGAGGCTGGGGCGGACGTCGATAACGGGGTCCAGCAATCCGGTGGGGCGGATGACTTGCTCCACAATGACACCCTCGCATCGCTCCAGCTCGTAATCCGCCGGGGTGGCGCTGACGTAAATTACCTCTTTAATCATCTCTTCGAACTCATCGAACTTGAGCGGGCGGTTGTCCATCGCGGCAGGCAGCCGGAAGCCATAGTCCACCAGATTGATTTTGCGTGCGCGGTCTCCTCCATACATGGCTCTCACTTGCGGAATGCTGACGTGGCTTTCGTCAATCACCATCAAAAAGTCTTTGGGGAAGAAGTCGAGCAGGCAGTAAGGCCGCGTGCCCCTTTCGCGTCCGTCGAAGTAGCGGGAATAGTTCTCGATGCCGGAGCAATGCCCCAGTTCGCGAATCATCTCCATGTCATACGTCACGCGTTCGTACAGCCTTTTGGCTTCATACTCCTTGCCGATGGATTGAAAGTAGTCCACTTGCCGGGTCAAATCGTCCTCTATCTGGTGAATGGCGCGCAGGGTTGTTTCCTTGCTGGTCATAAAGAGATTGGCGGGATATATCTTGTACGCCTCAAACGAAGCGATGCTGCTACCCGTCAGTGGGTCCACTTCTTCGATGCCGTCAATCTCGTCGCCCCAGAAGCTCACGCGCAGCAAGTGGTCGGTATATGCCAGATAGATGTCCACCGTATCGCCTTTCACGCGGAAGTTCCCACGGTTGAGGTCGATGTCGTTGCGCACATAGAGGCTGTCCACCAGCCGGCGCAGCAACACGTTGCGGTCGAGCATGCGTCCGCGTTGCACCTCAATCACGTTTTCGTAAAAGTCAGCCGGATTGCCCATGCCGTAGATGCACGATACGGAAGAGACCACGATGACGTCCTTGCGTCCCGACAAGAGGGATGAAGTGGCGGCGAGGCGGAGTTTGTCTATCTCGTCGTTGATGGCAAGGTCTTTTTCTATATACGTGTCCGATCCGGGCAGGTAAGCTTCGGGCTGGTAATAATCGTAGTACGATACGTAATATTCTACCGCATTATTAGGGAAGAAACCTTTGAACTCGCTATAGAGTTGCGCCGCCAGTGTTTTGTTGTGACTCAGTATGAGTGTCGGCTTGTTGATGTTGGCAATGACGTTGGCAATGGTGAAAGTCTTTCCCGAACCGGTCACACCGAGCAGTGTTTGGGCAGGCTGTCCTTGGCGTATGCCTTCGGTGAGTTGGGCAATCGCTTCGGGCTGATCTCCTGTGGGCTTATAGGCAGATGTTAGTTCAAAATTCATGTTGTGCTTTATAAAGGGACACAATATTCGGTAAAATAGTTGAGATAAACAAATAGTTTTTCCGAATAAATGGTTTACTTTGCAACAGTTTATTACAAAATACAGATTAATACACTTTATAATAGAACGCTAAACATGATTTGGAATGAAAGTATCGAATGCATGGATCGCGAAAGCCTTCGCAAAATTCAAGGCATACGACTACGGAAGATTGTAGAACACGTATATCACAATACTCCCTTCTATCGCAAGAAAATGCAGGAAATAGGTCTTACACCCGAGGACATCAACAGCATTGATGATATTGTAAAACTGCCGTTTACCACGAAATATGATTTAAGAGACAACTATCCTTTCGGGCTTTGTGCAGTGCCGATGAGCCAGATTGTACGCATTCATGCCTCTTCGGGAACAACTGGAAAACCGACGGTAGTGGGCTACACGCGCAAAGATTTGTCGGCATGGACGGAATGCCTGTCCCGTGCTTTTACTGCATACGGAGCCGGCAGGTCGGACGTTTTCCAAGTTTCTTATGGCTACGGATTGTTTACAGGCGGACTGGGTGCCCACGCGGGTGCAGAAAACATTGGCGCTTCGGTGATTCCCATGTCAAGCGGTAACACGGAGAAACAGATTACGTTGATGCACGACTTTGGATCTACCATACTCTGTTGCACCCCTTCATATGCGCTTTTTATGGCGGATGCAATCAAAGATTCCGGTTTCCCTCGCGAAGAATTCAAGCTCAAAGTCGGAGCTTTTGGCGCCGAACCTTGGACGGAGAACATGCGCAAAGAAATAGAAGAGAAGCTGGGTGTGAAGGCGTATGACATCTACGGGCTGAGCGAAATAGCCGGTCCCGGTGTGGGATACGAATGCGAATGCCAGCACGGCACCCACCTGAATGAAGATCATTACTTCCCCGAAATAATTGACCCGCTGACTTTACAACCGGTAGAAGAGGGTAAAACTGGCGAGCTGGTTTTTACCCACCTAACCAAAGAAGGAATGCCGCTGCTGCGTTATCGCACCAAAGACCTCACGTCACTGCATCACGACACGTGCCCTTGCGGACGTACGCTGGTGCGTATGGATCGCATTCTGGGTCGTAGCGACGATATGCTTATCATCCGTGGCGTGAATGTGTTCCCCACACAAATAGAATCCGTGATTCTTGAAATGTCCGAATTTGAGCCACATTACCTGCTCACCGTAGACCGTAAGAACAATACCGACACGATGGAACTGAAAGTGGAGGTACGCGATGATTGCTATTCGGACGAAATCAACAAAATGTTGGCTTTGAGGAAGAAACTTGTGGCCCGCCTGCAAAGTGTACTGGGTTTGGGAGTGGATGTGAAACTGGTAGAGCCGCGCACCATTGAGCGTAGCGTGGGCAAAGCCAAACGAGTGATTGATAACAGAAAACTTTAAGATAATAAACAGTATGGTAGCAAAACAACTTTCTATCTTTTTGGAGAATAAGTCCGGCCGCTTGACGGAAGTGACTGAAGTGTTGGCGAAAGAGAATATCAATCTTTCTGCTTTGTGTATTGCCGAAAATGCCGATTTCGGTATCTTGCGTGGCATTGTATCCGACCCGGATCAGGCGTATAAGGCGTTGAAGCAAAACCATTTTGCCGTCAATGTGACGGATGTGATAGGCATTAGCTGCCCCAATGTACCCGGTGCCCTTGCCAAAGTGTTGGGCTATCTTTCTGCCGAAGGAGTGTCCATTGAATACATGTATTCTTTTGCTTGCAAGGATACGGCGAATGTAGTTATTCGTCCCAACGATATGGATAACTGCATCCGTGTGTTGAAAGAAAAGAAAATAGATTTGCTTGCAGCGAGCGACTTATATCAGTTGTAAACAGATTCTTTAACTCCTTTTTTGTATTAAAGAGCGTTGATTAATTGGTTTATTCGGTGCTAATCAGTAAATTTGCGCACTATTTAGAATAAGATGAAGAAAAATATCATTATATCTCTGCTTGTAACCCTTGTTTTATCCTCGTGTGGAGAGTACAATCAGTTACTTAAAAGCACCGACTACGAATACAAGTATGAAGCGGCTAAGAACTACTTCGCTAAAGGTCAGTATAATAAATCGGCTACTTTGCTGAATGAACTGATCACCATCCTTAAAGGAACGGATAAAGCGGAGGAATCTCTTTATATGTTGGGCATGAGCTATTATAATCAGAAAGATTATACAACGGCGGCAGAATCGTTTATTAAGTATTTCAATACTTACCCCCGTGGTACGTTTGCCGAATTGTCTCGCTTCCATGCTGGTAAAGCGCTATATCTGGACACTCCTGAACCTCGTCTGGATCAGTCGGGTACGTATTCGGCTATCCAGCAGTTACAGATGTTTCTGGAGTATTATCCCGCCAGCAACAAGAAGCAAGAAGCACAGAATATGGTATTTGAACTTCAAGACAAATTGGTGTTGAAAGAATTCCTGTCTGCCAAGCTGTATTACAACTTGGGCAATTATATGGGAGCCAACAACTATCTCTCTTGTGTGGTCACGGCTCAGAATGCGCTGAAAGATTATCCTTATACGCATTATCGCGAAGACCTTTCTATTCTGGTGCTTCGGGCAAAACATGAAATGGCGGTAAACAGTACTGTAGAAAAACGGACAGAACGCTATCGTGAAACGGTGGATGAGTATTATGCGTTCAAGAACGAATTTCCCGAAAGCAAGTACCTCAAAGAAGCGGAACGTATATTCAATGCGTCCTCTAACAAAGCAAACTAAGATTTAATTATAAATAGATTTATGGACTACAAAAAAACAAATGCTCCGTCGAATACTATTACCCGCGACATGATGGATTTATGCGCAGACACGGGTAATATCTATGAAACTGTTTCTATCATTGGTAAGCGTGCCAATCAAATTAGTGTGGAAATCAAAAGTGACCTGTCTAAGAAACTTGCGGAGTTTGCCTCGTATAACGACAATCTCGAAGAAGTGTTTGAGAATAGAGAGCAGATTGAGATTTCACGTTATTACGAGAAATTGCCGAAGCCGGATCTGATTGCTGCACAAGAGTATATAGAGGGAAAGATTTATTATAGAAATCCTGCTAAGGAAAAAGAGAAACTGCAGTAAGCCATTATGATTCAACGAATTCAAACTATTTATTTGTTGCTTGTCACCGCTGTGCTGGTAGCAAGTATGTGTTTGCCTGTAGGCTGTTTTGTGGATGCCGATGGTGTGTCTTACACGCTTAAACCGCTGGGCATGCAATTAGGAGAAACGTTCCATTCCACTTGGGGGATGTTTGGCATTCTGCTGTTGAGTGCGATTATTTCGTTGTGCACCATCTTCTTGTTCAAGAACCGGATGTTGCAGATTCGCATGTCCATCTTCAACGCGGTGCTGCTGATAGGTTATTATCTGACTTTCCTTGCCTTTATGTTTGTTCTGAAAGGTGACCTGAATGCTACTTTTTTGTTAGCGTGGTCGTTGTGCCTGCCGCTTGTAGCTATCATTTTAGATGTGATGGCCATTCGTTCCATTGGGCGTGATGAAGTGATGGTGAAAGCAGCAGAACGGTTGAGATAAGAAATAGAAACTCTGATAGTAGCGTGTAAGGCGGATAAATACGTATCTTTTGAAGATTCATGTTTGTCCGCCTTACGCTTTTTATAAAACTCAATGTCGTCGGTTTTTATTTCTTTAGGTCGAACAGGTATGTGATTCTTGCTGAGATGGTGGTGTTTGCCGAACGTGAAAAGTAATCCTTCTTGGTGCTGTTGTAAATGTCGGCAAGACCGAAATAATACCTTCCTTCTAATAGGAAGTTGCCTGCTTTCGTACGAATTTCCAACCCTCCACCGCCTACAATTCCGTAGTCGAACTTGTTGTTTATAGGTGTTCCGTACTGATGTAGCGGGAGCTTTTCTTCTGCCCAGCTCCCTGTCCGGTCTTCTTTGTCGCTCAGCATGAAGGCTACTTGCGGTCCGAGGTTGAGAAAGAACTGTGCTCCGCGGTCTTTGCCAAAAGCCAAATGGGCAAGGAAAGGTACTTCTACGTAAGTCATTGTCCGGCTGTAGGCACGGTCATCGTTCGGGTTTTCAAACTTCTCTTTCCATCCGCGTTGCGAGTAATTCAACTCTATTTGCACGCCACAAATCATGGCGAAATATTTTTCGGAAATGTAGCGGGCAGTCAGTCCGCCGGTAATACCTAGCAGACCGCTCTGCTTGATGGTGGGCTGGAAGCTGACGTTGTTGTAATTCGCTCCGGCATTGAAGCCTATGGCGAAGTTATGACGCATTTCTCCTATCTGTGCCGAAGCCGGAAGTCCAAATCCTATCAGCAGCGCTGCTGCCGCTAGGGTCGATTTGATTGTTGTCATTCTTTGTTTATTCAAAGTCAAGTTTTACTAGCTCAAAGTTCTTGGTGTAGTGCACGAAGAACGCCTTCTTGTTCACAAAACCGCCCCAGTTGTTCACCCGCTGAAATTTGAATCCGGTTTGTATGGGAGTGAGGTTCATGCGTTGCAAATTATTTTCTAACTCTGCACCATATCGTGAAAGACCTTTAAGGAAAAAATAACCCGTGTCGAATCCTAGCATACCGTATTTAGGAAAGGTGTTTGCCATATCCTTGCTATACCATTTGTGATAGGCCTTGCTGAATCGGATTGCAGCCGGTAGTAAATTGTTGGTGTAGAAGGAGGAATAGAAGTAGGTATCCAGTTCGAAGAAGCTGTCCAAATGGTCGCGGGTGTACGTCTGCCATTCGGGATAGCCGAATAGGTGGATGTTGGCCTCCGCATTTTCGCGCACCAGTAAGGTGAGTTGGGGGAGAATCTTAATTAAGGTGATGTTGCTGCCCGATGTGGGGATAAAAATGTTTTCTTTGTCCAGTCGCAGTACGCTTTTCAGTGTTTCCAAGGACGCATCTTCTTTTAATGTCTTTACAGAAATGCTTTTATGGGTAAGCTCCTGTTTCAATCCTTTGATAAAGATATCCTTCTCTTTGTTCACAGTGGGCGATTGGAGAATAATGACAGAAGCGTTGGGGAATTGACGTATGAAATGCTCGTACACTTCGGAGTAAAGATACGATTGAGGGGTGTTAATCTGGTAGATGGAAGCATTGTTGAACACTTCGCTATCTTTTGACGAAAATGGAATGACTAGGCGGATATCGTTTTTCTTGGCAAAGACGGACAGTGGTTTGATGTGCTGTTGATGGAGCGGACCGAAGATGACGTCCATGTCTTTCAGCTCATTTTTGGCAAGAATAGGAGTGAGAGACGTGTTCTCGTTACCCGAATCGTATACATGTAAATCGATAGATACTCCCGAACGTTTCAAACTGTCTAGGGCGATAAGAAAACCTTCGTAATATTCGGTCATTCGTTTATCTTGTGTAAAGGGCAAGATAAGAGCAGCTTTAATGGTTGAAATAGTTTTCGTAGTCTGTTTGCTTTTGCTGAATAATTCGCTATTGCTGGGCGGAGTTACGTTTCTTTCGGCTTCTTTTGCCGCGTTTATTGATGGTGAAGGGTAGGGGATACAGAGGAATTTTCCTTTTTTCAATCCGTCTTTTAACTCTGGGTTGGCAGCTATGAGTTCTCCTTCTGTCAAGTTATACTCTCGGCAGATGCTGAAGATGGTCTCTTTGCGAGTCACTTTGTGCATATCTTTGCAATTCGACTTCACTTCGTTTGCCGGTGTGTTGCTGATGATGACTGGCACTTGTGACGCGCTGACTTCATGGGTCGGTATGAGAAGCACTTGCCCTACGCGGAAATTATCAGCGCTCAGTCCCGGATTGGATTCACAGATTGCTTGGGCGGATACGTCATAGAGAGTGGTAACCTTGTAAAGTGTTTCACCGGCCTGGATGGTATGAAAGATTTCGTCCTTTTGCTTCATTTTATTCTGTGGAATCCGCAATGTTTGTCCGCAGATAATGACTTCGTCGCAACCCGGATTGAGACGGATAATATCGGCTTTACTTACCTCGTACATGGTTGAAATAGAGTACAAACTCTGTCCTTTCTCAATGGTGTGAAGGAAATAAGAGGGTTTCTCCTGGGCGAAGGCTACCGCGTGGGCGAAGCCTACAAAAAATAGGAAAAAGAGTATTCTTCTGATTAGTTTCATCAAATTATGAGCTATTAGTTCTTGAAATTGAGCAACAAAGGTACGAAAAACGTCATATATCAACACAATAATAGAGTTAAGAAAATATTATTGTGCTTTTTTAGAACTTTATTCCGAGCGGAAACACTAATTTTGCGATTGTTATGTCCACACGTTGGGTGTATTGCATACTATCACTCTGTCTGGTATAAGATTTAAGAGATATAAATAGATTAAGGTAACTATAGAATGAAGGAAACAGAATATATAAATGTGTACGGAGCGCGCGTGCATAACTTAAAAGATATTGATGCCGAAATTCCTCGTGACAGCCTTACGGTGATCACCGGACTGAGCGGAAGCGGAAAATCTTCTCTTGCGTTCGATACCATTTTTGCCGAAGGGCAACGGCGATACATAGAGACCTTCTCGGCGTATGCCCGCAACTTTTTGGGCAATCTCGAACGTCCCGATGTGGATAAAATTACCGGGTTGAGTCCGGTCATTTCCATCGAACAAAAAACAACGAACAAGAATCCTCGTTCTACCGTAGGCACCACCACGGAAATCTACGATTATTTGCGCTTGCTTTATGCTCGTGCCGGAGAGGCTTACTCGTATCTCTCGGGGGCGAAGATGGTGAAGTACACTGAAGAGCAAATACTAGACCTTATTCTTAAAGACTATAAAGGGCGAAAAATTTATATGCTGGCTCCGCTGGTGCGTGCTCGTAAAGGACATTACAAAGACCTGTTCGAGCAAGTGCGTAAGAAAGGCTACCTGCATGTGCGGATAGACGGCGACGTGCGAGAAATAACGCACGGCATGAAACTAGACCGCTACAAGAATCACGACATTGAAGTAGTGATAGATAAATTGATTGTAGAAGGGAAAGATGACAAACGGCTGAAGCAAAGCGTGACAGATGCCATGCGTCAGGGTGACGGCTTGCTGATGATTCTGGACGCGCAGACGGAGAGCATCCGTCATTATAGCAAACGTCTGATGTGTCCAGTGACTGGTCTGTCTTATCGGGAGCCGGCACCGCACAACTTCTCGTTCAATTCTCCACAAGGAGCTTGCCCCAAATGCAAGGGGCTGGGTGTAGTCAATCAAATTGATATAGAAAAGGTAATTCCCGACCGGACGTTGTCTGTGTACGAAGGAGCCATCGCTCCGCTGGGTAAATACAAAAACTCTATGATTTTTTGGCAGATGGGAGCTTTGCTCGATAAGTACGAGGCTTCGCTTAAAACACCGGTTAATGAACTGCCCGACGATGCCATTGATGAAATATTGAATGGTTCCGACGAGCGGATTAAGATCAAGAGCTCGCTTATCGGCACTTCTTCGGACTATTTTGTGACGTACGAGGGAGTAGTGAAGTATATTCAGATGTTGCAAGAAAAAGAGGCGTCTGCCACAGCGCAGAAGTGGGCGGAGCAGTTTGCCAAAACTTCCGTTTGCCCCGAATGTAAAGGAGCGAAACTAAACAAGGAAGCGTTGCATTTCCGCATTCACGACAAAAATATTCAGGAACTCTCTAGCATGGATATCAACGAACTGTACGACTGGCTGCAGGGAGTGGATGAGTTTTTGTCCACCAAACAAAATTTGATTGCCGTAGAGATTCTAAAGGAAATTCGCACCCGGCTGAAATTCTTGGTTGATGTGGGACTGGATTATCTGGCACTTAACCGTGGCTCGGCGAGTCTTTCTGGCGGTGAAAGCCAGCGCATTCGTCTGGCTACACAAATTGGTTCGCAACTGGTCAATGTGCTCTATATACTCGATGAACCAAGCATCGGACTGCATCAACGCGACAATTTGCGGCTGATACATTCTTTGAAAGAGTTGCGCGATATGGGCAATTCGGTCATCGTAGTGGAGCATGATAAAGACATGATGCTGGCTGCCGATTATATTATCGATATGGGACCGAAAGCCGGGCGTCTGGGCGGAGAAGTTGTTTTTTCGGGAACACCGCAAGAGATGCTGAAGACTCATACTCTCACCTCGCAATACCTTAATGGCGAGAAGCGAATAGACGTTCCGGCTGTGCGCCGTGCGGGCAACGGACAATCGTTGTGGCTGCGGGGGGCAAAAGGGAATAACCTGAAAAACGTTGATGTAGAGTTTCCGTTAGGCAAGCTGATTTGCGTCACCGGTGTGTCGGGAAGCGGAAAATCTACGCTGGTGAACGAAACTTTGCAACCTATTCTTTCGCAAACATTCTATCGTTCGTTGCAAGATCCGTTGGAGTACGGTTCGATAGAAGGGGTGGAACACATTGACAAAGTAGTGAATGTAGACCAGTCGCCTTTGGGACGCACGCCGCGTTCCAATCCGGCTACGTACACGGGAGTCTTTTCGGATATTCGCAACTTGTTTGTGGGCTTGCCCGAAGCCAAAATACGCGGTTATAAGCCCGGACGTTTTTCGTTCAACGTTACCAGCGGGCGTTGCGAAGCCTGTTCGGGGAATGGTTACAAGACTATCGAAATGAATTTTCTGCCCGATGTGTATGTGCCCTGTGAAGTTTGCCACGGTAAGCGTTACAATCGCGAAACTCTGGAAGTGCGTTTTAAAGGCAAATCTATTGCCGATGTGCTCGATATGACCATCAACAGGGCAGTGGAGTTCTTTGAGAACGTGCCGCAGATATTGAACAAAATAAAAGTGATACAGGACGTCGGTTTGGGATACATCAAGTTGGGACAGTCGTCCACCACGCTTTCGGGCGGAGAAAGTCAGCGGGTGAAGCTGGCTACGGAACTTTCGAAGAAAGATACCGGTAAGACGCTCTATATTCTCGACGAACCTACCACGGGGCTGCACTTCGAGGATATCCGTGTGTTGATGGGCGTACTCAACAAACTGGTAGATAAAGGAAATACGGTTATTGTCATTGAGCACAACCTCGACGTCATTAAAATGGCGGATTACCTCATTGACATGGGACCCGAAGGCGGAAAGGGTGGCGGTGAACTGCTCAGTTTCGGCACGCCCGAGGAGGTGGCAAAGAGCATAAAGGGCTACACACCGAAGTTTTTGCGCGAGGAACTGGCATAAAAAAGCTTTCTTAGTCTTGGGATGTAAGCAAAAAAAGTTATCTTTGCCTTGCATTTGTAGAAATACCCCCATGAAAATCAATAAAACCAACGCTGCACGTTTGTTGGACAAAGCTAAGATTTCCTTCGAACTGATTGCTTATGATGTAGATGAAAGTGACCTGAGCGCTGTGCACGTGGCAGCGGATTTAGGAGAAAACATTCAGCAAGTTTTCAAAACTCTGGTGCTGCACGGCGATAAGACCGGGCACTTTGTTTGTGTCATTCCCGGTGATAAAGAGGTCAACCTGAAGTTGGCTGCTAAAGTGTCGGGCAATAAAAGCTGTGAAATGATTCTGATGAAAGAGCTGCTGCCCACCACTGGATATATCCGCGGAGCGTGTTCGCCTATCGGCATGAAAAAGCATTTTCCTACTTATATTCATCGCACTTGTCTGGACTTTCCGTTTCTATTTGTGAGTGCGGGACAGCGTGGGCTGCAGATAAAACTAGCCCCAGAAGAATTAATTCGAGAAGCATGTGCAGAAGTTTGTGTTTTATTTGCTGACTAATTACAGAAAATGTATATATTTACGGAATTTATAATGTTTAATACTAATCTAATATTTAAAATCTATGTTTGAAGGACAGCCTAAGGGCTTGTATGCTTTGGCACTAGCCAACACGGGCGAGCGATTTGGTTACTACACCATGCTTGCCATCTTTACTCTATTTTTGCAGGCGAAGTTTGGTTACACAGCTTCGGAAACCTCTACTATTTTTGCTGGTTTTCTGGCATTTGTTTATTTCATGCCTTTAGTAGGCGGTATTTTGGCAGATAAGCTGGGGTACGGTAAAATGGTCACTACGGGTATTGTAGTGATGTTTTTGGGCTATGTATTGTTAGCTATTCCTACTGCTTCTAGCACTGGCAAGCCGTTGATGTTTGGCGCATTGTTTCTGATTGCTTGCGGTACGGGCTTGTTTAAGGGAAACCTACAAGTGATGGTAGGCAACCTGTATGACTCTCCCGAGTACAGTTCCAAGCGCGACCGTGCTTTCAGTTTGTTTTATATGGCTATCAACGTAGGTGCTCTTTTTGCTCCTACAGCGGCAACCAAAGTGACGAACTACGTGCTGGGTCAAGCGAGTCTTTCTTATAATTCGCAGATTCCTTCATTGGCGCATCAGTTCCTTAACGGGACTATCACGCCCGATGGCAGCGCCACGCTTGCTTCTTTGCAAAATGCACAGCACTTTGTAGGCGATACTGCCCTCTTCTGCGAAACCTACATTGCCAAACTTTCGGAAGCTTATAACTATGGTTTTGCCGTAGCTTGCTTCTCTCTGGTGGTTTCGATGGTTATCTATCTGGTTTGTCGCCCCATGTTCAAGCATGCCGACTACAATTCTAAACAACAGGCTAAGGTGAGCGGTAATGTCGAACCTGAATTGACACCGGCACAAACCAAACAGCGCATTGTTGCATTGCTGTTGGTATTTGCTGTAGTAATCTTCTTCTGGATGGCTTTCCATCAGAATGGTTTGACGATGACTTTCTTTGCCCGCGACTATACCGCTAAGGCTGTGACCGGACTCAATCGTATCGGCTTCGACGTATGGAATCTAGTTTTGCTGATTATCGCCATTTATGGTAGTTTCTCGCTTTTCCAATCGAAGAAGGGGCAAACAAAAGCGATTTCTGGTGTGGTAGTTTTGTCTGCTTTGGGCATTTTGGGCTGGAGCTATTCGAATATGACTCCGGTGGTAGCTATCCTTCCGCAGATCTTCCAACAGTTCAATCCGTTCTTTGTCGTAGCGCTGACGCCTGTTTCGCTGGCTGTCTTCGGCTATCTGGCCAGAAAAAAGAAAGAGCCGTCGGCACCTCGCAAGATTGGCATCGGCATGGTGATTGCTGCTTGTGGTTTCATCATTCTGGCGTTAGGTTCGTTCGGATTGCCCACACCGACGGTTGTTGAGACTTCGGGTATCGACTCTTCTGCTTTGGTATCGCCCAACTGGCTAATCTCTACTTACCTGGTACTTACCTTTGCCGAGCTGTTTCTTTCGCCGATGGGCATCTCTTTTGTGTCGAAAGTAGCACCTCCCAAATATAAAGGCATGATGATGGGCGGCTGGTTTGTGGCTACTGCTATTGGTAATTACATGGTGGCTATCATTGGTTATCTCTGGGGTGGCATGCAACTGTGGATGGTATGGAGCGTGCTCATCGTGCTCTGTCTGCTTTCAGCATTGTTCATCTTCTCTATCATGAAGAAACTCGAAAAGGTAGCCTAGTTAGGAAAGGATACTTAATCTGGGAGATACATAAAAAGATTGGCGGCTTTCCTCACGAAAGCCGCCAATCTTTTTATGTATGTCCCGCCAGTATATGCTTGTTCAAAGCTCCGCCGGGTTTTAGCGGGAAACGGGGTGGGGTTCGGCTATCTCTTTATGAAAAGGTAGCGTGAACCAGAATATGGATCCTTCGCCGGGCTTTGACGCAACGCCTATCTCGCCGCCTTGTTTTTCTATTATCATTTTACAGATGGAAAGTCCTAAACCCGTTCCTTGTGTAAACGGATTACACTTTTCGAAACGCTCGAATATGCGCGCGCACTGTTGTGCAGTCATACCGCATCCGGTATCCGAGACATGAAAGTAGATTTTATCTTCGCCTTGCAAGTGGTAACCTAGCTCTATTGTTCCTTCTTTGGTGAATTTTATGGCATTTGTTACCAGGTTGATTAAGACTTGCATCAATCGGTTCCGGTCTGTATAGCACTTGCATTGGGGCAGATGTTCTGTAAACTTGCATCGTACTTGGTCGGATTGTATCCTGCTTTTTGCCTGCTGCTCAATTTCTTGCATTAATTGATTGATGTCTACTTCCGTGGCAAACAAATCGAGCGAATCGGCTTCAATCTTCGACATATCCAGAATGTCATTAATCAGTTGAAGCAGCAATGCCGTGTTCAGCGTGATAATATTCGTGTATTGCTTTATTTCTTCTTTATCTTCTACCTCGGAAAGCAGCTGGGAGAAGCCTACGATGGCATTGAGCGGGGTTCGTATTTCATGGCTCATATTGGCGAGAAAGGCAGACTTTAGCTGACTCGCTTTCTCTGCCTGCTCCTTGGCTTCTTGATATTCGCGACGTGTTTTGCGAAGCATCCAGATGTAAAAGAGAACAATAATCACTACCGTAAGCAGAATGATACATCCCCATATTATTTCCTCTATGTATTTTTTGAAGAAAGGTTCGGGCATGTGAATGTAAACGGCATCTTTAGGGAAAAGAGAGAGAGGGATGCCATGTGCTTTCAGTACGGAGTAATTCAGTTCGATGCCAGGGACGCCGCCCAGTTTGTCTGGAATGTCTCGAGGCGCTTCGCCGTTCAACACGCGTTTCACCACTTGTATGAGCCCCTGACAAAAAGTGTTGGAAGAAACATAGTATCCCCCGGCAAAGGTGTCAATGGATAAATCCTCGGAAGCGAGTAAGAATGTAGGCGTACGGATGAAATTATAAATGATATCCTGTACGTGGTCGAAAAGATAATTATGGTCGTGTTTGTTATGAGACTCAAACCATGAATAGTAAATGACTCCGGTGGTTTTATCATAGTTGTGCAATTTATCGAGCAACGCTTCCGTTGAAAGCACGGTAGTGACCAGTTGGTCGAGTGCTAAATACGGAAAGTGCGTCTTCATCGTTTGTGTTACTTTTGCCCGTGCCATGGCGCTGATGTAGCGGTCGTCCGAAATAAAAGCGACGCGCTTCATGTGCGGCATTAGTTTCTGCATCAATTCGATTGTCTCTTTCACGTAATAAACTTCTTTGAGCGTGGTTATGTTATATCCTTTTCGCCATTCCGAAGCGTCAACCATATTGCTCGGAATGAGCTCTTCGTGCTTGATAAGCATGTCCAAGGTGGCAGGAAGCGAATCTTGTGCATGAGCGATAATCACCGGAACGTCTTTCCAAATAGTATCGAACAGTGTCCGGCACACCATCCATCCCGGATCACCAATGATGACGATGACGGCAGGGGGAGTGGCGTATTTTTGGTGCAGCCTGTTTAGCACAGCTTCTACTTCTTCGTTTGACCGCAACGATGGAACGGAAAGAGATTCGGCTTTGACTTCGATGCCGTCTTGTCCCAACGAATCATAAGCCAGCCAATAGAGGCTTTTTGCCCAAGGAAGGTTGAAATTGATGGAATTGATGAATAGCACTACTCTTTTTTCATTCGCTTGCTGCGAATATATAGGTGCAGAGATTCCATATAAGATGACCAAAAGAAAGAGTAAGCGCATAGTCGGTACGTGTTTCATAAGATAAGGAATTAAAAGAATAGCAAAGATAGGTTTTATTTTGCAAAGGAACAGAACAAAGGACAAAAAAACTACTGTAGATTTTAGACTTAGCTACTGAATGTCAAACAGCTAAAGCACCCTATTTGTCTTCTTTATAGGCACGGAGTTCGCGGAATTAGTCCGCGGGACGATATAGACAAGGCGGACGAGCGCGGACTTTCTGGCTGCGCGGCAAAAGGATAGCTTTCGGCAGAGGATTGCCCAACTCTCGGCAGAGGATTGCCCAACTTCCGTCAAAAGATTCGTCATCTTTCGGCAGAGGATTGTTCATCTCCCGGCAGAGGATTATTTCTTCGATGCGGTTTCTCCGGTTCACTTGCGGGAATCTGATTCATGAAATTATATGCATCTGTCTTGGTGCCGAACCTTTTATAAGACTGAACACTGTTCGTCCTTGATGACCTGAGTGCACCGACAATTGATAAAATTGTACAGTAGCATGTAAGGAAAGGCACCGGCATTGTCACCACGGCTGCTCTTTATCGCACGTTAACCACCATGACTACTTCAAACGGCATGAACGGCATATACGGAGTATGATATAGATGAGGTTGCCAAGACAAACTTTAGATAAATAACATTGCTACTTGTAGACCAGATTTTCCATACGTTTTGTTTATTATCATAAGGCTTGTCTATGTATTATAGTATACCTATATCTTGTATAACTACATGGGGATGTTTTTATATAAAACATAGGGATGTTGTTTGTAAGAACATGGGGATGTTCTGCATGTTCTATCGTATATTATAAATGCAGGATATTGTATAATCTATATGGAAGATAAGCATACCTTTTAAGAGACGAATATACATCCCTTTGCTTCCAGCAATCAGAACAACTATTTGCGGCGATGGCTTGTATTACGCGCGCGCGCTCCCGCGCCTATTATATAATGTGTCCGCATCTCCCCTCGTTTTCTC
>JAVVVS010000051.1:0-17863 GCA_036652495.1 Bacteroides sp.
AAGTTCTGCTAAGACTTTGCTAATTTCGTTTGTTGGTATGACATCGCAAGAAGCGGCTATTCAATCAATTATGAAAATTGTATTGAGGGCGGATGCAAAAGTGCTTGATGAAGTTATAGTCACCGCTATGGGTATTAAGCGTTCCGAAAAAGCGTTGGGCTATTCAGCAACTTCAGTAAGTAACGAGAAAATAACGGAAAGCCGTACTTCTGATATTATGTCCAGTCTTTCTGGAAAGATAGCAGGTGTTCAGATTTCTTCTTCTTCTTCAGACCCGGGATCTTCCAACTCGGTCCTTATTCGTGGTATTAGCTCCCTCTCGGGCAATAACCAACCTCTTTACGTAGTCGATGGAGTTCCAATGAATAATACGTCCAATTCATCCGCCGATCCGCTGAATGCCGGCTTTGACTTTGGTAATGGAGCGAACGCTGTCAATCCTGATGACGTGGCAAGCATGACCATCTTGAAAGGTGCTGCAGCTACAGCGTTGTATGGTAGCCGTGCTGCCGCCGGTGTGATCCTTATCAATACGAAGACTGGTTCTAAGCAAAGCAAAGGGCTGGGAGTTGAATATAACGGAGGCGTTCAGTTTGAAACCATTCTACGTTACCCTGAAATGCAAAACGAATTTGGTATGGGTTGGAGCGGAAACCATACGCTGCTCGAAAATGGTAGCTGGGGACCCCGCTTTGACGGTTCGATGCAATTATGGGGTAATGAATATAATAATTCTCAGAAGCTGAAACCGTTTTTAGCGATGAAAAACAACATCAAAGATTTCTTTGACACCGGATTCCGCTATTCAAACAGCGTATCCTTCAATGGAGCTACCGACAAGAGTAACTTCTATGCTTCTTTTTCGCAAATAAGCACCGATGGTATGTTGCCCGAAGACGCTGATACGTATGATAAGTACACTTTCTCCTTGCGGGGAGAGCATAAAATAGGGGCGCTGTCTGTTTCAGCTTCGGTCAACTATGCTATTCAGGAGAATTCGTTTGCTAATACCGGACAAGGTTTCTCCATGTTGAACTCACTGTATCAAACGCCGCGTGATATTAGCATTATCGGATTGAAAGATTTAAATGATCCTTTCAACACACCGGGATACTACTATACTCCTTATGGTATTACAAATCCTTATTATGTGCTGGATACATATATGAATGAGTATCAGTCGGAAAAAATTTATGGAAAGTTTCAAGCGGACTATGACTTCTTGAAGTACTTTAAGATAACCTATCGTATCGGCTTGGACGGCACCAACAGTCAGCAAAAAGCGGGTACACCTAATATGAAAGCGCTCTTTGCCGGAACGCCGAATGTAAGCGGTAATCTGGAAAAAGAAGAAGGTAGCACACAAGTAAGTATGGACCGTCGCCGTGAAATTAATCAGGACTTCTTGTTGAGCTTCAACATGCCGGTTGCCGATTTCAATATCAACGCATTGGCAGGTTTCAATATTAACGACCGTAAATATTCAAGAACGGTATCAAGTGTTTCGGGTTTGGATATTCCAACCTGGTATGACTTGAGCAACTCAGCCAATACACCTTCGATAGATGAATATACTTCTCACCGGCGTCTGATGGGGCTTTTCGGACAGCTAGACCTTTCTTGGAAAAATATGGTGTACTTGACTGCTACTGCCCGTAACGACTGGTCGTCAACGTTGCCTAAAGGTAGCCGTAGTTTCTTCTATCCTGGCGTAACGGGTAGTTTCGTTTACTCAGAGCTGTTGCCCGAAAACATAAAGAAATGGTTCTCTTTTGGTAAGGTTCGTCTGGCTTACGGACAAACAGGTAATGATGCCAATGTGTATATGATTGATCCAGTCTTTGCACAATCGGCAGCCGACGGAAGCGGCTGGGGAAATGTTTCTTTCCCGTTGAAAGGCATTAATGCTTTTACACAAGGAAATGTGTTGGGTAACAAATCGCTTAGTCCGGAAGTAACCACCGAATATGAATTCGGTGTGAATGCAGCCTTCTTTGGTGGTCGCGTTTCTATTGATGCTGCTTATTATAACCGACAATCGGATAAACAGATTTTCAGCTTGGATATTGATGCCAGTAGTGGATTTACCGCTCAAAACATCAATTTAGGAAAAATCGAGAATCAAGGTGTGGAGCTGTTGATTAACCTCCGCCCCGTAGAGCTGAAAGATTTTAGCTGGGATGTAGCTTGGAACTTCACCAAGAATAAGAGTAAAGTGATTTCTTTGCCCGAAGGGTTAGGCGGATCTTCGCTTATCTACGGATTGACGGGTGGAACTAGTATGTATGCCATCGTGGGACAACCGATTGGTACCTTCAAAGCGGAGGTAGTGGAACGTGACCCCAGCGGCAACGTAGTGGTGAATCCCGCTAATGGACTGCCTGTAGCATCACCCGAATTTGCCATGTGCGGAAGCATGAACTACGATTATGAAATGGGCGTATCTACTACATTCAAATACAAAGGCATCAGTCTGAGTGCCGACTTGGATATTCGTCAAGGGGGTGTCATGACTTCAAGAACAAAATCCATCAACTACTTTGTAGGAAATGCCATCCAGACAGCTTACAATGACCGTAATCCGTTTATTGTGCCTAATTCGGTGAATAAAGTAACAGGAGAAGACGGAAAAGTAACTTACGTTGAAAACACCACTCCGGTGAGCACAGGCGATATTGGTACTTACTGGGACAAAGGCGCTACTGATATGGGAAGCTATTCATTGATTGATAAATCGTATATTAAACTCCGTTCGATTGTATTGGGCTGGGATTTGCCGAAAACTTGGTTAAAGAAAACTCCATTCCGAGCCGTTAAAGCTTCTATCTTTGGAAACAATTTGTTTGTATGGACTCCATCAGAGAACACATTCATTGACCCTGAAATGAGTTCATTTGGTAATGACTTATCTGGAAAGTACGGAGAATGGACAGCTAACCCGAGTACCCGTAAATTTGGTTTCAATTTAATGGTTAATTTTTAATTTGTCAGAAAGATATGAATATGAAAAAGATAACAACTTTAGGCCTGCTCATTACCTTTTTAACAGGGTGCAGCCTTGATATAAACACCGACCCTAACTATCCGGCAGCGGTCACCCCTTCGTTGGTCTTTCCGGCGATAGAGAATTCAATTGCGGTAGTGGTAGGAGACGGAATGTATAACTATGCCGGCTTTTATGCTCAGTATTATGACCAGCTGCCCGAAGCAAATCAATACAATGATTTAACTCAGAATATGATTACTGAATCATCACAAATCATTGATCGCAGCTACACTACGCTTTATGCCCGTGCGTTGGAAGATGTGGATGTTGTTCTGAAAAGTACGGCATCGAGTACCGCAGATAAATTTGCCGCTACTGCCTTGCGGGCATTCTCTTTCCAGCTATTAGTGGATAATATGGACCAAGTGCCCTATACCGAAGCTTTGCTAGGGAGTGCCAATCCTACTCCGAAGTGGGATGGTGGTCAATCGGTCTATGAAGGAGTGCTAGCCGAGTTAGATAAAGCCGAGCAGGATTTAAGCGGAGCGATGACGTGCAACGACTTGTTGCTCAATAAGAATGTAACGCAATGGAAAGGCTTTGCCAACGCCCTTCGTTTGAGAATGTACTTGCGCTTTATCGATGCTGGAGTGGATGCAGCTGGATATACAAGCAAATTGAAAGCATTGGTAGACAAAGGAATGTTCTTTACGGGTGATGTGAAATATGATGTCTTTTCTGATCAGGCCGACAAGCGTAATCCGTGGTATGCTGCAAACAAAGTGAATTTGGCGATGAATCATGCAGCTGCTTATCCCATTATCACTTATCAAAAGAAAACGAACGACCCGCGCATCGCTTACAATTTTGTTAAAGCTACTAAGTCGAAAGACTATGCGGGAGAAATACCCGGTTCAAAGACAAATCCCGCAGCAAAGAATGCAGACTACAGTTTTATGAAGTATTATGCAACGAAACCGGTCTACTTCTTTACTCAAGGTGAGCTGCAATTCTTATTGGCAGAAGTGTATTTGCGCTTTTACAGTGATGACACTAGAGCCAAGAAAGCTTATGAAGCGGCTATTGACGCCGATTTTGAAGCACGTGAAATGGCGGAAACCGGAAGTGTTATGTACGGTGCGGACGGAAGCGTGGCTTGGAGTTCGGCAAAGACCAATGAAACGAAGCTGGAATTGATTTATATGCAAAAATGGGTTGCCTTGTGCTATATGGATCACATGGAAGCTTGGTCGGAAATACGCCGCACAGACTGTCCGAAGCCCTCTGGATTTACGGCAGCGGAAATAATGGCGAACTCTACTGTTTACACGCCGGGTGACCTTATTGCACCGTTACGGAATGGATTTGGAGAAGGCTCCTTTGCCAAGCGCATGTTTTTCCCTCAAAGAGCCAGACAGCTTAACCCCAATACTCCGCCTAGTGTTCCGGCAACAACTCCGGTGTGGTGGGATAAAAAATGATGAAGCATAACTAAACAACAAAAATAACAATGAAAAAGATAATATATAGTTTATTCGTTTGCTTGGCATGCACGCTGGTTTCATGCGAGGGCGATACGACGCAAGATGTCTCGAAGATTTCATATTTTGTGAATTTCGAGATGAAAGGAGACCCGATCATGCAGGTCCCTGTGGGTACTCCCTATGTGGAACCCGGAGTGATTGCTACGGAAGGAGAGACAGACATCACGGCATCTATGGTGACGACGGGAAAAGTGGATGTATCGACTATTGGAGTCTATACCCTTTCTTATTCGGCTGTTAATGTAGATGGGTTTTCTAAGTCTACAGAAAGATTAGTTGTTGTGTATAATCCGAAAATAACGGCGGATATGTCGGGCAGCTATAAAGTAGCAGAAGGAACAAACCGGGTGACGGATAAATCGGGTGCGGTGAAAGGATTCTCAGGCTATAAAGTAAACATTTCGAAGTTAGCGCCGGGAGTATTCGAGGTATCGGACTTTATTGCCGGCTATTATGACCAAGGTTCTGCATACGGTCCTGCTTATGCGTTAAAGGGAACAATGAAACTGAACGAAGACAATACGCTGAGTGCACTAGACGCTCATTTAAGTGGCTGGAATGACTCCTACACAAGATTTGAAAAGGCGATGTTTAATCCCGTAACCGGAGCGGTAAACTGGACGGTAGGCTATTCAGGATTTACATTTAATGTTAGTTTAACTAAATAACAGATAGATATGATGAAGAAATATTTAATAGTATTAATGGCGGTTCTTTCTTTTTCGTTCATTGGTTGCGAAGATACAGAGCCGGGTGGAACCTCCGTAGAGAAAATGGCGGGAGATTGGTGGGTAACAGCCCACGCAATGGTGAACGGAGTAGATAAGGGCGATGTAGGTGTAGGTCATTTTATGATGCGCACCTTCAATACAGCAGCCAATACGTCTGCTGAGATGTGGATAGAAGACGGCGGAGAGTTTTGGAATTATAAACTGAAAACGAATGTAGAATACACGAACCGTTCTTTTTCAACTCCCGATTTTGTGACAAATGTAGCTTATGAAAGCAAGGTGAAAATTAGCGAAGGAAAGGTACTCGAAGGAGCAGCTAAAACACCTAGCGGGATGCCTGCAGACAGTATTGTGTATCTGATACAGTTTAATGATGATGCCGACGGACTCACTTACAAAGTATCTGGTTTCCGTCGTACAGGATTCCCTGCGGATGATTTCTGATTATTAAAAGCGGAAAGATTGTAGCTACAGCAGTTACACCTTTACAGCGCTTTAAGTGAAAGAGCAAAAAGGCTGCCTCCGTGATGGAGGTAGCCTTTTTGCTTTTACTTTAACCTGTCCCGCCAGATTTGTAAGTGTGGGGCATCGAACAAGCTACCCGTTCGACGTTTTTTGCACAATGAAAATAGTACTGTAAATAGTTTTACGAAGAATAAAAAGGCATGACTCGTAGTAACTATTCTCGCAGAATCGTTATATTTGCCACCATATTTATTATAGGAATAGAAAGAATGAAAGAATTTGTAATCTCCGAAGTACAAACCGAAACCGCAGTACTAGTTGGGCTGATCACGCAGACGCAAGATGAGCGCAAAACGAAAGAATATCTGGATGAATTAGAATTTCTGGCAGAGACTGCCGGAGCAGAAGTGGTAAAACAGTTCACTCAACGATTGGATACTGCCAATTCGGTGACTTATGTCGGAAAGGGCAAGCTGCAAGAGATAAAGGAATACCTGCGCAGCGAAGCCGAAAACGAACGGGAGGTGGGGATGGTCATCTTTGATGATGAATTGTCGGCCAAACAATTGCGTAATATAGAAGCTGAATTGCAGTTAAAGATACTCGACCGCACAGCACTGATTCTCGATATATTTGCCATGCGTGCTCAAACCGCTAACGCCAAGACGCAGGTGGAGCTGGCGCAATATAAATACATGCTTCCCCGGCTTACCCGTTTGTGGACCCACTTGGAACGGCAAGGCGGCGGTTCCGGTGGCGCGGGAGGGGGAAAAGGAGGATCGGTGGGGCTTCGCGGTCCGGGAGAGACACAACTTGAGATGGATAAACGTATTATCTTAGGGCGTATGGCGTTGCTGAAAGAACGCTTAGCGGACATCGACCGACAGAAAGCCACGCAGCGCAAGAACCGTGGGCGGATGATTCGGCTCGCTTTGGTGGGATATACCAATGTGGGCAAATCTACGTTGATGAACCAACTTGCCAAGAGCGAGGTGTTTGCCGAAAACAAACTCTTTGCTACGCTTGACACAACGGTGCGCAAGGTGATTATCGAGAATTTGCCTTTCTTGTTGTCCGATACGGTAGGGTTTATCCGTAAGTTGCCCACGGGACTGATTGAATCGTTCAAGTCTACCTTGGACGAAGTGCGTGAAGCGGACTTGCTGCTGCATATTGTGGATATTTCCCATCCCGGTTTTGAAGAACAAATTGAAGTGGTGAACAAGACGCTGGCGGACATTGACGGTGGCGGAAAGCCCATGATACTGATATTTAACAAAATAGATGCTTATACCTATGTGAAGAAAGCAGAAGACGACCTGACTCCTCGAAGCAAAGAGAACTTGACTCTTGAAGAGCTGATGAAGACGTGGATGGCGAAGTTGGAAGACAATTGCTTGTTCATCTCGGCTCGTGACCGAACGAATATGGAAGAATTGAAAACGGTGGTTTATCAGCGGGTAAAAGAATTGCACGTGCAAAAATATCCTTATAATGATTTTCTTTATCTCAACTACGAAGGGGAAGGGGAAGAAGAGTAAGCAGAAATAAAAAGCGTATGAAAAATTACCGTAAACTGACTGAAGACGAGGTGCTTCGGCTCAAGAGTCAGTCATGCCTTGCCGATGATTGGGAACAGGTGTTTGTTGCCGACGAGTTTACTACTTCTTATATTTATCATACTCGTTTCTCCGGTGAAGTGAAATTAGGGGCTTTCCATTCGGAATTCTTGTTGCCAGGAGGCATGAAGAAGCATGCCGGATTGCGGCATGTCACGCTTCATCAAGTGACGGTGGGTGATAATTGTTGCATAGAAAACATCCAGAACTACATCGCCAATTACGAAATTGGTCACGATACGTTTATTGAGAATGTAGATTTAATGTTGGTAGAAGGACGAAGTACGTTTGGTAACGGCGTGGAAGCATCAGTGCTCAACGAGACGGGCGGGCGTGAGGTGCTGATAAACGATAAATTGTCTGCTCATCAGGCCTATATCCTGGCATTGTACCGCCATCGTCCCGAGCTGATAAACCGGATGAAAGAGATTGCCGAATTTTATTCGAACAAGCATGCTTCGGAGGTAGGTACGATTGGCAGCCATGTCATGATTGTGAATGCGGGTTCTATCCGTAACGTCCGTATAGGCGATTACTGTCACATTTGCGGTACGTGCCGCTTGACGAATGGAAGTGTCAATAGCAATGAATCGGCACCGGTACACATTGGGCACGGAGTGATTTGTGACGACTTTATTCTTTCGTCCGGTTCGCACATCGATGATGGCGCCATGCTGAGCCGTTGCTTTGTGGGGCAAGCCTGCCGATTGGGACATAACTATTCGGCTTCCGATTCGCTCTTTTTTAGCAACTGCCAGGGTGAGAATGGAGAGGCGTGCGCCATCTTTGCCGGTCCTTATACAGTGACTCATCACAAATCTACGTTGCTCATTGCCGGAATGTTCTCGTTTATGAATGCTGGGTCCGGGTCTAATCAAAGCAACCACATGTATAAACTGGGTCCCATCCATCAAGGCACGATGGAGCGGGGTGCAAAAACGACGTCCGACTCGTACATTCTTTGGCCGGCGCGTGTTGGCGCTTTCTCGTTGGTGATGGGGCGGCACGTCAATCATGCCGATACCTCTAACCTGCCTTTCTCTTATCTGATAGAGCAACGAAACACCACCTACTTGGTGCCCGGGGTGAATTTGCGCAGCGTAGGCACTATTCGCGATGCACAAAAGTGGCCTAAGCGCGACAGGCGGACAGACCCTAACAAACTTGATCACATCAATTACAACTTGCTCAGTCCGTATACTATTCAGAAGATGTTTAAAGGACGTACCATCCTTAAAGACTTGAAGCGGGTTTCGGGCGAAACGTCCGAGACTTATTCATACCAGAGCGCCAAGATTAAAAATTCTTCGCTTAACAGCGGTATTCGGTACTACGAGACAGCCATTCATAAGTTTTTGGGTAACTCCATCATTAAGCGTCTCGAAGGCATTCATTTTCAGAACGATGACGAGATTCGCCAGCGGCTGAAACCTGATACGGAGATTGGTTGTGGCGAATGGGTGGATGTCTCCGGCCTGATAGCTCCGAAAAGCGAAATTGAACGCCTGTTGGCGGGCATAGAAAACGGAAAAATCAACCGGCTGAAGAGCATTAACGCTTGCTTCGCCGAGATGCACGCCAACTATTATACGTATGAATGGACTTGGGCTTACAGTAAAATACAAGAGTTCTACGGCATTCAACCGGAAGCGATTACGGCGAAAGAGATGGTCGGCATTGTGAAATCTTGGCTCGAAGCTGTGGTGGGACTCGACCGCATGGTGTATGACGATGCCCGCAAGGAATTTTCTCTTTCGTCGATGACAGGTTTTGGAGCCGACGGTTCACGCGATGACATGAAGCAAGACTTTGAACAAGTGCGCGGTGACTTTGAAAGCAACCCCTTCGTGACTGCCGTTTTGCAGCATATAGAAGATAAAACGGCTTTGGGCGAAGAATTAATTCACCGCATCGGGCAGCTCGTATAAAAAAGTATTCTTACCTTTGTCTCACTAACTCATATTACGCATTAAAATAGAAAAATATGGCAACACCTCCGTTTAAGTATCAGCACCCCTTTCCATTAGGGGCAGATACAACCGAGTATTATCTGCTTACAAAAGAACACGTTTCTGTAGGCGAGTTTGAAGAAACACCTGTATTGAAGGTCGAGAAAGAAGGACTTACGGCTATGGCGAACGCTGCGTTTCGTGACGTGTCGTTCATGCTGCGCCGTGCGCACAACGAACAGGTAGCTAAGATTTTAACTGACCCCGAAGCGAGCGAGAACGACAAATATGTGGCTTTGACCTTCCTTCGAAATGCAGAGGTTTCTGCAAAAGGCAAACTACCCTTCTGTCAGGACACCGGCACTGCTATCGTTCATGGTGAAAAAGGACAGCAGGTATGGACGGGTTATTGCGACGAGGAGGCTCTCTCGTTGGGCGTTTACAAAACCTATACCGAAGAGAACTTGCGCTACTCGCAGAATGCTCCCCTCACTATGTACGACGAAGTGAACACGAAGTGCAATCTTCCTGCACAAATTGACATCGAAGCCACCGAAGGGATGGAATACAAATTCTTGTGTGTGACTAAGGGCGGCGGTTCGGCTAATAAGACGTACCTCTATCAAGAGACAAAGGCCATCTTGAATCCCACGACGCTGGTTCCCTTCTTGGTAGAGAAAATGAAGACGCTGGGCACGGCGGCTTGTCCTCCCTATCATATTGCTTTCGTCATTGGCGGCACTTCTGCCGAGAAGAACCTGCTGACAGTGAAACTGGCTTCTACTCATTATTATGACGCATTGCCTACCACCGGAAACGAAGGCGGACGGGCGTTCCGTGATATTGAACTGGAGAAGCAGGTGCTCGAAGAGGCTCACAAGATTGGGCTGGGTGCACAGTTCGGCGGCAAGTATTATGCCCACGATGTGCGCATTGTCCGCCTGCCCCGTCACGGTGCCTCTTGCCCCGTAGGTTTGGGCGTGTCTTGTTCGGCAGACCGCAACGTGAAGTGCAAGATCAATAAAGACGGCATCTGGATAGAAAAGCTAGACGAGCATCCGGGACTGCTCATTCCGGCCGAACTCCGTCAGGCTGGTGAGGGCGAGGCGGTAAAAATCAACCTTAATCAACCGATGGCTGACATCTTGAAAGAGTTGACCAAGTATCCCGTGGCTACCCGTCTCTCGCTGAACGGAACAATTATTGTAGGTCGTGACATCGCCCACGCCAAACTGAAAGAACGTTTGGATAGGGGAGAAGAGCTTCCTCAGTACGTCAAGGATCATCCTATTTACTATGCCGGACCGGCTAAGACGCCCGAAGGGTTGCCTTGTGGCTCAATGGGACCTACTACGGCCGGACGCATGGACTCTTACGTCAACCTTTTTCAAGAACATGGCGGTAGTTTGATTATGTTGGCAAAGGGCAACCGTAGCCAGCAAGTGACAGATGCTTGCCAGTCCCACGGCGGATTCTACCTTGGCTCTATCGGTGGTCCTGCAGCTATCCTTGCTCAGAACAACATCAAGAGCATTGAATGTGTGGAGTATCCCGAACTAGGCATGGAAGCCATCTGGAAAATCGAGGTGGAGAACTTCCCTGCTTTCATCTTGGTAGATGACAAAGGAAATGATTTCTTCAAGCAGATTAAACCTCGCTGTGCGGGCTGCGGAAAATAACATAGAATTATTCACCACAGAGTAAATACAGAGTCTCACGGAGTCTCTATTTTTCTCGTATATACAACGATTAAATAGGAAACTCGGTGAGGCTTTGTCTTTTTCTCACCTAAACAAGATTTAATTAATGAATACCATGAAACCACTACATGCACAAAAAGATGGGCATATTGTGTGGCTGGACGTTGTCCGGTTGATAGCGATGTTTACCGTTGTTTGTTGCCACTGTACCGATCCTTTCAACTTCTATCCGGGCACAGCGCCCAATATCGAACAGCTTAAATTCTGGGGTGCCGCTTACGGTGCATTCCTTCGTCCGTGCGTTCCGCTATTTGTGATGATTACCGGAGCTTTGCTGCTGCCGGTGCGCGGGGAGGCATCCGTATTTTATAAGAAGAGAATTCCACGGGTGCTCTTTCCGTTTCTGATTTGGTCGGTGCTTTATGACCTTTTTCCGTGGATTACAGGATTACTGGGATTGAATCCGGAGATTATTCTCGATTTCTTCCCTTATTCCGGTGAAGAGGCGATGAAGCAATCGCTCACGGTATCGCTGGGGTATATTTCGCAAATACCGTTTAACTTTTCCATTTTGGCAGTACACATGTGGTACATCTATCTGCTCATCGGTCTATATCTTTACCTGCCTGTCTTTTCTGCATGGGTAGAGAAGGCTACCAAGCGGGCACAGTTCTATTTTCTGCTGGTCTGGGGCGTGACATTGTTGCTGCCTTATTACAATGAGTTTGCCGCTCCTTACTTGTGGGGCACCTGCTCGTGGAACAATTTTGGCATGCTTTATGCTTTTGCCGGATTCAACGGTTACCTGCTGCTGGGTCATTATTTGCGTAACCTCGAATGGTCGTTGGGCAAGACGTTTGCCATCGGCATTCCGATGTTCGTAGTGGGCTATGTCATTACTTTCACCGGTTTCCGCTACGTGACGGCATTGCCCGAATACAGTGAGCCATTACTCGAACTTTTCTTTACTTATTGTTCCATCAATGTGTTGCTGATGACTTTCCCCGTGTTTATGCTTGCCAAGAAGGTGACCGTGCGCTCGGAGAGATTGAAAAAGGCATTAGCAAACTTGACTTTGTGCGGTTTCGGCATCTATATGATTCACTATTTTTTCACCGGACCTTCGGTCATCTTGATGCGCACTTGCGGGGTTCCCGTCTGCCTGCAAATTCCTGCGGCATCGGTGGTAGCCTTTGCTGTATCGTGGCTCATCGTATGGGCTATTTATCGGAGTTTTGGCAAGAAGGCGAAGTGGCTGGTGGGATAAACAAACATAATTAATTATTAAACACACCATGAAAAAACTTAATCTGTATCTTATCGGAGTGTTGTTTGCTGTGACTGCCCAAGCAGGCGGGACGGACTACACTCGAGGGCTTGCCATCTGGTTTGACACGCCCAACAACCTTAACGGACAAGCTCCGTGGATTTACAAGAATGGCTTTCTCGGTAACGAAGGAAGCCGTAACCCGGACATGAGTTGGGAACGGACTTCGTTGCCCATTGGTAACGGAAGCTTCGGTGCCAACATTCTTGGTTCGGTCACTGCCGAACGTGTCACGCTTAACGAGAAAACCCTTTGGAAAGGCGGTCCCAATACCAGCGGCGGTGCCGATTATTACTGGAACGTAAACAAACAGTCAGCCCCTGTGCTCAAAGAAATTCGTCAAGCCTTTACGGATGGCGATTTGAAGAAAGCAAGTGTTTTGACAAGCAAGAATTTCAATGGTTTGGCTGAATATGAAGAGCGGGACGAGACTCCTTTCCGTTTTGGCGCTTTCACCACTATGGGAGAGTTCTATGTGGAGACGGGATTGAGCGAAATAGGGCTGCGGAACTACAAGCGCATCCTCTCCTTGGATTCGGCCTTGGCAGTGGTGCAGTTTGATAAGGGCGACATCAGCTACCAGCGCAAGTTCTTTATGTCTTATCCGGACAGCGCTATGGTGATGACTTTTGCCGCCAGTGAGCCCGGCTTGCAGAATCTTACCTTCAGCTATTGCCCCAACTCCGAAGCCAAAAGCAGCATTCGGGCTGATGGAAATAACGGGCTGCTTTATGTAGGTGTGCTGGACAATAACAAAATGAAATTTGCTCTTCGCATCCGTGCCATCAATAAAGGCGGAACGGTAGCGGTGAAGGACGGCAAACTCGTTATCAAGGATGCTGATGAAGTGATGTTCCTCATCACTGCCGACACTGACTACAAGATGAACTTCAACCCCGACTACAAAGACCCGAAAACTTATGTGGGCAACGATCCTGAGCAGACAACCCTCGCCATGATAAATGCAATCAGCGGGAAGACGTACCAGCAGCTCTATCAGCGTCACCTTGCCGATTACACTTCGCTTTTCAACCGTGTACAGCTTAATCTGAACCCGGATGTAGCCGATAAGAACATCCCTACACCTCGCCGCTTGGTGAACTATCGTAAGGGTCAGTCCGATTTCTATCTGGAGAAACTGTATTACCAGTTCGGTAGATACTTGCTCATTGCCAGCTCTCGTCCTGGAAATATGCCCGCCAACCTGCAAGGCATGTGGCACAACAACCTAGACGGACCATGGCGCGTGGATTATCACAATAATATCAACATCCAAATGAACTATTGGCCTGCTTGCTCTACCAATCTCAACGAGTGCATGCAGCCGATGTTCGACTTCATCCGCAGCCAGGTGAAGTCCGGTGAACGTACAGCGAAGGCGTATTTTGGTGCTCGCGGATGGGCTACCTCTATCTCTTCTAATATTTTTGGGTTTACCTCTCCGCTCTCTAGTGAATCAATGAGTTGGAATCTTAATCCAATGGCAGGTCCGTGGCTGGCTACTCATATTTGGGAGTATTACGACTATACCCGCGACCGGAAATTCTTGAAAGAGACCGGCTATGATCTTATCAAAAGCAGTGCCCAGTTCACCGTGGATTATCTCTGGAAGAAGCCCGATGGAACTTACACGGCTGCACCTTCCACTTCGCCCGAACATGGGGAGGTAGATGAAGGCGTTACCTTTGCCCATGCCGTGGCACGTGAGATTCTTTTGGATGCCATCAGCGCCAGCAAGGTGTTGGGCGTGGATGCTAAAGAACGCAAGCAGTGGGAAGACGTACTTGCTCATCTTGTGCCCTACAAGATTGGTCGTTATGGACAGTTGCTGGAGTGGAGCACCGATATTGATGACCCCAAAGACGAGCACCGCCACGTGAATCATCTTTTCGGACTGCATCCGGGACATACGATTTCTCCTGTTACCACTCCCGAACTGGCGCAAGCTGCCCGCGTGGTGTTGGAGCACCGCGGTGACGGTGCCACCGGTTGGAGTATGGGATGGAAACTTAATCAGTGGGCTCGTCTGCAAGATGGGAATCATGCTTATACTCTTTTTGGCAACTTGCTAAAGAACGGTACGATGGATAATCTTTGGGATACTCACCCGCCTTTCCAGATTGACGGTAACTTTGGCGGCACTGCCGGTGTCACAGAGATGTTGCTGCAAAGTCACATGGGCTTCCTTCAGTTGCTGCCTGCTCTGCCCGATGCTTGGAAAGATGGTTCGGTGAAAGGTTTGCGTGCCAAAGGGAACTTTGACGTGACGCTGAACTGGAAAGATAATCAGCTTAATGAGGCAGTGATTATTTCTAACGCCGGAGAGCCTTGTACGGTGAAATACGGCAAGCAGACGCTGAAGTTCAAGACGGTGAAAGAGAAAAGTTATCGGGTAAGCTTGTCAGATAGCGGGAAACTGATGGTACGCTAACGCTCTTTTTCAAGTATATACATATCTCAATGAATAGGATAGAGACCTCCGCTTTAGGGCGTGCAGGTCTCTATTACTGTATAAAGGCAGCAAGCTTGTTTCAAATCAAAGTAACGGTATGTAATGCTGTTCTAGTATGCTGCCCGGTACTTTCCCTCTTCTTTGTCGGTGAGCATGTTCAGATAAGAAGTGTAGCGTGATTGGCTGATGTAGTGTTGATCCACCGCTTGGCGTACGGCGCAGCCCGGTTCGTGCTGATGCGTGCAGTTGTTGTATTTGCACTTGTCGGAATATTCAAATATCTCCTTAAAGTAGTGGCTTATTTCGTTTTCATCCATATCGAACGTGCCGAAACCTTTAATGCCCGGAGTGTCGATGATATATCCGTCCCCTGCTACGGGAAACATTTCAGAGAAAGTGGTGGTGTGCATCCCCTTGTTGTGGCAGGCGGAGATTTCGGCAGTCTTTATCGCTTGTTGTTCGGGCAGGATGGCGTTGATGAGCGTTGATTTTCCTACGCCGGAGTGTCCGGAAAAAAGGGTGACCCGCTCTTTCAACTCTTCATTGATAGCTTCCAGTCCGTCTCCTTTCTTGGCGGAAATGCGGAAGCAGGGATAACCGATGTGCGTGTAGAGCGTGATGAGGCTTTCCATATAGTGCAGCTCGTCTGCGTTGTACTTGTCTACTTTGTTGAATACAAGCTTCACGGGCACGCGATATGCTTCGGCTGATGCCAAGAAGCGGTCGATGAAGATGGTCGATGTTTCGGGATAGTTCACCGTCACCACCAGCATGCACTGGTCGAGGTTGGCGGCAAGTATGTGCGATTGTTTAGAGAGATTGGAAGAACGACGTACGATGTAGTTCTTCCTATCTTCTATCTCATTGATGAAAGCAGTGCCTTCTTGATTAATAATAATCTGAACACGGTCTCCCACTGCAATGGGGTTGGTGCTTTTGATACCCTTGAGGCGAAAGTTCCCTTTTATCTTGCATTCAATCCATCGCCCGTCGTCGGTTTTTACCTGATACCAGCTTCCTGTGTTCTTTATTACTAATCCGTGCATGGTTTATACTGTCATGATTTCTTTGTCTTTCGCAGCCAGCAGTTCATCAATCTTCTTGATGTATTTATCATGAATCTTTTGCAGGCTTGCTTCAGAGTCTTTCACTACATCTTCGGGTATTCCTTCTTTCTGACCTTTCTTTAGCGCATCATTGCCATCACGGCGTGCATTGCGGACGCTCACTTTGGCCGTTTCTCCTTCGGCTTTGCATTGCTTGGCAAGCTGTTTGCGTCGTTCTTCGGTGAGGGGGGGGATGCCGATGCGGATTACTTCGCCGTTATTTTCGGGCATGATGCCCAGGTCGGAGTCGATGATTGCTTTCTCAATAGTGCGGAACATGGCTTTGTCCCAGGGTTTGATGGCGATGCTGCGGGCATCGGGCGTGTTGATGGCTGCCACGTTGCTCAGGGGCACCATGCTTCCATACGAATCCACGCGGATTCCATCCAACAAGCGGGGACTGGCCTTGCCGGCGCGGATGTGTGCCAGTGATTCTTCCAGATACATAATGGCCATATCCATTTTCTCTTGTGAGTTGTCGATACAAGTCTTTACGTCTATCATATTTTCTATGTTTTAAAATTACTTATAGTATAATAAGGAGCAAAAGTAACTTATTATTTGATTATTTGCAATTAAACGTTTCCCTTTTTGGTAACTTTGTTCATGCGGGGTGCGCATGAGAACGGTCTTGACCGCACGGTCTGCTTAGTTATGTACTAACGTTCCTATCTCTTCTCCTGTAATTACCTTTTTAAGGTTGCCTATTGTGTCCATGTCGAACACCACGATGGGCAGGTTATTTTCCTTGCACATGCAGGTAGCGGTGAGGTCCATCACTTTGAGACCGCGTTTGAGCACTTCATCGTAGGTAATGTCATCGAACTTCGTGGCGGTGGGGTCTTTTTCCGGATCGGCAGTGTAGATGCCGTCCACACGGGTGCCTTTCAGCATCACGTCGGCTTCTATTTCAATGCCTCGCAACGAAGAACCGGTGTCGGTGGTAAAGAAGGGGTTGCCCGTTCCTGCGGACATGATGATTACTTCGCCTGCTTCCATACAGTCGATAGCTTTCCATTTACTGTAGAATTCGCCGATGGGTTCCATGCGGATAGCTGTCAGTACGCGCGCTTTCACACCGTCTGCCACCAGTGCCGAACTGAGTGCAAGGCTGTTGATCACAGTAGCCAGCATTCCCATCTGGTCTCCTTTCACGCGGTCGAAGCCTTTATTAGCTCCGCTCAGTCCGCGGAAGATGTTTCCTCCACCGATGACGATGCCTATTTGCACCCCTTGTGCATGAATCTCTTTGATTTGTGCGGCATATTCGGCCAGACGTTTTTCGTCGATGCCGTATTGTTTCTCTCCCATCAGGCTTTCACCGCTGAGCTTTAATAGGACTCTTTTGTATTTTGCCATACTGCTATGAGTGTTAGTTTGCGCAAAGATACATGATTCTTCTTTATAATCAGAAGGGGGCGCTTGTTTTTCAGGGCAACCGCATCAAAAGTTTGATTCTATTGTAAGCTCGGATTACGTGAAACAGCTACACGGACAACGCGGAGCAAGAGATGGATGAACACGGACCTCCGTGGCTGCTTGTGGCGGTTCCTCTCGTCTTTTTCTTCCTTTGCCGTTTCTTGCGTGCGCTCCCTTCTAACCGGACAGCCGTGCGGGACGTTAACTTTCGGCAGAAGATTGTCCAACTCCCGGCAGAAGATTCATCCTCTTCTGCCGAAAGATTCGCTATCCTTCGGCAGAGGATGGCGAATCTTTCGGCAGAGGATTTTTTCTTTTGATGCGGTTGCCCTGCTTGTCTTCTTTGCTGGTTTGTTGTTGGTCTTGTCGCTTTAAGAGCTTATTATTCAATAGTGTAACCATTCGGGAATAAATTTTTAGAGAAAAACTTCCGGAAAAGTTTGCTAGTTCCCCTTAATGGCGTATCTTTGCACTCGCAATTCGGGGTATAGCTCAGCCCGGTAGAGTACGCGTCTGGGGGGCGTGTGGTCGCAAGTTCGAATCTTGTTGCCCCGACTACCGCTAA
>JAVVVS010000052.1:0-17675 GCA_036652495.1 Bacteroides sp.
GATTTGCAGCAATTGCTGCATAAATGTTAATTGAATGTTTAACGAACTATTGTAATAAAGTAGATGTAGAGAATGGTGTTTACTCTGTTCATGGCAAGGAATTGAGAGACCATAATTGGCAAAGAGGTGGATATGGTGAAATCACAGTAGAGCAAGGATTAGCTTGTAGCTCAAACATTGCAACTTATAAGACAATGGAAGAAGCATTTGGCAATAATCCTCAATCCTATTTTGATTTACTGGCTAAAATGAATTATGGTAAACCAGATAGCATTGCAGGAATATCTAATCTGAGACCAGCCCAGTTCATTACTCCTAAAGATAAAGATTGGAGTAGTACATCTTTGGCATGGTTCAGCATTGGATATAATCAACTCATTACCCCAATCCAAACTCTTACCTTCTATAACGCAATAGCAAATAATGGGAAGATGGTTCAACCTATACTCTTTAATGATAGTACGGTAGTAATCAATCCACAAATAGCAAGCAAATCAAGCATTGATAGTTTGAGACGGGCTTTGGACTATAATATCACTAATGGATTGGGTAAACCTGCATACTCTGATAAAATCAAGGTTGCAGGGATGCAAGGGACAGTACAACTTGAAAATGAAAACTATATTGTAGAGTTCTGTGGTTACTTCCCTGCTGGCAATCCACAATACACGATAATAGTTTCCATTAACAAGATGGAGTTACCTGTAAGTGGTGGACTGATGGCTGGTGATGTGTTTAGACAAATCGTAGATACATTAATTACTCACATAAATATTAATCATTAAAAACTTAAAACAATGAGAACGTTTAGAATTTTAGCAGCCCTTATGATGGCTGTTGTGTGTGTTGGTCTATCATCTTGTAGCAAGGATGATAGCGAAGAGAAAACACCAGAGATTAACCAAGCTAATCTGATTGGCAAGTGGCAATCTACTTGGGAGAAAGTTATTGAACTTAAAGATGGCAAGGAAGTCGTTACTTTTGATGAAGCTAATACCCTACGCTTCTGGGAGTTTAAAGCTGATGGAACGTGTAAACAAGATGAAGATACTAATGTCTACAAATGGTCTTTAAAGGATAATGAGCTAACTATCATTGATGATGTTAGAGGTTTTACAGACATCTACATGGTGAAAGAACTTGCTGCCAGTAAATTAGTTCTTGCTTTTGAAGATTGGGACAATACAGATGATGGAGGTACAGAACTGGATGATAGAACAATCTTTACCTACAAGAAGATAAACTAATCATTCTTACCTAATTTAAAGGAAGCAGCATTTAAGGAAACTTAGGTGCTGCTCTTCTTTACACCATAATCAGAATACACCACTATACAAGTATCTATAATAAACTAAATATCAAAAAGCAACATGGTTGCATAATTAATCAATTTACATTACCTTTGCATTATTCCCTTTATAGGATTACTATATAGGGATTAAGAACATAAAGAATTAATTTTAAATACTAACTAACCAACGTTTAAGACTGTTTAAACCATTATTTAAACCAAAGCAAACCATCAATAGAATAACATACTGATAATCAATGATTATTATGCTATAAGATTCAAAGTCTGGGGGGCGTGTGGTCGCAAGTTCGAATCTTGTTGCCCCGACTACCGCTAAAGCATTGATAATCGCAAGATTGTCGATGCTTTTTTTGTGGTGGTGTGAGGCGTATGTCTAACCAACTCAACTCTTTTTTGAGCAAGTCTTTTGGTCAGTCCGGTTGCGGGACTGGATAGGTGTGCCAATATGATTCAGTAATAATTTGTAGAAAGGATGATTGTAGCCGGGCTAGTATGGGCAAAAAAAAAGGAGCAACGCTTTGCTCCAACCTTTGTTAACCTTAAATCTAATACTATGAAAAACACAGTGCAAATGTACGGCTTTTTGGGAAACTACCAAATCTTTCCGGACGTAAAAGGTGCTTTATAACATTGATTAATATTTTGTATTCTGGATTATATGTTTATTAATGGTTCCTTTCGTTATCGTCTGGGACGTGCAGAAAATCTCATCTTTTTATAATAAAGCATGTTGCCGTTCAGTCCGAAATCGATGGGATGGGTGAAAATCATTTTGGCGGCAAAGATGCGGTAAATGTACCGGTTGGTCTCTTCTACCAGATGGAGGTCGAGGGCATCGCTTACTCGCTGGCGGTCGAGCTCGACGCCGATACGTGCTTGCCCGATATTGTACGACTGTGCCACAGCTATCCAATCGCCGAATCTACGGTACGCATCGTTCAGGTATTGGCAGGCAGCAGCGGTGGCTTTTTCCAGGTGAAAGCGTTCGTCTACCCTGCCGTTGACTTCCAGACCGTAGTCACTGGCCGTTCCGGGCATGAATTGCCAGATTCCGGCGGCGCCCACTTCGGAGCGTGCACCGGGATTCATGGCGCTTTCTATCACCATGAGGTATTTGAAATCGTCGGGGATGTTATTCTGGCGCAAGATGGGCTCTACGATGGGAAAATAAAAGTTCGCCCTTTGCAGCAGGGTGGATGAAGAGCGCGAAATGAGTTGCAGTTCGTTGCGCAACTTGGCTCGGCGGTGACGAGAGCTTAAATCAATGGGCTGCCCGCAAAATTCAAATTCGTTGTCGGGTTGAGTGGAAGGGGTGTTGAGGGTAGTGTCTTCATCCGAATCCCTTGTCCCCGAACCAGCTTCCGAAATGGGAGCTTGGGCGGGGAGTGGGTCGGGTTCTTGAGCTGTTGCTTTCTGTGGGAAACAGAGACTTAAAAGAGCTCCGGTACATAGAATAATTAGTTGCTTCACGACGGTCTTCAATTAAAACGGTGCAAAGATACACAAAAAAACTATGCGTTGTTATTTGGTGTCGTTCTTCCTTATTTCCACCCGACGAATCTTTCCGCTGATGGTCTTTGGCAGTTCGTCAACAAACTCAATGACGCGCGGATACTTGTAGGGGGCGGTCACTCGTTTGACGTGGTTTTGAATCTCTTTTATCAGCTCTTCTTGGGCGCGGTCTTTGTAGTCTTGTGCCAGCACGATGGTGGCTTTCACTACTTGCCCGCGAATCTCATCGGGCACGCCGGTGATGGCGCATTCTACTACAGCAGGATGAGTCATCAAGGCGCTTTCTACTTCGAACGGACCGATGCGGTAACCGCTGCTTTTGATTACGTCGTCTGCACGACCAACAAACCAAAGGTAGCCGTCTTCATCTTTCCATGCCACGTCGCCCGTATAATAAATGCCGTTGTGCCAAGCTTCACGTGTGCGGGCATCATCGCGATAGTACTCTTTGAAGAGTCCTAGCGGTTTGCCATTAGCGGTGTGAATCACAATTTGCCCCTGTTCGCCGGCTTCCACGGAACGACCTTCGTAGTCAATCAGGTCTACATCGTACTGCGGGTTGGGCAGCCCCATGCTTCCCGGCTTGGGTTTTATCCAAGGGAAGGTGGCAACGGTCAGCGTAGTTTCTGTTTGTCCAAAGCCCTCCATCAGTTTGATGCCGGTGAGTTTGAGGAAGGTGTCGAATACGGCGGGGTTGAGCGCTTCGCCTGCGATGGTGCAATAGTTCAGAGACGAGAGGTCGTACTTGGTCAAGTCCTCGCGAATGAGGAAGCGGAAGATGGTGGGAGGGGCACAAAGCGAGGTGATGTGATACTCTTGTATCTTCTCGAGGATGCAGGCGGGGGTGAATTTCTCGTGGTCGTAGACAAAGATGTTTGCGCCAGCAATCCACTGTCCGTAGAGTTTGCCCCAAACCGCTTTTCCCCAGCCAGTGTCGGCAATGGTGAGATGGAGGTCTCCTTCGGTGAGGTTGTGCCAAAAACATCCTGTCACGATATGTCCCAGCGGATAGGTGAAGTCGTGTGCCACCATTTTGGGTTCGCCTGTGGTGCCCGAAGTGAAGTACATCAGCGAGATGTCTTCATTTGTGTTGGGATGTTCCGGGCGGACGAACGGTGCGGCAGCTTCTATGCCTTGATGAAAGTCAAGGAATCCGTCGGCTATTTCCGGTCCAACGCTGACCAGATGCCGCAGGGTGGGGCAAAGGGGCAGCGCATCAGCGATGTGGCGAGTGATAATTTCTTCGCCGGCGGATACGATCATTTTGATGTCGGCTGCGTTGCAGCGGTACACGATGTCTTTCTTTGTCAGCAGGTGAGTGGCGGGAATGACGGTGGCTCCCAGCTTGTGGAGCGCGATGATGGTGTACCAGAATTCAAAGCGGCGTTTGAGGATGAGCATCACCATGTCGCCGTGCCCAATGCCGAGATTCTGAAAGTAAGCCGCTGTTTTGTCTGTTTCGCGTTTGATGTCGGCAAAGGTGAATTGGCGGTGTGCACCTTTATCGTCGGTCCAGAGCAAAGCCGGTTTGTCGGGCTGCTCGGCTGCCCAGGCGTCTACAACGTCGTACCCGAAGTTGAAATCTTCGGGTACGTTGATGTGTAAGTTTTTGATAAAGTCTTCTTGCGAAGTGAAAGTTGTTTGAGATAAAAATCTTTCTACCATAGGATTGTTACATAATCACCGCCAGGAAGCGCACTGTCTTGCCGTCGAGTGCCTTCATGCCGTGTGGGAGTTTCGAGTTGAAGTAAAGGCTGTCGCCTTCGTTTAGAACCAATTCTTTGCCGTCGATGCTCAGCATCATGCGACCTTCGAGCACGAGGTTGAATTCTTGCCCGCTGTGGCTGTTGTAGTGTATCGGTTCATCGGAGGGCTTGGGCTCTACGGTGACGATGAATGGGTCGGCGCTTCGGTGCATGAATCCGGCAGCGAGTGATTGGTATTTGTAGGCTTTTGTGCGTTCGATGCTGGTTCCTTTTCCGGCGCGGGTGAGGAAGTAAGCGCTCATTTTGGGTTCTTCGCCAAACATGAGTGCGTCGAGAGCTACGTTGTAGTGGCGGGCTATCTTTTGCAGCATACTTACAGAAATGTCATAATCGCCCGTTTCTGCCAGGCGGTACTCGTCCGCCGGGAGGTCACAATCGCGTGCGATGTCTTCGGCGGTGAGTTCCAGCACTTCGCGCAGTCCGCGCAAGCGTTCTGCTATTTGTTGTATCTGTTCGTTCATACTAATTATTGGTTTGCATAGTCGTTTACTTACTAGCTTTCATGGCTTTGATGATGGCTGATGCAAATCCGGCGTGTTCTAGTTCGTTGATGCCTTTGATGGTGATTCCGCCCGGGGTGGTTACTTTGTCTATCTCGATACTGGGGTGGGTTTCGTTGTTCAGAATCAGTTCGGCAGCGCCTTTCACCGATTGGGCAATCATCTGCATGGCGTCGTTGGGGCGTAGGCCCATTTCGATGCCTGCTTGCATGGCAGCTTGAATATATTTCAGCACATAGGCGATGCCGCAAGAGGCGAGGGCGGTGCCGGCTGCCAGCTTGTCTTCGGGGATTACCATGGCCAGGCCCATTTCACTGAAGATGTTTACAATCAGTGTTTCCATTTCTGGAGTGACGTTGCGGGAGGCGATGAGCGACATGCTTTGCAGTTCGCTGATAGCTGTGTTGGGGATGACACGGAACATGGGCATTTCGGGTTCTACCAGGTCGTGCGATAGTTGTTCGAAGGTGATGCCCGATGCGATGGATACCAATATTTGTTTGGTCTTGAGTTTCAGCTCGCGGAGCACGGTCTGAACTAGCCAAGGTTTCACCGCCAGCACCACGATGTCTGCTCCTTGTGCGGCTTCCATATTGTTCCGGGTGATGTTGAGGCGCGGGCAGTCGTTTTTCAGTAGTTCCAACTGTTTGCCGTTCAAATCCGATACCACAATTGTGTCGGTAGCGAACAGCTTGCTTTTTGATAATCCGCGGGCGATAGAACCGCCCATGTTTCCTGCTCCGATAATCGTTACTTTCATACTTATAGATTTATTTTAAGGTTAGTACTTGTTTTAGTCGGTCGATGAATTCTTTTGCTTCTTCCAAGCTTAGGCAGAGCGGAGGCAGCAGGCGAATAACGTTGGCGCCGCTGGCGCCGGTGAATACTTTCTGTTCTGTGAGCAGCCGGGTGCGAAGCTCTTTGACGGGGGTATCGAATTCTAACCCAATCATTAGTCCTTTGCCGCGCACTTCTTTTATTCCCGGTAGTTTCTTCAGTTCTGATAACAGGTAGGTGCCTACGCGTGAGGCGTTTTCCATGAGGTTCTCTTGTTCTATCACGTCCATCACTGCCAATGCAGCTGCGCACGCCAAGTGATTTCCGCCAAAGGTGGTTCCTAGCATGCCGTATACGGGTTTGAACATCGGGCTAATCAGTACGCCTCCCATGGGGAAGCCGTTGCCGATGCCTTTTGCCACCGTCACGATGTCTGCTTGGATGCCTGCATGCTGGTGGGCGAAGAATCGTCCGGTGCGTCCGTACCCGCTCTGTATCTCGTCGAGAATCAGTATGGTGCCGTGTTCGGTGCAAGCTTGTCTGAGTTGTTGCAGAAATGTGTTGGCAGGCAGTTTGATGCCTCCCACGCCTTGGATGCCTTCGATGATGACTGCGCAAACATCTTCTTTGCCCAACTCGGCGCGTACGGCTTCGATGTCGTTGAGCGGCAGGAAGGTGACGTGCCGGTTGGCATTGATGGGAGCAATGATGGCGGGATTGTTGGTTGCTTCTACTGCCAGTGAGGTGCGTCCGTGAAAGGCTTTGTTGAAGGCGAGGATGCGTGTGCGTCCGGTATGGAAGGAGGCGAGTTTTAAGGCGTTTTCGTTGGCTTCGGCACCGCTGTTGATGAGGAATAGTGAATACTTGTCGTAGCCGGACAGTTTGCCGAGCCGTTCGGCTACTTGCTGTTGCAGTTTGTTAATCACTGAGTTCGAGTAGAAACCGAGGGTGTTTGCTTGGCGGGTGATGGCTTGGGTGTAGTGGGGATGGGCGTGCCCGATAGAGATGACCGCGTGCCCTCCATAGAGGTCGAGGTACTCCGTCCCGTTTTCATCCCATACGTGGCAACCTTTGCCGCGTACGATGTTGATGTCAAATAAGGGATATACGTCGAATAATTTCATATTGCAAAGATAATTAAAAAGCTGATGGCTTTAGTCTTAATCCGGTTGTTTCTTCCAGATTAAACATCAAATTCATATTATGAACCGCTTGTCCGGAGGCTCCTTTGAGCAAGTTGTCGATGCAGGAGACGATGAGCAGTTTGTTGCCGTGTTTCTCGAGGTGGAGCAGGCACTTGTTGGTGTTGATGACTTGCTTGAGGTCGATGTTGCGGTCGATGATGAATACGAACGAGTCTTTCTCGTAATATTCTTCATAGAGTTTGACTATTTCTTCAAGGGATGTTTTGGTGCGCACTACCAGGGTGGCAAAGATGCCGCGGGGGAAGTCGCCCCGATAGGGGATGAAGTCGATTTCCGAGTTGAAGCTATGTTGCAGGGAGCGGAGCGATTGTTTGATTTCGGGTACATGCTGATGGTCGAATGCTTTGTACACGCTCATGTTGTTGTTCCGCCAGCTGAAGTGACTGGTGGTACTTGGTTTGACGCCGGCACCGGTGCTTCCGGTAATGGCATTGACCGTTACATCGTCGTTCAGCATCAGTTGTTTGGCAAGCGGCAGCAGGCCTAATTGGATGCATGTGGCAAAGCATCCGGGGTTTGCTACGTGATTGCTGTGGCAGATAGCGCGGCGGTTCAGTTCCGGCAGGCCGTAAATGAAGTCGTGCTCGGGCGAGGCGATGCGGTAGTCTGTTGACAAATCAATGATTTTCAATGTCTCGGGCAGATTGTGGCTTTCCATGAATTTGCGTGTATCACCATGGGCGGTGCAGAAGAAGAGCACGTCTGTTTCGTCCAGTGGCAGTTGGTCGGTGAAGCGAAGGTTGCATTCTCCATAGAGTCCTTCGTGCACGTCTGTCACCCGGTTGCCTGCGTTGCTGCTGCTGTTGATGAACTGGATGTCTGTCTCGGGGTGATTGATCAGCAAGCGGATTAATTCGCCTGCTGTATATCCTGCTCCTCCTATAATGCCTGCTTTAATCATAATGTTTCGTCCTTGTGGTTGTTGTAATAGACTCGCAGCGGGGTCGAAGTTACTTTGATGAAACCTTTGGCGTCTTCGGCGGTCCAGCCTTTCTGCATTTCGCCGTATTCGCCGAATTTGGTTTTCACCAAATCGTCTTTTGAATCAACGCCTATGGTAGAGAATGAAAGCGGGCGGAGCTCGAGGGTCACGGTGCCGTTCACGTTGCGCTGGCTCTCTTGGAGCATGGCTTCGATGTCGCGCATCACTGGCTCCATGTACTGGCTTTCGTGCAAGAACATGCCGTACCAGTTGGCTACTTGGTCTTTCCAGTATTGTTGCCATTTGCTCAGCGTGTATTTTTCGAGAAAACGGTGAGCGCCGATAATCAGCATCGGGGCGGCGGCTTCGAATCCTACCCGGCCTTTGATGCCGATGATGGTGTCGCCCACGTGCATGTCTCTGCCGATGCCGTAGGCGGCACCGATTTCTTCTACGCGTTGGATGGCGGCAATTTTGTCTTCGAAGGTTTCGCCGTTTACGGCATGAAGTTCTCCTTTTAGGAATTCTAGTTGTAGTTCTTCGCTGCCTTCTTTTTTTACTTGTTTTAAGTATGCTGTTTGGGGCAAGCCTTGTTTTGAGTCGAGTATTTCGCCTCCGCAGATGGATGTGCCCCACAGCCCTACGTTATAAGAATATTTTAGTTTGGCAAAGTCGGCTTCAAAGCCGTGCTTGTTGAGGTAGTCGATTTCTTCTTGACGGCTCAATGCCATGTCGCGGGTCAGTGTGATGATCTCTACTCCGGGGGCCATCACAAGGAAGGTCATGTCGAAACGTATTTGGTCGTTGCCTGCTCCGGTTGAGCCGTGGGCAATGGCGTCGGCTTCAATTTCTTTGGCATAACGTGCCACGGCGAGTGCTTGGAAGATGCGTTCGGAGCTGACTGAAATGGGGTAGGTGCCGTTGCGCAGCACATTTCCGTAGATCATGAAGCGAAGGCTTTTGGCGTAATACTCTTGTGTGACATCTAAAGTGACATACTTCACGGCGCCCAGGCGGTAGGCGTTCTCTTCATTGAGTTTCAATTGTTGGGGGCTGAAGCCGCCGGTGTTGGCGCAGGCGGCATAGACTTCATAGCCCAGTTCGCGGGTTAGGTACATCACGTTGTACGAGGTGTCTAATCCACCGCTGAAGGCTACTACTACTTTCTTTTTTTTCTGTTCCATCGTTGTTATCTATTATTTCTTTCTTGTTCTTTTTTTATGTTGCGCGGGTCGGCGGGGTCGTAGAGCATGGCTGTGCAGATGCAGAATTTTCGTTCTTTTTCTACCAGGATGCCATGGTTGATGCATCCTTCGCATCCTCGCCAGAAGGAGTCGTCGTCTGTGAGTTCGTTGAATGTCACCGGCACATAGCCCAGCTCGGTGTTCATTTTCATTACGGCAGCTCCGCTGGTGAGGCTGAATATTTTTGCTCTGGGCCATCGCAAGCGTGCCAGCGCAAATGATGCTTGCTTGATGCGTTTGGCTATTCCCATGCCGCGGAAGCGGTCGTCTACTATCAAGCCTGAGGTGGCAACGTATTGTTTGTTGCCCCACGATTCGATGTAGCTGAATCCTGCAAACGTTTCGCCGGCTAAGGCGATAATAGCTTTGCCTTCTTTCATTTTTGTCGCGACGTACTCGTGCGTACGTTCGGCAATACCTGTGCCGCGCACTTTGGCGGCATTTCTGATTGTCTCTAAAATAGTGTCAACGTAAATCTCATGCGAGGCGTCGGCTACCATAACATCTATTGGTTGAATGTCCATCTCTTTACTTTAACAGTATATATAAGGTATGTTTATTGAATAGTCGGAATCAGGGTAGACAGGTAATGCCGTACCGCTGTGTGAAGTATTCCTTCGCGGAGCACCAGCAGGATGGTGTCGTCTCCGGCGATGGTGCCCAGGATGCCTTCCCATTCATTGCTGTCGATGTCGTATGCCATGCTGCTGGCGTATCCGGGGCGTGTACGTATGACTGCCAGATTGTTTGAAAATTGAAGCGAGACGAATCCGCTATGCTTCAGCATTTCGCCGGCTGTCTGGTCGCCCGTGCGTTTGTACATGATGTCGTTGGGCAGTACATATACGTAGCGCCCGTTTGTGCTGGCCGCTTTTGCTACCTTGAGCTGCTTGAGGTCGCGTGAGAGCGTGGCTTGCGTCAGCTCAAATCCTTCGCTGGTGAGCGAGCGCAGCAGTTCGTCTTGTGATCCTATTTCTTGGCTCGAAATGATCATTTTGATGGCGTCTAATCGGTTTGCTTTCTTCTTCATCTTGTATAATTATTCTAAGAATGGGCAAAAGTATGTATAATATCGGAGACTGAGTGTATAAACGAGCCGTTTTTTTCTTGTTTTATGCAGAAAAGAGTTTGCCGGGTTCTCGAATAAGGTGTTTCGGGCAATTCTAACGGTATGGTGTCTTAGCTAGAACGGGCTGGCTGTATCTGCCGTCGGGCTAAGGAAGGGATGGTAAGAGGAGTGCGCGCGGGGGGGGGCATTCCCGTTCTCCGGCTGTTTGCACTAAAAGCAAAGAAGCCGTTGACAATCAACGGCTTCTTTGTAACTTGGTCGGAATGAGGTGACTCGAACACCCGACCCCTACGTCCCGAACGTAGTGCGCTACCAACTGCGCCACATTCCGCTGTCATTTTTTTGACGTTGCAAAGGTATGGAAAAGGTTCATTTCTTCCAAATATATGGGGGATTTATTTCAAGGAACTTCTGGTCCGGCTTCTTTCTTGCAGATAATCAAGTGATTCCATCCGCTCTTCCGCATTTTTCAGAAGACTGTGAATCAAAAGGCTATTTACAGGCTCGTTTGTGCGAAGCATCTGTGAGCTACTTTGTTCTTCACCAGCATGCCTTTGTTCTCCTCCTGTTTGTCCGGCAGAAGTTTACGGTAAGGTTCGTCACCGGCCGATTGTCTTGTCTATAGCTGCATGTTTGTAGCCGGGCAGCTGCATGTTTGTAGCCGGGCAGCTGCAAGTTTGTATCCGGGCAGCTGCAAGTTTGTAGCTGTGCAGCTACAGGAAACTAGCCGTGCAGGTACAGGAAACTAGCCGGTCAGCTACAATTTTGTAGCTGGTCGGTTCGGAAGAAAACAATAACCAACCAGGAAAAGAATCCAGCTTTGCAATGTAACGATTCAACTTATTTGATACTTTGTCGTTGCCTTTACTGCACTTTTTTAGCTGCGTTTCATGGCTTCATTGAGCACGAAGAAAAAAGAATGTTCCTTGTTTTTTGTTTCTCAATCATCTTCTTCGGGAAGTGGTGCATTCGGTTGTTTCGTCAAATCCGTATATGGAGGGGACTGTTTTAGCAGAAGTTAAATTCGGTGGTTTTTTTATGGGACTTAGAATAAGCTACCGAACGAGCCATTTTTAAAGGCAGGAATCTGCACCGGTTTGCCTGATAGGAGGGTAAAAAATAAGCCCTTGAACTATTGCTAATTCAAGGGCTTTTATTCATTTGCTGTTTCAAAAGTGGTGCCACCAGGAATCGAACCGGGGACACAAGGATTTTCAGTCCTTTGCTCTACCAACTGAGCTATGGCACCTCTCTTTTTTTGATTTCGGGTGCAAAGATAGGGCTTTTATTTAGATCTGCAACTTCTTTTCAATAAAAATGCAGAGAATGCGCGAAAAGGCATTCTCTGCTTCCTCAAGGAGGCATCGATTACTTTTTGTTGTCAATGGCGCCTTTCTCCCAATGGAAGGGTTCGAACTCGGCGTTCGGATCTTCCCAGGAGGGTTTCTTTGCGCCGTAAATGATGAATGGAATAATCACTACCACCAGTGTACCGATGAAGAGGACGGCGTACCACACGGTGTTGCTGCCCGTACTAATCTGGCTGGGGGGAATGAAACTCAACACGCACGCCAGCAGGGAGCCGAAGAATCCGAGTCCGCCAACGAACCATATGAGTCCGTTGCTTTTCTTTCCGATGCGGAACGGACGGGCAGTCTTTCTCATTTTATACCGCAACACAATGGCTGCGGAGAACATGAGCATGTACATAATAAGGTAGAGCACTACCGTCAGTTGTGAGAGTATCTGATAGAAACTCTGCACCGAAGGCATGACCACAAACAAGAGGCTTAATACGGTTACTGCCCCTCCTTGTACGTAGAGGATGTTTTTCTGCACCCCGATGTTGTTCGATTTCTGAAAGAAGGGAGGCAGATATCCGGCTTTGCCTACCGAATAAATACCTTTGGAGGGTCCGGCCACCCACGTCAGTACGCCTGCCAACACGCCGAAGGCGAGGGCGACGGCGATTATGGGCGACAGCCACGAAGCATGGATGTACTTGAAGTAATTGTCAAATCCTACCAGCAGGCTTTGCGTCAGGTTGATGTCTTTTTCGGGGATGATGATGCCCAGCGAGAAGGTGCCCAGCACGAAGATAACCACCGTGATGATGGCGCCGATGAAGATAGCCTTGGGATAGTTCTTCGACGGGTTTTCCATGTCTTTGACGTGGATACCGCCCATCTCCATACCGGCATAAAAGAGGAAGATGCTCGATGCCAGCACCAAATTGTCGAAGTTGGTGAAGTCGGGGAGGAAGTTGCTGTCGAAATTCATGTTCGAGTGCCCCCCGTTCAGCAGGAAGAAAGCGCCCAGAATGATGAGCAAGGCGGCCGGAATGATGGTGCCTACCAGGCCGCCTACTTTGGCCACTTTGCCTACCCAGCCCAATCCTTTGAGTGAAATGAACGTGGCGAGCCAATAAATAACGAGCACCACGGCCAGTGTGTAGTACTTGTTGTTGGCCATGCTCATGTCGCTCGTATCGTTCATCCCGATGAAGGCGATAGAGACGGCGCCGAAAGTGAGTACCGTGGGATACCAGATGGTGCTCTCGATCCACTGTAGCCAGATGGCTAGAAAGCCGGTGCGCTTGCCGAAGGCTTCGCCCACCCAGCGGAAGACGCCCCCCTGCTTGTCTTGGAACATTGCTGCCAGTTCGGCGGCTACCAGAGAGGTAGGGATGAGGAACACAATGGCTGCAAAAAGATAATAAAAAGCCGAACTGAGTCCGTAAACGGCTTCGGCAGGTAGTCCGCGTAGCGATACAACTGCCGTTACGTTCATGATAGCTAGCGTAAACACGCCAAGCTTCACGGTTTGTTTTATGGTTGCCATAAGTTAAGGTGTTAAATAAAGAAACTATTTTAATCGGTGTCTATAACAAAGCGGGATTAGAGTTGTTCTTCCCTAAACCATTTTAATAAAAAAAACAGTCCGGTTATGAAAGGAGCTCTTCTCGATTTTGTGTTACGGAGAAAAGGAATCTACGGATTCCTGCATGTCATCATCCTCATTCTTTCGCTGTTTCTCATCCTCAGTATCTCGATAGATACGTTCAAAGACATCCCTTTCTACGCCCAGTCGTCGTATAGGCGGGTACAGTTTTGGATTTGCCTCTGGTTCTTGTTCGACTTTGTTCTCGAGTTTTTCCTGGCCCGCCGCAAGGGGTGCTACTTGCGCACTCATTTCATTTTCTTGTTGGTGGCCATTCCTTATCAGAGCATTATGAGTTACTATCAACTCGCGTTTTCGGAAGAGGTGACATACTTTATCCGTTTTGCTCCGTTGCTCAGAGGAGGCTATGCGTTGGCCATTGTGGTGGGATGGCTTACGTACAACCGTGCATCAAGCCTTTTTGTCTCTTATCTGACGATGCTGCTCGCTACGGTTTACTTCTCCAGCCTCGCTTTCTTTGCCATCGAGCAGAAGGTGAATCCGCAGGTACAAGATTATGGCGATGCTCTTTGGTGGGCATTCATGGATGTCACCACGGTAGGGTCGGACATAGAGGCGATGACCGTCACTGGCCGGGTCCTTTCCGTGGTGCTTGCCGCTTTGGGGATGATGATGTTTCCCATCTTTACGGTCTACGTCACCAGCTTGGTGACGAAGATTAATCCACTATCTCCGCCCGCTGACCCCCGAAAAGGTTCAGCCCCAAGCGGTGCATGACAAATTTAATGGCGAGCTGCGCCTTGACCGAATTGCCCGCCCCGTCAATGGGCGGCGCAAAAGCGGCAATGCCGAAGAGTCCCGGCAGGATGCCCATCACGCCGCCGCCCACGCCCGTCTTGGCGGGGATGCCCGAGGTGTAGAGCCAGTCGCCCGTATGCTCGTAGAATCCTACGGAAGTAACCATCGCGGTGATGTGCGGGGACACTTCGGCGGGGAAGACGTACTGCTTGGTCACCGGGTTTACACCGTCGAAGGCGATGGTAGCCGCCGAAACCGCCAGCTGGTGAGCCGTCACTCCGAGCGAACACTGGCGGGTGTAGAGGTCGAGTGACATTGCGGGCTCGTCGTAAATGCGGTTGAAGTTCTTCAGCAGCCAGGCGATAGAGCGGTTGTTGAAGTTCGTGTCCGATTCCGACTGGTAGAGCTCGTCGATTAGTTGCGGTTCAGATCCGCAAAGCAGGGAGAGATTCTCTACGATAGCTTTCCATTTCAAGTTCGCATCGCCCACGGGCTGTATCATGGAGCAGGCGGCGATGGCGCCGGCGTTCACCAGCGGGGTAGACGGATGATCGTTCTCGAGCAAGATGGCGAAGATGGAGTTGAAGGGCAAGCCCGTAGCATCCGCGCCAATCATTTCCAGCAGCTTATCGGGGCCGTACTGGCGCAAGGCGAGGATGGCGGTGTGCACCTTCGACACCGATTCGATGCCGAAGCGGTAGTGCGAGTCGCCTGCCTCAGCTACCTCCCCCGAGGGGAGGCAGAGGCTGATGCCGAACAAGTTCGGGTCTACGTTGGCAAGGTAAGGGATGTAATCGGCGTTTTTGCCGCCGGTGTTTCCTTTCACTGCTTGGTAAGCCTGTTCGACGGCTTCTTTTATTTGTGCAATGGTAATCTTTTTATTCATGGTTCTTACTTTTTAGCGTTCAGATGCCTGCGTCCGCAATGGTTGAACGTTTTGGGCTCAATGGGCAGTTTCTTCTCTAAAGCAATGCGGGTGCTGGTGGGGTATTCCAACTTCTCCAGCTCGTGGATGGCATTTTTGATGTCGCCCAGCAGCATATCCGCCATGTCGCGGCTGAAGCCTTGGCGCACCACTACGCGCATCACGATATAATCCTCCAGTGCGTGGGGCAGTGTATAGGCGGGCACCATCCAACCGCTTTGAGCCAGTTTGTCCTGCACATCGTAGAGCGTCCATTTAGCTTTCTTGGCATACTCGGGTTTCATGTACCAGATGAAGAGCGGGTTCACCACCTCTTGGCTGTAGTTCATGAAAGGCGGTAGTTCGGCTATTTCCTGATGGATATACCGGGCTATTTCCATCGAGTTGTACTGGATTTCTTTGTATCCCTGGAAGCCCAAACGGATAAATTGATAATATTGCCCCAATATTTGGGCTGCCGGGCGCGAGAAGTTCAATCCCACTTGGGTGATGTTGGCTCCCAGGTAGTTGACGCTGAACGACATTTCTTCGGGCAGATATTCTTTGCCTTTCCAGAGCACCCAGCCCAGACCGGGATACACCAATCCGAACTTGTGTCCCGAAACGCTGATAGAAAGCACCCATTTGAGGCGGAAGTCCCATTTGAGGCCGGGGTTGAGGAAGGGGAGGATGAAACCGCCGCTGGCAGCATCCACGTGGATGGGGATGTCGTATCCGGTCCTGGCGTTGTAAACCTCGAGAGCGGCATCTAGTGCTTCGACGTCATCGTTCAGTCCCGTCCAAGTCACACCTTCGATGGGGACAATGCAGATGGTGTTCTCGTCGCACAGTTTCAACGCTTCTTCGGGGTCGAGAATTGTCTTTTCGAGTGTCAGGGGCACTTCCCGCATTTCAATCTGCCACAGCTGCCCGAACTTCTCCCAAACCACTTGCATACCGCTGGAGATGACGAAATTCGGTTTGTCCACCGGTTTGCCTTCTGCCTGTCTTTTTTTGCGCCAGCGCAACCACGCTGCCACGCCGCCCAGCATGCAAGCTTCCGAAGATCCGATGGCGAGTGCGCCGGTTTTCCATTTGTCCTTTTGGGGCGTATGCCAGAGGTTGGCGATGATGTTGAGGCATTTGGCGTTCATCAGCGCGATACGCGGGTATTCCGTTTCGTCGATGTAGTTGATGCTGATAGCATCATTCATCAGCTTGGTGGCATAGTCGTCCATGTAGGTAGTGACAAACGTAGCCAAGTTCAGCTTGGGTTGTGTCTGTGCGTACGTCTCGTCTTTCACCATTTGGTAAGCAATCTCCGGGGTGGTGGGTCCGTCGGGAATGCGGTCTACAGGCGATGGTTTCAACATCTCTTCCGAACCATAGGCAGCCGTCATGGCATCTCCTTTTCTGAAATCTGAATCTTTCATCTTTTTCTGTTTTTAAGTAGTTAATGAATAGGTTTGCATCCGGCTTGCGCCGAATGTGAGCTACGAACAGATACCCCGAATGAAAGTTGTGCGGATTTGCATTATTTGGCGTTTATTTCATTTTTGCGGCGCCAGCAACGCAAGGCAGCGGATTCGTCAACTCCGCAGCAGTACTGGGCAACCGCCTCAAAAATTTGATGCGGTTTTAAGCTCGGACGGCGCGGAATAAGTACAGGGACGGCGCGTGCCAGGACGGATGAACACGGACCCCTCGCCAACCAAACAGCCGTGCTGGACGCTAACCCTCGGCAGAGGATGGGGCAACCCTCGGCAGCAGATTCCTCCTCTCCCGGCAGCAGATTCCTCCTCTCCCGGCAGCAGCTGGCGAATCTGCCGGCGGAAGATTATTTCGTTTTGATGCGGTTGCCTTGGCTGCAGGATGATAAATACGTTTTTTTGCCTAGATAAGGGTCTTTATCTAGAACAGTAGATGCTCCTTATCTAGAGCGGAAGCAAACAGCCAACTGGTTCGCTGCCAACTAATAAAGCAAACGATTCCGTGCTCGTTAGGCACCGATTACACCCCTACCGCCGTCCTTTTCGCCTTTCAGCCCAAGCAATCCGTGCAACCCGCGCAATCCGTGCCCGAATCAGAGAATGCCCCCCCTCATTTTACGTGAGCGGAAGAAGTTGCCGGCTTGCCAAACAGCCATCTGTTCAGCCAGCGGTTCACGTAGACGTTCGCCACGGCGCATCCGGCACCGATTGCGGCACCGGCAATCACATCCGAGGGATAATGCACCCCTTCGTTCATACGGGCGAAGCCCACGGAACACGCCCAGAAGGCGGAAGGCGCGATGACATACCATTTGGGATAGCGGAGGCTCAAGGAAGTGGCGAGCGAAAAGGCCGCCGCCGTATGTCCCGAAGGAAAGGAAGGGCTGCTCTCCGTGCTGCAAGCATGCACGCGGCCGGGATATCGGTCGTAGGGGCGAGTGCGGTCTACGGCATATTTCAATCCATAAGTCAGCACGGTAGCTTCAATCACACTTGTCCCGATGTAAAGGGCATCTTGCAGCAATCCCTTGTCTTTGCTCAATCCGGCATAAGCCGCCATCGCCACCGGCACGCCGATGGAGAGGTAAGGAGCCGAATGCGAGAAAACTTTGCTATAGTTCCGTACAAAACGCCCGTCGAGGCTGTTAATCTTGTGCAACGTGTTGATGTCCCAGTTTTGCCCCAAAGCGCTAAGGGTGAATAAGACCGAAAGACAGGTGATGATGGCTCTTCTTCTTCTCATAATTACAAATGAATTAGTTGCGGCAAAGATAA
>JAVVVS010000053.1:0-16261 GCA_036652495.1 Bacteroides sp.
GCAGAAGATGGCTCATCTCCCGGCAGAGGTTTTTGCTTTGGTGCGGTTGCCCTGGCATCGCAAAGCTAACTTAATAGCCGAAGTTCTGATCGGCATCGGTGATACCCGGATTAGCCGAAATCTCAGAGTCCGGAATAGGCAGCAACAAGTTCTTTTTCAAGAAATTGTCCGTCAGACCCTCTTGACCGTTATAAAGACGGTCAAGGAATTTGTTGGTCGTAGTGGCATATCTGGCGTCAGCAGCTACAGTGAACTCGTGCGTATTGTGCAGTTCCAGTGCTTTCTTAAAGTACTTCACACCTCTGATACGCGGCATCTCGTACATCGACGGTTCACCGCAGAGTTCAATCATACGTTCAAAGAAAAGTTTTTCTCTTACCTGCTCCTGACTTAAAGAAGCTGACCAGTTAGCGGGTTGCTTGGCCGCCTTGCTTCCCGAAGTGCGTGCCCGGGTCAAGACTTCGTTAGCCAATTCTACAGCTCTTGCCGTATTGCCCAATTCATTATAAACATCTGCCATCAACAACAACATCTCGCCATAACGATACACCATCAAGTTCTTATGCCCTGCCGTACCCTCTTGGTTCTGGTCGTACAGTTTCTGGAAGGCAGGCCAGTTGGTTTCTCCACCCTCTTTTGCGAATTTCACGGCAGCCTGAGTAACGGCTACGTTATAAAACGATTTATTTCCGTGAACCTTGGCATAATCTGCCAACTCGCTGATGCTTGGATTAATCGGATTCGTTAAGTCGGCATAAGGCAATTTAGCCGGATATGATTTTAAATCTTTCGTAGCTACTCCGCCTTTCATCACGAAATCTCCCTTGATGACATAAGTAACATACGGATATGAGAAGACTGAATCATTGGCACAAAGCTCATCGCCTACCAGTGGTTTCGGATTCGGTTGATTATTGCCCTTGCGAGCTCTCCAACTAGTCAAGAAAGTCTCTGCAATACGCGGGTCGCCCGGATAAGTACCTTCATGCAAATCATAAGCAGCTTTCGAAGCTTTGTATGATCCCCAGCACACCCCTTTAGTAGAGGCGGTGGGAGAGAAACGGTTTGAAGCACGATTGAAACACGTAGTAGATTTAGTCGTAAAATTAAGCTGAATGATGGCTTCTTTAGAACCCGTCACATAGTCACCAAACAGCGTGCCGAATTTAGGCAAACCATACACCTTGCTTTCATATACTTCATCAAACATTTTCTTCGCATTGTTCCAATTGGTGCCGGCATCGATGCCCAAGCACGCCATCTTATAATACACCTTTCCCAAGAAAGCCTTGGCAGTCCACGAATTCACGCGTCCCGGCTTAGACTTCTCAGCAGTCAGCATCGCAGCTTCCATATCGGTCACCACTTGTGCCAGCACTGCTGTCTCGGGCGACCGACCGATAGAGATACCCTCGGACGAAGAAGCAATCGTCTTCAAAGGCACTGCTCCAAACACCGATACCAAATCATAATACGCCAATCCTCTCAGGAATTTCGCTTCTCCCGCCATCTGCACCTTGGCAGCATCGCTCAGGCTGCTTTTCTCCAAGCTCTCCAAGAAAGCATTCGTCTCCGTTATGACCTTGTACATGCCATTCCAAGCGATAGACACCAGATTTTCATTTGAAGTGGCACGCAGAGAGACCAGTCCGTCTCCAGCATTGCGCTGTGCCCAGCAGAATCCCGAAGCCACAATAGGAACTTCTTGCCACATCTGTCCGTAAGCTCCGCTAGTAGTCATATATCCGTAACAGCCCAGCAACGCCAGCTCAGCGTTGTTTTCGGTAGAAAAGATAATGGTAGAATTTTGAGAATACTGGGGATCTTCATCCAGCAGTGCGTTGCAAGCAGTCAAATTAAGAACCGCAGCAGCTAATAAGATATAATAGGTAAGTTTTTTCATATTCAGTCAAATTAAAAAGATATTAGAAAGTTACATTTAAGCCAAACACAAACGAGCGCGGATTGGGGTAAGAGCTCATGTCGATACCCGGAGTCAAGCCATTGAAGGCAAAACTATTCACTTCGGGGTCATATCCGGTATAGCCGGTGATTAAGAACGCGTTCTTTACAGAAGCATAAACAGAAGTGTTTTGAATACCTGCTTTCTTTATCCATCGTTTGGGCAAACCGTAGCTCAACGTTATATCCGAACAACGCAGGTAACTCGAGTTTTCCACATAGCGGTCCATCACACAGTTCATTATATTATAAGTAGACTTCGTGTACAAATTGCTAGGATTGTCTTCCGTCCACCGGTTGTAGAAGGCTTCTTTCGTGATATTGTTTGAGCGAGTACCCGGCATATTGATGTACCGGTTACCAGTGTTCAGGCGGTCAATCCCCTGCACGCCATTGAATGACGCAGAAAGAGAAAGCGTTTTCCAAGAAATCTTTGTTTGGAAACCATAGGTAAAATCAGGATTCGGATTACCGATAATATCCCGGTCGGCTTTGTCTATCACACCGTCTTCATTGCGGTCAGAATATTTAATATCACCGGGAGTAGAGACAGCCCCTTCTACCTTTTTATAATATCCGTCTGTTCCATCTTTCTTTGTGTAACGGATACCTTCAGGAGTAACATCTTCTTTCTGAACAATACCTTGCGTCACATATCCCCAGAAAAGGCCCGGAGCTTCTCCCGCCAAGAAGAGGTTACCTACACCGAATTGATCGGCCAAAGCAGCACCTTCATAACCTACTCTTTGACCCAAGCAACCAAAATCGGCAGGCAACAGTCCTAGGTCGGCAATCTTATTCTTGTTAGCGCCGATGTTGCCCGTCACATTCCACTTCCAGTCTTTGCTATCTATTACTTGTGCCGTCAGAGAAAATTCAACTCCTTTATTATCCAAAGAACCTTGGTTATAGTAAGTCGAAGAGAATCCGGCAGAACCGGGCAGCGGTCTTGAGATTAACAAATCGGTCGTTTTTCTTTTGTAAACATCAAACGTACCGCTCAAGCGTGAGCGCAACAAACTAAAGTCTACTCCCACGTTCCAAGAAGCCGTCTTTTCCCATTTCAGCTTATTATTGGCAAGGTTAGTCACCACCATCGAAGTCATTTTGTTGCCCGTACCGTCGGCGTATGAAATCTCGCCTCCCGATTGTCCGTACAGTGAGAAAGTAGAATAAGGAGCGATGGACTGATTACCCGTAACACCGTAGCTCACGCGCATTTTCAATTGATTCAGCCAAGAAACGTCTTTCAAAAAGCCTTCTTGTTCCATGCGCCAAGCCAAAGAAGCGGACGGGAAGTATCCCCAACGATTTCCTTTGGCAAACTTACTGGAGCCATCGGCACGTAACGAAGCGGTAATCAAATATTTCTCAAAAAAATTCACATTGACGCGTCCTAAGTAAGAAGCCAACTGATAGTCTTTCTGTTCGGGTTGAGCATACATTTTGTCTCCCGCCATGTGAAGTCCGTTTTCGCGGAACTCGAACATCGTAAAGTTCTTGCCGGTTACGTTCTTGTTCAAATAGCGATAGTTATCATACGTCACACCCACAGTAGCATCTAATGTACCAATCTTACCCAATTTGGTGTTATAGTTCAAAATGTTTTCTACAGAGTAGTTGCTCTTCTGTAAATTCGATTCAGACAGGAATCCCTGGTTGTTCATTCCCTGATAAAGTTGCATACCATACCAGCGTTTGCGGTCGTTCGTATTCAAGTTACCACCGGCGCGGAGGCTATAGCTAAAGAACTTGTTGATTTTCCAAGTCAAATCCATACTAGCCTTAAAAGTCTTATCGCTCGCAATATCTTCATAATCGTTCAACCAGCTGAATACGTTGGTCTTGTTCTCATTATTGAAAGCAGGGTCCCCTTCGGGCATTTCAAACGGCGCATAGTCCAGTGCCGTACGAGAAACAGCTCCCGTAGCACCACCCAGCGTGTTACCACCTGCCATCATGTTGTTCTCTCTCAGTGAGCCACTCAAGGCTATATTCAGCTTAACAGCTTTAGAAAGTTCGGTATTCAAGTTGGCACGCAAGTCGCCTTGTTTCAAGCCCGTCTGCTTCACCGTACCATTAATGTTTTTAAAGTTAGCCGAAATATAATAGGTAGTCTTGCCCGTTCCACCATTCACCGACAAAGCATAGTTCTGTGAGAAAGCCGACTGATAAATTTCTTTCTGCCAGTTGCGGTAGTTCACCAAGTGATAAGTTTCCGGATTATTCTCATCATACATACCCAATTCATCACTGAACACATATCTCACTTCGTCTCCAACAAAGTGGAAAGGAACATCTTTGGTAGAGATTCTGGAGTTCTGATACAGTCCGTACTCTTCCAAATTAATCATATCCATGAAGCGTACCATATTGGTCACGGTGAAAGTGGCAGAAGCATTAATCTTGGCTTTTCCCTCCTTACCTTTCTTAGTAGTGATAAGAATAACGCCATTGGCTCCACGCGAACCGTAGATAGCGGTAGAAGAAGCGTCTTTCAGCACCGTGATGTCTTCAATATCTGCCGGATTCAACGAAGACAAAGGGTCTTGTGCAATCTGGAAGTCACCGCCGATAGCGGAAGAAGAAAATTCACCTGTAGAAGCTTGCGGAATGTTATCAATGACATAAAGAGGCTGATTGTCTCCACGAAGCGAACTGGCACCACGGATAGTCACCGAAGAGGCAGCTCCTACACTAGAAGAAGCTGTGCTCACCACGAGACCGGCTATCTTTCCCTCGAGCAGATTGTCTATGGAGATAGCTTTAGAGGCATCGTTCGCATCGGGACGCATACTAGTGAGCGCTCCCGTCAAGTCTCTTTTGCGTGATGTACCGTAAGCCACTACCACTACCTCGTCTAAAGCTTGAGCGTCTTCCTTCAGTTGTACGTTGATTTTGGTTTTGTTGCCCACTACTATTTCCTGCGGAGTATAACCAATAAAGGTAAAGACTAAGACAGATTTCGCACTAGGCACTGAAATGGAGAAGTTACCATCAAGATTCGTGATAGCTCCTGTTGACGTACCTTTTACTTGTACGTTCACACCTGGCATACCTTCACTCAAATTATCAGTGACCTTACCACTGATGGTCTTTTGCTGTGCCAGCACTTGACCGGCAAAAAAGAAGAGAGAAAACACCAGAAAAACTTTCAATAGGTTCTTCATAGGAATAAATGTTTTTTTGTTAGTGAATAAAAGATTAATATTGTTATTAGTTGAACTTTCCAGATACGCTGCAAATATAGAAAGGTATCGAGATACCCCCCGTTCGATAAAAACTATATTTCTTCCAAAAACAGCTACAGAACCCACCAAACAACACTTTTAGACAAGATTGAACAAACAATTAGTTAATTTTGGAAAGGGGGAATGAATCAAAAGTAAAGAATCTTTGGTCGAAAGCGAACTATATTGTATTTTTGCTTCATATTCTTATATCACCTAATGATGAAAACACTTTATTATATGATTTTCGTCCTCTTTCTCTGCACACAGCAAGTACGGGCAAATCATTACTACTATAAACAAATATCCTTGCAAGACGGATTGCCGTCGACGGTGAGGTGCATTTTTACAGAGAAAAAAGGATTTATTTGGATAGGCACGCAAGCGGGATTGGGCAGATTTGACGGTCATAAACTCAAAAGATACATTGCCAATCCGGAAAGTCCCAACGCACTTCCGCACAATTACATCTATCAAATTACAGAAGATAAAGAACATAATGTATGGGTGCTGACAGAAGGAGGCATCGCCCGCTATCAGCGACAAAGTGATGATTTCTACATTCCTTTGAATACAGACAACAAACGCATCGTCGCCCAATCCGCCTGCTCTACAAAAGAAGGAATCGTTTTCGGAGCGAGCAATAAAATCTATCTGTACGATTATCGCACTCATTCCATCCGACTGCTGCAAGCGTTCAAAACCAAACAGAATTTTGCCATCACCCTCATCACCCCTTGGAGTACGGACGTGTTGCTGTGTTGCAACCGTTGGTTAGGCATTCTGCTGGTAAATACTCGTACCGGAAAAACATCCCTACCTCCGTTCAACTGTGGAAAAGATATTAAAGATATACTTATCGACTCGAAAAATCGAATCTGGATTGCCCCCTACAACAGCGGAGTGCGCTGTTACAATCATAAGGGGAAACTACTGGCATCGTATACCACGCAAAACTCGAAACTGAGCAACAATGTAATACTCAGTATTGCCGAACAAGGGTCACACATCTGGTTTGGCACAGACGGCGGGGGGATCAACATCCTCCATCCCGAAACAGAAAAGTTCTCTATTCTGGAACATATCCCGGGTGATAACTACTCTCTGCCCGTAAATTCTATTCTCTGCCTCTACAACGACGATTATAATAACATGTGGGCAGGAAGCATCCGAAGCGGACTAATCAACATTCGCGAAGCTTCCATCAAGACCTACACTGACGCCGTGCTGGGTAGCGACCGCGGACTAAGCGACAATACGGTTCTCAGCCTCTACCAAGATTCCGACGATCATCAAATATGGATAGGTACGGACGGCGGGGGAATCAATCGTTTTGACCCTGCCAGCGGGAAGTTCAATCATTACCCTACAACTTGGCGCGACAAGGTAGCCTCCATCTGCGGATTCTCTGCTAATGAGCTACTCGTGTCATTGTTTGCCAAAGGTATTTTTGTGTTCAACAAATCTACCGGGAAAGAACGACCTTTCACCATCGTGAATAAAACGATTAATGACCAGCTTTGTTTCAGTGGCAGGACGGTTAATCTCTACCGGAACACTCCCGAAACCATCTTGCTATTAGCCGACCATGTATACCGATACACAATCGCTTCAAAACGTTTCGACATCTCCAGTGAAGAGGAGGGTCATACCATCAGTGGCGCCTTATTACCTATTACCTCTAAATCAAATCGTACTTTTCTGAACGACATCCGTTGTATTTATGAATTGAATCATCTGGACAACAAATTAAAAACATTGTTCAGCTACACGAATGACACCTTGATTAATACAGTGTCACAAGACAAACAAGGCAACTTCTGGATAGGGACTAACTATGGATTGAGTGCCTATAATCCTAGTACGCGAGCAATTAAAAATTATCCTAATAATCTGTTTGGGGAAGTGAAGTCGCTGATTTGCGACCGGAATGGAAAGCTATGGATTGGTTCGGACGGTATGCTCTTCAGCTGGCTTATCAAAGAACAAAAATTCATGATCTTCGGTGAATCAGATGGAGTGATACTGAACGAATATTTGCAAAAGCCCCGGCTCGAATCGGCCGAAGGGGACATTTACATGGGAGGTGTGAAAGGCTTGTTGCGCATCGACAAACAGTTGTCCATCGACCCTTCCGAAGTGCCTTTATTGCAACTCACCGACGTGAGTTTGGACGGAGAAAGCGTGAACAATGAAGTGACCGGCGTACAACCAGAAATAGAGATTCCTTGGGATAATAAAACAATCACTATCCGGGTGATGTCACAAGAAAGAGACATCCTGAGAAAGAAAATATATCGGTATCAAATCAGAGGGTTAAACGACCAATACATAGAGTCGTATCAGCCGGAGCTAGTGATTCGTTCACTTTCACCGGGCACGTACCAGATTATGGCTTCGTGCAGCACCAAAGACGGAGACTGGACTGTGGCGCAACAAGTGCTGACGGTAATCGTTACCCCTCCATGGTACAAGTCGTGGTGGTTCTTCCTGAGCTGCATACTGCTGTTGTCGGCGGTTATCATCGAAGCCTTCAGGTTCACCTTGAAACGCAAAGACGACAAAATGAAATGGGCTATCAGCGAGCACGAACAGAAAGTATATGAAGAGAAAGTACGCTTCCTTATCAATATTAGTCATGAACTACGTACACCACTGACGCTGATTCACGGACCGCTGCAACGCATTCTGAAGTCGCTGCCAATCTCCGATACACATTATGCACCGCTGAAAAGCATCTACCGCCAGACCAGCCGCATGAAAGAACTCATCAACATGGTGCTCGATCTTCGAAAACTGGAAGTGAACGAAAGCAAGTTGCAAGTAAGTCCGCAACCTCTCAACTCATGGATTCGTTTCGTTGCCGAAGGTTTTGTGGCAGAGGGAGAAGCCCGCGGCATACACATCAACTATCAACTCGATGACCAAATAGAATCCGTCAGCTTTAATGCCGATAAATGCGAAATTATTTTGAACAACTTGCTCATTAACGCCCTGAAGCATAGCCCTGAAAAAGCTACAATCACGCTTAAATCTTCATTAATCACCTCTAAGCAGATGGTTCGTATCTCCGTCATCGACCAAGGTTGCGGATTGAAACAGGTAGATATCAACCAGCTGTTCACGCGTTTCTATCAAGGAAGTGAAGAGCAAAGCGGAAGCGGCATCGGATTATCCTACTCTAAAATATTGGCAGAGCTGCACGGTGGGTCTATCGGTGGTGTAGATAATGAAAATGTGGGAGCTACGTTCTTTTTCGAATTACCGCTTGTCACCACCGCCGAAATCATCAGTTGCCAGCCCAAAGCATACTTAAATGAACTGATAGCCGATAACGGTCCATCCGAAGAGACTTCAGAAGAAAAGTCGAACACCCAAAAACAGACGATTCTCGTTGTAGACGATAATCCCGACTTGATTGCTTTTCTACGCGATGCCTTACTAAACGAATTCAAGCAAGTGCTCACCGCTTCCGACGGTGTGGAAGCATTGGAAGTGACCATACGCCAACAGCCAGACCTGGTCATCAGCGATGTGATGATGCCTCGCATGAACGGATACGAGTTGTGCAAGCGCATCAAAGAAAATATTGAAATCAGCCACATCCCCATAGTGCTGCTCACTGCGCGCGACGATCAACGTAGCGAACTGCAAGGCTATAAGAAAGGCGCGGATGCCTATCTGACCAAACCTTTTGAAATTGACTTGTTGATCGAAATCATCCGCAGCCGCTTGCGGAATCGGGAAAACATGCGAATGCGTTATCTTCAGGCTGGGCTTATTCCGCAACCGGAAGAAAGCACCATCAGTTCTACGGATGAAAAATTCATGCTTCATCTGAACAAGGTGATCACAGAGCATCTCGAATCCTCCCTATTGGACGTGACGTTACTTTGCAAAGAGATGGGCATGAGCCGCGCATCCCTTTACAACAAGATGAAAGCACTCACCAACATGGGAGCAAATGATTATATTAACAAGCTACGAATGGAGAAAGCCATGCTGCTAATTACCCAAACCAACCTCTCCTTTACCGAAATAGCCGAACAACTCGGCTTTTCTACTTCGCGCTACTTCAGCACCACCTTCAAGCAATACACTGGAGACACGCCTACACAATACAAAGAGAAACAAAAAGCTACACACACCACCGTTACAGACTAAAAGCATTCACCCCTTTTTCATCACATCTTCCGATTCTAAAGGCATATACGGTCCGTCCTTCACTTCAAATATTACCGTTCCGCTTTCCAGAACCTCCAAGGTGTGCCATTGTCCTTTGGGGATATTTACTCCATAATTTCCTTGCAACAAATCGAGCAAATACGATTTTGTTTCTATCCCCTCGTCATTGTAAAACATAACTCTCAATTTCCCGCGAAGCAACATATAAGTCTCGGTCGTATGCCTGTGACGATGAATGGGTAGCATTGTTCCTATCTCCAACGCGTTCAATAAGCGCTGCGCTTTTGCATCTAAACTTTCATGCAAATTAAAGTTCATGCGCAGCCTGTCACTTACGCGTGCTTTTTCAGATACCTCATCTAAAAGTGTATTGTCTATTATCATCGTTCTATAATTAAATTAACAATTAACCTTGTAACCCATTGATGATACCCGTACAAAGAATTTCCTCATAAACGCTATATAACCAACACTTAGCACTACAATAATTCCCGCCAAATACCAGTATCCATGTTTTTGGCAGTAGAAGTACCCCGCCATTATCATCCCTTGCAATAACATATACAAGCCCGAAACCACCACATGCGGCACCTTCAGCTCATTCGCCATAATCTGATACAAATGCTTCCTATGCGGCTGCCCGATATTTTCATGCAGCATCAACCGATGGATGATGGTCAGCACACTGTCCACCCCATACACCACTAACAGAATTATCCAACTAAAATCTTCAGTCTTTAGAATCAGCTTTCCTATCAAGAAGAGAATCACGAAAGCAATACTCACCGACCCTACATCTCCCGCAAAACATTTCGCCCGCTTGCGGAAATTAAAAAAGTTGAATACCAACACCGCACAGATCATTGTATAAATCAACTCCGAATCTACAAAGTTTAAGACTATCTTTGCATTAACCACCGCCAAGGCAGCCAGTATCACCAGTGAATATCCTCCCGTTATTCCGTTGATGCCATCCATGAAATTGTACGCATTGATAATCCCCGTGCAAACAATCAGTGCCACCACTATCGTCCACCAAGGCAAGGAGAACAACCCCCATTGGTAGAACAGCAACGCCATTGCCGTAAAGTGAAATACCAACCTTAGCCCTTGCGACGTAGACCGAATATCATCTACAAAGCTGATAAATGTGATCAGCGTCAATGCCAGCATAAACCAAGGGTACTCTCCTCCGTTTGAGATGAAGAAAGCCAATGTCCCAAAGTAAAAAATGATTCCCCCACCCCGCAACGTAATTCGTGTATGGCTACTCCGATTATTCGGTTTATCAATAATGTTACATTTATCCGCTATCCAAAAATAAAAAAGTTCTGCTAGAAATAGCAGAACTATAATAATAAGGTAATACATTAATCGTTTTTGTTAATTCATTCTATTATAAAATTGTCCAGCACACTCATTGGTTTCCATCCAAGTTCACGCACCGCTTTAGCATTACTAAAAGTAAGTGATTCAGTAATTTTCTTTAGCTTCAACGAATTGATAGGAGCACGTTTTCCTAAACAATCACCCACTGATGCCATTCCTTTTGCTATCCAATAAGGAACAGAAAGCGGCATACCTTTGCCCAGTTGTTGACAAATAATTTTTTCTAACTCACGAAAAGTTGGTTGAGAAGTATCACAAACATTATATATCCCCCCTTTTTCTACCAATAAAGGAATTAAATTAGCAATATCCTGTACCATTAGTACACTCTTCCGACAACGACCTCCAGCAATACTGAGATATTTTCCGCTCTTTATACCTTTTATCATCGCTCCCAAATTCCCTGGAGGATTAGGACCAGCTATTAATGATGGACGAATAATGCCCAACTTGACTTGATGCTTCTCACACCACTTTTGCAAAAACTGCTCAGCTTGAATTTTGCTCAAAGCATAAGGCGTGTCTCCATTCAAAGAATATTCTTCTGTAATATTTTCACCCGCATCACAGCCATACACTGCCACTGTACTAACAAAGATAAATGATTTCGGCACTCCCGTCATTTCTAATGCAGCACAAAGATTCTTAGTTCCTTGCAAATTCACATCATAGAAAGCTTGTCGTTCTATCTCTGTACGAGGTACAACATGTGCTTTACCGGCCGCATGAAACACGATGTCATAGATACCGTTTAAAGCAGGAATTTCCTTAGCTAAATTAATAGTGTAATTATCTTGTTGCGTCAAACCAACAGTCTCTATTCCGTACTTCTCCTTTAATAAAAAATAGATATTATTACCTAAAAAGCCAGAAGCACCTGTAAATAGTAATTTCATAAAAGATTAGCAAAATAATTGATAATATTTTTCTAAAACAAATTCTTTGGAAAACAGAGTTTCAGCCATACATCTTGCATTGTTTTTTATAGAAGACAACTCATCTCTATGTTCATAAATTGATTCAAATGCCTCTTTCAACATCAAAGAATTATTAGGTTCTATAACCCATCCTAAATTATATTCTTTCACACACAATGCTATTTCTGAATCAGACTCTCCCACCATTAAAATGGGTTTTCCAGCTGCCATTATATTATAAGATTTAGAAGGCACCCCCAAACCATACATGCCATCACTGAGAGTAACAATACCCACATCACATGCATTTAAGAAATCATTTTGCAGAGAACGATCCATAAAGCCAACCAAAGACACATTTGATCTGTTCTTTGCAAAATCAGCGATTACATTATATTTAGCACCTCCACCAATGAAAAGAAAATGTATATTAGGGATATCAAGCAGAGAAATAGCTTCTAACAGATTTTCAATTCCTTGAGCATGACCTAAATTTCCTGCAAATTCAAAAACGAAATTATTTTTAAAATTCAATTGTTGAGCCAACATAGTTTCTTGCTTATCCAAAGGATAAACAAGTTGTTCTTCAGACCAAATGGGAATCAAAGCAATTAGAGCCTTATTTCCCAATTTTATTCTCAATACTTCACTCATATCACGCCCTATTGAGACACACAAATGAGCTTTTGCATAAGCCTTATCAAAAACAATCTTCAAGCATTTATACAAAAGAGAACTTGATGATACCTTACTAATTGCAGCTAAATTCTCTGGGAATATATCATGAACAAGAATACTATAATCAATCTTTTTTCGCCATTTCACATAGGGCATCATTAGTATTAAAAATGCAGGATTCGTAACTACCAATAATTGATCACCAGAATGAACCAAAGAAAGCAATCGAAAAAAAAGTTTATAGCTAGATAAAAAGAGTCGTAAGGTTCTTTTTACAAAGTTATTTTTATCAATATCATTTACAGTTACTCTATGAATTGAGACTCCATTGTGATGTTCATTCAGAAGAAGTTTCGATTCAACTTCTCCTTTATTATAAGCGGATCCTGTACATATCACATGTACATCCAAACCTTTAGCGGCCAAAGACTCTGCAATCTCTGTCATATAGTACCCTGTAGAAGTTTTAACTGGATAATATATTTCAGAGATTAGCCAAATTCGCTTATTCTCTGTTCCACTGTTCATTCTTGCAAAATTTAGATTTAGTTTTATTTAATACTTTCTCCAAACCATCTTATTAATTACCCCTGTATAGCTTTGAATAATTTTCACTACTTTTGTTGAAACATTCTCATCGACATAATTAGGCACATTCAAACCAAAATCACCATTTTGATGCATCAATACCGCTGTATCTACTGCCTGCAACACTTGTTCTGTAGTAATTCCCGCTAAGATAAAAGCCCCCTTGTCCAATGCTTCCGGTCTTTCGGTAGATGTACGTATACAAACTGCCGGTATAGGCATTCCTATTGAGTTAAAGTAAGCACTCTCTTCGGGCAGTGTACCACTATCTGATACAACACAAAAAGCATTTAGTTGCAAATTATTATAATCATGAAAGCCCAATGGTTGGTTCTGAATCACACGATTATCAAAAATAAAGCCTCTTGTTTCAATAAATTTCTTTGCACGGGGATGGCAAGAATATAAAATCGGTAGTTCATACTTCTTCGCCATAGCATTCACCGCATTCATCAAGTTGAAGAAGTTAGCTTCAGTATCAATATTCTCTTCCCGATGAGCAGAAAGCAAAATGTATTTTCCCTTCTTTAACCCTAACTTTTCAAGCACCTTACTTGCTTGAATGCTTGCCAAATTAGCCGAAAGCACCTCTGCCATAGGCGAACCAGTCACGTACGTACGCTCTTTAGCTGTTCCTTCTGAGTTTAAGTATCTGCGGGCATGCTCACTATAACACATATTCAAATCCGAGATATGGTCTACAATCCTTCTGTTAGTTTCCTCCGGAAGATTCTCATCAAAGCATCGATTACCAGCTTCCATGTGAAAAGTCGGAATATGTAGTCGTTTAGCCGAAATAACCGAAAGACAAGAGTTTGTATCACCAAGCACCATTACAGCATCGGGCTTTACCTCTACCATCAATTGATACGACTTAGCCAATACATTTCCCATCGTCTCACCCAGATCTTTACCTACCACATTAAGATAATGATCCGGTTCACGCAATCCTAAATCATCAAAGAACACTTGATTCAGTGCATAATCATAGTTTTGTCCCGTATGCACCAATATTTGATCAAAATAAGTATCACACTTCTTTATTACTTCAGACAAGCGGATAATTTCCGGTCTTGTGCCTATGATAGTCATTAACTTCAGCTTACTCATTTTACTTTATAATTTGTATTTCCGTCACAAGGTTCAAAATAGGTATCTCCATCTTCAGGATTATACCACTCGTTTATCCAAAATTGAGTATAAAGCTCTTCATTCCCAATATTAGTTATGTTATGAGTATACCACACTGGCATATCTACATAACTCGGTTCATTTCCATCCAAATAAAAGTTTAGCACTTCATCCGTACCAATCCTACGCAATTGAATTTGTGCTTTTCCTTTAATAACCGTAAAACGTTCAATTTTACGGCTGTGGTAATGATTACCACGAGTAATGCCCGGAACGGTAGTAGAAAAAGAGACCTGTCCCCCCACTCCTAATTTGATCGTTTCAACAAATGCCCCTCTCTGATCAACGTGTTGTACCAACTTTACGGGAAAATGAGTCGCATAATCAATATAGCAGCGGAAAGTATTAAAGAGATTGACTTCATCCCTATCTTTCAATATTGGAATAAAGCCTTTATCGAAGTAAAGCTCCTTATACCCATGCAGCAGAGTCAATATATCCGTTACTTTCTTTTCAAAATCAAAAGGTATCTCATCGCGTTCTATTACAGAGGATTTCAATACGTAGATCGACTGAATCTTATCTATAATATGCTTACAAAGACTACCCACATAAATCAACCGTACATCGCTATCTTGCAACACTTCCGGTTGCTCGCCATGCGTCAATTTATAGCAAAAGGTAGCGATAAAAGAATTATAGTTAGGACGACCAAAAGGACCGTATACATTAGGAACCACCATACCCGTAAAGGACGCATGATTTCGCCTTGCCCATTTTTCCAGCAACTCTCGTCCTTCTCGTTTAGACTTACCATATTCGTTATCTCGCTCTTCCTGTGTCGACGAAGAGAACAACACATGAGGAGTAACGCCTTCCGTATCCATTGCCGAAATCAGTCGTTTCACCAAACGGATATTAGTATCGTAAATCACACCGGGATCGGTATGACGATTCATGGCAGCCAGATGAACAATCACATCACACTGTTTCACAAAAGCACGTAATTGCACATCATTCTCAAAGAAAGAATCTTCAAAAGGAATGCGTACAATCTCCGTAGAGAGCAAACCAAGTTCGTTGTAAAGATGACTCCCCACAAAACCGGGTTGACCAGTAATGCCAACTTTTATCATGTAATATTTAGAATACGAAAGAGCTCTTTGCTAAGAAGTTTTCAGTAGCTCTTTGATAAAGGATTCGGAAACACTATCCATTTCCGCTTTATCATATAAGTATAATAGTAATATAGAATCTTCAACAATCTTAAAATGATACTTCAAACTTCACGGAGCAGTTCGTCTAAAGTCTTTAGCTTCCTTTTGCCCATTTTGACCTCTTCTGTTTCCTTCAATCCGCGTTTGATGGCTTTTACGGCTGCATCAGCTGTACAAAATGCTTTGTAGCGTTTGTACTGAGCCTTTGACAATTCTAACTTGATTGTTTCCATAATCCTACATTCGTTATATTCCTATTTACAAATGTACTTCTTTTCTTAATAAAATAGCGACTTCCAATTATTAATTATTTATTTTTTAGATCCTCTCTAATAAACTCAAGTTTCAGCAACAACTGCTTCATACCTTCCACATCCAATCGCTTGGTATTGTGCGAATGATAATCTTCAATCTTAGAAACCTCTTCATTACCTTCTACAAAGAATTTATCATAATTCAAGTCACGAGTATCACAAGGAATCCGGTAATACTCTCCCATATCTTCCGCTTTAGCCATCTCTTCACGAGTCACCAGCGTTTCATATAGTTTTTCACCATGACGAGTACCTATTACCTTCACTTCTGTATCCATATGATAAAGTTCTTTCAAAGCATCGGCTAATACATCCAAGGTAGCAGCAGGGGCTTTTTGCACAAACAAGTCTCCATTTGTTCCGTGTTGAAAGGCATAGATTACCAGATCTACAGCATCATCCAACGTCATCATGAAACGTGTCATATTCGGATCGGTAATTGTAATATCATTGCCTTCTTTCATCTGCTCCACCCATAAAGGGATAACAGAACCGCGGCTTGCCATCACATTGCCATAACGGGTACAGCAGATAGTAGTAGCGCCCTCTTTCCCCAATTGGCGACCTTTAGCTATCGCTACCTTCTCCATCATTGCCTTGCTGATGCCCATCGCATTGATAGGATACGCAGCTTTGTCTGTAGAAAGAAT
>JAVVVS010000054.1:0-16153 GCA_036652495.1 Bacteroides sp.
AACCGATAACTTCGTCAGGCGCCCCCTGCCACCGTGTTGTTAGCGCCGCTGCTCCCCGTTCGTTGTTCAGTAGTTCAGCCACTGCTTGAAGGCGCTCATCTTCTCCTTGCTGATGAGGATTTTCTCCTTGAAGGGCGGCACCACATGCACCGCTGCCTTGCCCAAGAAGTAAGGTTCGATGCGGGCGATGGCGTCGATGCTCAGCAACGTCTGCCGGTTGGCGCGGAAAAAGCGGTCGGGGTCTAGCTGCTCGGCGAGCTTGTCCAGCGGGAGGTCGATAAGGTGCTCCTTTGCCTGGCGTGTCACGGCAAAGGTCAGCTTGCTTTCCGAATAAAAGTAGGCGATGTCGCTCACCTGCAACGTGAGCATCTTGTCCGTGCAGGCTATAAGGAAGCGCGTGCGGAACTTCTTGCCCGGTACGGAGATTGTTTGCAGCACCTCCAGCAGGCGGTGCTGCTGTTCGGCTTCGGCGGCAAGGGCGGGAGCGAGCTGCTCAAAGCGTGCCAGCGTGTCCGCCAGCCGCTCTTCGTGGATGGGTTTGAGCAGATAGTCGATGCTGTTCACGGCAAAAGCTTGCACGGCATACTCATCGTACGCCGTGGTGAACACGATGCGGCTCTGCGGGCGGGCGCGCTCCACCAACACGAAAGAGTTGCCGTCCGTGAGCTGGATGTCGAGGAAGAGCAGGTCGGGATGGTGGTGCGTGGCAAACCATGTCACGGACGATTCGATGTTGCCGGGCAGCGTTTCAATGTCCCAGTCCGGACGCAGGGCGGCGAGCATCTGGTGCAGCAGTCGGGCGGCAGGTATCTCGTCTTCGATAATTACGGCTTTAATCTTATTCATAGAGCAAGGGGAATTTAACGGTGAACGATTGGGCGGTGCGGGTAATCCCGATAGAGCGGTTGCACAGCAGGCGGTAGCGGGCATCGAGATTCTTCAGCCCTGTGCCCGAAGCGGGGGCGGACGTTTGCTTGGGTCGTACGGGATTCTCCATCACCAGCACTCCCTCCCCGGCTTGATGACGGAGGGTGAGGGTCATGGGCTGCCCTTGGTGAATGGCGTTGTGTTTGATTACGTTCTCGGCCAGCAGCTGCAAGGTGAGCGGGGGCACCTTTCCTTGGCGGCACTCCTCCGGCAGCCGGCAGTCCAGCCGGAGGCAATCCCCCAGCCGTACGCGGTGGAGGAAGAGGTACGAATCAAGAAAGCCCAACTCATCCTCCAACGTCACCAATCGCTGCTCCTGGAAGCGGAGGATGTAACGGTACACGTCCGAGAGATGCTGCGTGAACCGCTCCGCATTGGCAGGATTGTAGCGTATCTCGGAGATGAGCGTGTTGAGGCTGTTGAAGAGGAAGTGCGGGTTGAGCTGGTTCTGCAGCGCGGCATAGCGGGCAGTATTGTTTGCTTTCTGCATCGCCGCCGCTTCCTGCTGCAGCTTGAGGGTGGCGCGCATGGCGCGGTTGACCAGCACCAAGCCCACCACCACCACTTCCACCATCCACACGGTGATGAGGATACCCCATCCTCCGTTGGGGAAAGTGAAGGGATGGGCGGCGTTCACCAGCAGCTTGGCAATGACCAGCAGTCCGTAGTTCAGCGGCAAGAACAGCAGCAACAGCAAGGCGTAGAGGACGACGAACCTCCACCGGTGCGGGAGGTTGAGCGCATACTGATTCTCCGCCCAGGTGCTCGCTTGGAGCGTGGCGTATCCCAGCACATTGCACACGGCGATGAAGAAGACGAACGCCTTCATCGTCCGCAACGACTCCGCCACCGACGATGGCAGCTCGGTGTAGTTCACCAACAGCAAGAAAGAGAACACCCCCAAACCAGAGAAGAGGGCGGCGTACACAAGCGTACTGACTTTACTATTCATAACCTATCTATTAATAAACATACAGAGTTGGCGCAAAGCTACAGCTTTTCTATCACTCTGCCATATCCGTTGAGTGCTTTTGTGAGCGCGGCGGCGTCACTTTGCCCTCCGGCACGAGCTTGCACCGAGAGCTGCTGAGCCTGCTGGCGATAAGTCTGTGCCTCTATCACGTCGATGAGCGAGGTGCGTCCTTCGGTGTACCGCTCCAATGCCTGACGCTCGTTCTCGTCCGCCTTCTCCAGCGAGTTTTGACTCAGGCGGATCCGTTCGGCGGATTGGGCAAGCGAGAGGCGGGCGGTCTGTACCTCAAGAGTGAGGTCATCCTCCACCCGTCGGCGGTTGTCCTGCGCCATGCCCACCTTGAAGGTGGAGGCACGCTTCACGCTCTTGCGCTTGCCCCATTCCCACAAGGGGACGGAGACTTTGGCATAGACAGCGTAGTTAGGGTCGAGGTCTTTGTTGAAGTTATATCCGGGGGAAGAACAGCTTCCGTCTATACCTATATAGAACTGCGGACGGAACTTGGCATCGTTGAGCTTGCACGAGCTCTCTGCCAAGCGGATGCGGTCGTCCGCCATCCTCAGCTCGGGACGACTTCCGGCATTTCCCGGTGCAGCCGCCTCTTCGGCGCAGACAGCGGGCAGGCGCGTCTCTATCTCCGTATCGGCGGAAAGTGCTTCGCCGATGAGAGAGTTGAGCGCCATGCGTCCCGTCTCCAAGTTGTTCTGTGCTTGCAGCAATTGATACTCGGCATCGTTCAGTTTCACCTCCGCCATAAGCAAGTCTTGCCGGTCGGTCAGCCCCGCATCCACCCGCTCCTTGATGGTGCGCACCAACGAGGCGATGGAGTGGCGGAACGCTGTTGCCACGCTGACCAGCTCCCGTCTTGCCACGGTGTTCCAATACTGGATGTCCACCTGATAGCAGATCATTGCCTGTATCATCTCCTGCTGGTTCTTTGCCAGCGACTGCTGGTGTTGTGCCATTTTGATGGACTCCAACAGCATCCCCCCCGTATAGAGGGGTTGCAGCAAGCTGACCGAGGCACCATAGCCCAGGTTCTGACCGCCGAAGTTCAGCGGCGATTCCAGTGCGGGAAGGTCGAGCGACAACTTCATCGGCTTCCCGGTATAGTTGAACTGCCCTCCCGCGCTGAGCTTCGGTTTGAGATCTGCCCGTGCGCTCTTCTCCAGTTCCAAGCTGGCGGAAATATTCTTCTCTGCTGCTTTCAAGTCATGGCTATAGGCAAGCGCCATCGAGCGATAACGCTCCAACAACGGGGAGCTCTGAGCTTGCAAAGCAGTGGGAATACAGAAAAATGCAACACAGAGAACACCGAGTTTCACGGAGCTCTTTCTCTTTCTCTTTCCAAGCCATTTCTTCCATCCCTTCTTTCCCGCTTTCCCTCCGTGCCGCTCTGTGCTGCTCTGTGGTGAACCCACCTGATAAAAGATAGCGTACAGTGCCGGCGTGATGAACAGTGTGAGTGCCGTGGCAAAAGTGAGCCCGAAGATGATGGTGGCTGCCATGCCGCAGAAAGCAACGTCGAACAATAGCGGCACCATGCCGAGGATGGTCGTGGTGGCGGCCATCAGTACGGGGCGGGTGCGGGTCACGGTAGCTTCTATAATAGAAGTGTACAGATGGATGCCCGAACGGTGCTGCACGTTGATCTCGTCGATGAGCACAATGACATTCTTGATAATCATGCCCAGCAATCCCAGCCATCCCGCAATGGGGAAGAAGCCGAACTCGAACCCGGTGAGCAGCATCCCCACCGCCACACCGATAAGCGACAGCGGCAGCACGCAGAGAATGATGACGGGCTCCCGGAAGTTGCCGAAGAGTGCCACCAGAATCACGACCAGCAGCAAGAAGGCTAGCGGGAAGTACTTGGCAATGGCGGCGAGCGATTCGCTTTGGTCTTTGTACTGCGAGTCCCAAAAGAAGGTATAGCCAGCGGGAAGCTTCATAGCCTCTATTTCTTCCCGGATTTCACTGTGCACCTCGCCCATGGTATAGCCCGGCTTCACGCCGCACATGGCTGCCATCGAGAGCTGGCGGTTGTAAGTGCGTATCTGCGGAAACTCCCACACCGTTTCTATCCGTTCGGTCACCTGCGAGAGGGGGGCGGAATGTTCGCCGTTCCACACGGGAAAGTCGCCCAGTGCGGCAGCATCGGTAATGTCGGTGCCCGAAGATTTCAGCAATACAGGCACGCCGCGCTCTTCATCGCGGTAGACACCTACAGCAGTGCCTTCGCCGATAGATTTAACCGACTCCATCATGGCTGCTTTGGTGATGCCCAGCGCACCGGCTTTCACCGGGTCGTACACGGGGCGGATCATCAGGGTACGGTTGCCCCATTCATTCCGGGCATCGGCTGCCTTGGGATTGCGGCGCATAATCTCGATGGCTGCTCCGGCAAGGGAATCGAGCACATCGGCATCGGGTCCGAGGAAGCGGGCTTCGATCATGGCTTCTGTCAGGGGGCTAAGCTCGAACTTGTTCACCTTGGTAAACAGCTCCGGATAGCGGGCGGGAATCTCCTCCAGCAACAAGGCGTGCAGAGCGCGGGACTCTTTGGAGCTGTGGCACTTCACCAGCAGCTGGGCATAGTTGGGTTGCGGTCCGAAGGCTACGTTGGAGAGGTAATAGCGGGGCGGCGTGCGTCCGGCATAGGTGGTCACCATCTCCACCTCTTTGAAGCTGCGGATGTAGTCCGCCATTCCGGCTGTGATGCGGTCGGTCTCCTCGATGCGGGTGCCTTCGGGCATCCAAGTGTCGATGGTGAAGTACTGCTTGTCCAGCGAGGGGACAAACACCTTGGGGATGAATTTGAAGCTCCAGGCGGACAGCGCCATCAGCAGCACCATGGTGCCCACCGCCGCATAACGGTGACGGATGACGAAGCGCAGCATCCCCCGGAACTTGTCGAAGTACTTGCCAGCAAAAAGCTCTGCCTGCAATTCGTCCGGGCGGGGACGGCGCACAAACTCTTGTATAAAGAAGGTGGTCTGCGTCAGTGCAAACACCCAGCTGAACATCAGTGACACGCCGATGACGATGACCAGCGAAGAGAGCAGCTCGCCCGTGATGTGCGGCGAGTAGTAGATGGGCAGGAAAGTGAGGATGGCAATCACCGTGGCAGCCAACAGCGGCAGCGCGGTGGAGGAGCAGGCGCGGAGGATGGCGATACGTTTGCGCATTCCCCGCTGCATGTTCACCAGTGCGGAATCGGACACCACAATGGCATTGTCCACCAGCATTCCCATGGCGATGATGATGGCTGCCAGTGACATCCGTTGCAGGGCGATGCCCTCTACCAGCATCACGATGAGGGTGGCAAAGATAGCGAAGATGAGTCCGCTGCCCACCAGCAATCCGTTCTTCAGTCCGATGAAGAAGAGGAGGATGGCAACGACGGTGATCACGGAGATAATCAGGTTGAGGATGAAGCCTTGGTTGGCTACGTCCGACTCGTATCCTTGGTCGTAGATGGGGCTGACGGTATAGCCTTCGGGCATGGCGGCGGCAAAGCGCTCTACTTCTGTCTGTACCAGTCGCGCCATGTCCACCACATTGCCCGTGGGCACGGTGGAGATGGCGATGCCTACGGCAGGTTCACCGTTCATGCGCATCAGGCTGCTGGCGGGAGTGCGGTACCCCTCGCTTATTTGGGCGATGTCTGCCAGCCGGAAGTGCTCGTTGGTGGTGCGGGACACGATGGTGAGGTTGCCGATGTCCTCCAGTGAGAAGAAGTTGCCGGTAGACTCGATGCGGATGCGGCTCTCCTTGGTTTCGATGCTTCCGGCATCCACCACCTTGTTTTGTGCTTCGAAAGCGCGGGCGATGTCTGCGGTGGTGATGCCGCTGCGGGACATCACGGCGGGGCTTACTACCACGTCGATGGTGGGCACTTGCATCCCGTAGATCTCTACCTTGGAGACGTCGGTCACTTTGAGCAGCGTGTTCTTGAGCAACTTTGCTTGGTCTTCGAGCTCGCGGTAGGTCTGCCCCTCGCCGGTGAGCCCGTAGAACACGCCCAGCACATCGCCGAAATCATCGTTCACCACCGAGGTGCCCGCTCCGGCGGGGAGCTTGCTCTGCACGTCGCTCACCTTGCGGCGGAGCTTGTCCCAGAGCTGCTGCATCTCGTCGGCACGGATTTCCTTCTTCACGTAGACGGTGATCTTGGAGATGCCCGCGCGGTTCTCGGTCTTGAGGTAGTACAGTTCGCCCAAGGACTGGATGGACTCTTCGAGCACATCGGTGACTTGTGTCTGTACCTCTTGCGGGGAAGCGCCGGGATAGGGGGTGATGACCAGAGCTTGCTTGATGGTGAAGGGGGCATCTTCCAGTTTGCCCATCTTGACGTAGGCAAAGGCGCCGCCCAGAAGGATGAGCGTGAGCAGAAGGATCGTTACAGACTTCTTCTGCAAGAAATATTTGATAAGTTTGTTCATGGGTTACTTGGTTGCGTTGGGTGATACTATTTCTACCTTCATGCCTTCCGAGAGGAAGCGCAAGCGGCTGGTGACAACTGTCTCGCCGGCTTGCAGTCCGCTGCCGATAGAAGCCTGCCCGTTGGGTAATAGTTCTCCTAAGGTAACCGTGCGGCGGCTGACGGTGCGGGTGGCAGCGTTCATCACCCAGACGAAGGTGCCCTCGGTGGGGCGCTCGCACAAGGCTGTCTGAGGCACGCCGATGAGAGGGGCAACGGTGGTGGAGGTCTTTGATGCGGCGGGCATCTGCACGCGCAACGTGCCGCTCATGCCCCCCAGCAGTTTGCCGTCGGCATTGGGCAGCAGGGCGGTGAGCAGGTAAGAAAGATTGTTGCGGGTGGTGCTCTTTGAAAGTTCCTCTATCCGTGCGGTGAAGGTCTGTCCGGGCATAGCGTCGAACGTGAGTTTCACTTCGGTGGGGCGGGGGGAGGCAAAGGCAATCTCCTGCGTCACGTAGGCTTCTATCTTCAGCTGGCTGATGTCGATAAAGGTGATGACAGGTTGTGCTGCCTTTACATCCTCGAACTTCTGGATGTACACCTCGCCTGCATAACCGTCGAAGGGGGCGATGAGGCGTGTGTCTGCCAATTCGTTGGTAGCCGTGGCAAAGGCGGTCTTGGCAGCGGTGCACTCGGCGCGTGCCTTCTCGTAGGTGCTGGCGGCAAGGTTGCTCTTCTGGTAGAGCGCCTCTACGCGGGCAAACTCTGCTTTGGCTTGGACGTAGAGGGCTTCGGCGCGTTCGCAGCGGATGCGGAAGTCGCGGTCGTCAATCCGGGCGATACAAGTGCCGCGTCGGTAATGGTTTCCCGCATATACATCGAAGCGGTTCACCGGTCCGCCCACCCGGAAGGAGAGTTCGCTCGTGGTGAGCGGTTGGGAGAGGAAGCGGAACTCGCGGTTGCCGTCCGGAGTGATAGTCGCTGCTTGTGTCACTTTCACCTTCAAGGGTGCTTCTGCTGTTTTCTCTTTGCCCGAACCGCACGCCGTAAGCAAGCCGGCAGCGAGGGCGAAATACATCAATGCTTTCATTCTGATCTTTTATATGCTATTTGCCCGCAAAGATAGTCCGCCGGGGCGCAGAGGCAGGGGCGGAAGTTACCGAAACGGATAAATGGGCTGCTGAAGCCGTACGGCACGCGGATGGACAGGCAAACAACGTGGATGCGAGCCCTTGATACAGGTGTTTCTTTCGGTCTGTCTTAACAGGAGTGATGAACTCCCGTCAGAAGATTCACTCTCTCCCGTCAGAAGATTCACCCACTCCCGTCAGAAGATGCGTCATCCTTCGGCAGAAGATTGCTCCTCTCCCGGTAGCAGATTTTCCCTTATATCTGTTCCGGATAACCGCATCCAACGGCAGCATTGGTTTGTGTCCGTCCGTCTTGCCGGTGTAGTCTGCGGTTCTATACTTTGCGGTTCCATCTTTTCAATTAATTTTCGTATCTTTGCCACTCGATTTACTAACCTTTAAAAACAACTACACGTATGAAACGAAAGATTACGCTTCTCTTCGTCGCCCTCTGCACCTGCCTCTCCGGCTTGTTGGCGCAAAGCGAAAAGTTCACTACCGTCCTCACCCCTCTACAGAACGAACGCTGGTGGGGCGGACTTGTCGCTCTGGGTCATCAGATGCCATTCGGCGAAACTTTGCGCCTGCAAGATATGGCGCGCAACAACCTCAACAACCAAGTTGTCCCCTTCCTGCTCTCCTCCGCCGGGCGTTACGTCTGGGCAGAGCAGCCCTTCCGCTTCGAGGTGAAGGGCGGAGAGATTCTTATCTATTCCGACACCGAGCAGATGACCCCCGTGGTGGCGGGCACCACGCTCAAAGAGGCTTACCTTGCCGCCTCCGCCAAGCACTTCGCCCCCTCGGGCAAGCTGCCCGAAGCCAGCTTCTTCTCTTTGCCTCAATACAACACCTGGATTGAACTTATGCTTAACCAGAATCAGGCAGACATCCTCAACTACGCCCATCAGGCGGTGGCGAACGGATTCCCCCAAGGCGTTTTTATGGTCGATGACAATTGGCAGCGCTACTACGGCAACTTCGACTTCAAACTCGAGAAGTTCCCCGATGCCCGCGCCATGACCGACGAACTTCATCGGATGGGCTTCAAAGTGATGCTCTGGGTAGCACCTTACGTCTCGGCGGACAGTCCCGAGTTCCGTACACTGGATGCCAAAGGCTATCTGGTGAAAAAGAAAGGTTCTAACGCCCCCGCCATGATTCATTGGTGGAACGGCTACAGCGGCTGCTATGACTCCACCAATCCCGAAGCGATGGCGTACCTCAAAGAACAGCTCCACCAGTGCCAAACTACATACGGTATCGACGGCTTCAAGTTCGACGGTGGCGATGTGGGCTATATGGGCGGCGAATACAGCTTCTTCGAGAAGGATGCCAACGTGAACCGCTTCATGGAGAAATGGGCGGAGATTGGACTGAGCTTCCCTTACAACGAGCTGCGCGCCTCCTGGAAGCAGGGCGGACAGGCGTTGGTGCAACGCTTGGGTGACAAAGATTACTCTTGGGGCGCCACGAAGCTCCTCATCCCCGATATGATGGCTGCCGGACTGTTGGGGTATGCTTACACCTGTCCCGATATGATTGGCGGCGGACAAGCCAGTGCCTTTGTGGGGGTAGAGAAGTTCGATGAAGAACTCATTGTCCGCTCCTGCCAAGTGCACGCGCTGATGCCGATGATGCAGTTCTCCGTAGCTCCTTGGCGGATACTCAGTCCCGAAAATACCGCCATCTGCGCCAAGTTCGCCAAACTCCACCAACAGATGGGTGCTTACATCCTGGAGCTTGCCCACCACGCTGCCAAGACCGGCGAACCCATTGTCCGCCATCTGGAGTATGCTTATCCGCACCAAGGCTTCATCGATTGCAAAGACCAGTTCCTGCTGGGCGACCGCTACCTTGTAGCGCCCATGGTCACCTCCGGCACCACGCGCACCGTTGTCCTGCCCAAAGGCAAGTGGCGCGATGACCAAGGAAAGACCTTCCGCGGACCCAAAACCATCACGATAGACGTGCCGCTGGATCGGCTGCCGTACTACGAACGCCTGAAGTAATCTTCCCGCCGGGCAAACAGCATCGCGGCCCCTCCGCTTACACGGACCCGCCAACGAAAACGGACGAACACCGACTCTGCCAAGAGTCCGTGTCCGTCCGTCTTTCGTTAGCTGGATCGGCGTGCGACCGGTGCTTTCTATTTCACTTTCACCAAGTCGCAACCCACGTCGCTCACCGATTCCTGCAGATTGCCGTCCGTCAACGTCAGTGTCGTGTCATTGGTCACTAAGAAATACAGCGGAGCCGATCCGTCGCTAGGATTGAGCTGCAACGCCTTCTTCGTCACCGGTTGTTTTTTGGCGTTCTTCACCACCTTCTGAATCATCTTCGGCGTGCCTTTCAGCGTCACCTTCTTGGTAGTGGGCTGCTGGTTGGCATCCAAAGAAGTCATGTCCAGCGTGTAGAGCGTGTCGTTAGAGTCCGCCAGCTCATCCAGCGTGAGCAGATAATTCATGGCTGGAGCACCCTTGGATGCGGGAATCGTTCCCTCATACACCTGTGTGGTTTCGATGACGGGAGTCATCTCTACAGCCAGGCTATCCTCGGCAGCCACTTCCGCTTTTTGTGTTTTCGACTGGCATGATGCCAAGGCAGCCACTACAGCTGCCAACAGAATTACTTTCTTCATTGTTCTTATTGGTTTAGGTAAATAATATACGAGCAACAACAATTCCGGCAGAATTTTGTTCATTCCAGAGCCGCTTGGATTTTGCTAGTCCCGCTTTGACCTTCAGCAACGGTCTGAATCTTTTTCAGTCTGTGCGAAGTCTTTATTTAAAATGGGACCGGAATTGAGACGGAAAGATAAAATCTAATATCTAACAAACGAGTGGTAACTGCGAAAACAACAAATCGTTAGTAACTTTTACTGTAGATATAAATACATAAAAAGTAAGCTATTTTTCTTGCTAAAGTAAGAGGAAGATGAATGTTATAATATACGTTATTTAGTTGGAGATTAAAAATTTATTGATACATTTGCGGCCGTTAGCTCCTAATTATCGTATTTTTCTCTGCTATACATAATAAAACAAATAAACAGTATTTGCGTGGATTAAGACAAATACTATCTTCCTTGACTTGCTGATGCCCCTAGTTGGATGAGAGATTTTTGCCAAGTTTAGCTAGAAGTGATATGAATGAGCTATTGCATTATATTATTAAACTAAAAAAAATGTACGGAATGAAGAACAGGAAAACGATCAATCCCCACGAACACAACGAGGGATTGGCAAGTATGCTACTAGCTAGCGTACGGGGAAGGGCGATGAGTAAGCTCTTGTTGGGTATAGGCGTTGCTGCCTTTACGTTCGCCCCCTCTTACGCCTTTGCAGCAAGCAATACCCTCGGCGCGCCGGGAGCAGTGACTGGCATTACCCAGCAAAAAGGGCAAGTTGGCACGGGCGTGGTGAAAGATGTGGCGGGAGAAACCGTCATTGGCGCTTCTGTCGTGGTGAAGGGTACCACCAACGGCACTATCACCGGGTTGAACGGTGAATTTTCGTTAGCGAATCTCAGCAAAGGAGCTATCCTCCAGATTTCATTTATCGGCTATGCCTCCCAAGACGTGAAGTGGGACGGTGCTCCGCTGAACATCGTGCTCAAAGAGGATGCACAAGCATTGGACGAAGTGGTCATCGTGGCCTTTGGTACGCAGAAGAAAGTCAATGTCACCGGAGCGGTATCCACCGTCGGCACCAAAGAACTTGAAGCCCGTCCCATCAACACTGTCGTTGATGCCCTTCAAGGAGTCATCCCGGGCATGAATATTACCACCGGTGATAGCGGCGGTTCGCTCAACGGCAGCAAATCTTTCAACATCCGCGGAGCAGGCACCATCGGAGCCGGTTCCACCGTCTCGCCACTGGTCTTGATTGATGGTATGGATGGCGACATCAATGCCATCAATCCGCAAGACATCGAGAGCATCTCCGTGCTCAAAGATGCGGCAGCTTCCTCCATCTACGGTTCGCGCGCACCCGGTGGCGTCATCCTCATCACCACCAAAAGAGGAAAAGCCGGCAAGCCGACGGTGAACTACAACAACAACTTCCGTTTCCTTTCGCCTATGAACATGGCAGAGGTGGCGGATTCGTACAAGTTTGCCCTTGCCATCAATGACCAGCTGATTAATGGCGGTCAAGCACCTATGTACAGCCACAAGAAATTGCAGCAGATTCAGGATTATCAAGACGGAAAGAGCACGCAGTACATGTGGGAAATGTCCGGACGATGGAACGCCTTCGACGACCCTGCCCGCCAAGATTTGATGCCGGCTGCCAACACCAACTGGCTGAAAACACTTTTCGGCAATAGTTTCACGCAAGAACATTCGTTGAGCGTGAGCGGCGGTAGCGAGAAGATGCAGTACTACCTGTCCACCAATTACCTCGATCAAGGCGGTTTGCTGAACTACGGCGACGACAACAAACAACGCTATTCGCTCACCGCTAAAGTGACTGCCGACCTTGCTTCTTGGATGAAAGTGAGCTACAACATCCGTTTCAACCGTACGGATTATGAGGCTCCTTCGTATGCCGGTGGCGACGTTAAGAGCAATGTCTTCTATTACGATGCCTGCCGTTACTGGCCGGTAATCCCCGTTGTTGACCCGAATGGCTTCTATACCCCCGAATCTAAAATCTACCAACTCACCCAAGGCGGACGCTACAAGACACAGCAAGATGTGCTGGCGCAACAACTCACCTTGACCATCGAGCCAGTAAAAAACTGGAAAATCAATGCCGAACTGAACTACCGTACCAACAACAACTTCGACCATACCGGCCGGGAGACGGTGTATGCCTACGATGTGAAGAAGAATCCCTATCCCATCGCCAACACCCCTTCGAGTGTCAGCGAGTATGCGTACAAGAGCAACTTCTTCAACCCGAACCTTTTTACCGAGTATTCGGCGGAACTAGCGGGCGGACACAACCTGAAAGTGATGCTGGGCTACCAAAGCGAACTTTTCTCTCAACGCACCATTATGGCTTCTAAAGACAATATCATGGGAGGAATCCCTACTTTAGACACCACGCAGAACAACCCGCAAAACAGAGGCGGCTACCAGCAATGGGCTACTGCCGGTTTCTTCGGACGTGTCAACTACGACTACCAAGGACGCTACTTGGCGGAAGTGAATATGCGGTATGACGGAACGTCACGCTTCCTCGCCGACGAACGTTGGAACCTCTTTCCTTCTTTCTCGTTGGGATGGAACATTGCCCGTGAAGCCTTCTTTGAAGATTATACCGACTTGTTCAGTACGCTGAAGATCCGCGGCTCTTGGGGCGAACTGGGCAATCAGAACACCGACAATTGGTATCCTTTCTACCGGACCATTGGCTTGAACGTCAATCAATGGGGAGGCTATGCGCTGGGCAGCTGGCTTGTGGACGGCGAACGCCCCAACATCTCCAGTGAATCGGCTCTAGTCTCTTCTCTGCTTACTTGGGAAAAAACGCAAACCATGGACATCGGTTTCGACGTTGCCATGTTGCGCAATCGCTTGAACGTGACGTTCGACTATTTCCAACGGAAATCCAAAGACATGGTGGGTCCCGCTCCCGAGCTGCCCAATATCTTAGGAATCGCTGTCCCCAAGGTGAACAACTTGGATATGACATCTAAAGGTTGGGAAGTGCAAATCAACTGGCGCGACCAGATTAAGGACTTTAAATACGGCGCTACCCTTTCGTTGTCCGACAATCAGGTGGTGATTGATAAATATCCGAACCCCTCGAACAGCATCCTTGATAGAGACAACAACACCGCTTATTACGCCGGTGCGCACATTGGTGACATTTGGGGCTTCAAGACCATTGGCATCGCCAAGACAGATGCCGAAATGCAACAACACCTTGCCAGCATGCCCAAGGGCGCGCAAGACATTTTTGGTTCGGGCTGGGGTGCCGGAGACATCATGTATGCCGACGTCAATGGCGACGGCAAAATAAGCAGAGGCAACAAAACCCTTGACGATCATGGCGACTTGGTGAAGATAGGCAATACCACCCCCCGCTACAATGTGGGCTTGAATCTGGATGCTGCTTGGAAAGGCTTCGACATGAAAGTATTCTTCCAAGGCACTTTGAAGCGCGACTATATGCCTTCGGATGGCAGCACCATGTTCTGGGGAGCAGTAGGCTATTGGCAGACCAATATCTTCAAACCACATTTGGATTATTTCCGTCCAGAGAACACTACCACTGCGTTGGGAGCCAATGTGGACGCTTATTATCCCCGGGTGCTCGAAAACAACCGCAACCGCCAATCGCAAACCCGCTATCTGCAAAATGCGGCTTATGTCCGTCTTAAGAACGTGACCTTAGGCTACACCCTTCCGTCTTCGCTGACAAAGAAATATTACGTGAACAACCTGCGTCTCTTTGTTTCCGCCGAGAATCTCTTTACTATCACCAATCTGTGTGAAACTTTTGACCCCGAAACCATCGGCGTGGGCAACTGGGACGGATGTACGTACCCGCTTTCACGCAGCTTTTCTGTAGGATTGAGTATCACCCTTTAATAATAGCACAGGAATATGAAAAAATATATAGGACTTTTAGTGACCGGAACTTTACTGCTGGGCGGACTGACCAGTTGCAACGATTTTCTGGACAGAGAACCGCTGGACAAAGTGATTCCCGGCAAGTATTTCTTAACGGAGGCGGACTTGGCAGCCTTCACCATCAATGCCTACCCTTTCGAGACGGTTAATTCCAACTATGGCATCAACCTTTTTGGCAGGGATAATGATACAGACAATCAGGCGGGCACCGACTTGCCTTCGTACTGGATTACCGGACAAAAGAAAGTGCCATCGGGCGAAGGTCAATGGAAATGGGACAAGGTGCGTGCCTGCAACTATTTCTTCGAGAACACCCTGCCCAAGTACGAAGCAGGACTTATCACCGGATCGGCGGATAACATCAAGCATTATATTGGCGAGATGTACGTCATCCGTGCCTACAACTATTATAAGTTGCTCGCAGCGCTGGGCGATTTGCCCATTGTTACCACCGTGCTTCCCGATAAGGAAGAGGCGTTGATGGCCGCCAGCAAACGGCAGCCGCGCAACAAGGTGGCGCGATTCATCCTCGACGATTTGCAAAAGGCTACCGAACTTTTGCTCGACAAGGGACCTGGTGGCAAGAACCGCATCAGTAAGAAAGTAGCTTACTTGCTGCGGGCCCGCGTGGCACTGTTCGAAGCTACGTGGGAGAAGTACCACAAAGGCACAGCTTTTGTTCCGGGCGGACCGGGTTGGAAAGGCAACGCTGCCGACGTGAAGGACTTCAAGATTGACAGCGAGATAGCTTATTTCTTCGGCGAAGCAATGGCTTCTGCCAAAGTAGTGGGCGACTTTGCCGTCGATAAACTGGCGGTCAACACCGACACACCCGAAGGGATGAACGCTGCTTTGGCTTCGGTCAATCCGTATTACACCATGTTCTGCGATGTGAATATGGACAAATACGACGAGATGCTGATGTGGAAACAGTTCAAAGAAGGATTAGTGGTGAACAACTTGCAGATGGAGTTGGAACGTAGCGGCGGCGGATCCGGATGGACACGCGGCATGGTGAACTCTTTCTTGATGCGCAACGGCTTGCCCATCTATGCGCCCGGTTCCGGCTACGACCCCAAATGGGAAGAGCAAGGCATCAACGAGACTTTGAAGAACCGCGACTCACGTATCGTGATCTTTACCAAGAAACCCGGAGATGTGAACTTCTACGACAATGATGGAAAACCGGAAGTGAGCTTAATCAATTACATCTTTGCCACTGGCGCCAGCCGCTCTACCACCGGCTTCATGGTCAAGAAAGGAAAGCACTACTCCCGTCACATGGCGAACGACCACGATGCAGGCACCTCGGGCGGTATCGTCTTCCGTGCCGCGGAAGCGATGCTGATTTATATGGAAGCTTCTTACGAAAAGACGCAGACCATCGACGCTACGGCAGACCGCTACTGGAAAGCCTTGCGTGCCCGTGCCAAAGTGGATACCGATTATTGGAAGACCATCGCTGCTACCGTGATGACCGAAGAGGCGAAAGGCGATTTCGGCGCTTATTCCCACGGAGTACTGATCGATCCGACCTTGTACAATATCCGCCGCGAACGTCGCGACGAACTTTGTGCCGAGGCACTGCGCTGGGAAGATTTGAAAAGATGGCGCGCTTGCGACCAGATGGAGAACAAAGCGTATCGTGTAGAAGGGATGCGCTATTGGGGAAGTGTCTACGAAAAAGAGTTGAAAGATCTTTGTGTGGTCAATCCCGAGAAAGGCAATATGTCCTCTCCCGAACAGGGACCGTATATGCTCCCTTACGAAAGCATCACAAAGAATAACCTGATCTACTCGCAAGGTGGATTGAAGTTCACATCTGCCCATTACCTCGAGCCTATTGGCATGGCTGTCTTCCGCCTCACGGCTGTGGATAAGAATGACTTCGGTACTTCCGTCGTCTATCAAAATCCCGGATGGAAAATTCAAGGAGATACAAGCGCCGAACCCGTGAAGTAAGGTAGTGTAAACCTCCTAAAGACAAAGCGACCGCAGATTCCTTTTCAGCATCCCCGTGGGGATGATTTGAAAGAAAATCTGCGGTCGCTTCGTCTTTTTTGTATTAAACAAACACAAAACTAATTTAAAATCAACTGATAAATAGAGCAAACCTT
>JAVVVS010000055.1:0-15999 GCA_036652495.1 Bacteroides sp.
CTTTTGGTTTGCGCAAATGCAGCATCGTCTTTTTTACAACCGTCGTAACGTTTCCGCTCCGGCACCAGTGCCTTTGTATTTATCTTTGCCAGCATTGAACGTATAGCGTAGCGTTACATAAACCTCACGCGTATCAAATTGGTTGTTTACCCAAAGGCGTATGTTGGGGGTGTAGGCAATGCCCACGCCGCTTTGTTTATAGAGAATGTCGCGCATGCCGAGTGTTACATTCAGCGCATCGTGAAAGAAGCCTTTGCGGATGGAAACACCCAATCGGTGTCGCCACTGATCGGTGTACATATTCGCACTGTGTCCTGTACTCATGGTGAAATAGTCTACATTTAGCAGGTAATTACCGGGCATTTTAAATGTGTTGCTCCAGTCGAAGCTCCAGAGAGGTTTGTTGAGTGACAAGGTTTCGCCACCGGATACGACCGAGAACCATTGCTTTTGAAAGCCAATGGTGAAGCGGGGCAGCCAGCAACCAAATTCAGGAGTAGCTGAAATCATGGTTTGCAGGCTGGGCAGCTTGTTGAGGTTGACGTAGTAGAATACCGAAGCACCGGGGGTGTTCTCCATCAGCCGATTCCAATAGAAGATAGGGCTTTTTTGCATCTGGTAGCTGACGGAGGCGTGCAGGAACTTCCAGGACCCGTCGAGCGTGATGTTGTGAAAGATGGCGGGCTTCAGACCGGGATTTCCCGTTTCGTAGGTGAAGCGGTTGGCATAGAACATACTGTTACTCAACTGCCGGTAGGTGGGGCGTTGCGTCTTGACGGTGTAACTCAGCTGTGTCTGCACCTTGCCCAAGGTGGCGCTGAAGGATAGGTTGGGAAACCAGTTGTCGTATTTGCGGCTCTGTTCGTTCACGCGTTCGCCGTTAGCGAAGTAGTTGAACTCAACATGTTCGTAACGAACGCTTGCCGAAAGTTGTCCGAAATGCAGCTTGCGTCTGTACTCTGCAAAGGCACTGATATTACTCTCTTTCATCAGGCTGTAGGAGGTGGGCACATAGCTCTGCTTCGTCAGGTAGTCGTCGTTGCGTTTGGTATGGGTGTATTCGCCTCCCCAAGTGAAGCTGCCATCCAGCAGCGGATAAGAAAGTATCAGTTTGGCTGCCAGCAGGTCATTGTTCACTAGGCTTAGCGATTGCACTTCGCGGTCTTCGTACTTCTCGCTTTCTTCTGTGATGTGGGCGGAGAGGTTGCTCTTGTTGGTGTAATAATCGGCATTGAAATCAATCTCCAAGTCGTTGGCTTTTCCTGTGTAGTAGAGGTTCAAGCGGTGCGAGGAGACGGGTGCGACCGTTTCATCATTAACGGTGTACAAGTGGTCGTACACTTTGTTGTCGGTGCGAATGTCGCTGATACTCGTGGACTGATTGTCTCTAGCCGGGCTGGCTTCATAGGTGTAGCGTGCGCCTACGGAGTGATTATCGGCAAGCTGGTAGTTCAGGCCCGTAACGATGCGATGCTGTTGAATACGCTTGTTTGGCTCGCGCATCACCACATCTTGTACCCACCGTTTGTCTGCGTAGGTGGTTTGATTCAGATAGCCCAGGCGGTAGCTTTCGGTATAGGAATATACGTACGAACCGAAAATGTCCAACCCGTTTTTGCGATAGTTTAAGTTGACCTCCTCCATTAGGTCTGTCTGATCCCATTGGCTGTACGACGAGCGCAGGTTAAAGCCGAAGCCATCGCCTTGCCGCTTGATGGTCTTGACACGAATCACTGCCTGCACGGTAGCGTCGTATTTGGCACCGGGATTGGTGATGACTTCCACCTCTTTGATGTCTTCGGAGCGAAGGCTTTCGAGTTCCGAATTGTCCCGCACCTGCCTGCCGTTGATGTAGATGAGCGGAACCCCTTTGCCAAATACTTCGAATAGCCCCTTCTCCTTCCGTGTGATGCCGGGAATCTTATCCAAGACATCTATTCCTGAACCGGCTTTGGCCAGAACGCCGCTTTGGACGTTAGTCACCAGTGCGTCACCTCGTAGGCGGGTGGCGGGCAAGGATGCTTTGACTACCACTTCATCCAAGATTTGCGTATCCAAAGAGAGTGAAATGGTTCCTATATCCCCCACCATACATTTTTGATAGAAGGTGGTGTAGCCGATACAGGAGATGCGCAACAGATGTCCGCTTTTCCCGCCAGAGGAGAGCTGAAAGCTACCGCTGGCACTGGTGACGGTGCCTTGTATGAAGGAGGAATCGGGCAAGGAAAGCAACACTACATTGGCAAACTCTACCGGGTGTTGGGCATCGTCGGTCAGTCGTCCGCTGATGAATTGAGCAAAGGTTTGACTGGAAATAAGTAGTAACAAACCGAGTATTTGTACTTTCGTTTTCATGCTTTCTGGAGGTTGTGGTTTTATGATACGTTTAATTCTCTGTTGCAATGGCAACGCCTTAATCAGAGCACTCTCTTATCAACGATCTTTTTGATTTTTCCTGTAATAGGGTTACGGGGCAAATGACCCAGCGGAAGAAGATTGACCGAGAACTCTTTGAAGAATTTTAATTCTTGTCCTACTTTCAGTTCAGGAATAAGCTCCTCCAGACGTGCCCTGACGGCTTGCGCTACGGTGGGATGTGAATCGATGTCGTCACATTCAATGTCTACCGTTACGTTCATCTGGTTGCCTATATCTTCGAGTGTGAGCTGGAAGTTCATGCTCAATTCATCGGAATGTTCATTAACGGCTTGTTCAAACACGCCAATGGAGATGTATGCACCTCCTAGTTTGAAATCTTCCCCTGCACGTCCTGCCAGACGGAAAACGGGGTTCGGGTCGCCACAAGCGCAGCGGGTGGTGCTGAATGAAGCCATGTCGCCAATACGATAGCGTATGATGGGCTGAAACTCTCGCCGGAGGTTTGTGATAACTATTTCGCCTACCTGACCATCGGCAATAGGGGCAAGTGTGTCGGGGTTTACTATTTCCATCAATTGGAAGTCACTGGGCAGGTGATACTCGCCGAATCCGCAGTGAGGGCATTGATATCCCATTATGCCGCAATCGGCACTCGAATAGGCAAGCGCCTTAATTTCTTTTACGCCCAGATACTTGCGAACATGGGCTTCTGCTTCGCGGCTCAGTTGTTCGCCGGCATAAGCGATGAGGCGTAGCCCCTCGAATACATAATTATCTTTTTTCGCCAGGTCGGCAAGGAAAACAAACATCGTGGGTAGCGATACCATGACGGTGGGCCGGTAGAGCTTGCACAGGCGATAGATTTCATCGGGGGCTATGTTCGATGAAATAGGCAGATGAACTGCATTGACCCGTTTCACCATCTCGTGAACGCCCAAGAAGGAGGGCCACATGTGTCCTGCAATAAAAAGGTTAGCCACTACATCTTCTTCGTTCACACCCAAGAGGGCAAATGCTTGGGCTTGCTTGTCGCAAAAATCGTTCCATTCGTCATTGCTCAGAACCACGGTACGTGCTACCCCCGTGGAACCTCCGGTAGAAGATACGAAAGCACTTTTAAGAGCTCCCGTAAACATGGATTGGGTGGCAGGATAAGTGTTCAGATACAAATCATTGCGTGATAGCATGGGCACTTTGTTCCAGTCGTCTGCTGTGGCAGGGTTGGCTATCTCTTTGTACTTTTCGGCATAGTAAGCCGACCGTTTGGCAAGGTTGAAAATTTCTTTCGCACGAGCCAGTTGATTTTCTTTATTAAGGTGTTTCATGATAATAATTAGATGATATAACGGTGTTTGGTCTTAGAGTCAATCTCTTTAATGTCCACAAGGGTGACGGTAATCAAAGGCACTTCAACCGATTGTGACAGGTTGCTGTATTTGATGTTAAACTCGGCACTCTGTCGGCAAAGGAAGTCGATGAGTGTGTTGAAATACCATTTGCTATCAGTGAGGAACGTATCGGTCACATAGATAGTAAAATCGAAGCAGGTAATTCCTTTCTCTTCTTTTGGGTGTACGGTAAACAGCCCGCCATAATGTTTGTCGGCATCAAGTGAGAGTAGGTATTCGCCAATGTCGTTTATCATCAGGTTGGTGCCGTAGAATATTACCGCATTGCCGGCACGGCCATGTACATAGATCATCTCTTCGGGCAACTGATTCCACAGCTCTTGCGGAAGTACGCCTGATAATTCACTTTTGAATAAAAGACCTCCTGCATCACCCGTGTTGTACCTGACAAGCGGGATGAATTGATCTTTGGTTACAACCAAACTTTGATTGATAACCTCTACATAAACATTGGATGCGAGTGCAAGAATCATCGGTGCCGATGTGGTGCCAAACAGCTTTTCCGACAAGGCTGCATTGCGATGACACATCTTGCGAAACGCAATCGTTGCTGCTGTCTCGGCTCCAATATCACCGGCATCGGCACTGCCGTAGCCAGTCCACACCACATAAGGGGAGTCGATAGAGTGACCATAGCTTTTGCATACATGTTCGCGAAACGACTCGCTGAAATACTCACCTACCACCGGAAAACAAACGGTTCCATCCGGCAGTTTAACATTCAAATCATTGAGCAGGGCGGTGAAGAGAGAAATATTGGAAGGGTTGGTAATGATCAGAATTTGTTCGAAGATCTCTTTGTAATCTCTTATCACCTGCACTGCCGCCTTCAAGTCTAGTCCTGGTGTGGCAAGCGTGAGCGGATACTTGCCCGAAAGGGCGATATGGCGTATCGCAGCGGCAATCTGCATTCCTCCTATCCACATACCAAAAGCAAGGCACTCTAGCACAAGCGTGCGTTTATGCCCAATGTCGTAATTTTGTGCAAGCATGGTTTCGATAGATTGCATATATCCCCTTTCATCGCACGGTCGTTTAGGCCAATAAATGGCTCCCGTTTTGCTGAACCCCGAACTGGCACCGATTAGATGGAAATGTTGCCTGTCCTCTTTCCTGCTCAGTTCCTTCATCGGGAAAGCAAGCAGATAGTTTTGCTTCGTTTGAAGTGGAAGCATCGTAAATTCCTGCGGAATGGTATCGTTGCCCAGCTCTTTTTTGAGGAACCGGGTGTAAGCCGGGATATGGGCTGTTACATCGTCTAATAAATGGTTGTAAGCTAGCATAGTATATAACGTTAATAGGTTTTTTTACGATTCCAGAAATAGGCTAATGTGGCAAAAGCAGCCAGCCCCAGCCCATTTATAGCCAACGTGGTATAAGGTTGGAAAGTGCTCGAAGTGATGCTGGCTATGACGTAAGAGAGCGATATGGTGGCATAGGAGAGTGATTCAAGGATGGAAAAGAAACGCCCTCTGAATTCAGGCTCTATACTACCCACAAAATAGGTGATTACTTGGATGTTTACGTAATTGATAAAGCATCCGTAAAGCAGTATCATCACCAGCGCGAAGAGATAGTAATGAATGGCTGCTACTCCCCAGAAACAGAGGGCGGTGCCCATGATGCCTGTCGCTAGCACCTGTAGCGGACGGATAATTCCTTTGCGCTGCGCCAGCCACAACGACATCGCCACGGCGCCAATGGGAAGCATCGCATCGGCAATGCCATAATGCAGGGCATCAAGCCCCATCCCTTCTTTGATAATGATAGGGATAAGCACGATCAGAGCCGGCAAAAACAGATTGCTACCAAGTGTTATCACTAGGATGCGTTTGACAAGGGAGTTGGACTTTACATACATAATGCCCTCTTTCATCTCTTTGAAGTAGTGCTTTGAAGTGGTCTTAATTGTATCTTCATACTTAATGCACATTCCCGCTACTGCCGAAATGAAAAAGGAGACGGAGTTAATAAGAATTGTAAAATAGACTCCGATGGCTCCTACAAGCACCCCGCCGATAGCAGCACCCAGAATCTGCCCCAGGAAGGTAATCATTTTCATATACGACATTCCCTTCTGCAATTGATCTTTGCGAAGGATAGCAGGAATAATGGAGTTTACCGACGGACTAAACAACAGGTTTACGGTGTTCAGCGCAAAACATACAGCATAAATCAGCCAGGTGGAAGCTGAACCGTTGTAAACCATTAAGGCAAGCATTCCCGTCAATAGACCCGATAGAATATCGCACCAGATAATCAGATGCTTTTTATTCCACCTCTCCACCAATGGACCGGCAAATATCCCAAGCAGCAGCGAGGGGAGGCTGGAGATAATGAACAGCAGAAAAAGCCCGCCATTGTTGTTGAGCACAGCCACGAAGTACCAGGCTAGTGCCATCAGGTAAAGGCGGTTGCCGATTTGGCTGACTACTTGTCCCGCCCAGAGTAGAGAGTAATTCTTGTTCAGCATCACAAAAAAGTATTTAGTTGATTGTCTTGCTTTTCTTTGCATTCAAATACATATTTCTTAATTTCCTTGCCCCAGTCGCTTTCAGCAATGATATAGTGAGCCATCAGATGGTTGTCGGTAAGGTATTGCATCCTTATACTATCATTTCCGCCAAGCTCGTAGGGCATCACTCCCGCATAGTAGAATCCGATTCTTTCGAGGATATTGACTATGCCAAGTGTGGACACACTGGTAAGCGGTAGTGATAGATAGGTCACTGCTATTCCGCTTATAGCCGATTGCCGAAGAATGTTGCGTATGCGAAGGCTTAAATCTCGCCCGGGATGCTCAATGTGTATATGTAGTTGATTCCATTCAGTCTTAACGGTCATCGTTACTTCTGATTTTTCCTCTTTAAATTCTGTAGGAATAGCTGCATCAATGAATGTGCGCCGGAGTCCGAGGTGATGATAGGTTTTTTCAATCATCGCCCGGTGTTGGGGCGGAGCATAAACAGACTGTTCTTCCTGATGAGAAGTGCAATAGAAATAAGAAAGTACTGATTGACGTTGCTGCTCACCTTCGCGGGGAATCACGCTCTTCAGATTGGCAGGTATATAACTTAGTTCAAGCCCTACTTCGGTACAACCGAGGGCAATATTTGCTTTTTGGGTAAAAGAGTGCCCTGTAACAGCACTGCTCATAACGCCATGCAATCCTTCAAGTTCAGCTTGTTGTATGAGTTCTTTTTTCAGTCTGTTGAAGAGTCCTCTTTTGCCATATTGGGGTGATACAAACGCCTGCCCACTTTCGCAAAGCCAAGCATCGGCAGATTCTTTAAGCATTGCCACGTGTGCCACTACGATGCCCGCTTCATTGATGCCTACGAATCCGCGATATACTCCTTGATGCTTGCGTTCGAGTATTACTTCGGGATAATAAATTCCGTCGGCCGAATAGGTGTAGCCAAATACATTATAGAGGCATTGCACCAGCATCTCCATTTCTGTGTCCTCTATTTCGCGCAGCACAACGTTGTCGGTAGCAAGCGTTATTTTGTGCGATGGGTCGGCGATGTGATAGAGCGATTCATCGACGTGGGCGGGCAGTGCAATATTTATCTCTACCGTTTGCCCTTCTTTCCCCTGCTGACGCATACTATACGAGGAGCTTAATTGCTTAATCAAATGGAGGCTTATCTCGTCTTGATCGTCTTTGATGCGTTCCATATTATAGCCAAAGGGCATCCCAAGGTAGTGAAACTGCAACACGAAGGCAGCGTGATTGACCGATGCAGTAATGGTGATTTCTCCATCGGGTCTGTTGCAGAAGGCTTCACTGACAATATGAGTAAACACTTCCTCTATTAATATTTCAAGATGCAATAACTTCTTTTCGGGTATTTGGCAGTGACGTGCCAAGTACCCGATGTAATGTTGCAAGGGTTGCACCTGATAAAGCTCGGTAGATACAACCAGCGTTGATAGTGCTTTGTTAAACATGCCGTTGGTCAATAGTTTGTTTTATTTTTCCTGTACGGGGATTACGTGGGAGGGTATTGGGCGCAAGAACTTTTATCACCGGAGGCAGGATGCTTCCCGTTTTCATAAAAGCAAGGAACTCATGCTTTTGAAAAAGCAGCTTCTCGTACACTCTTGTTGCAAGTTCATCGTATGCTGCGCCGGTCAGCTCTTTTATCGTTTCTACTTCAAGCGTAAACTGGTCTTTCACCCCCTCCATATTGGCAATCATGCGGAAGTGATAGGAAAGTTCCGGAAAGCAGCCCACCACTTCGGCTATTGCGTCCAGCCCAATGTTTCCACCTCCAATAATCAGCGTGTCGTCCGACCGTCCTAGCAGTTCCATCAACCGTACCTTACGACCGCACGTACACTTCTCTATGAGGATTCGTCCCATATCTCCAATGTCATATCGAATGAGAGGCATCAATGTGCGATTGAAGTTAGTCACCAGAATCTTACCTGCTTTTCCATCGGGAAGGGGTGCGTTGGTTTCGGGATCTACTACCTCCATTATGCAGTAGTCTTCGTGAATGTGATGAACGGTGCCGCTGCACGCCTCGCATTGAAATCCGATACAGCCTGTATCATTGCTCAGATAGCCTGTTGAAGCGAACTTTTTTGTGCCCAGCATTTTTGCAATGTATGCCTTGGCATCGGGGAATAGATGCTCTCCACCCGTTACAATCTTCTCTATCTTTAGGTCGTTTATCTTGTTTTTATCAACATATTCGGCTATTGAAAGGATGACAGAAGGAATCGATATAGCACCCGTAGGCTTGAAAGCGCGGAGAACGGAGATAATATCGGTGAGTGCAATGTTGCCGGCAATGGGAAGTACATGTGCTCCTGTAGCTTCTATCGCTTCGTTGTGGCTGAGAAATGAAGCCCACATATTGCCGGCAAAGAGCAGGTTAGCAACGGTATCTGTTTTGTTGAATATCGACAAGGCGTAACCTTTGCCTATCAAGCGGGCATTGAGGTGGTTCTCTTGGTTTGTACGGTGGATGAATTTCGGGTCTCCGGTAGTGCCGCCACTACCGAAGGAGATGCTGCTGCCAAGTGGTTCGGTAAGTATTCCGCTCCCTTTTGGGGGGAGATTACTCTTTAATTCGTCGGGGGTCAATACAGGCAATTGGCTAATCTCTTTTAGTGATTTTAAATCCGCAGCCGGAATGCGGTTGCGGTAAAAAGGAGAGTGCCGGCGCACAAAACTAAGAAAAGCGTTGAGACGAAGAAGTACGTTCTGGTCGCGTTCAGTATCTTCTTTATAGTCAAAAGGATTTTCAAAGGGTGCATCAGTGCCTACCGATACCCAACGCACCAATTCGTTGGCACCACGAGTCCCGTCGTGTGGGGTGCCATGTTTGCGGCGAGTCATTCCTCCGATTTCAGTCATGCGGTCAGCGCCGATGCTGACCAAGCGGTCGGATAGTTCTAATTTCTGCTTCGCAGGCAACAGCAGCGCTACCGATTGAATGAATTTGCCGTAAGATTTTAGCGCTTCCATGGTGGCTGTTTCGTGGTTGGGCGAAACAATCACGTAAGCGGTGCGATGGTGGGGCGATACCTTAAACTCGCACTTTTTTTGAAGGATGATGGTCCAGTCTTGGGTTTCAACGGATGGAATAATCAGTTCAGCTTCGCCAAGTGCCTGGTCTACACGTGCCAGTTCCCGAGTGCGAAGTATTTCAACGGCTTCATTGTCGGGGATTAGGCTATGGGGTATGGTAGCAGACCAATATTCAAGTGCTTTGGCAAGTGCTGTTGCAAATGTTGAAGCTTTGTTGACCGAGTCAATAAATACAGCGTGGGGCGATGAACAGGCGGATTGTTCCCACATCGTGAAATCGCGCGCCATATCGTGTGCTATCTGCTCCATATTCTCGTTATTGAGGCACTCTTCACCTATGATGGCGAGTGAATATTTAGGACCGTATTCAATAATTTTTGTGTGAAATCCGATGCCGTTGCGATAGGCTTTTACCGTCTCTTCGCCGCCATACACTACTAGTACATCGCTCTCTTCTTTCACAATAGCTTCTATCTCTTTGTCGCCCCCTTTGAAAGGCACTAGGGCAAACGATGAGGCTAGCACGCCTAGGTAATCTACCGATTTGAGCACTTCGGCAAAAATAAGCGGAAACAGAGGGTCGGCAGATGACATCTTCAAGATGTTTGCATTCTTAGTGATAAGTCCCTGCACCAGTGTGTCTACTGCCCCCACGAACACATTGCCGGCCGACACGTGCGAAACGATGCCGTACGGTTCGGCTTTCATCATTCCTTTGAAGGCTTTGTTGTAGGTGAATTCGTCAAGGTAGCAGAGGTTGTCAATATCGGCTTCAAGGCGATCTTGCAGATGTTTCTGTGTGAGAATACCGGATATGGTGGCAAGCCCTTCCATCACCATCTCTTTTGACCATCCGAGTTGTGCATTCATACGTTCTACTACATCTTTATATAAAGGTGAGGTTGTATCTTCAAATTTGTGTCCTACTCGGTCCAGGATATCGAGTATATATGCAATGGGTACATTACGGATAGCATAGGCATGCGCTTTTGCCTCGTTCATTACTTCTTTTATATCATCAACGGTGATTGTGTCACTTTGACGCACTTCACCAAATAAATACCATTTTACCATCGTTGTTTTACTGATTATCGGTTTAATAATTGAGCTGCCGAGATTCCACAGCCGGCATATTTCTTCACTCCTCCACGCCCTTTTAGTACGAGGTATTTTCCTTCGCGTCCGCATGGGCAATGTCCTGCTACGTAGCCCAAGTCGGTACTTACGATTGATAGGGCGGGCGTGCTACGAATGTAGGGCGTGACAAGTTTGAGCAGTCCTGTCTCTCCATCGGGCAGAATCGCCATTGTGTGGGGCGATATGGCACATACGCGCGAATAAACAGGTATGTGGAAATGTCCATGTTCGCACGTTACATATGGCACGCCATGTTCCACCATTCCGTAAACGTCGCGTATTCTGTCGGCAGCGATACCAAGCACCCGCCCAACGAGGTCGGTATATTCAGCATAAGAGATGGTTTTCCCGGTATAGTTTTTCCAGCCGCCGCCCGAGAATAGCACACTATCAGCCGGGAATTGAAAGTGAATGCCACGCTTGTCGAGTTCGGTAAGCGTCATATATCCAAAAGCGGGAAACCCGGTGATGCGTAGAGGCAATCCTGATTGGGCAAAACGTTCGAGGGCTTTAATCCCTTCATCCAAACGAAATTCGGGTTCGTTGTATTTATCTTTGTCAATGGCATAGAATGTTTCTTTCTCTTTTGCAAACTGGGCATACGAGTTATGGGCATGTGCTGCACCTCTGGTGCCGGAAACGGCAGGCGCATAAGAGAAGATGAGGTTGTTGACCAGCTGATTGTAATTGGCAAGCCCATAGCTCTCCACAATGCTTGTCCGCATAAATGCCTGACGTTCCATCGAGGTTTGATCCCAATTTATTTGGCTTTTAGATCCTGTTGTGCCCGACGAGGTGAATGTCTTTACAATCTCCGATTCGGGCAGGTTCAGCAGCCGACGTTCTTTGAATGCCGTAACAAACAGGGCCGGAATGCGTAGTACATCCTCCTCCGACTTGATGTTGTTTATCGAAAAATGGTATTGTTCTGTGATCCCTTTAAAGATAGGGGAATGTGTACATTGAAATGTGAACATTTCGCGTATAGCTGCCATAAACAGGTCACAGGTGCCTGAATAATCAAAAGCAGCGTTGCAACGGAATAATTTGTTGCTGTTCTCTTCTGTGTAATTCATAATAGAATTTTTTACGATGTTTGTATTAAACCTTTTTTCTTCGTTGTTTTGAATGAAAATATATATAATAGTTTCCTGGCTTTAAAGAGCTTTTCTCTTTATTTAGGAACAAAACATCTCTTCTATTATTACTGGATTCAAAAGTATAGTTATCTTTTGAATAAGCCAAATTATTTTTTCTATATTTTTTCTTTTCTTTGATTTAAACCAGAACAAACGCATCCGGTTGTACGTACGTGCTGAAGAAAAATGAAGACAAAATTTTCTATGGAAGTTCCACCGTACGGTTCACCGTGAAACCAGCTGCCAATAGGCGTTTCACCGTAAACCATTCTAAGAAGAGAAGAGCAGAGAAGAAAAGAGAAAAAAAAGACAACAGCAATAACAATAATAAGAACAACAGTTGCAGCTGCGGTTGCCGTTGCGGTTGTGGTTGCCGTAGTCCGGCATTCCTTTCTACATGCGTTCCTTCCTCACCTCAACAGCCGTGGGGCACGCTAGCGGTCGGCAGAGGATGGGGCAAGTCCCGGCAGACGATTCACTCACTCCCGTCAAAAGATTTCTACTCTTTCGGCAGGGGATGGTCCCTCTCTCGGCAGAGGTTTTTTGGGGGAGTGAAGTGCCTTGGATGAATATTTCCGGAAACGCACCCATGAAGAGATAACACGAAAAATGAGACCTCTGGCAATTCCCGTCTTTGTATTTTTGCATAGAATTAAAAAGCTATACACGAAAGCTATACGGGCATTCGCATTCAATGTTTATCTATGGCTTTTAAAGCAACAAACAAAAAGACTCAAAACAATGAAAAAAGTTCGCTACCACAAGAGCGCGTCAACGGCCCTCGCCTCTTGCCGGGGCGAGAACGATTGCCACGATGGGACTTCCGCCTTGTGCGTTCAAATGGCTCCCGAATGCTCAAGAAAGCTATTTCCCGCGCCATCGATGCCGGTGCAGACATCCGGCAGGCATTGTCGAACGGCTGGTGGGTGAAGGGAAAATGAGCAAGGAGCGCATCAGCCAGTTGTACGAGAGGATACAAAAGAGACACAGACTTCAACTCCAAAAGTAATTGATTTGCGAAAAGGCGCAGCAATATGTTTCGATTAAACGCCCAATGCACTCAGCATTGTTTGCAGTGTTTTATGACATTCATTATTTGTATGGTTGAGACTCTGATGTTTTCCATCGCAACGTCGGTTCCCATTGCCGCCTGAAGGGTGGTAGGTGTTTGTAGGATGGAAAATACAGATGCGAAGCCGTGGGCTATCAACTCTGGAGCGTTTTCTACCGTTCCTCCGATAGCGACAACCGGAATACCGAACTTGGAAGCCGCATTGAGCACTCCGCGCGGAGCTTTACCCATGATTGTCTGTGCGTCGAGTTTACCCTCGCCTGTAATGATTAGGTCGGCATCCATTATCAGATGGTCAAAGTCGATAGCCTTCAGAATCATCTCTATGCCCGAAATTAATCGAGCATTTAAAAATGCGATGAAACCGCCGCCCAGACCGCCTGCCGCACCTGCTCCCGGCAAAGAATCTATGTCTTTGCCATTGAAGATGCGGATTGTGTCTGCAAAATGTTTGAGCCCGGCATCAAGCGTTTTGACCATATCTGCATCTGCCCCCTTCTGTGGAGCGTAAACAAATGCAGCTCCGCTTGTGCCAGAGAATGGATTGGTGACATCGCAAGCTATTTTGAATTGTGCTTGTGACAGTTCGGGCGTAACGTTCGACGTATCGATAGACTCTATTTGCGATAGAATCTCTGCTCCCTGTCCTAATTCCGATCCCTTTTTATCGAGGAATCTAAATCCGAGGGCTTGAAGCATCCCCGTGCCGCCATCGTTCGTGGCACTACCTCCTATGCAGATAAGGAAATGGCGACATCCTGATTTTAGCGCGTGACGTATCATTTCGCCTGTGCCGTATGTAGTTGTTTTCATAGGGTTTCGCTGTTCGGCGGTAAGCAACGTTATACCGCTTGCTGCGGCCATCTCTATCACTGCCGTTTTGCCATCGTCAATCATGCCATAGCGTGCCTTGATAGGACGCATCAAGGGGTCATTGACGTACACTTCTCTATATTCCCCTTTTAGAGTATCTATCAGTGTTTCTGCACTTCCCTCGCCACCGTCGGCAATTGACGCTTTTTCTACGTGACAATCGGGGAATACACTTTTTATGCCCGCTTCGACGCTATGTGCTACCTGTGCCGAACTGACAGAACCTTTGAAGGAGTCTACGGCTATTACAATCTTTTTCATGGACTCTAAATTGTCTGTATTCATCTATGTTTGTTGCCGTTATGGCATTCATTCGATTATCTTATATTTATCAGCGGCTAATTTGGGGTCCACGGAGTTGAAATGCCACCACTCGGAGTTGATAGTCAGAAAACCGGCTTTGGTCATTACGCGTCTCAGCAGCTGCCGGTTTTCGTATTCTCGTTGTGTTATGCGTCCGCTGGTCAAGAGTTTTTGTTCAATGTCGACACGTGCTTCTGGACCAAAAAAGTCATACTCCGAGCCCATCGCTAGAGGATGGCCGGTACAATCCACCAAGGTCACATCTACTGCCGCCGCATAGTTGTGCATACCTCGTCTTTCGGCAGGATTGCTGACATAATCTTCCATGTCCGTGCCCTTCACTACCTTCCACATTTCGCGTTGTACAGAGATGGGACGAGCGGCATCGTACACGGTCAAATGAAGGTCTAACCGCTCTTCGCGTAACAGTTTGTGAGCCGTCTTCAGTTTCTCCGCTACATCGGGAGCTAGGAACGCGTGCGTAATCGAGTCATAAAGCTTACGGCTCATGAAATTGTGATGGGTGGCGTAGACTAATTGCACCTCCACGAGAGTATCCATACACTGCACATCGATCAAACCCATCTGCTGCATCTGTTGCTCGATGGCAGTATACTGCTTGGAAGCATGTGTAAGGGGTTGCTCTGTGCGACAGCATCCACCACACAGGGTCATAACTGCCAGCAATACAAAAAAAAGATTTTTCATGTGATTCCTTTGTTTTTATTATAAAAAGAGATTATTCAACTATGCCAACTTGCGTTGCTTTGTGTCTTTTCCACCCCACAAACCAGATAATACTCACCAGCGTGCATACCCCTCCAAAAAGGTATGACAGGGTTATTGAAAAGCCAAATCCTTCGGGGGCGATTGCAATGTAGGTGGAGCATACGGCGGTCATGAAGAGCGCGGGTATGAGCGTTATGATATAGGGCTTATGCGTACGCACCAGAAAAACGGTGATGGCCCACAGGGTGAAGACCGAGAGAGTCTGGTTGGCCCAAGCAAAGTAACGCCAGATGGTGTCGAAACCATTTTTATCTTGTAAACTATACAATAACAGTGCGATAGAGGCAAGAAACATAGGCACACAAATGTAGAGACGGTGCCGCATACTGCGTTGCTCCAGACCCAGAAAATCGGCAACAATAAGGCGTGCCGAGCGAAAGGCTGTGTCGCCCGATGTGATTGGCGCAGCAATCACACCCAGTATTGCCAAAAAGCCACCCACTGCGCCCAGCCAGTTTTTGGTGATGGCATCAACAATGATGGAAGCATTGCTCTCACCCATACCATTTTCGTGAAAGAATGCAGTGGCTGCCGCAGCCCATATAAGTGCCACTATGCCCTCGGTAATCATTGCTCCGTAGAAGACTGACCGTCCCTGACGTTCCGATTTCATACAACGTGCCATCAACGGACTTTGCGTTGCGTGGAAGCCGGATATGGCTCCGCAGGCAATGCTGACAAACATTATCGGAAAGATGGGCAATGTTGAAGCCGAAGGGTGCGTATTGCTCAATCCGTTCCATGCTTCGGGTAAAGCGGGGCTGTTCACATAGAGCATCATCAAGATGCCTACAGCCATAAAGAGGAGTGCTCCGGCAAAAAACGGATATATCTTGCCGATAATCTTATCGATAGGGAGAAGAGTAGCCAGTACATAGTAGGCAAATACGACTACAATCCAAAAGGTAGTATCCAGCTGTTCGGGAGTTAACTTGGCAAGCAATCCGGCCGGACCGGCAACAAAGACAGCACCCACTAAAACCATTAATATGACTGTAAAAGCACGCATAATCTGTTTGGTAGTCATTCCCAGATAACGACCGATGATTTCGGGCAGACTCTCGCCTCCGTGCCGAATCGAGAGCATACCTGCCATATAGTCGTGCACCGCACCCGCAAAGATACTACCCAGCACAATCCACAGGAATGATGCCGTACCGAATTTTGCTCCCATAATCGCTCCGAAGATAGGCCCTAAGCCAGCAATATTGAGGAACTGGATCATGAAAATCTTCCACTGGGGCAGCGGAATGTAGTCTACGCCATCTGTTTGGGTCAGTGCAGGTGTAGGACGGTCGTCGGGGGCGAATATGCGTTCCATCAAACGTCCGTAGGTGAAATAGCTTGCTACTA
>JAVVVS010000056.1:0-15749 GCA_036652495.1 Bacteroides sp.
GTGCTCGCAAATGCGATACTGAATAGCTGTTTTATTTGAACAGATTTTTTTAGTTTGCTAAAAGCCGCTACTCTGTGGAAAGAGAAGCGGCTTTGAAAGAATTGTCTTATTTCACTGTATTTCTTATCGGATCATTATATTGTACTTGAAGCTTCAGCAGCTCTGCTTTCAGCTCTTTCGTCAAATCTTTGGTGCCGGATTGCCCGTAGATGTTGTGCATCTCCATGGGGTCTTCTTTCAAATCGTACAGTTCCCAGCAATCAATGTCGTTGTAGAAGTGAATGAGTTTGTAGCGTTCGGTGCGTACGCCGTAATGTCTTTTCACGGCATGCTCGGCAGGGTATTCGTAGAAATGGTAGTAGAGTGATTTGCGCCAGCCGGGTGCTTTTTGACCACGAAGCAAGGGGAGGAATGAGACTCCGTGCATATCCGAAGGAGTCTTTACACCAGCAAGTTCCAGGATGGTAGGACCGTAGTCGATGTTCTGGACTAGTTGGGAAATGTCACCCTTCTTTCCGCCGGGCAGGCGAACCAATAACGGAGTGCGGAAAGACTCTTCGTACATGAAACGTTTGTCGAACCATCCGTGCTCGCCCATGTAGAAACCTTGATCGGAGGTATATACAATCATCGTGTTTTCTAGCAAGCCGTTTTTTGCCAGATAAGTGAGCACGCGTCCTACATTGCGGTCGATGGAGTGAATCACCCGCATATAGTCGTGCATGTACTGTTGGTATTTCCATTCTGCCAAGGCTTTCCCTGTCAGTTTGTCTTCTTTGAACTTTTTGATAATGGGGTCGTAATGCTTGTCCCAAGCAGCTTTTTGTTCGGGGCTTAACTTGCTATACATGCTCCGTCCTCCTGCTTCGAGTCCTGGATTGTCGGTGTGAATTTCGTTCTCTTTATCCGCCATTTTCAGGTCGTACACCAAATCCATGTCTTTGATGATGCTCATTTCTTGTTGTGAAGCAGCCACGCGACCTTCATACTTATCGTAAAAATTGGCAGGAAGCGGATAAACAACGTCCTCATAGAGGTCGAGGTCGCATAAGTCTGGCATCCACGTCCGGTGTGGCGCTTTGTGATGAAGGAGCAGGCAGAAAGGTTTGTTTTTGTCACGTTTCGTCTCCATCCAGTCGATAGCCAAGTCGGTGATGAGGTTGGTGGCATATCCCGACCGCTGCTGTTTCTTTCCGTTAGTGATGAAGGTCGGGTTGTAATAATCGCCTTGTCCCGTCAGGATGTCCCAGTAATTGAATCCTGTAGGAGTAGAAACTAAATGCCACTTCCCTACGATAGCTGTTTGATAACCGGCCTGCTGAAGCAGCTTGGGGAAGGTTTGCTGACTGCCGTCGAAAGCACCGCTGGTGTTGTCTTTATACCCATTGGCGTGGCTGTGCTTCCCAGTGAGCATGCACGCGCGGCTTGGCCCGCTCAGCGAGTTGGCTACAAAGCTGTTGGTAAACCGTGCTCCTTCATTGCCTATACGGTCAATGTTAGGCGTTTGCATGAAGCGCTGGTCGTACGCACTAATGGTTTGGAACGAATGATCATCGCACATGATGTAAATCACGTTTAAGGGCTTTTTAGCCTCTTTCTCCTTATTCTCTTTTGGAGCATCGAACGAAGACAGCGGCAGGATAGCCGCTGTCCCCGTCAAGGAGTATAAAAATAGTGATGTTAGTCTTTTCATACTTTACTTATTTTAAAATGTATTCAATCTTTATGTAGGGCAAAGATAATTAAAATCCTTTGTTAGAACCAAACTATCTTCTTACATTTGTGAAAACAATGAAGTTAGCACAATGAATATAAAATTATGATTGATTTAAAACAATTGACCGCAGAAGTCTGTCGTATCGCTACTCAAGCCGGGCAGTTTCTGAAAGAAGAACGGAAGAGCTTTCGTCGGGAACAGATAATAGAAAAGCAGGCGCACGACTATGTGTCTTATGTAGATAAAGAGTCGGAACGGCGATTGGTGATCGAACTTTCTGCTTTACTTCCTGAAGCAGGCTTTATAGCTGAGGAAGATTCGGCTACTTATAATGACGAGACTTACTGCTGGGTCATTGACCCGCTGGACGGAACCACCAATTATATTCATGATGAAGCCCCTTACTGCGTGAGTATTGCGCTGCGTAGTCGTACGGAACTGTTGTTGGGCGTTGTGTACGAGGTGTGTCGCAACGAATGCTTTTCTGCCTATCAGGGCGGAAAGGCTTTCCTCAATGGAGAGAATATACAGGTATCCCAAGTGCAAGAACTGAAAGATGCTTTTTTGATAACGGAACTGCCTTATAATGACCGCCAGTATAAGCGGACGGCTGAACATTTGATTCACGAACTTTATGGAACTGTTGGCGGCATCCGCATGAACGGGTCGGCAGCTTCGGCTCTTTGTTATGTTGCTGCAGGACGTTTTGATGGCTGGGCAGAAGCTTTTATTGGGAAATGGGATTATGCTGCTGCAGCATTAATTGTTCTCGAGGCAGGCGGAAGAGTGACGGACTTTTACGGAAGTAAACAGTTTATAGACGGTCATCACATCATCGCAACCAATGGATACCTGCATCCCGTATTAGAGCGATTGCTCAAAGAAGTCCCACCATTGGGAATGTAATCCGCATTTATCTCTTTATTTCTATGAATCGTTGGTTTGACGCTTTTATTTCTCTTTTCTTTCCTCGCTGCTGCATCGTTTGCGGTTATCCGCTGGCGAAGGGAGAAGAGGTCTTGTGTGTCAGTTGCAACATTGATATGCCTCGGACAAACTTGCATTTACAGAAAGACAATACGGTGGAGCGTTTGTTCTGGGGGAAAATTCCGTTGGTTCGAGCCACTTCTTATTTCTATTATCGCAAAGGAAGTGATTACTGCCGGATTTTGTTTCAGCTTAAATATGAAGGACAAAAGGAGGTAGGTGAGGTGATGGGGCGCTACATGGCTGCCGAGTTGTTAGCTTCGGGCTTTTTCGCTACTATGGATGTGATTGTTCCAGTACCATTGCATCCCAAGAAGCAACGATCAAGAGGGTATAATCAAAGTGAGTGGATTGCCCGTGGAGTCTCTGCTGTTACGGGACTGCCTGTTGACATTACATCCGTCATCCGTCATAAGAATACCGAAACGCAAACACGCAAAAGTGCTAGTCAGCGATTGGAGAATGTGATGCACATATTTACCCTTCTTCATCCCGAATGTTTCACGGGGAAACATGTCTTGATCATAGATGATGTGCTCACTACCGGAGCAACTACCGTAGCCTGTGCTTCTGCTTTTCAAGAAGTGGAGGGTGTACGTATAAGTGTACTGACAATGGCTGCAGCGGATTGATTGAATTAATAATTGCGTTAGAAAAGGTCAATAACAGGAAGTAGTTAGTAGTAAACTTGCGTCATGATTCATCAATAGCACTAGCCAAAGGATTGCACAAATTGAAAGTTGTGTTTTTAGGGCATGTTATTGGTGGTTGGCCTTCTTGGTGGGATGATGCAGATATTGCCATTCGCCGAGCCGATCAGAAACAGTTCTTTTCTATTTCTTCCGAACAATTGTTTTATTAATACTAAACGTGTAGTTTAAAGAAAAGGTAGCTGTAGGGTTCTTGCAGGATCTGCATAAGATAGTCACACAACATCCCCATGTTCAGCATTGCAACATCCCCATGTTGTAATGCTGAACATGGGGATGTTGTGTGTGAACTATAGGCAAGAAAAGGAAGCATTGGAGGTGTGGTCTTTGCAAAGCCTATAGGCTTCACGAACCACCTCTTGGGGGTATTGATAAAGTTCAAGCAGGCGGATAGCATTTCGTTCGGTAGCAACGCCTTTCTTTAGCAGATAATTAAATGAGAGACAGTTGTTTTGAATCACTTCACTGAAATGGTATAGTTCGTACTCTTTATCGAGCAATGCTGCCAATTCAAGATCGTGTGTGGCAGCTAAAACAATGTTGCCATGCTGGCTCAAGGCAGAGAGGACGGCTTTGGCAATGGCAATTCTTTCTATTGTATTTGTTCCTTTAAAGATTTCATCCAGCAAGAACAGGGCATTTCCGCGTTCACTTTTTTCGAGCAACTCTTTCATGCAAGCCACTTCTTTCAGATAATAACTTTCTCCTTTTGTCAAATCATCAGTAATATGTATGGCAGAACACAGTTTTCGGTCTATTTGCATTTCGAAATGACGGGCACAACAGGTGTTGAGTGACTTCGCCATCAACAAGTTCACTCCTATTGTTCGGATAAAGCTAGTTTTGCCGGACATGTTAGAGCCAGTGATCAGTACCGATTTTTTCTCCAGATGAAGATTGTTGGCTACGGCATTGTTGATCAACGGATGATATACTGAGCGTGCTTCAATACTCCATTCGTTGGCGGCTGAGGGTGATGGTGTGCAAAAGTGAGGCAATGATTGCCGGAACAAAGAGATGGAGTTCAAGGTATCCAGCAGCCCTACAAAACAGTATATCTTTTTCAAGCACTCCTTCTTGTTCTTTAGCAGCATAAAAGCCGTGCTGACAGCGTAAGCTTCGGTAAGGAAGAATATATGAAGCAGTTCTGCCATTAAATAGGCTACGATAGCTATTTCATTTTCCAGCCGAATGCTTAGCTTGAAAATCATCAATTTCTTTTTCAGTACAGCCACTTCGTTCAGGCATTCTTTTATATTTGTTTGAATGCTGGTAAAAGGATTGTCGGACGCCAACAATTCTGCTTGTTTCAACAAAAGAATCAGTTGGGGGATAGAGAAAAAGTACGATTGTATTTTGTATTTGTTTTTGTAATGCAGCACTCCGTTCAAGATGATGGATGGGATGAACAGCAGGAGGAAGACAGGAGATTGCAGAATCAGCGTCAGCCCCAGCAGCAGAAATGGCAGGAAACGGCAGTAATAAATCAGCCGCTGTTCCTTTTTTGAAATTTCAGTCCCCTGATCAATAAAAAAGGAAGCAATAGAAAAGGCATCCGCATGGTTGAGCTTTTTCAACCTATTCATTAGAGTGTTTTGCAATGCTTTGTCATCAGTCAGTTGTTGAATCAGCTTTTCGTGTTGCGCTACTTCCGACACTTGGTCTGTATGTAAAAGATGGTACAAGTATTGCCGCCCAACGCATGACGAGGTATAATCGGTGCGAATGAAAAGATCTTCTACATTCAGATCTTCACAAGTAGCCTCCGAAAGAGCGGACAAGCCATTCTGCATTTCGTTCTTGTGATAGAGAGAAAGAAGAGGATTGTTGTACTTGTTCATGGCTGCAATTATCTATTACTCAGAATCTGTTATTTCTTTAAGAATCGCTTTGCTAGATATTTCCGTACTGGTTCGTCATAAAGTTTCAAACTAAGGTAGGCGATGAGTAGGCACAATGCGTAAACGCACAAGGCTACTTGCCAGGTCTCGGCGAGAGTGAAGAGCTGGTTTTTAATCAACCAAGCATAGAACAAATACATAATAGGATAATGTATCACGTAAAGAGGATAAGATATATCTCCCAGAAACTTGCATAGCTGGGTAGAACCCTTGTCTGTGGTGGTTCCGGATGCTCCCAAGCAAATCAGGATGGGGAAAACGATGATAATGCAAAAAGCTTCATAAACGCCATTGATGCAAATGGGTGCTGCGCCTTCCAAGTAAGGTACCATGAACAAAAGTATAAGCACAGCCGAACAAATCCAGAATGCACCTCTCACCTTCATTGGTTTGAATTTGCGCGACAGCAGCATGCCTATGGAGAAAGGAAAAAGCATTCTCAGCAGTCCGCCTGCAAAGTTGACACCGTCCAGCGTCCAGCCCACTCCTATGTTGCCATAACCAGAAACGTCGAAGATGGCGAAGGCTGTTAATCCCGCTCCTAGTAATACGACAAGCGCGGTTAATGCTTTTGTAGACAAATGGCGGATGAATAAGGCATAAAGGATATTGCCTATATATTCAAAGAATAAAGACCAAGAAGGTCCGTTGAGCGGGAACATCTCTCCGTTTCCTCGCACTTCGTAGCCGGCACCCGGTACCGCCGGAATAAAAAAGAGGGTGCAAAGCAAAGAGACCATAATCATGGAGGTGGCAATGTGCGTGCCATCCCATTGCACGCTGCCTTGAATGCAGAAGGTAATAACGCCCAGCACAGCTCCCATGATAACCATCGGATGAAGACGTATCAAACGGCGTTTAAAGAATTCTTTCAGAGTGAATTTCTTCTTCCAGCGGTCGTCGTAAGCGTAGCCAATGACGAAACCAGAAAGAATAAAAAAGAAGTCCACTGCCAAATATCCGTGGTTGATGGTTTCGATGAGTGTGCCCCCGGCAAAAGCGTAGCCCTCGAAAATGTGATACCATATAACGATAAGAGCGGCGACGCCGCGAAGTCCATCTAAAAGATCGTAATGCGGCTTGCTGTCTGCAAAAGCCGCTGAAAAAGTTTTCGACATCTGTATTTCCGTTGTTTAATTAGAATTCTTAGCGGACAAAGGTACGCCTTACCCAATGAAATTCTTTTGCTTAAAAGCAAAAAAGCGAGGAAAACACTTATTTTTTAGCACGTATCCGGCTAAGCGTATAAATGGAAATGCCCAGAAAAGCCGCTACATATTTTAGCTTTACGCGGTTCACCAGCCCGGGATAGCATTGATTGAATCGTTCGTATCGCTCTTTGGGCGAAAGTTGCAGCCTTTCCACAAAAAGAAGGCTGAGTTCCTTGTTTACGTCTTGATGCAAAATTCTTCCCCAATTGGCTATGTCAATGTACTTTTCATACAGTGCATTTAGCTTGTCTATCGGGATGACGTAGATTTTGCAATCCGAAAGGGTTTCAATGCTCTCTATCGATGGATGTTGATAGTACAGCGAATCCATGCCGAAAGTAATGTCGCCTTCTTGGCTGAACCACGTGGTGGTATCCAGCCCGTTATGATGGAATACGGAATGAGTGATGCCTTCTTCAATGAAATACACCAAGCGGTCGGTGACCCCCGACTGCACGATGCAGGTGTTTTTGGGATAATACTTCACCTGCATGTTCGCCTGCAATGCCCGGATCGCTTCGTCGGAAACCGGATAGACTTGCTTGATTTTGTTGATGATGTTGTTCATTGAGGAGAGCTTTCATTCGTTTGCCTGCAAACTTACCTAATTTTATTAATTCTCTTTATGCAAATCTAAAGAATTTATGCCGATTAACGAGTACGCCTCTATCCCAACGCATATTTCAACCAGAATCGCGCAGCCAATATATACATCGTTTTGCTTGCTTCTTTATGTTTTCCGCAGAGTACTTTCATCAGGACAAAGCATAAAAGACCCAAAACCATGCCATTGGCAATGGAGCAGGTGAGCACGGTCATCATAACGGTGGCATGAACACGCCTACTAGCACTAAAGTTCTGGTAGTGGCTGCACTTGGAATCAACAAAAAGATGGGCGCAAAGAACAACGCTATGATAAACAACAAACCGGTGACTAGTGAAGTGACACCCGAACGCCCCTCCTCGGCTATACCAGATGCCCTTCCTATGTAGGTAGTGACCGTAGAACTACCCATCATTGCGCCAATAGTGGTGCCAACGGTATCGATGATGTAACTACGAGCGGATGCGCAGGAATATAGAAATGTTTGCTCTCTATAAATTTGCACACCTAAAGAAAAGGTAGTAGATTTGCACGCGAATTTTGGTTCATCTCTTCATCATCGGTGTAGAGAGATTAAAAAGGGAATCAGGTGAAAGTCCTGAACAGACCCGCTGCTGTAAGCTCCGAGAAAGTTATCGATAAGTCTCATGCCACTGTCTTTGTAAAGATGGGAAGGCGTTCGATAATGGAGCAAGTCAGAAGACCTGCCAAAATAATTTAGTTTCAAAGCTTTCGAGGAATAAGGCTGGAAGACACTTCTTGATGAGGATTTTCTCTATTAATAGGAGAATCCGATTTGCATTTTGTGCCATCGCTGGTTCCCTCGTATAGCGCTAATTTTATTATTATAAGAATAGTGTATGAGGAGTTTGGTGCGTTTCGTTTTATTGTTTTTTCTTTTCCCTTGTTCGTTAACGGCACAAAACATGGTGGTTGTTTCCGGTATGGTGACCGACCAGCACAATGATCCGTTAGCTACTGCCGTGATAGCAATAGAAAACTCTGCCATAGGCACCTATACCAATGACGAAGGCTACTATTCGTTGAAGGTTCCTGCCGGAGCGCGCACTTTTATTGTCTCTTTGATGGGTTATGATGCGGTGAAGAGAGAAATCACTGTTCGTAAAAACACAATCTGCAATTTTACATTGAAAGAAGGTGTGGTCAATCTGGAAGCGGTTTCTGTGTACGGCAAAAGCAAAACGCAGAAACTCCGGGAAGGAGTTTATACCATGAATGCCGTGGATGTGAAATCGTTGGCAAATACCGCTGCTAGTTTGAATGATATTATTAACCGTACCTCCGGACTTAAAATCCGTACCGAAGGCGGACTCGGTGCTGATTTCGAACTCTCGCTAAACGGTATGTCCGGCAATTCGGTGAGATATTTTATAGATGATATTCCTCTGAATACGAAGGGAAATGAAGTTTCCCTTGCTAACTTTCCGGTCAATACAATAGATCATATTGAAATCTACAAAGGGGTTGTTCCGGCACATCTGGGTGCGGATGCGTTAGGAGGGGCTATCAATATCATTACCAAGAAAGAAAAGAAGAACTTTCTGGATGCGTCGTTCAGCGCAGGCTCTTTCAACACGTATGTGGCTGATTTGAATGCGCAAGTCTATTTCCCGAAAACAGGCGTTGTATTGAAACCTACTCTTGGCTTTAGCTATTCAAAGAACAATTATAAGGTGAAGGACGTGGAGTTATGGGACGAGGAGCAGAAAAAGTATATCTTGACAGACGTCAAGCGGTTTCACGATGATTATCTTTCTGCCCTGGCACAAATAGAAGTGGGCGTGGAGAATAAAAAGTGGACGGATGCTTTTTATCTTTCCGGTTCGTATGCTAAAGTGAACAAAGAATTGCAGACTGGCTCCATCCAAAGTATCGTATATGGTATGGCAGAAAGACAACAAGATGCCTGGAACCTTTCTGCCCGCTATCGGAAGAACGATTTTTTGATTAAAGGCATGCAGGTAAGTGCTATGCTTTCACATACCTGGGATTATTCGCTGACTGCAGACACGGCTTATCGCAAATATAACTGGGATGGAACCTACTTCGTGACCTCCCGTAACGAAATTACCGGACGCGGGAAGCAAATGCGCCATTATAAGCGTCCGCTCACCATTGTCCGTGCTAACCTGAACTACGATTTTAATAAAGAACATTCCATCAACTTCAACTATCTGCTGACTCGCAACGGTAACCGTCGTTATGATGAGTTAGATGCGGAGTTTGAACCTTCGAATGACGTATTGGCAAAGCATGTGATGGGTCTGTCGTACAACCAGTCTTTTTTTAAAGAGAGACTAGTCAATACTTTCTTTCTGAAAGATTACGTCAATCAGGTGAAGATAGAGCAAAACGATTTATACTGGATTACTAATTCGAAAGACTTGCCCAAGAATACTACGAATAATAATTTCGGATACGGACTCGGCACTCGCTACCACTTCTTTGAATCTTTTGAATGGAAGGCATCCTACGAACATACGGTCAGGCTTCCCCTTGCCCGAGAATTGTTGGGTAATGGCTCTACGGTTTATGCTAATCTGGCATTGCAGCCAGAAAGTAGCGATAACTTCAATGCGGGAGCTTTTGGCAATCTTACCTTGGCTCCCGACCATCGGCTTTATTATGAAGCCAATGTTTTTTACCGGAAGATACAAAATTACATTCATGCCGTGCTTTCGCAAGAAGAAGGCACGATGCAATACGACAATGTGTCGAGTGTGAACATGAAAGGAGTGGAGGGCGAACTTCGTTACACTTATGATGATTTCCTTCAGCTAACTACCAATTGCAGCTATCAGGAAGCACGAGATAGGAACAGGCTGAAAAAAGATGGCAAGCCGTCTGTTACCTACAACAACAAAATTCCCAATCGACCTTGGTTGTACAGTAACACCGAGCTTACTTTGACCCGGAAGAGCGTTTTTGCTAAAAAGGATAAGGTGCGTCTGAGCTATCTTTATCAATATATCCATTGGTTCTATCTGACTTGGGAAGGCTATGGAGCGTTGCAAAGCAAATCTGTCATCCCCACTCAACATATGCATGCGGCTACCTTGACTTATTCTTGGAACAAGGATAGATATAACGTAACGGTGGAGTGCAACAATCTCCTTGACAGCAAAGTTTTCGACAACTATATGCTTCAAAAGCCGGGACGTTCTTTTTTATGTAAATTCAGATTATTCATTCATTAATAATTATATAGAAAATCAAAAGATGAAAAAACTAAGCTTTTTAGTAGTTGCACTGATGGCAGCTTTCATGAGTGTGTCATTTATCGCTTGTGATGATAACAATGACGACCCGAAAGATGTGGGTGGCGAAGTCATAGATAAGGTGCATTATGATATTTGGGTAACGGTGGGCGCTTCGGGCGGAATGGGTTCGGATGCTACGCTGTTGGTGAAAAGCCTGAGCTCATTGGAGGGCAATGAAAGCATTAATTTCGTGAATTCCGGTTGTGATGTGACTGCTAAGCTTTATCAAGAATCGATTGTTAAAGGAGAATATTACTATCAAGTTCCTAAAGATAAAGACCGTTTCGGAAAATATCAGATAAAAGGAAATGCTTTGACCACGGTTGCCGAACGCCCTTTCAGCAGCAACACCTATAAGGATCGCCGCTATACACACACTTGGACGAGCGGTGACGAATTGGTTGTACTGGCTGCAAATGGTAGTGCGAACGAAGTTCTTTGGACAAAGATGAATGGCAAAACGATGGAGATTACCGCAGAAGGCAATTTGGGACTTGCTAAGTTGACCGGTTTTAAAAAATTCAGCACATCGGGGCTTGCACGGTATCGTAAGTCGGATAATAAGATTATCTATGCTTTTCAAGATAAGAATAATGAAAAGGCGTTTTTCGTAGCCTTTATTGATGCAGCTACGATGAAAGTAGAAAAATTCGTCAAAGAAGAGCGGGCAGAGCAAATGGCTGGTACAGCTTATGGCGAACTGTTGCAGAATAAGATGTTTTTCGACAAGAATGAGAATCTTTATATAGCATGCAACAGCCAGATTGCTAATAGCGAAAAGTCAACTTGTCAATATGGTCGCCTGCTGCGTATTAAAAAAGGGGAAACCGATTTTGATAAAACCTATGAAGGTCTTAAAAAGACTAATCAGGGTAAATTGGTGACAGTAGATTATTTGGGAAACAACAAAGCCCTTATCTATGTGCAAGATCCTAAATATACCGGATGCAGTGATGATAACGCCAAGTATGCCGGTTGGGGCAACAATTATAACTGTTACTATGCAACTCTTGACCTAACAACGGATGAGGTGTCCGAATTCAAGTACGAAGGGAAGGTGTTGCCTTACAGCAGCGGTACTTTTTCGCAACGTTCCTTTGTGTTGAACGGCAAAGCTTACATTGGCGTCAACCCCAAAGCAGCAGCACCGTCTGTCTACGTATATGATATTAAAAGTGGTGCCGTATCAAAAGGTATCACTATCCAAGAAGGATACGAATTTGACCGCATTGTTTATATTGCAGACTAATAGCCGCTGTTTAGAAACGTCTTTCCTTCCGTTTATAAAATAATCGCTCATGAATAAAACGAATAAATACACTTTCTCTTTGCACCGCATTATTGGAACAGTGATAGCGTTGTTCTTTTTAATGTGGTTTGTGACGGGTTTAGTGCTGGTTTATCATCCCTATCCGCGGCTATCAGATGCTCAGATTGATGGGAAGCAAGAGACGTTGCCCGATTCATTGCCTGGCATACACGCTTTTGCAAAGCGTGTATCGGAACCGGTAAAGAACATCCGGGTACGGCAGTTTCAAGGGCAAACGTTGGTTTCGTTTGTGACGAAAGATAGCACGTATGTATTCTGTGCAGATTCGTTAGAAAAGCCTGCACCGATTACTTATGCTACGATTATGCAGATAGCGCAACATTGGGTGCCTGCACCCGTTTTGCGTGTTGATACCCTGTATCAACGTACACAATGGATTTTGTATAGTCGCTATGAAGACGAGCTGCCCATTTACCGTTTCTATTTTGACGATGCCGAAAAGCACGAGTTGTTTGTAGCCAAACGTTCTGGAGAAGTTTTGCAACTGACGGATGCTCCCAGCCGCTTTTGGTCTTGGGTGGGAGCTATCCCTCATAAATTTTATTTCCCTTTCATCCGGAAGAATGTTACTGTGTGGGAAACCAGCCTTACTATCGGCGCTCTTTTTTGTTTAATCGCTTCCCTTACCGGATGCTATCTTGGTTTGTATGTGTTGATAAAGCGTTATCGGAACAAGAGGAAATGGGAAATACCTTATAAGAAGCGTTCGTATCGTTTGCATCATTTGCTAGGGCTCATTTTTGGTATGGCACTGATTGCTTGGAGCCTTAGCGGAGTAATGTCTATGCAGCGTGTTCCGAGGTGGATGGTTCCTATGAAGGGCGATTATTCTTTTCGTCCGTCGAAGATGTGGGGCAAGAAACCCTTGCCGCTATCTTCTTACCAGCTGGATTATCGTAAGCTGAAAACTTATTATCCCGAGTTGAAGGCAGTGACATGGACGCATTATGGAAAAACGCCTGTTTATGCGGTTGTCGAAGGAGGGCAAGAACATCTGATTGATGCGTCTTCCTCTCAAGTACAAAAGCTGTTCATTCCAGAGCAAACGGTCAGGAATGGCTTGAAGCGTATTCACGGAGACAGTGTGCCGTACCGAATTATGTTGATGAACCGCTACGACAATTATTATTTATCTCGTGACCACTCACTCCCTTTGCCTGTCTATAAAGTCAATTTGGCTGATGAGGATGGCACGGTTTATTATATTAGTCCCGAAACCGGTGATGTCCGCTTTCTGAACGATAATAAGAAAGTGAAAAAGTGGCTGTTCAGCGGTATTCATTATTTAAACATACAGTGGCTGATAGAGCGTCCCGTGTTATGGACCCTTGCCATTTGGGTGGTTTGTGGCGTAGGAGCTTTCTTCTCTTTAACCGGTGTTTGGTTGGGGGTCAGGTATTTGAGACGCATCATGCGCAAATAGCCAGGTTTCTTCTGCTAAAGCTGATTTATGCAGGCATAGCTTGTGCCGTTCAATAAAACACGGTAATGTTTGCTAACGTCAAAATATAAAGGAGGAGACTATAATGGAGCTAACAACGAAATTGATACCTTACGGGATGACTGACTTTATCCGCATCATCCGCGAGCACTATTATATATGTAGATAAAACTGGCTGCATTTGAGGAAATGCTGGATGAGCTGCTTGCTGATGCCGCCACGCAACTGAACCGCTACGCGCAATGCGAAAAGGTCAGCCGCACGAAAGGGAACACCGAACTGCTGAAGCTAGCAGTGGTGTTCCGTGGATGGGACTTGGAAAGATTTGTGAGAGTCCGCTAACGTATCCTATTCCGCTCAAAGAGCATTGGGTTTCGACAATTCTTCCAGTATTTGTTTTCTGATGCTTCTGAAATGGTCGCTTTCGGTGTCATACAGCGTCCAGTCGAAAATCGTCAGGCGGCAAAGCTCCTTTGCCAATGCGGGATTTCTCTTTTCCAACATCTTTAGCAAGGTGTAGTCGGCAATGCCATCGCGCATGGCTTCTAGGCGAATGGATCCGTATAATTTCCCCTGGTCCGGATATACAATCCAGCCGTCTCCACCGGGCAAGGTGTTTCCGCCTTCGGTATTCATCTGGGTCGTTTCTTTATAGGGATTGTCGGAGAACCAGTAGTTGAGTCCCCAATGCAAATAGCCGCTCGCTCCATATTTGTAGTTAAGCCAATGGATAAGGCGTGTTTTTATGACCGGTTGTTCCAGAAAGCGATTGACGAAATCACCTTGCGGAGCCAGGCAGGTGTAGAACCAGACTTCGTCTCCTTGCTTCTGCCGTTCGTTGTAGAAATCATAGCCTTCTTTATAAAAGTTCAGTTGGGGAACCCATATATCCAGCACATTTTCGAGGTCGTGCGTGTGGCATGCTTCTATCAGTTTTACTTCTGGGAAGAGCGTTTTTACAAATTCGGCTATTTCTACATAGCTTTTGATGTTTGCAGAGATTGGCTCGTCCGCTATGTGCTGGGCATAAAGGCAGTCCCAATGCTTGTTTTTTAAATGGGCAGCAAGCGCAGGAATGAATTGTTTATAGAAATTCTGAGCTTGGGAAGAAGCTAACGGATAATGAGTGAGGACGTTCTTTCCGTCTTTCGTCTCGGGTACGTACATGGCAAACTGGCTGTTCCAGTCGCCTTCCCGACCGGCAATGTGCCCCCCTTCCAACATTTTCAGTACGCCTGCATCACTGAAGATAGAGACCATTCGGTCGAAGTTTGTATAATCGAAGGTGTATTTGCCGCCCTTTTCACTAAAGGCGATATGTTCGAGCGGGGAGACAATCACTACATTCTGATAGCATTCTTTCATTTTCTTTGCCAATTCCTTAATCATGCCCCAATAAGGTTCCGAGTAAGGAGTTACTTCTGTGCCGCTATTGAACTTCTTCATCATTTCGGGAGAGGTGGAAAACCAATTGGTGACCCATAGTGTCGGCTCGTCTAGTACCACCGGATAAACCTTTATGCTGATTTCTTTCTCTAGCTGAAATTTCTTTCCTCCTATTTTCCCTTTCAAAGAGAAGGTAGCCTTATAATCGCCCGGACGAGCATCGCGAGGAACCGTTACGGTTGCCCAGATTGGTTGGGCTACGTCCCGCTGAACCGACCAAGAAGCTTTTTCGATGATAGGGTCAGGATAATAATGAGACAACGAAGTGATGGCATCTTTAGCTCTGTCCGGCGTTTGGCGACCTACTCTTACATATTCTACAAATCCGGTACGGGTAGCATCGATAATGTCGCCTTCGGCTGTTTGAAAAGGAGAGACTTGTACGGTTATGTCGGCAAGAGGTCTGCCGCTTCTAATCGCAAACTGAAAAGTGGCATGTTCACCAGCTGCCACACTTGCCGGTTCGTTGAATTCAGGAAAATAGTTTGATTCCCTGAAAACTTTGAGAAAAGGATCTACTTGTGCAAAACTAATCTGATCATCTGTTTCAGCAGCATAAGCCACCGGCAAGCAGATGAATAAGGATAGAAAATAGGCTAAACATTTCATAATAATAGTTTTAAGAGTGAGGCTTTGAGTCGTGTCTTGCCGTAAAGGCACTATACACCCTACAAAAATAATGATTTGATTGTTCAGATGAAAGCTTTTTTTTGAGAAAGTCCGAATATAAAAGGAATCTTGGCTTTTTCTGTACGTCTTTAGCTACCGCCGCACCCGGTTCTACAGGTGGATGGCGCATTTCTTGCCTTGTTTTGCTGCGCTTTTGTTTCTATCAGCTTGGAATCTCGTTTTTTTGCTGTCTGTTTTGGAACCTGCCGACTCTTATTCCATCTTTCGGCGGGAGGTTGTTCCTCTTCCGTCAGGAGATCTTTAAAGATCCGTCAGAAGATTGTTCGTCTCCCGGCAAAGGATTTCTCAAGAAAGGAGCTACACTCCCAAGGAACATCTTGTAACCCCTTCCGAAGCTCCGCTCAACGGAGTTTCGGAAAATGCGTGTAATGTGCGTGTAGGCTGTTGCGGCTAAAGAAACAAGCAGAAAGGGCGGGGCGGACTGATTTTTG
>JAVVVS010000057.1:0-1362 GCA_036652495.1 Bacteroides sp.
GCGGCAAAGATAAGCATTATTCGGGAAGGAGCAAATGAGGGCATCCTTAAAACAGAGCAACCGCATCAAAAGTTTGATTCTATCTTTAAAGCACGGATTACGCGGAACAGATACACGAACTACGCAGACCAAGCCGGATGAACACGGACCTTCGTGGTAGTTTGAGACGGTTTTCTTCGCTTTTTTCTTTCTTCTCCTCTTCTTAGACGCACCCCATCCTAACCAAACAATCATGCGGGACGTTAGCTTTCGGCAGAGGATGAGCTAACTCTCGGCAGAAGATCCGCCATCTTCCGTCAAAAGATTCGTCATCCTTCGGCAGAAGATGGTTCATCTCCCGACAGAGGATTTTTCTTTGATGCAGTTGCTCTGTCCTTAAAACAAGGCTGCCGCCAATAATACAGGCCGATTGAGTCCAAATTGCCCCCTGCCAACCGTTGATTGGGACCGACTGGCGCTGGGCAAACCCTGCAAACGATTGTTCAGCACTCCGTTTCATCCCTTCTCCCCGTTGCAGCGTGAATTTTATCTGTCCATAGAGAGAAATATAAAGCGGATTGTATTACCTTTGCCCTTGTAAAACGACGATTCAATCCCTTAAACGCAAGCGTTATGGAACGATTTATCAATCCTTTTTCAGATTACGGCTTCAAAGTTATTTTTGGCAGAGAGGATTCGAAGCCCCTCCTCATTAGCTTTCTGAACAGCCTGCTCACCGGCGAAAAAGAAATCTGTGACCTAACCTACATCAACCCCGCCCTTCTTCCCGAAATGGAAACTGGACGCGGCACCATTTACGACGTGCTCTGCACCACTGCGGACGGCGAACAGATTATTGTTGAGATGCAATACAAAGAGCAGGCGTACTTCAAAGAGCGGGCCCTGTACTACCTCTCCCGCGCCATCGCCAACCAGGGCGAACGCGGATCTAGCTGGCAGTTCAAAGTGAAAGCCGTATACGGCGTGTTCTTCATGAACTTCTGCCTGGAGGGCGCCGGCAAGTTCCGCACTGATGTGATACTCGCCGATCGCGACACGGGAGCTTTGTTCAGCGACAAGCTCCGGCAAGTATTTTTAGCACTTCCCCTTTTCACCAAGAAGGAGAGCGAATGCGCCAGTTTTTTTGATTGTTGGATTTATACCCTTAAGAACATGGAATATTTAAAAGACCTACCCTTCCAGCCCTACATGGCTGTGTTCAAGCAGTTGGAACAAATTACAGACATCGCCTCCCTGACCAAAGAAGAGCGCCTCAACTATGACGAAAGTATCAAAATCTACCGCGACAACCTCGCTGTCATCGACTTTGCAGAAAAGAAAGCAAGACAAGAGGGAGTTGCCGAAGGCGAAGCAAGAGGAGAA
>JAVVVS010000057.1:1462-15374 GCA_036652495.1 Bacteroides sp.
GAAGCAAGAGGAGAAATCAAAGGCAAACTGTTTACCGCCTCCAACCTGAAAGCCGCCGGTGTGTCCATCGAACTCATCGCTCAAGTCACCGGCTTGTCCGTTGATGAAATAAGGAACTGCAAGTAGTCTTTTCAGGACACACTTGCACCAAGAAACATAAAACCACTTAATAAAAAATGAACAATGATGAAAGAAATGATTGGCATATTCGCCATCGCTCTCTTGTCCGTCGGCTGCTCGTCGAAAAAGCCAGTTGTCAACGAGAACGAATTAACCCTGCTGGTAGGTACTTACACCTCGGGCAGCAGTCAAGGGATTTACACCTTCCGCTTCAATGAAGAAACGGGAGCAGCCAGCCCACTCAGCCAAGTGAAGCTTTCAAACCCCTCCTACCTCGCACTTTCAGCGGATAACCGATTTGTCTATGCTGTCAGCGAAGAAGACGGCACCACCTCCGCCGTCAACGCCTTTGCCTTCGACAAAGAGCAAGGCACCCTGCAGCTGCTCAACAGCCAACGAACCGAAGGTTCAAGCCCCTGCTACGTATCCACTGACGGGAAAGAAGTGCTGACAGCCAATTACGGAGGTGGAAGTATGTCGGTTTTCGCCTTGCAGAGCAACGGTTCGCTGGCGCACATTGATACCCTCTTTGAAGGTGCTGCCACTGGTCCCGACACCGAGCGGCAAGGAACAGCACATGTGCACTGCGCTGTCTTTTCGCCCGACAAAAAATATATCTTTGCCTCCGACTTCAGCGCCGACCGCTTGCTGCGCTATGCCGTTGACCCCAAAGGAAGCAGTCCTTGCCCCCTGTCCGAAACCGTAAATATCACTCCGGGTTCGGGACCACGACATCTGACCTTCAGTCCGAACGGCAAGTTCGCCTATCTAATTAGCGAATTATCGGGCAATGTGACCGTCTTCGACTATGCCGACGGAAGATTGAACCAGATACAAAGCATCACAGCCGACACACTGCGAGCCAAAGGCAGCGCAGACATCCACCTGAGCCCGGACGGAAAGTATCTTTATGCCAGCAACCGCCTCAAGGAAGACGGTATTGCCATCTTCGCCGTAGATGAGGTCAAGGGGACGCTTGCCAAGGTCGGTTATCAGCTCACGGGAATCCATCCGCGCCACTTCAATATCACCCCCAACGGGATGTTCCTGCTAGTGGCTTGCCGGGACAGCAACCTGATTCAAGTCTTTGAACGAGACACCTCCACCGGATTGCTAACAGATACGGGAAAAAATATCAGCATAAACAAACCCGCCTGCGTGCAGTTCGCCCAATAGTTCTAATGGAAGTAATCTAATGGAAGTAATAGGTCTGCCACTCGCCGGAACCGGCATAGTTAGAAAGTAACGTTTGTATCATTCGGGCAGCCTCAGCCAATCCCGCCTCCCCATTGTAGCCATTCACTACAGCGAGGAGGCGGGTCGTTTCAAGCCCCATCTTAGTGCGCTCATGGTCGCTGGTAGGCGTTCCGATCCCTCCCACAGCATCCCGATAGACGGGAAGCCCTTCAATATTCAGCATGCCACGCCCAATAGCTTCAAAAGGTTCGTCCGCCCGCCCGATGTCCAATTCCAACGCATCGCCCTGTATCTTATCAGCATCAAAACCTCCGATGGAATAACCCGTGCGAAGCGACACCAAATTAATCAAGTCCACCAACGTATCAATCTGATACAACGGAATGCCCCGCATCAAACGCCGGCGCAGCGCCTCTGCCGAAGGGCGGTACCGACCGGGATCTTTGCCGCACCGTTTGTAAGCTTCGCGCGTAGCAGCTATTACTGGCTGACGTTTTATATCCTCCATCCGTGTGGAGGCAATCAGTTCTCCAATGAAAGCATTGATTTCTGCCCAAAGTCCTTCACTAAAAGCCGAGTTCCTGACTTCGGCATACACAGCTACACCGGCAAAAGCGGGGCACGCTTCTTTTATTTCCTGAGCAACGGTAATTTTCATGTCATTCCTTATTTAAAACAATCCCCGACAGGATGCGTCCGGACTTAACGCCCAGTCTCCTTGCGGAGAAAAAATCATCGTGATGAATATACGTACAAATGCCTGCCGTTTCTATCTGTCCGGCTGGAACTCCGGCAACAAGTAATTGCAGGCGGTTAGCTTCCCACAAATCAAGATGATGCTTCTTTGTCTTCTCGTTCCAGATGGAGAGCCGGGGCAGATCAAAACCTTTTTCGTGGAAGAGGTGATACACCTCTTCGCCTACTTCAAACGACTCTAGCGAAATGCTCGGACCGATGCAAGCCAGCACATCGGCACCATCGGTGCCAAAGGTCGAAAACATTTGTGCGAGTACACGGCTAACAACAGATTCCAACGTTCCGCGCCATCCGGCATGCACGGCAGCCACAACCCGCTGTTTCGGATCGTAAAGCAGCACAGGTACACAATCGGCAGTAGAAATACAAATGCAGCAGCCCGGTTCACGCGTCATCAAAGCATCGATGCCGTTAAGTTCCTCCTTGCGAGTTTCTGCCGAAGCTGCCAGAAAAGAGTCATCAATCACCCGGATATTCGTTCCGTGCACCTGGAAAGGAATCAATAGTTCTCGCGGACGTTGAGGCAGTGCCTCTAGTAACCATTGCTGATTCCGGCAAACGGTTTCCTCTTTATCACCACAGAACGGGGAGCAATTAAAAGAACTGTAAGCTTCGTCCCCGCATCCTCCGTAACGGGTTGTTACAAAATGAGAAATGTTGGAACAAGAGCCTAAAGACTCATATCCCAACATTCTGTTATCTACGGTAAGTGGAATCATTTTTCTTCGGGTTCCTCTTCTTCATATTCATACTCAAAGTCATCATCGTCCTCCATTGGTTCCAACGCGCTAATCAAATCCTCGTCTTCACCCAATTCAATAAGCTCTAATTGCAGCTTCGCCACATCTTTGGGACGATGCACGATAGCTTCCATCTTATTGCTTTCTTTGTTAAGTTCGCTCCACAAAATGTCTTTCAATACCGAAACGCCCAATCCGGTGATAGAAGAAAGGAACACATGAGGAATACCTTCGGGCAAGGTCGGTTCAATTTCGTTCATCAATTCCTCATCAAGCATATCACATTTAGTCACGGCAAGCACCCGTTGCTTATCAAGCATCTCGGGATTGAAGGTAGCCAACTCATTAAGCAGAATTTCATATTCTTTGCGGATGTCATCGCTATCGGCAGGCACCATAAACAGCAACAAAGAGTTGCGTTCAATGTGGCGCAAGAAGCGTAACCCCAATCCCTTTCCTTCACTAGCTCCTTCAATGATGCCCGGAATGTCAGCCATAACAAACGATTTGCCATCGCGGTAAGGGACAATGCCCAAATTGGGTTCCAAGGTAGTAAATGGATAATCGGCTATCTTCGGTTTAGCAGCCGAGATAGTAGACAGCAAAGTTGATTTGCCCGCATTGGGGAGTCCTACCAGCCCGACGTCTGCCAGCAGTTTAAGTTCCATAATTACCATCAGCTCCTGCATCGGTTCGCCGGGCTGCGCAAAACGGGGTGCTTGACGGGTAGCCGTCTTAAAATGACTGTTACCTTGTCCGCCGCGACCTCCTTTCAGCAATCTTACTTCCTGTCCGTCGTCCGTCACGTCACAGATATATTCGCCTGTTTCGGCATCGTACACCACTGTTCCGCAAGGAACTTCAATTATTTTATCAGCACCGTCTTTACCAAAGCTACGGGCTTTTCCACCCGACTCTCCGTGTCCAGCTAACGCATGACGGTCGAACTTCAGGTGCAGCAGTGTCCAGTAGTTGCGGTTACCGCGCAAAATAACATGACCTCCTCTTCCGCCATCGCCGCCGTCAGGACCGCCATTAGCCACATATTTCTCGCGCCTCATGTGGGTAGAGCCCCTTCCGCCTTTGCCCGAACGGCAGTATATCTTTACGTAATCAACAAAATTCGATTCAGCCATTTCTTTTTAGTCTTAATGAAAGTGATAAGTTAGTCAATCGCCTGACAAATGTCGGCAAAAATGCCTTCCATAGTGCCCAGACCATTAACGTGCTGGTATTTATTCTCTTTCTTATAGAATTCCTTTAAGGGAGAAGTTTGTGTGTTATATACAACGAGACGTTTTTTAATGGTTTCTTCATTATCATCGGCACGCCCCGACTCGATTCCTCGTTTAATCAGACGAATCATTAGTTCCTTTTCGGGAACATCTAAATCGAGCATCACGGTAATGTCTTGTCCACGCTCTTGGAGCATCACCTTCAATGCTTCAGCTTGCGGAATCGTTCGTGGAAAGCCATCGAAGATGACTCCTTTGCTTTTTTGGAAGCTATCGAACACGCTTGCCAGGATGTCAATCATTAAAGCATCGGGGATGAGTTGTCCCTGATCGATATACCCTTTCGCCGTCTTACCTAGTTCGGTATTGTTCTTAATTTCTGCTCGCAGCACATCTCCAGTAGAAATGTGATTGATGCCATATTTTTCTACGATACGCTCGCTTTGTGTCCCCTTTCCTGATCCGGGAGCACCAAAAATTACAATGTTCAACATCTGTTTTTGCTTTAATTATTATGTTAGTCTACTACCGTATATATGTCGGGATAGTTGCGGCCGAATCCGTCATAATCTAATCCATATCCAACAATAAAATCATTAGGGATTTCCATCGCTATATATTCTATATTCAGGTCTACTTTCAATTTATCAGGTTTCACCAGCAATGAAGCGATGTGGATTTCTTTGGGTCCGCGTGTGCCAAGGGTTTCGAGCAAGCGTTGCATCGTCAACCCCGTGTCCACAATATCTTCCACAATGACCACCGTGCGTCCGGAAATTTCTTCATTAATGCCTATAACTTCTTTGATGGCTCCGGTAGAGGATACTCCCTGATAAGATGCCAGTTTCACGAAAGAGACTTCGCAAGGAATGGCGATATGTTTCATCAAGTCGGCGGTAAACATGAAGGAACCGTTGAGCACGCTAAGAAACAGCGGATTTTGTCCCACCAAATCACGGTTGATTTCGTTCGCCACGCGAATCACTTCTTTTTGAATGTCTTGCTCTCTGATAGAAACAGAGAATTGCTTGTCTTTTATCTGAATGGTCTCCATAACCGATATTTTTAAAAAAGTTGGATGCAAAAATACGACTTTTATTTCACTCTTTTGCAGATTTCATCAAATAGTTATGTACATTTTACCATAAGCTAACTTTACGTCAAAGAGAATTGGTTAATAAGCAAATAGTTCACTATCTTTGCCAACGCTAAAACCCTAAAGACAATATGGCATTCACTAACAACGTTATGATTGTTCGCCACAAGCTATTGGCGGACCTTGTAAGACTCTGGAAAAAAGACCAACTGGTAGAACGTATCGACCGGCTTCCTCTTGAGTTGAGTCCCCGCAAATCAAAAGCGCTGGGGCGCTGCTGCGTACACAAAGAACGCGCTGTATGGAAATACAAATCCCTTCCCTTGCTGGGAATGGACATGTCCGACGAACAGGATGAGTTAACTCCGCTTTCGGAATATGCCCGCCGGGCATTAGAACGCGAGGAGTGCATCAAAGAGAACATCCTTTGCGTCATCGACGAGGCTTGTTCATCATGCATACAAATTAATTACGAAATCACTGACTTGTGCCGGGGATGCGTGGCGCGCAGTTGCTACATGAACTGCCCCAAGAATGCCATTCGGTTCAAAAAAGACAGTAAAGCCTACATCAATCACGATGCCTGCATCAGTTGCGGCATCTGCCACCGGAGTTGTCCCTATCACGCCATTATCTACATGCCCATCCCCTGTGAAGAAGCGTGTCCAGTAAAAGCTATCAGCAAAGATGAGCATGGCATTGAACACATCGACGAGAGCAAGTGCATCTACTGCGGGAACTGCATGAATGCTTGCCCTTTCGGCGCCATCTTCGAAGTGTCACAGACCTTCGACGTACTAAAACGCATACGACGGGGTGACCAAGTAGTGGCCATCGTAGCCCCTTCCATCTTGGGACAGTTTAAAACCAGTATTGAGCATGTGTACGGAGCATTTAAAGAGGCTGGATTCACCGATGTCATTGAAGTGGCTCAAGGCGCTATGGACACAGTGAGCAACGAAGCTGCCGAACTGACAGAAAAGCTGGAAGAAGGACAACCGTTCATGACCACCTCCTGCTGTCCGTCGTACATTGAACTGGTAGAAAAGCACATGCCAGAAATGAAAAAATACGTTTCCTCCACCGGTTCACCGATGTATTACGCAGCGCGCATTGCCAAAGCCAAATATCCGGATGCCGCTATAGTCTTCGTCGGACCTTGCGTAGCCAAACGCAAAGAAATTCGCCGCGACGAAGCCGTAGACTTCATCCTGACGTTCGAAGAGATTGGTTCCATCTTCGACGGACTGGACATCAAACTGGAGCAGACTCAGCCCTTCTCTATCCTTTATACTTCGGTGCGCGAAGCACACGGATTCGCACAAGCTGGCGGTGTGGCAGGTGCCGTGAAAGCTTATCTGAAAGAAGAAGCAGATAAGCTCGCCATCTTGCCTGTGTCGGGACTTAACAAAAAGAACATCGCTGTGCTACGCGCTTGCGCCAAGACGGGAAAGGCAGCGGGAAACTTTATCGAAGTGATGGCTTGCGAAGGCGGATGCATCACCGGTCCAAGTACGCACAATGACATCATTTCCGGAAGACGACAGTTGGCGCAAGAGCTGATAAAGCGGAAGGATTCGTATGAAAACCGCAATTGACCGGCTACGAAAAGAACAAACGCTTCCTACAAAAGAGTTGCGCGAACTCCTGACGAAAGGCGACACAGAAGCTTTGACCTACCTCAACCAACAAGCACGGGATGTAGCCCAAATGCACTTCGGGAACGCAGTCTACATCCGCGGACTGATTGAAGTGAGCAGCTACTGCCGCAATAATTGTTATTATTGCGGCATTCGCAATGGAAACCGAAACGCAGCACGCTACCGCCTTTCTAAAGAAAGCATCCTGAGTTGCTGCAATAAAGGGTACGGACTAGGTTTCCGCACCTTCGTGCTGCAAGGAGGCGAAGACCCGACACAGACGGACGAATGGATGGAAGAGGTAGTGATAAACATCCGAAGTCACTATCCCGACTGCGCCATCACGCTGTCGCTTGGCGAGAAATCGAGAGAAGCTTACGAACGCTTCTTCCGATCGGGAGCCAACCGCTACCTGCTACGGCACGAGACGTACAACGAAACACACTACCAGCAGTTGCATCCGGCAACGATGTCACGCAACAACCGTCTGCAATGCCTGCAACAGCTCAAAGAGATCGGTTATCAGACGGGGACTGGCATCATGGTAGGCAGCCCCGGACAGACCATCGATGACTTGGTGGCAGACATCCGCTTCATCGAGCAGCTGCGCCCACAAATGATTGGCATCGGTCCCTTTCTCCCTCACCACGACACTCCCTTTGCCAACGCACCCGCCGGCAGCATGGAACAAACCTTGCTCCTGATTTCCCTCTTCCGGCTGATGCACCCTGCAGCACTCATCCCCTCCACCACCGCCCTCGCGACCTTGTCGCCCGACGGGCGGGAACGGGGAATTTTGGCAGGAGCCAATGTGGTGATGCCGAACCTCTCGCCCAGCGAGGAACGAAAAAAGTATGAATTATACAACAACAAAGCCTCTCTGGGCGCCGAAGCCGCCGAAGGTCTCGATTTGCTAAGCAAGCAATTGAACGCAATCGGATACCAAGTATCGACCAAAAGAGGAGACTATCAACAACCCTAAATAAGATGTACCAAGTAAATTCCCCCCACGCCACCGAGTTCATTGACCATTCTGAAATACGTGAAGCGCTGGACTTTGCACAAGAAAACAAGAGTAACCGGGCACTCATGGAGCAACTGATCGACAAGGCTGCCTCGTGCAAGGGACTGACACACCGCGAAGCAGCCCTGCTACTAGAGTGCGACCAACCTGATTTAAACGGACGTGTTTTTGCCCTTGCTAAAGCAATCAAACAAAGGTTCTACGGCAACCGCATTGTGATGTTCGCCCCGCTCTACCTTTCTAACTATTGTGTGAACGGCTGCACCTATTGCCCTTATCACCTAAAGAACAAAAACATTGCCCGCAAAAAACTCACCCAAGAAGAAATTCGCCGCGAAGTCATTGCACTGCAAGACATGGGGCACAAGCGCCTCGCCCTCGAAGCCGGCGAAGACCCTTTGCGCAATCCCTTGGAATACATCCTTGAATCCATTCAAACCATTTATAGCATCAAACACAAAAACGGTGCCATCCGACGGGTAAACGTAAACATTGCCGCCACTACGGTGGAGAACTACCGACGGCTGAAAGAGGCGGGCATCGGCACGTACATTCTTTTTCAAGAGACCTATCACAAAGAGCATTACGAAGCATTGCACCCCACCGGACCCAAAAGCAACTACGCCTATCACACCGAAGCCATGGACCGCGCCATGCAGGGAGGCATTGACGATGTGGGCATCGGCGTGCTCTTCGGGCTGAACACCTACCGTTATGACTTCGTCGGACTGCTCATGCACGCCGAACATTTGGAAGCTACTTTCGGAGTAGGTCCGCACACCATCAGCGTACCACGCATCTGCTCGGCAGACGATATTGACGCAAGTAGTTTTGCCGATAGCATATCGGATGATGTTTTTCGACGCATCGTAGCCGTTACCCGCATCGCCGTGCCTTATACGGGAATGATTATCTCCACCCGCGAGTCACAAGAGTCGCGCGAGAAAGTGCTCGACATTGGCATTTCGCAAATCAGCGGCGGTTCGCGTACCAGCGTGGGCGGCTATGCCGAAAGGGAACTGCCAGCAGATAACTCCGCACAATTTGACGTCAGCGACACTCGTACGCTGGACGAGATAGTGAGCTGGCTGCTCGACAAAGGATACATCCCCAGCTTCTGCACCGCCTGCTACCGCGAGGGACGAACGGGCGACCGCTTCATGCAATTGGTAAAATCGGGTAAAATAGCCAACTGCTGCGGACCCAATGCCCTGATGACGCTGAAAGAATATCTTCAGGATTATGCCTCGGAAGAGACACGGCAGAAAGGCGAGAAACTGATTCAAGCCGAAGTGCCGCACATTCCCAACCCGAAAGTCCGCGAGATTGCCATCCGCAACCTTAAAGAGATAGCCGAAGGAAAAAGAGATTTCAGATTCTAAACCAATTGCTCCATGAACACTACTACCGCCACCGCCAACCGCTTGCACATCGCCCTCTTCGGGCGGCGCAACAGCGGAAAGTCATCCCTCATCAATGCGCTGACGGGACAAGAGGTTGCCCTCGTTTCCGATACGCCGGGCACCACTACCGACCCCGTGCAAAAAGCCATGGAAGTGCGCGGCATCGGTCCCTGCCTCTTCATCGACACGCCGGGGTATGACGATGAAGGCGAACTGGGCGAACTGCGCATCGGTCGCACCTTGAAAACCATGGAACAGACCGACATCGCCCTCCTGCTATGCCAGCCGGAGATGAGCGGAGAACTCCGCTGGATGCAATTATTAGAAGAGAAGAACATCCCCACCGTGCTGGTATTGAACAAAGCCGATGAACTGAACGAACCGGAAGTCCTGGCTGAAGAGATAGAAAAGCAATGCCAACGGCGCCCGCTCATTGTCAGCGCACGCAACGGACAAGGCATGGATCTAATCCGCGAAGCTATCCTTGAAAAGTTACCGCCGGATTTTGGCGGACAAACCATCACAGGCCATTTGGTAGGCGAAGGCGACCTGGTGCTGCTCGTGATGCCGCAAGACATCCAAGCCCCCAAAGGACGCCTCATCTTGCCACAAGTGCAAACGCTGCGCGAATTGCTCGACAAGCGTTGTCTTGCCGTATGCTGCACCACCGACCAGCTTCCGGCGATGCTGCAAGCCCTCTCCCGCCCGCCAAAACTCATCATCACCGATTCGCAAGTTTTCAAAACCGTCTACGAGCAAAAACCAGCAACGAGCTTGCTCACTTCCTTCTCCGTGCTTTTTGCTGCCTACAAAGGCGACATTCATTACTATACCGCCGGAGCCGCTGCTATCGGAACATTGACCGAAACTTCGCGCGTGCTGATTGCCGAAGCTTGCACCCATGCTCCCCTGTCCGAAGATATAGGAAGGGTGAAACTGCCCTGGCTGCTGCGTCAACGCATCGGACAAGGGTTGCAAATAGTCCACGTGTCGGGTGCCGATTTTCCGAAAGACTTGACTGGTTATGACTTAGTGATTCAGTGCGGTGCCTGTATGTTCAACCGTAAGCACGTGCTGAGCCGCATCGAACAAGCCCAACAACAAAAAATAGCGATGACAAACTACGGAGTTGCCATCGCCTATTTAAGTGGGATATTGGATAAGGTGGTTACTACAGCGTGAAGCCGGCTATCAGTTCATCCACCGAAACAGACTTCTGTTCGCCTGTCTCCATATTTTTAAGCAGCGCCTTGCCGTCGTTCAGTTCGTTCTCGCCAATAATAGCTACGAAAGGAATGTTCTTGGCATTGGCATAACTCATCTGCTTTTTCATCTTCGCCGCATCGGGGAATATTTCAGCACGAATGCCCGCCGCACGCACCTTCAGCAGCATGGACATGGCAAATGCCGCTTCCCGTTCACCGAAGTTGATAAACAAAAGTTGGGTGCCATTCACCGCCTCCTGAGGATAAAGTTCCAATTGGTTCAACACGTCAAAGATGCGGTCGGCGCCAAAAGAGATTCCTACACCAGAAACGCCAGCCATACCGAACACACCCGTCAGGTTATCATATCGTCCGCCACCGGTAATGCTGCCTATCTGGACGTCGAGCGCCTTCACTTCGAAGATGGCACCGGTGTAATAGTTCAATCCGCGCGCTAACGTCAAGTCCAGTTCCAGTTCATTCTTCAGCCCCATAGCCATCAAGGTATGAAGGATAAATTCACTTTCTTCTACTCCTTTGCTACCAATCTCGCTAGCAGCCAACACTTTTTTCAAGGTAGCCAGCTTCTCGGCATTCGTTCCGCTCAGCAAAATGATGGGTTGCAGTTTGGCTATCGCTTCTTCACCAATGCCCTTCTCCATTAGTTCTTTATTGACATTCTCCAAGCCAATCTTGTCGAGCTTGTCAATGGCAACCGTAATATCTACAATCTTGTCCGCTTCGCCAATTATCTCGGCAATGCCGGAAAGAATCTTACGGTTGTTTATCTTGATACATACGCGGATGTTGAAGCGAGTGAACACGGCATCCACTATCTGCATCAACTCTACCTCGTTGAGCAGGGAATCGCTGCCCACTACGTCGGCATCACATTGATAGAATTCGCGATAACGCCCCTTTTGCGGACGGTCAGCGCGCCACACGGGCTGAATCTGATAACGTTTGAAGGGAAAAGTAATTTCGTCTCGGTGCATCACCACGTAGCGGGCAAAAGGAACAGTAAGGTCATAACGCAAGCCTTTCTCGCAAAAGCGGCTAGCCATCTTGGCGGCATTGCGGCTCAGCAACTCCTCATCGGTGATGCCGGAGAAGTAATCGCCCGAGTTTTGAATCTTAAAAAGAAGTTTGTCTCCCTCGTCACCATACTTGCCCATCAGGGTAGAAAGCATCTCCATGGAAGGAGTCTCTATCTGCTCGAAGCCGTACAGATGATAAACGTCGCGGATTGTATTGAATATATAGTTACGCTTCGCCATTTCAACGGGCGAGAAGTCACGGGTTCCTTTGGGAATACTGGGTTTTGCTGCCATAGTTCGATTATTTTTATTTAAACAGACTGCAAAGTTATAGCAAATAATCGATTATAAAAACAGAATGAACAGCTTTCCGCCTTTACTAGCTACGCTTTTTCTTTTTCTAAGTGAATCAGGTTAGCTCATAGGAGTTAGCCAGCCTTTCCTTACAAGACCGCTGCTATCTTTTTAATCCTGCTTCTTCTCTCAATCATCGTAGCGTTTTTTCAAAGTTGTTGGCAAGTTATAGTCTGTTTGCTCCTTTACAAGCAAGTCAGTCTTAATCTCTAAAGCTGCTTCTAAAAGAAGTAAATAAGTCCTCCATCAATAGTTTATCACCGAATCGCTATTTTTCCAGACAAAATGTTGCTTTTCTCAGTTAATCTCGGTAATTTTAGGCAAGTTTTATTATTCAAGGATGAAAATTAAAAAGTCCTGCCCGCAGGCAAACACCATGAGAATACAGTTTGAAATTAAAGAACAATTGCCAGCAATCATTGAAGAACTCAGACATTCCGAAAAATGGCAAACCTTCGTAAAGGAAGAAATTGACGGTCGAACAACTCTTGTGATTCGTGACCAAGCATTTGGTTCTGAAGCAATCATCGAAATCTACGCAAGAGAAATCGATATCAAAACCGCCTGGTCAAAATACTCCTATCACATCTTCGTCACCAATGATGTCGTTTGGTGCGAATATGTCGGCGCCTATCGTGGGCTATTAGAACAAGTCCTCTTACCCACCATTACCCCCAAAGAAAGTCTTCTTGAATCGGACGTTACAGAAAGCTCGCTCTACGGAAAAGAACATCGCAAGTTAAGACAATACGCCGAAGACAACCTGAAATTGAAACAATTTCGCCGGGAAAACTTCAACGAGAAACAAAATGGAACGGCCGTTTTCGATCATCCCAAGCGTGTTTACGATGATTTTATCAAAGAAGACTACATAGCGCCACTAAAGAAAGAAAGCTGATATTCATTCTTTTTAGTGGCAATTAGTGCCAGCCATTCAACGTTTAAGAGCAATTAATCGAACCAGAAATGCCGCCGCAGGAGCAATAGAAATCCTACGGACCTGCTGGCATTCCTAATACCAGGTGCCTGCTATTTCTTGCTGCAGAAAATTTTGTTTCAAGGCGTAGAAAATTTTGTTTCACAGTGAGAAATACTTTGTTTCTCTTAAAGAAACATTTATTCTACGGTAAGAAGATCAATCTTTCACCGTGAAGTGCGGGGGAATAAAAGGACATGGAAGGGAATCTGCTCTTGCTTGTTTGCTTGTCTACTGAAGTAGAAAAAAGGAGATTGATTTATCGTGTATATAAATCAATCTCCTTGTTGAGCCGCTAGCCAGACTTGAACTGGCGACCTACGCGTTACGAAAAGGTTCTAATTTATTTCGTAAGCTATTCATCTCTAATTAAATAATCGCTATAATCAAATAGGTTGAAACACAATTTACTATACATTTGCCAGTTTGGCAGTAGGATTGAAATGTTAATAATATATTTTTAAGATGAGGGAAGATGCCCGATTAGAGTTCTATTATTCTTCCATTTCTCCATTTTTAAATGCCATAACCCGCCAATCGCTACCCATGCTTCCAGCTCCTCTTGTAGCCACGCTCTCGGAATACAAAGAGAATGCGTCCCATGTAAGCACGTTTTCAGAATCCGTCCACCAGTAGTTATGTTGATATAATGGTGTACCTTTGTAGGATTGTCCTTTAGCATAACCCCTCATCTCTCTAATGTCGTTTGTCATTCCCCACATCTTAAATAAGAGAATAATTTGAAGTACTCCAAATATTATGAGTACGATTGAAAGAAATTCATACATAGTTTTACTTATTTAGTTTTCATGTATTATAGAATTTGAGATTGAATCCCACATGTGTGTTATATTAGGGAGTTTCTCTTTTAAAATTCCGATAGCTTTCAATCTTTCTGTTTTGCTTTCTATGCCATTTGTTGCAACCACGATTAAGCTGTCCATATACTCTTTTTCTTTTTCCATTTCAGCTTGTTTGGCATCAAATCTCTCTTTGTCTTTTTGTTCAGATGTTTTCATGTCACATCCAGTGAGGATCAGTAAGGCCATTAAAAATAAAACCTTCTTCATAATCTTAAATATTCAGTTTATTCTTTAATTCGTTAAATACATCAGGGTTATCAAGTTCT
>JAVVVS010000058.1:0-15304 GCA_036652495.1 Bacteroides sp.
TTTTACATAACAAGTAAGTGAAATAAAGAAAAAGAGGTTCGCCAGGAACCTCCAATAAGTAAAAGGATTAGAAAGCGATTTCTAATCCTTTTCTTTTTTATCCGTTGAAGAGAACTGTCGAGGGCATTCCTGTCTATTCTTCGGAAGATGCTGGCTTGTCGTTTGTTTCCTGCCGGAAGACGAGCTGTTTCTCACCGAGAGACGAACTGTTTCTCACCGGGAGACAACCTGTTTTCCGGCAGGAAACGCCGGACTTCCTTCTTTATCTTCCAACGATTACTTCTTGCACTGCTGCAACTGTTCGTGCAGATCGGAACGGGAAACACCCAGTGAGATGGCTTTCTCATAATCTTGTTTAGCCAGCGCTTTCTTCTTTTGCGAGAGGAATATGTCGGCACGCATCAGGTACGCCTCGGCGGAAGAAGGATTGAGGCGAATGGCTTCTTCCAAATCAACGAGCGCCAAGTCGGTATGCGTCAGGGCTTGCTCCACCCCCGCCCGCGCCACGTAAAAGGTTGCTTCCCGGGGCTGCTCCGCCAGCAAGGAGTTGAGCAGTTCGAGCGACTCGCGGAAGCGGCCCTCCTTTTGTTCGAGCATCGCTAGTCCGAAACGGGCTTGAGTGTGCTGGGCACTGAGTTCAAGCAAACGGTTATAATCCAGACGCGCCGCTTTATAATCGTGCCGCTGTGTATAGATATACGCCCGCATCAGCATGGCTTCAAAGTTAGCCGGATCCTTGTCGAGCGCCAGACAATAGTCCACGTAAGCCAAATCGGTTTGTCCCCTCTCCAAGTAGATGGCAGCGCGGTTCAGCAAGATGGGAACGGCAAGAGGAGCGATGTTGAGCGCAAAAGTATAAGATTCAACGGCCTCTTCGTAATGTCCTGCACGCCGCTGCACCAAGCCCAAGTTAGAGAAGAGGAGCGCATTGTGGGGGTTCTTGGGTTCAAGCTTCAGCGCTTGTTTCAAGAGCGCCTCCCCCTGCACGAGGCTATCTTTTTCGATGCAATCCACCGCCCGTGCGGAGAGTTCCTGATAGGTTTGCGCAGCAAGCGCCAGTGTAGAAAAAGAAAAGAGGAGAGAGAGGAAAATTGATTTCATACGAGAATAAATAGAGGGTGTAATGATTGGAATGGAAGATGATTAGTGATGGAAAGCAAAAAGCTCGGTAGAGAGATAGCGTTCTCCGGTATCGGGCAGCAGCACCACCATCATTTTCTCTTGATACTCGGGACGAACAGCCAACTGCCGGGCGGCATAGACCGCTGCGCCCGAAGAGATGCCTGCCAGCAAACCTTCGGTAGCAGCCAGTTCGCGGCTGGTGCGGAAGGCTTCGTCATCGGGCACTCCTATCACTTCGTCCACCAAAGAGGCATCGTAATTGCCGGGGATAAAGTTAGCTCCAATGCCTTGTATGCGGTGAGCACCCGCTTTTCCGCCCGCTAAAAGGGGGGACGATGCCGGTTCAACTGCTATAATACGAATTGTCGGGCGATGCTTCTTGAGCGCCCGAGCTACGCCGCAAACAGTTCCGCCTGTGCCTACTGCCGCCACAAAGACCTCCACTTGCCCTTCTGTATCCGCCCAAATTTCTTCGCCCGTAGTCTGTTCGTGAATGCGGGGATTGGCGGGGTTCTCGAACTGTTGCAAGATGAGTGCATGAGGGATGCTGGCTTTCAGCTCTTCCGCCTTGGCGATGGCGCCTGCCATGCCCAACGCTCCTGCCGTAAGCTCTATCCGCGCTCCCAGCGCTTGAAGCAAGTTGCGGCGTTCCACGCTCATCGTCTCGGGCATGGTAAGTATCAGCTGATAGCCTTTGATAGCAGCCACCATCGCCAGCCCGATACCGGTGTTGCCGCTGGTAGGTTCGATAAGGGTGGCACCGGAAGACAATACCCCCCGGGCTTCGGCATCGGTAATGAGCGAAAGGGCAACGCGGTCTTTCACGCTCCCTGCCGGGTTAAACGACTCTAATTTTGCGATAAGATTGCGCCCAAGGGCATGCTTGCTACTGTATCCTGCTAACTCCATGAGCGGCGTACGACCAATCAAGTCAGTCAAATTCTTTGCTATATTCGCCATCTGTCTTCTTTGTTTTTTATAAACCAATGCGCAAAGATAAGAAAAGTATCGTACCTTTGCCGGCACGTTCCATCTTTTTAAGTGTATCTATATGAAGAGAAGACTCTACTCGTTCGCCGCTACTTATTTCCTTTTTGTATTCTTCTTTATCTTGCAGAAACCGGTTTTCATGGCTTACTACAACGCGCTCTATACAACGGTGCCGTGGACGGACTGGTTGACCGTCATCGAACACGGACTGCCTCTCGACCTCTCCTTGGCGGGATACTTCTCGCTCCTGCCCGGCTTATTGCTCGTAGCCAGCGTCTGGACTTCGTCCAGCCTGCTGCGCCTCATCGGGCGCCTCTACTTTCTCCTTGTCGCTATCTTGCTGGCATGCGTCTTCGTGGGCGACTTGGGGTTGTACGGTTATTGGAATTTCCGCCTCGACTCCACCCCGCTGTTCTATCTCTTCTCCTCGCCCAAGGATGCCCTGGCAAGTGCCAGCACCGGAGTCCTCATCAGCGGAGTGCTGGCAGCGACAGGCTATGCCGCTTTGCTCTACACCGCCTTCTACGTCAGCTTATTTTGGAAGAAGAAACCGCTAAAAATCCCCTTTACGCGGATCCGTACCTCATCCGTCCTGCTATTGCTCACTGCCCTGCTGTTCATCCCTATCCGCGGCGGCTTCGGCGCTTCGACGATGAACGTGGGCAAAGTGTACTTCAGCAGCAATTTGCGACTGAATCATGCCGCCATCAACCCCTGCTTCAGCTTGCTCGAATCGCTCTCGCGCGAAACGGATTTCGCCAGCCAATACCGGTTCTTCACCGACAAAGAGGCTACCGCTCTGTTCGTTGATCTGACGGACAAACCTGTGACGGATTCCCTGCCGCAGCTGTTCCGCACGCAACGACCCGACGTGCTGTTCATCGTTCTAGAAAGTTTCTCGTCCCACCTGATGACAAGCTTGGGAGGAGAACCCGGTATAGCGGTAGAGTTGGACAAACTGTCCGGTGAAGGCATACTCTTCACTCACTTCTTTGCCAACAGTTTCCGCACCGACCGCGGACTGGTGTCCATCTTCAGCGGCTATCCCGCCCAGCCCACCACCAGCCTCATGAAATATCCGCGGAAGACGCAAACCCTGCCTTCTATCCCTGCCAGCCTGAAGAAGGCGGGCTATGAGCTGAACTATTATTACGGAGGTGATGCGGACTTCACCAACATGCGCTCTTACCTTCTGTCGATGGGAATAGAAAAGGTGGTATGCGACAAGGACTTCCCGCTCGCCCAACGGCTGAGCAAATGGGGGGCACACGACCATATCGTGTTCAACCGCCTGCTGAAGGATTTGAAAGAGAAGAAGAAAAAGAAGACGGACGTGCCCACCCTGACTGTGCTGCAAACATCGAGCAGCCACGAGCCCTTCGAGGTGCCCTACCAACGGTTGAAAGACCCTATCACCAATGCCTTTGCCTATACGGACAGCTGCGTGGGCGACTTCATCCGGCAGTACAAAGAATTGCCCCAATGGAAGAATACGGTTGTGGTGCTCGTACCCGACCATCAAGGAGCCTACCCGCGAGACTTGAGCAATGAAGACCCGGCCCGCTACCAGATTCCGTTGCTGATTATCGGCGGAGCGGTAAAAGCTCCGGCAAAGATAGACACGTACGGCTCGCAGACCGATATCGCTGCCACCCTGCTCTACCAGCTAGGCTTGCCGCACGAGGCATTCACCTTTAGCAAAAACCTGTTCAATCCGGCTTCGCCACACTTTGCATTCTTCACCCACCCCAACCTCTTCGGGTTGCTGACACCGGAGAATGAAGTGGTGTTCAATGCCGAATCGAATCAAGTGGTACTGGACAGCGGAGAGCAGAAAGGGAAGAACTTGCCCAAAGGAAAAGCCTACCTGCAAAAAGTGTATGATGATATAGCCAAACGATAACCCAACTCCCCCTAACTACTGACGACCATGTGGCAAACCTTACTCGATTTAGACCAACATCTTTTCCTTGCGTTGAACGGACTCTACACCCCCTTCGGCGATGTTTTCATGAGTGCCTTCTCGGGCAAAATCATCTGGGTGCCGATGTACGTCAGCCTCCTGTACGTGCTGCTAAAGAATGTCGATTGGAAAATCGCCCTTTGCTGCCTAGTTACCATTGCACTCACCATCACCTTTGCCGACCAAGTATGTGCCACCTTCATCCGTCCGGCAGTGGCGCGGCTGCGACCTTGCAGCCCGGACAACCCGATCTCCGAGTTGGTGCATCTGGTCAACGGAAAGCGGAGCAGCTCGTTCAGCTTCCCCTCTTGCCATGCCGCCAACTCATTCGGGCTGGCGTGCATCGTAATGTACCTTTTCCGTAACCGTTGGCTCACAGCGTTCTTGATGACTTGGGCGGCGGTGAACTCCTACTCGCGCATCTATCTGGGCGTGCACTATCCCGGCGACCTGCTGGCAGGAGCACTGATAGGAGCCTTGGGCGCTACACTGATGTACCTTGCCTTTTGTCAATTCACCGGGCAGAAAAAGGTAGCCGACCAGCAAGCACCCGTCATAATCTATACCGGACTGCTGACCGTGGCGGGCATCGCCCTCTACGCTGCTATCAGCGCTTAGAACTCCGGATGCGCCACATACCACTGGTAGAAACGGCGGATACCCTCTTCTACCGGGATGGAAGGATGGTAGCCGAAATCGCGCTGCAAGCGGGCGGTATCGGCATAGGTGCACACCACATCGCCCTGCTGCATGTTCGCCATCTGCTTCACGGCCTTCTTGCCAGTGACCTGCTCGATGACGGAGATGAAATGAAGCAGCTCCACAGGGGAAGAGTTGCCAATGTTATAGATACGGTAAGGGATGGCTTGGGCAAAGGGATGCTCCACCACTTTCATCACCCCCTCAACAACGTCGTCAATGTAGGTGAAGTCGCGTTTCATCCGTCCATGATTGAACACCTGAATGGGGCGGTCGTTCATCACCGCCTTCATAAATAAATAGGGCGCCATGTCCGGACGCCCCCAAGGACCATAAACCGTAAAGAAACGCAAACCTGTGGTGGGAATGCCGTAAAGGGCACTGTAGGCATGCGCCATCAGTTCGCCGGATTTCTTGGTTGCGGCATAAAGGCTGACGGGCGTATCCACAAGGTCAGTTTCCGCAAAAGGCACTTTCTTGTTCAGCCCGTAGACGCTGCTCGAGCTGGCATACACGAGGTGCTTCACCGGATAACGGCGGCAGTTCTCCAGCAGATGGAGGAAACCCATCACGTTAGACTCCACATAGACGATGGGGTTCTCGATAGAATAGCGCACACCGGCTTGAGCTGCCAGGTTAATCACCGCCTCAAAACTTTCCGAAGCAAACAAAGCATCAAGCGCCTCCCGATCGACCAAGTCGAGCTGAACAAAACGGTAGGACGAATAAAGGGAACTCCTCACCAACACCTTTTCTTGAACAGCGGTGCGGGCAATGCCAACGTCTGCCAGACGGGCATACTTCAAATCCACCGCATAGTAGGCGTTGATATTGTCCAACCCCACCACTTCATATCCCCGGTGGAGCAATGCTTTCACCGTATAAGAGCCAATAAATCCGGCAGCGCCGGTCACTAGTATTTTCATCTGATATTCCTTTCTTTTAATTGGTTAGAACACCACCACCCGGTAGGCGCCCACCTCGCAAGACTCTTTGCCCTGAATAAGACGGCGCACCGTACTACTTTCGGCTGCCGCCCGGGCGGGAAGCAGCAACACGCTGCCGCGGTAGTCTTTCGTGAGCAAACTGAGGATGCTCACCTCCTTCACCTCCTGTTGCAAAAAGACGTCCATGCTCTCCGGACGACTGATGCCGAAAGCGATATAACCCTGCGCCCCGTGGGCTTGCGCCATCGTCTGCGCCTCGCGGCACAAAGAGGCAAACCCCAAACGGCTATTAAGGGCAGGGAGCGACCAGCCGCCCACAAAAATAGCTACGAACAAACCCACTGCCAAAAGGTTCAGCGAACGGTGAATGGCTTTCCTGCCGTAGAGAAAGTAAAGCGACGCACCACCCGTAAGCGTAAGCACTGCAGCAGCGGCGTATAAGAAGGGTTGTCCAAAAAAGTCCGTACCCCGCTGCCCCGCCAAAAAGATCAACACCGGAGCCGAGACTACGAACACCACTGCCGGAAGGGCGATGCTCAGTGCCAACGCCCGGTTCCACCGAAAATGCGAAAGCCACAACACGGGGAGATAGACAAAGAACGGAAAGGCGGGCGCCAGATAAACCGCTATCTTGGAGCTAATGCAAGAGAGCAGCACGAACACCGTGACCAGCACCGTGAGGAAGAACCGCTCCAGCTCCGTGCGCACCAACCCCCTTTTGATGCCTGCCACTAAGACACCCAGCAGCAACAGCGACCAGGGCGCCAACGAGTACCACACCGAAGTGAAGTAATAGTAGAACGGGGCATCGTGATGAAACGAGTTCACCGCCCGGTCCACCGTTTGATGGAAGAGCAGATTGGATAAGTACGCTCCCCCGCCTTCGGCATAGACGCCGACAAACCAAAGGGCGCAACCCGACAGCAACACGCTCCACGTGGTACGGCCCCAATAACGCGGCCACGTGCCGATGCGCTTTGTAACCAACAGAAAGACGGTGGTAGCGAGCAACGGCACCAAGACTCCCACAGGACCTTTAGAAAAGAGTGCCAGAAAAACGTAAACGGGAAACATTACCGCGTTCATCCGCTCGCTGCCCTGCCTAGTCAGCATCCGGTAGAAGGTACGGAGCGCCAGCACAATGAACATACACATCAGCATGTCCATACGCAAGATGACGCCCAGTCCCAAAAACAATCCAGTGCTCATCAGCAACAGACGCCCCGTGAAGCGGTCGGCAGCCGGAAGGGCATCGCTCACCCAGCCGTCCATCACCTTCGCCACCACCAGAGCGGGTACCCACGAGAAAAGCAAGAGAAAGACCATGACATGCCCGCCCAGCACTTCCTTACCCAGCATCAGCAACCAGAAGTAAAGAGGAGGCTTGTCGGCGTAGGGCAAACCTTGATTGGTGAAAGTCAGGAAGTGCCCGTTGCGGAGCGCTTCATCCACAATGCTCAGGTAGCGAAGCTCGTTACCGGGCGTGTAGTCACGCAGCAGCAACACCGGCAACAAAGCGAGCGTCACGAGCAGGGAAAAGAGAAGAAAAGGATATTTTTTCATACGTTAGTAGATTCAGCATGTTTGGAGTGATGACCGATCATGAGATTGCGTCCGTACGCCACAAAGCCGACCGACTGCCCCAATATCAGCACCGGATCACTGCGGAGCACGCCATAGAGGACGATGACCGACGAGCCCACCAAACTAATAATCCAGAACCCCGAGGGAAGCAGCGAGGCACGGCGGCGCACCGAATAGAGCCATTGGTAAACGAAACGCAGGGTGAAGATGACCTGTCCGGCAGAGCCGAAAAGAAGCAACCACAGCGGCACATCCTCGTTGAGGAACAAACTGTCGATAAACGCCCCGGCATCGTGGAGCATCAGCCCCAGCCCCAGCAGGGGACTCAGTAGCAGGAAGACGCGCAGGGCGCGACGCAATTTCTCCCAAATGCCCTTCTCCTTGAGGTTCCATAAATAGATGTAGAACGAGATAAACTGACCCAGAATGATGGAAAAATCGTCCCGGAACCAGCCGTACAAACAAAGCAGGTAGGCGCCCAAGATGCTCAGCACCCAAAAGAGGGAGGGCGACACCACCCGACGCGCTTTCTCCGACAAAAACCACTGCAGCAGGATGCGTGCCGAAAAAAAAGCCTGCGCCAGAAAACCTACGGCGAAGATGAACATTTGCTCGCCCACCGCCATCAAGCTGTTAAGTTGGTTTCGCCCACTTGATAACGGATGTAGCGCTTCTTCATCCATCGGTACGCAAAGCAATCAAGGAAAGGTGAAACCAGGCGATTCCATAAATGGTACTTCGACTTGCCTGCCGCGCGCGGCAAGTGCCGCACCACCGTCTGCTCCACCCGTCCGCCTTGCAGCTGGATGAGCGCCGGCAAAAAGCGGTGCATCCCCGTGAAGAACGGGATGCGCTGCGCATACTCGGTGCGCATCACCTTGAGCGGACAACCGGTATCCGCCACCCCGTCGTGCGTCATCATCCGGCGAAAACGGTTGGCAACCATCGACTGGAATATCTTGAAAAACGAATCCTGGCGACGGAGGCGAATGCCCATCGACAGCTCGCAGCGAGCGATGTTGACGAGCAAGAGGTTAAAATCCTCGGGCACCGTCTGCAAGTCGGCATCCATATAGCCCACGAAGGGCGAATGAGTGGCATCGATGCCCGCCTTCATGGCAGCGCTCAAGCCGGAGTTGTGCGTCAGGGAGAGGTAGAAAAAGGAGGGGCGACGGCGGCAAATGTCGATGATGCGTTCCAGACTGTGGTCCGAAGAGCCGTCGTCAACCAGCAGCACGCACGCCTTGTACAGCGCATGAGGCAGATAGTCGCCCAGCACCTCTTCCAACGAGGAGAGACTCTCCTCTTCATTGTACACAGGTACAACAATCGTGAAATCGTAGTGTGCAGTTTGATTCATAACGTTACTTTTTAGTACGCCCTTCACCCGAAAGGCGGTGCAAAAGTAAGAAAACGCTGGCTACTTCGGTGCCTGAAGAGCTAAAAACGAACGGGCGTTAGAGATTTTTGCATTAGCGGCACCTGTCAACCGTTGGCTGGTACCGCAGATTTAGTCCCTCTTATTCCGCCGAACGCACGAAGCGGCTCACCCACTCCCCCACTTCGGCAGTGCCGCACGGCGCCACGCCCGGTGTTTGTATGTCCGCCGTGCGCACGTTTGCCTCTAGCGAGGCTTCCACCGCCCGGCGGAGCAGCGCCGCTTCGGCAGGCAAGGCAAAAGCATAGTCGAACATCATGGCAGCGGACAGGAGGGCGGCGAGGGGGTTGGCGATGTCTTTGCCCGCCGCTTGGGGCCACGAGCCGTGAATGGGCTCGAAGACCGACGTGTGAAGCCCGATGGAAGCCGAGGGGAGCAGCCCCATGGAACCGGTGAGCACGGACGCCTCGTCGGTGAGGATGTCGCCGAACATGTTCTCGGTCACCAGCACGTCAAACGAAGCAGGGCTTTGAATGAGGCGCATGGCAGCATTGTCCACCAACAAATATTCAGTCTCCACCTCGGGGAAACGCAGCGCCATCTCTTGCGTCACCTGACGCCAAAGGCGGGAGGTGGCAAGCACGTTCGCCTTGTCCACCAAGGTGAGTTTGTGGCGGCGCTTCAAGGCAAAGTGGTACGCCAAAGCAACGATGCGCGTAATCTCCTCTCGGGTATACACACAGGTGTCGTACGCTGTGTTCCCGTCCTCGCTCCGCCCCTGCGGGCGTCCGAAGTAAAGCCCACCCGTCAGCTCGCGGATGCACAAGAGGTCGGCACCGCGCACCCGTTCGGGGCGGAGGGGCGAGAGAGGCAAGAGGGCTTCGCGGGCGGTAACGGGGCGAAGGTTGGCGTACAAGCCCAGCCGCTGGCGCATCGCCAGCAAGCCCTGTTCGGGGCGGACGCGGGCAGCAGGGTCATGGTCGAAACGCGGATCGCCCACGGCGCCGAAGAGCACGGCATCGCTTCGCAGACAAAGCTCGTGGGTGGCGTCGGGATAGGGGTCCCCCCCCTGGTCGATGGCAGCGGCGCCGCAAAGGCCGTACTCGGCATGGAGTTGATGACCAAAACGGTCACACAAAGTTTCTACGGCACGGAGTGCCACGCGGGTGATTTCGGGTCCTATCCCGTCGCCGGGCAGAACAGCAAGATTGATTTTCATGGCAGGGGTTGTTCTTCTATCAAATTCAACATTTTGATGGTCGCCTTGATGGCGGCCTCCGTCTGGTCGGCATCCAAGCCGCGGGTGCGAAATACTTTCTCGTCGAAACTCCACGTGATAACGGTTTGCACGAAGGCGTCCGTCCGCCCCCCCGGCGGGATGGAGACGGCATAGTTCACGAGCATGGGGAACTTGCGCCCCAGAGTCACTTTGTAGATGTGTCGCAAAGCGCGCACGAAGGCGTCGTATTGCCCGTCGCCGGACGAGCTCTCCTCAAACGTCTTCCCGTCAATCTCGATGCTCAGGGTCGCCATCGGTTTAAGCCCGCTGGCAAGGGTGACGAAGTAGCTCTTCAACTTCACGCGGTTGCTCAGCCCTTCATGCTTGAGCACGTCGGAGATGATGTAGGGCAAATCCTCCTGCGTTACCAGTTCCTTCTTATCACCCAGTTCGATGATGCGTTCGGTTACCTTGTGCATTGCCTCTTCACTGAGTTCAAGCCCCAGCGATTCGAGGTTCTTGCGAATGTTCGCCTTGCCGGACGTTTTGCCCAAAGCATACTCGCGCACGCGTCCGAAACGTTCGGGCAGAAGGTCGTTGCAGTAGAGGTTACGCTTGTTGTCGCCGTCGGCATGCACGCCCGCTACTTGGGTGAACACGTTCTCGCCCACCAGAGGTTGGTTGGCAGGAATAACAATTCCGGAGTACGATTCTACCACGCGGCTCACGGCGTTGAGCTTGCTCTCGTCGATACTGGTGATGGCATTGAAATGGTCTTTGAGAATGGCTTGCACACTGGCAAGGGGAGCATTTCCGGCACGCTCGCCCAACCCGTTGATGGTGGTGTGCAGCCCTTTCACACCGCTCAGTACGGCAGCGAGCACATTGCTCACGGCAAGGTCGTAGTCATTGTGCGCATGGAAGTCGAAGTGCGTTCCGGGATAGCGCTTCTTCATCTTGCGCATAAACTCTATCACCTGCAAAGGGTTGAGGATGCCCAGCGTATCAGGCAGCATAAAACGTCTCACGGGGGTAGGCAGCAAAGCGTCGATGAGCTGGAACACATAGTCGGGAGAGTCCTTCATGCCGTTGCTCCAGTCCTCCAAATAGAGGTTCACCTCGATGCCCTGCTCACCGGCATAATCCACCACGGCGCGTACGTCGGCGATGTGTTCCTCCGGCGTTTTGTGGAGCTGGTAGGTACAATGCTTGAGTGATCCCTTACACAACAGGTTGATGACACGGCAACCGGTGCCAGCCACCCAGTCCACCGACAGCCTCCCGTCCACAAAGCCCAGCACCTCCACTTTGCCGAGCAAGTGCCGCCTGTCCGCCCATTGGCAAATCATCTTCACGGCATCAAACTCTCCTTCCGACACGCGCGCCGAAGCCACCTCCACACGGTCCACCTTCACCTCTTCGAGCAAAAGACGGGCAATTATCAGTTTCTCGTGTGCTACAAACGAGACACCGCTAGTCTGCTCCCCATCGCGCAGAGTAGTGTCCATAATTTCTATTTGGGGATGTTTATGATTCATGGTTACAGTTGTTTGGTCAGTTATCATCCGTTCCTTCGGATCCATAGGTGTCATCGGTGTACCCTCCTTTCATACGCCTCAATCTGTTCAATGTTCGACAACAAGAAATCAATGTCGTCCAGCCCGTTCATCAGACAGAGCTTCTTGTAGGGATTGATGTCGAAACGCTCGCTCTTGCCCGTCGCCCGGTTGAGGATGGTTTGGGCAGACAGATTCACCTCCACCTCCGTCCGAGCATCGGCGGCAATAGAGGCAAAGAGCTCCGCCAGAAAACGTTCGGTCACCACTATGGGCAGCACGAAATTGTTCAGTTCATTGTTCTTATGGATATCGGCAAAGAAACTGCTCACCACTACCCGAAAGCCATAGCCGGCAATCGCCCACGCAGCATGTTCGCGGCTCGATCCCGATCCGAAATTCTTTCCCGCCACCAGCACTTGTCCGCTGTAGGTGGGGTCATTGAGTACAAATGCAGGGAGGGGATTTCCTTGCTTGTCGTAGCGCCAGTCCTGGAAGAGATGCTCGCCAAACCCTTCCTTCGTCGTTGCCTTCAAGAAGCGGGCGGGGATAATCTGGTCGGTATCTACATTTTCCAACGGAAGGGGCACACAGGTGCTAGTCAGTATACTGAATTTTGCTTTCATCTGGTTCGTTGTTTAATCAAGGAATACACGGGGGTCAGTAATCACGCCCGTCACTGCAGCGGCTGCCGCTACCAATGGACTGGCTAGAAAGGTGCGCGATCCCGGTCCCTGCCGCCCTTCAAAGTTACGGTTGCTAGTGGACACGGCATACTTTCCTGCAGGAATCTTATCTTCATTCATTGCCAAACAAGCGGAGCAGCCCGGCTGACGAAGAACGAAACCCGCTGCAGCCAGCACCTCGTCCAACCCCTCTGCGCGCAACTGCCTGTCCACTTCCCAAGAACCGGGCACCAACCAAGCGATGACATTCTCCGCTTTCTGCCTTCCCCTGACGATGGAGGCAAAGGCACGGAAGTCCTCGATACGCCCGTTGGTGCACGAACCCAGAAATACATAGTCGATGGGCTTCCCCAGCAATGACTCGCCGGCAGCCAACCCCATATAGTTCAGCGATTGGAGGAACGAAGCCTTCCCCGCCTCCTCCGCCTTGTTCCACGAAGGAATGTATTGCGTAATGCCCATCCCCATCCCGGGATTCGTCCCGTACGTAATCATCGGTTCAATCGCCTCTGCACAAAAGGGCACCACCTCCTCGTCGAACACGGCATCGGCAGCACTCTTCAGCGTCTTCCAGCCCGCCACGGCAGCCGCTAATTTCGCTCCCTTGGGCGCGTTTTCCCGCCCTTTCAGGTAAGTGAAGGTCGTCTCATCGGGCGCTATCAGACCGCCGCGCGCGCCCATCTCGATGGAAAGATTGCAAAGCGTCAACCGCCCCTCCATCGTCAAGTTGCGAATGGCTTCTCCAGCGTATTCCACAAAGTAACCCGTGGCTCCACTGGTGGTCATCCGGGCAATGAGGTAGAGAGCAAGGTCTTTTGCCGTCACCCCTTTGCCCAACGTTCCGTTCACCGTGATGCGCATCGTCTTGGGCTTCGTCTGAAGTACACATTGCGAAGCCAACACCATTTCCACTTCACTAGTCCCGATGCCAAAAGCCACAGCGCCTATCGCTCCGTGCGTAGAAGTGTGCGAGTCTCCACACACAACCGTCATGCCCGGCAAGGTCAATCCCAGCTCAGGTCCTACCACGTGAATGACACCGTTCTTCGGGTGCATCATGCCGTAACAGGTCAGCCCGAAATCCTCTGCGTTCTTCAGCAAGGCATCCACTTGCTTCTTCGACACGGGGTCTTCAATAGGAAGCTCTTGATGCTGTGTCGGCGTATTATGATCAGGCACACAGATAATCTTCTCCGGACGCAGGCAGCTGATGCCCCGCTCCCGCAATCCGTCAAAGGCCTGTGGACTGGTCACTTCGTGACAGTACAAGCGATCGATATACAATTGCGTGGGACCGTCCTCTACCGTAGTCACCACGTGCGCCTCCCATATTTTATCAAACAATGTATTCATCTCTTTCGGTTAAAGTTATTTCACAAACTTATTAATGCAATCTATGTAAGCTTCCACCGAAGCAGCAATGATGTCGGTGTTAGCGCCAAACCCATAATGCAGTTGGTTGTCATACTCTACCTGCATGTGTACCTTTCCCACATCGTCACTTCCCTTGCTGATGGCCTGAATGGTGAACTCCTTCAGCGTCATCTGCCGGTCAATAATCCGCTTCAGCGCCTTAATGGCAGCATCCACGGGGCCGTTTCCACTCGCCGCCGCCTCAAACTTTTCGCCGGATATATTCAATCCCAGACTAGCTACCGAACGTACGCCTACCCCGCTGGTCACCTGCAAGAAATCGAGCTTAATGCGATGGTTCAGGCTGCGGTCGGCTCCTGCCAACACCAAAATGTCATCATCGTGAATCTCTTTCTTGCGGTCCGCCAGTTTCAAAAACTCGCTATACATATTATCAAGCTTTTCAGGTTCTAGCTCTACGCCCAGCACAGACAAACGGTGCTTAAGCGCAGCCCGTCCGCTACGCGCCGTCAAAACAATCGAGTTGTCGTCAATGCCCACCTCATGCGGATCAATAATCTCATACGTTTGCATATTCTTCAACACTCCATCCTGATGGATGCCCGAAGAGTGCGCAAAAGCATTTCGCCCCACTATCGCCTTGTTAGGCTGCACCGGCATATTCATCAGGCTCGACACCATACGACTCACGGGATAAATCTTCTGCGTATTCAAATTCGTCTGAATGTCTAGCTGCGGATGGCTCTTGAGTATCATCGCTATCTCTTCGAGGGCTGTGTTGCCCGCCCGCTCACCAATACCGTTAATAGTCACTTCCACCTGACGGGCACCATTCAAAATGCCGCTCAGGGTATTAGCTGTAGCCATACCCAAATCGTTATGGCAGTGGGTGGAGATAATCGCCCGATCGATATTATCTACGTGCTCTACTAAATAGTGAATCTTCGCACCATATTCTTCCGGCATACAATATCCTGTAGTGTCGGGAATATTGACCACCGCTGCTCCTGCATTTATTACCGCCTCAATCACCCGCGCAAGGTAGGCATTATCTGTACGTCCGGCGTCCTCGGCATAAAACTCCACCTCATCTACAAAACGACGAGCATACTTCACCGCCGCCACTGCCCGCTGAATAATCTCTTCTTGGTTAGAATTGAATTTGTACTTGATGTGCAAGTCGGAAGTACCAATCCCTGTGTGAATCCGTTTGTGTTTAGCAAACTTCAGTGATGCCACCGCCACATCAATATCTTTCTCTACGGCACGGGTCAACGCACAAATAGTAGGCCATGTCACCGCTTTCGAAATTTCTATCACCGAATTGAAATCACCGGGACTGGAAATAGGAAATCCCGCTTCAATCACATCTACTCCCAGCGCTTCCAACGCCTTTGCCACCTGAATCTTCTCCACTGTGTTCAACTGGCATCCAGGCACCTGTTCACCATCCCGAAGGGTGGTATCAAAAATAAATAATCGATTGTCCATCGTTTTACATCATTTACATACAACTAAAAAAGCCTTTCACACTGGGAAGTGAGAAAGGCTTTCGTATATTTATCATCATACACATCTACGCGCAGCACTCACTTCCCCTGAACCTTGCCAGCAGAATAATACCGCACAATAGAATAGTGAGTAATGATTGATTCATCTTTTTTTGTTTTTACGTTGCAAAGTTACACCTTTTTCTATTTCCTCCAAACAATGCGTTACTTTTTTATCCACAAACTAAATAGGTCTTCGTGTGGCCTATCGGCCATTTGAAGACCCTGTTGTACGC
>JAVVVS010000059.1:0-15138 GCA_036652495.1 Bacteroides sp.
ATTGTTTTTCACCCTTGAATGTTTCGTACGTATTGTCATCAAAGAAAATTCTTATTTCAGTAATTTTTCTGACAGGCTTTTCTATGTATTTAATCTCTTGATTGATAGTCTCATTAAGGGGCATTTCAGTCATTCTTAATCCGATTTCCTTGCGATTTTCTGCACTTGCTTGTCTGTTGGACGGAATTATTGAATTCTCGTTAAATAATAAAGGTTGGGATTCGGGATTGTTAGGATCGGTACGCGTTTGATTGCTGAGTTCGCCTTTGCCATACAATAGCCATTCCAAATTAATGTAATTGTACTTCTGGTGTATTTTCATAATAACATCCAAACTCGGGTTGTTCCGTCCGCTCAGCAGATGTGAAAGAGTGGACTGTTGAATGCTAATACTTTCTGCAAACAGACCAGGAGCCATGTTTTCTCTTTCCATAATGATTTTTATTCTGTCTTTAATATCCATATTATTAATTGGGGTTACAAATGTTTGTTTTAGCTTTCCTTCACAAATATCCCAGGTATTCTGAAGAAGTGCACAAATGTAATGATTAAAAATCACAAATGCAAATTACAAGTATAACATGCAAATATCACAAAAGTATATTTAAGTCAGCATCAAGCAGATATATCTTTGTAAAGCAAGCCTTAATTGTGTTTTTATAGATGAAGTAATACTTTCTAATAAAATAATAGAAATGCTAGTAATGAGAAGTATAGTATATTGATTAAAGTGAATATATTGTTATATCACAAATGTTAATGCCATATATTGCGATAGTATGAATAGAAAAATGATGTATTCATGTATAAGATACTGGGAAATACTATTATATATATTAATAATTAAAATGTTAATGACTCTCTTACTACATGTGTATTTGTGATTGTATTTTTGTGATATGTTGATTTACGTATGTAATGTACCGGATGGGTATACAAATGTATTCGCATTACAAATGTGTTAGTGAGCTTGCTGAGTGCTTTAAATTACTTTTGTAATGATTGACTGTTGTACCTACAACTAAAAAGTCTGTTTAAGAAACGTATTACGCGGAATAGGTACGCGGACAGACACAGACAAGAAGGACGAACATGGACTTTCTGATTGAGCGATAAAAGAAAATTAGCGCTTAAAAAAAAAGAGTCTGTGTTCGTCCGTCCTAATATCTGTCGTCCGCGTGTATTAATACTGCCATCAAGTTTGAAATATGGTTAGTTAGTAAAATGATGTGCTAACCAGAAAGAATAGTCTGGAAGTTTTTTAATGTAGAATTATAAACACTAGTTCGCGAAGAATATCTCCATCGCTGGTTGAGGGATTGTTTACCCCCTTCGATTTTGCATCAGCTCTGCGGATTTCACCTACGATTTGCATAGTCTTTACTCCACTATATTTTTTCATGGCAATTAGATAATCTTTGGCTTGCCAAGGTGTTTTTAATCCCAGCATGGCAGCTATTCCTTGCTCCGATTTGTCAGGGGCATAATAGGTGAGCATGAGGTTTGAATAGAAATTGAATAGCAAAGACAGCGTCATCTGGATAGGGTTTGTCTTTGGATTTTCTTCAAAATATTTTATTATCTTGTTAGCCTTGAGCACATCCTTTTCTATCAATGCGCTGCGTAGTTCGAAGTTATTATAATCTTTGCTGATGCCTATGTTTCTCTCTACTTGTTCGGGAGTGACCCGCTTCTGATTGATAGGTAAAGTGATGATTAATTTATCCAATTCTCCCGTTAGTCTACTGAGGTCTGACCCTACAAAATCCGCCAGCATAGCGGTGGCTTTTGGGTCCATGTTGATACTCTTTCGTTTCATATAAGAGGAGATGAAAGCAGGGAGTTGTGCGTCTCTAATCTTTTTCGATTCGAATAAGACACCAATCTTTTCTATTCCTGTAGCCAGCTTTTTTCTTCGGTCTAGTGTTCCATGTTTATGACATATCACGAGGATAGTAGACTTTAACGGTTTTTGCAAATAGTAAGAAAGTTCCTCTATATTACGGATGGACTGTGCCTCTTTGACGATAACGACTTGGTGCTCGGACATCATCGGATAGCGTTTGGCTGCATTAATAACCGTTGCTATATCCACGTCGGCGCCATACACTATCGTCAGGTTGAATTCCTTTTCTGTTTCAGTCAATACATTGTTGGCGATGTAGTCGGCGATGAGATCGATATAATAGGATTCTTCCCCCATTAAATAGTAAATGGGGCGATACTGTTTGGCTCTAAGTTCTTTGAGAATGTCGTCGCAGGTGAATTCTTGTTTTGCCATTGTGTTTTATTACCAATCAAATTTCAGATGTTTTACCGTTTTCTTTTCTTCCAGAATCATCCGAAGGGAAGCGATACCAATTTCCACGTGCTCTTTCACATAGTTTTTGGTAACGACGTTGTCACTTTTGTCTGTTTTCACTCCTTCGGGAATCATGGGTTGGTCTGAAACCAGCAACAAAGCTCCTGTGGGGATGTGATTGGCAAAACCACAACTAAAGAGGGTGGCTGTTTCCATATCTACTGCCATGGCACGAGTCGTTTTCAGATATTCTTTGAACTTGTCGTCATGTTCCCAAATGCGGCGGTTAGTGGTGTAAACGGTTCCTGTCCAATAGTCGCGTGCATAGTCGCGAATGGAGGAAGAGACGGCACGCTGCAGCATAAAAGCAGGCAGTGACGGCACCTCGGGTGGGAAATAGTCATTGGATGTTCCTTCGCCGCGAATAGCAGCTATAGGCAGAATCAGGTCGCCCAGTTTGTTTTTCTTATCAATTCCTCCGCATTTTCCTAAAAAGAGGCAGGCTTTGGGTGCAATGGCGCTCAGTAAATCCATGATAATAGCAGCGTTAGGACTGCCCATCCCAAAATTGATAATCGTGATTCCCTCCGCACTGGCAGATGTCATGTTGGCATCTTTTCCCAGGATAGGAACATTGAATTTTTCGGCGAATATTTCTACGTACTTGTTGAAGTTGGTCAACAGGATATACTGCCCAAAATCTTCGAGACTGCGTTTGGTATAACGAGGCAACCAATTAGCTACGATTTCTTGCTTTGTTTTCATTATAATCCATTAAATTTGTGTTCCCTTTAAGGGAGCCGTTATTTAACTTACAAAAATAGTAAATGTTATCGTTAAACCTACCAGCATTCAGCACTAAAATTGCTACACGCAACGGAAAAAACGTTATTTTCGATGTGATTCGCCAACGTTATGTTGCTCTTACCCCCGAGGAATGGGTGCGACAGCACTTCATTCACTTTCTTATTGCTCACAAAGGCTATCCGTCTGCATTGATGGCGAACGAAGTATTGCTGAATTTAAACGGAACGCAAAAAAGATGCGACACGGTGCTTTATCGACGCGACTTGTCGGCACGTATGATAATAGAATACAAGGCGCCGCACATTGAAATAGGACAGGCTGTTTTCGATCAAATCACTCGTTATAACATGGTGCTGAAAGTTGATTACTTGGTGGTAAGTAACGGGATGCAGCATTATTGCTGCCGCATGAATTATGAAAATCAGAGTTATACATTTCTGGAAGATATCCCAGACTATTTTATTTTATTATGAACGGAATTTATCAAATTATCAATGGGCAGGTGCTTAGCCCTTCGGGCTGGTTGAAGAATGCCTGCGTACTTATCAGAGAAGGAAAAATTGCTGAAATAACTACGACTCCTAGCGATGCGCCCGAAGCTATGTGTGTGGACGCTACCGGACAATATGTAGTGCCCGGATGTATCGATCTCCATATTCATGGCGGCGGCGGACGTGATTTTATGGAGGCTACGCCCGAAGCTTTTCACACCATCACCCAAGTACATGCGCAGCATGGAACAACCGCTTTGCTTGCTACCCTTGCAGCCTCGTCTCCTGACACCATTCGGCAGGCAGCCCGCGTATGCGAATCTATCCAAAAACAACCGCAAGTGGGCGCTCGCGTTCTTGGTTTGCATTTGGAATGCAATTATTTGAATCCGACGATGAAGGGTGCACAAGATCCAGCATTCCTCGCAGTTCCTAATCCTGACGAGTATAAAGCAATGCTGGCGGAGACGTCTTGCATCAAGCGCTGGAGTGCTTCTCCGGAGTTGCCCGGTGCATTGGAGTTTGCCCGTTATGTTTCTAGTCAAGGGGTGCTGGTTGCGCTGGCTCACACCACTGCTACTTATCCACAAGTCAAAGCGGCTTATGGATCTGGCTTTACTCATGCTACTCATTTTTATAATGCTATGACGGGAGTGCATAAAGAAGGGATTTATAAGCGCGAAGGCACTATCGAGAGCGTTTTTCTGATGGACGAGATGACGGTAGAGGTGATTGCCGACGGCATTCATGTTCCGCCCGCTATTCTGCAATTGATATATAAGCTTAAAGGAGTGGCGCGTACAGCGTTGGTGACTGATGCTATGGCTTCAGCCGCCTGTATGGTGGGGACAGAAATTGCCGATAAGCGGGTTCTCATTGAAGATGGTGTATGCAAACTGGCCGACCGTTCTGCTTTGGCAGGCAGCATTGCTACAACCGACCGATTGATTCGCACCATGGTGCAGCAAGCCGGCATTTCATTGCAAGATGCCGTGCGGATGGCTTCGGAAACTCCTGCTCGAATTTTGCATATTGCTGATAGAAAAGGTACGTTGGAGGTAGGAAAGGATGCTGATATTGTTCTTTTTAATGAGCAGATTGAAGTGCAAAAGGTGTTTGTAGAAGGCGTTTTGATGGAAAATAAGTAAAAGAGAAAGGTCCCTACAGTGTTCTGGCGTGAGTCTGCACTGTAGGGACCTTTCTCTTTTTTTTATAATAGTCCTAATTTTCTTTTTCTCAGGCGTCCGCCGCTTTCTTTCTGATAGCTCTTTTTGCGGGTGCTGCTACAGTCTCTTCTGTTTTTGACTCTATCTGTACACCTGCCAATTCGGGGTCAATCATGATGCGTCCGCAATATTCGCAAACAATAATTTTTTTGCGCGAACGAATGTCCAATTGTCTCTGAGGCGGAATTTTGTTGAAGCAACCACCGCAAGCATCGCGCTGTACATAGGTTATCCCTAGTCCGTTGCGAGAATTTTTGCGGATGCGTTTGAACGATTGGAGCAGGCGCGGTTCAATCTTCGTTTCCAAGTCTTTTGCTTTGTCTCTGAGTCGTTCCTCTTCTTGTTTGGTTTCGGCAATGATTTCGTCCAGTTCATTTTTCTTTTGTTCCAAATCCTTATGTCTTTCTTCGAGTGCAGCTGCGCTGGTGGCTACTTCTGCCGACTTTTCTTCTTCTTCCACCGAGAATTCTTTGATTCTTTTTTCGCAAAGCTCCATTTCCAATGTCTGGAATTCAATCTCTTTGGTCAGGAAGTCATATTCGCGATTGTTGCGTACATTGTCTTGCTGTCCTTTATATTTTTCTACTGATGCTTTAGCTGCTTCTATCTCTACGCGTTTTGCCGCAATGGCAGATTTTAGTTCGTCTACCTCTGTCTTGATTTTGTTAATGCGGGTAGTTAAACCTACAATTTCATCTTCCAAATCTTGTACTTCCAGCGGAAGTTCGCCTCTTAGTGTCTTAATCTTATCAATTTCAGATACCATCGTTTGCAGTTGGAATAAGGTTTTCAACTTTTGTTCTACTGTCAACTCTTTCGGTTCGTTTTTAGGTTCTTTAGCCATTTTACTTATAAATATTTGATGGGGTTCGTTGTTACTTTACTCATTTGTAGCATAAGCGAAGGAAATGAATCCCGGATTATAGAATAAAAAATCTCTTTTGTATATTGTTCGCTTTCGTAATGTCCTATTTCTGCCATCAGAATATCCTCTTCGTGCCCGAAGTATTCATGATACTTGATTTCACCAGTGATGAACACATCGGCGCCACTTTTGATGGCATCGGGTAGCAAGAAAGCCCCTGCCCCGCCGCAAAGCGCTACTTTACGTATTTCACGCCCCGTCAGCTTGTTATGCTTCAGACAGCCCACTTCGAACGTTTTCTTGATTCGTTTCAGAAATTCAAGTTCGGTTTCCCGTTCGTCCAACTCTCCCACTATTCCTGCACCTGCCTGTCCGTCTATTGTTTGACACGTAGATAAGCCAAGCGCTGGTTTCAGTATGCGAACGTTTTTCAATCCCATCTTTTCGGCTATCTTGAAGTTCACCCCTCCCGGAGCATTATCCAGATTGGTATGAGCCGAATAGACCACTAGCTCGTTCCGGATAGCTTTGAAGATGCAGCGTTCCACATAGTCTTTTCCTGTGATGGACTTGCAGCCCTTAAACAGCAGCGGATGGTGAGACACCACGAGGTTGCATCCCGTTGCTATGGCTTCATCGAGCACTGCTTCGGTAACGTCTAAACACAACAAAGCCCCTGTTGTTTCCGCATCTGTCAGTCCGATTTGCAGGCCGGCATTATCAAATCCGTCTTGCAATGGCAGAGGCGCGAACCGTTCAAGGGCGCTTACTATTTCTTTAATTTTCATTATTACTCGAAAAATTGAGCGCAAAGATAGGGAAAAAGGACGATATAGATGCTTCCTTTACCGTTTATTTGCAGACTATTTTCTTAAACGTACGCCTGTTTCAGGCTTGTTCTGTAACTCCACGGATAAAATCAGCAAATTTTGTTTCTATAATTGATATCGTTTTGCTAATCTTCCACGAAAAACTATTTTTTTTTCTGTTTCTTGAAGCATTGGTTTTTCAGTGCATACTTTTCTTCCACCACTCTGTCGGTGGGAAAGAAGGTCAGAATAATCCGCCACTCCCCTTGCCGATAGACAAACTTCCGCCCCGCAGCCCCTTTCTGGATGGATAGGAGCTTTTGGAAGATAAAAGCTTCCAAGTTATCCGAAGGTGCATCTGCACTTTCCTGACTGAATTCGGCGGTGATGAAGAAGCCCGGCGTGGACAGTCGACCGATTCGTTCCAATACTTCTCCCGTCATTTCTTCTCCTTTTTCTCTACCGTCACTTGCAGCAGTTTGCCGTAGGCATCAAATGATTTGCGTGATGCTAACGAGATGGTAATCATTAGTGATAGCATCGAAGCCGTAAAGGTGATGACCATAATCATCATCTGATATTTAATGGCTACGTTGGGGCTGGCACCTCCCAGTATTTGTCCTATCATGGTTCCGGGAAGCGCTACTAGCCCCATCACGGCTATATTGGCGATGAGCGGACTGAAGGCTTTGATGATAGCTTCGCGGATAAACGGTGCTTGGGCTTCTGCCCGCGAGGCACCGTTGCCCAGCAGATAGCAATAGAGCTGCTGCTCGCGCTTCAATCCGCTGTAATAGGTATTCAAGGCGATAACGTTGCTCGATAGCATGTTGCCCATCAAGATTCCAAAGATGGGGATGAAGTATTGCGCGCTGAACACATTGTCCAGACGCAGCACGATACCGATGAAGTACATCCCTACCAGCACCACGCTGCATAGAAATCCCACGGAGATAGGTATCAGCAGGATGTTTCGCTTCAGCTGTGTACGTCCCAAAGCCGTTTGTCCTGCCACGAGTATCATGATGATTACCCATAAAAAGTTAATCCATGGGCTGTTCCACAAGAATAAGTACTTCAGGTACATACCGATAAAGAACAGTTGCACCATCATTCGTGCCGTGCCAATGACCGTAGCCTGTACCAGTCCGGTTTTAAATTTCCGCAGATAGAACAGGGGCAGTGCTATCAACAGCATTCCCACTAGCAAGCTGAAATAAGAAATATCGATAGTTCCCATATGATAATTATAAATAAATGAGCTGATGGCATCCTGCTGCAAACACTTTATCGTGCGACACCGCCAGCACGGCAGCGCCTTGTACGCTTGTTTGTTGGTTCAGAAAGTTGAGCACTTTGTCCGTCGACCCTGCGTCGAGAGCCGAGGTAGGCTCATCAACGATTATCAGCGGCTTTTGCAGCAAGGCCGCCACGGCTATCATGATGCGTTGCCGTTGTCCGCCGGAGATTTCCCCTACCCGCTTCCGGTACAATTCTTGTTCCAGTCCCAGCGCTTCGAAGCAGCCGAAAAGACGCTTTTCCGAAAATGGAATATTTCGGTTGATTTTTAGTTCAAAGGGGAGTTTTACCATCTCTTTCACCCATTCGCAGGGTAGTGCCAGCTCTTGCGGAATCCAGGCGATTTGTCGGCGAATAGCATCCACTGTTGTCTTGCTCAATTCGATTTCTCCCACCGTGATGCTTCCTTCGCGTAAGGGAACAAATCCCAGAATAGCATTGAGTAGCGAGCTTTTTCCTCGTCCCGATTGTCCGGCTATGCAAGCTATTTCACCTTTCTCCAACTGCATCTGGAATCCGGAAAAAAGTACTTCTGTACCGAAGGCAATGCAGGCATTCTTTATTTGTAGCATTTTGTCTCTAATCTATCTTTTCGGCAAACTTAGATAAAAATAGTCATAAATACGCAAGTCTGGACGAAAAACTAGGCTTTAAAATTCGTTATCGAGTGACTGGTTAGCGACAATTAAATAACAAAAAACTGCCTCCGGGCATTCGCTCAACTCGTTCAATCGGATTTGCAATCTGCCGGGACAGGGGGGCGCTAACTTTCGGCAGAAGATGGGACAACTCCCGTCAGATGATTCATCCTCTCCCGTCAAAAGATTCGTCATCTTTCGGCAAAGGATTGTTCATCTCCCGGCAGAAGATTTTTCTTTTAAGGTGGTTGCCTTGTCGCAAAAACAGAAATAAAGGCTTAATGTTTCATCAAGGGTTTTGTGATGCAGGTCTATACTTTTGAAAAATTTATATCCCATAAATTGGATCAGCCAAATGATGGCAAACTGGATAACATGGAACAATAAACCTGCATCCATCCCCATATTCATAATAAACAGAGTTATTTACAAAGCTATATTTGCTATTGAAAGTAGGATCAAAAGCTAGCACTTTGGATATGATTTCAACATTCGTGTCTATAAACGAAGCATATACAATCAGTTTAACGCCTTGATCAATTAATACCAATAAATATAATGAAATAGTAAGATATTACGTGTTTTTATGTAAAATCAATTAGTAGTATAAAGACAAAGATACACAAAATACCGATTAACAACTCTTTCGGATGATGTTTTCGGGCTTTGAGGCTGACTCGAGAAAGTGGAGGCGTTTGGGGCAATTTTCAACTGTCATTGCTAGGGTCAATCTCTATTTTGCTTCGTCCATTTACCGTTTTTACTACTCTGATTTGAGTGGTGATGCGTTCGGTCATTTCGGCAACGTGAGAGATAACGCCTATTTTGCGACCTTGTGTTTGAAGATTTTCCAAGGCATTCATAGCCACACGCAGTGTGTCAATATCGAGTGATCCGAAGCCCTCATCAATAAATAGCGATTCTACTTTCATTTTGTTAGATGAAAGAGACGATAAGCCCAATGCTAAAGCCAAGGATATTAAAAAGGACTCGCCTCCCGACAATGAATGCACGGTACGGACTTCGCCCAACATATCCAAATCGACCACTTGCAATGCTAAGGTGTCTGCAATACGCTGCAACTTATAACGTCTTGACAATTCGTGCAAATGCTTGTTGGCATAAGTGAGCAAGGCATCAAGTGTATAGCCTTGTGCTAAAATTTTGAATTTTGCCCCGTCGGCAGAACCGAACATTTCGTTGAGTTTTTTCCAGTTATCGGATAAGGTGCTTTTCTCTTCAAGCTCTTTTTCGTAAGCCTTGAGCTTTTGTTTGCCTTGTGCGTGCGTGGCGAGTTTTAATTCAATTTCAGTGCTACGTTTCGACTTTTGGAGGAGTTGTTCCCCCTTGTCAGTAGCTAAAAGATCCAATGTCTCCTTGTTTTCTTCTTGCGAAGGTTTGATCTCTGCTTCAAAGTGTTTGTTGAGTGTACTACGTCTTTCGGTCATTGTAGCCTTGGTTGTTGTTTTGTTCTCTTGAAAACGGCTAAGCGCCTCTCTTTCAGAAGCAAGCCAATGGCTGTCTTTTGAAAACAGGGCTGTCAGTTGCTCCGGAGTAATCGTTCCGTTCTTAGTCGAAATCCAATTTTCAACTTCTTTTCGAGCTATCGCGTTCTGCCCGGAGAGTCTCATGAAATCTTGCGAAATCTGCGTAATAATCCCTGCTATCTTCTCCCCTTTTGCCTTGAGATTATCCTTTTCAGAAGTGAATTTCGTCTGGCTTTCAGCTATCTTTTTTCCTTTTTCGTTCAGTTGTTCCCAAACTTCATCGGCGTTTTTTCCGAATAAGAGTTTGACTCGTTCGGTAGATAATATTTCTAATTCAGCTTCACAACTCTTGAATTTAAGTTCTTTTTGGGCAAGTGTTTGTGTTATCGCTTCCTTATTCTTTTTCTCGTTGGACAATGCAGTCCGTAGGCTTGATAGGCTTTCATTCGCCTTCACTTGTTCTTTCAAACTGGTATCCCAACGGGCAGCTATATCACTCAATGACTTTTGCAACGTTCCTGCTTCAAACAGTCTTTGCCAATCGGACAATTCTTTTAGGTAGATAACCAATTTACCGGTAGCTTCATTGGATTGAGTAGCATAACCCTCAATCACCGATTTCAGACGAATATGTTCGTTTGTTCGGAGCTCTATACTTTCACTCAGTTTGGTGATTGCATGGTTCACTTCTTGCTTTGCTCTGTTCAGTTCGACCTCTTCCAAACTTTCACCTCCAACGCTACTCATCGGGTGATGCACGCTTCCGCACACGGGACAAGGTGTACCGTCTACCAACTTTTCTCTTAAAGCAGCAATTTCGGCAGGTAAAAGTGCATTCAATCGCTCGGATTCCGCTTTTCGTATGGCAAGTTTTTCTTTATCACGCGTTAATACTTTTTCGCTACCAGCTAATGTTTGGGCGTTGATAGCTCCTTGTTTTGTGGCGGCACCAGCGTCATCAAGTAGGTTGACGATTAATTCTATTCGAGGTATAATCTCTTTATATTGTGCATTCCTATCAAACCAAATGGAAATATCCGCAAGCTTCTCTTCCGTCTTTTTAATTGATAATTCGTTTGCAACGATTAATTTTTCAACCTTTGATTTATCTTGCACAATTCCTTCATACTCCGTTTTCGCCTCTTTGTGGTTCGTTTTTGCACCCTCTATGCGAATATCCAATGCACGAGCCTGACGTATTTGCGGTTCAATAACGGCAACTGTTTCAAGATGCTGCTTTTGCTCGGCTTCGCAAGCGATAACTTTTTGTCGAGCCTCTACGAGCAATTTTTCGTTAGCCTCTCGCAGACCCACTTGTTGGGTAAGGTTCTTTCTGTTTTCGGCTATCTGCTTTTCGGTGCTTTTAAGTTCATTGTAACTCTCTCGTATCTCCTGTATGCTATCAATTTGGGCCAAATAGTCGAATCGTGGTTTAGCTTGTTCTATGGCCGATAAGGATTCGTCTAACTGTTTTTGCGCTTGTTCCACCTTTTTGATTAACAGCTCTTGGTTGGTAATCCATTTGATTTTTTCGGTCAATTCCTCCATTTGACCTTTTAGGAGAACTATTTCTGTAGCAGTAGCTTGCTTTTCGTGGATAAAAGCTTCTAACTCTTCGTCTGCCAGCAACTCAATATCTTTCATCCGCTCATTGAGCAGAGTCAAGTTTTGCTCGGCCGATTTTGACTTTTCGTATATCGAGGCGGATATACGAGAGTAAATATCTGTGCCTGTAAGTTTTTCAAGTAGTTCTGCTTTCTCTTTTTGAGTTGCTTTAAGAAAGGTAGCAAAGTCACCCTGCGCCAACAATACGGCACGGGTGAATTGGTCGAACGTAAGCCCTATCAACGCCACAACTTTAGCTAACAACTCCGTTTTACGCCCTTGAATTTCTGTGTTTGTAGATAGGTTTATCAACTTGAAATCGGTTCCTTGCAACGAGCCGTCAACCTTATTGCGTGAACGGCGCACCCCCCATCGTGAGCGGAACGTTTCACCAGCTAGCGACACAAAATCAACTTCGGCATAGCCGTCGCTTGTGCCGCGGCGTAATATATTTCTGCTATCTTTTTGATTGATAGTTTTATCTTTTACATCGATTATGTTGATGTTTTCCGTAGTGCGATTGTTTCGTGGAGTATCATCAAACAGAGCCAAACACAGAGCGTCAAGCAGCGTTGACTTGCCGGAACCTGTCTGCCCTGTTATGGCAAAGATGCCGGCCGACCGTAACGGTTCTGCCGTAAAATCAACCTCGAACTCGCCTTCTAATGAAGCGAGATTCTTTCCTCTTATTGCTACTATCTTCATCGTTCAATTTCTTGTATTACGCTTTGCAATAATGTCCTCATCTTTTCCGGCATATCTTCGCCTCCGTACCGCCGTTTGAAAATGTCGCTTGCCATATCCATCGGGTTGATGGTCTGCAACTCTTCGTAAGTTATCATCCTGCTATTCGTTTCGAGCTTAAGATTTGCGGGTGCAATGCGAGCCAAGCGTACCGCTTTGTTTTCGAGTGCCTTTTCTAGTTGATGCCTCAATGATGGTTCGGGCTCGGAGATAAGTACCTTGATTTCGAGATAGGGTGAAGTGTCGGATAATTCGCCATCGGGCAAAGCAGCAATCTCGTCCAACACCTTGTTTAGTGGCAACGGCTCTTGGGGAATGCTCCATAGTTTAACAGGCGTATCAAATTCGAGGCGTTGTATATCGGTCTTGTCGGTAATCGTTATCAGTACAATGCCTTGCCTGTTATTCCTTTCGGCAAATGACATGGGCAGCGGCGACCCCGAATAGCGGACATTCTCGCGTTTGGAAACTTGTTGTCCGCGGTGCAGGTGCCCCAATGCGGTATAGGCAATCTCTTTGGCGAACGAGTCGGGCGAGATGCACTCCAAGCCACCGATTACGGTGCGTTCCGAACGGTCGTTTTCGGAGATTTCAGAGCCTGTGGCCTGCAAATGCCCCATCGCAATAACGAGTTGTCGTTTGTCTTTTATCTCATCGTATAGTGCTTGATACATTTTTTGCACCCCCTGGGCATAAGTTTCCGCTTCGGGATAGTCGCCTTGTCTGAGGTATGGCACAGCCATGCACTGTCCGCCTTTGAGCAGCGGCACGATTAGATGATTGAAATCTATCTTGCCTTCCGTTGTTCTTTTCACCACGCCACGCACTGTTATATTAAGATTTTCAAGCAGTGGATTGGGTGCTTCGAGACGTGCGGCAGAGTCGTGGTTACCGGCTATAATGATAATTTGTAACTCTGGGTTTTCGGTTGTAATCTCGCACAAAAAGCGGTAGTATATCTTTTGTGATTCCGCCGAAGGGTTGGGACTATCGAATACATCACCAGCCACTAATAGCACATCCACCTCGTGAGCCTTAACTTGCTCCCGAAGCCAGGCTAAAAACTGTATATGTTCTGCCTTGCGGTCATACTCGAAAAAGGTCTGTCCCAGATGCCAATCAGCAGTATGGAGTATCTTCATAATATCCTGTCTAGTTTTAGCATGCAATAGCTTTATATCTATATTCTCTCATCCTTTTATCTCCGTACATTTAGCCAATTGGCAGCGAAACAGAAATAAGAGAATGAGAGGTGAAAGGTGATTTTTAAAATAATCACCTAGAGAGGGGGGGGAAGTGCGTTTATCCGCAGTGGAAATAGCGAGTGACTAAAGCTTGCATTTCTTCGGGTTTGTCTTGCACATCTTTGCGTAAAGTGGCATCGTTGTACGAACGTAACTTGTTGAGAATGCCGTCGATCATTGCAGGACTAAAGACATTGTATTCTTCGAACATCGCCCGTTGCTTTTCCAAGCTGTCGGCCGAAGCGGCGCAACTGTCGGGCAATTGTGCCAGACCCTTGAGTTTGTCGGCATTTTCTTTTAGGTGAATATTTACGTTGACATACATCTGTTCTGCCACAGCCAAGGCATTGTCCATCTCGAAACCATGACGGCAAGCCACGGCAAGTCCTGCCATCAGTTGGTAAAGATCAGCGGATCCGTCGGGCGAACGCATTTCAACGGTCTGTTTTTGTGTGGTATCGTAGTGACTATCTTTTTCCAAGGGATTGGCTAATGCACACATGTCCGCTTTCGATGACCATCCTAGCGGCACGCGTACCAGCACGGAACGATTGCGGTCGCCCCAGCAAATGTTGGTCGGAGCTTCTTGATGGGGCACGAGGCGGAAATAAGAAGTAGGATTGGTATTACCAAAAGCGGTGATAGAGGGAGCCAGCACCATCATGCCTGCAATGGCTTTGCGGGCGGTGTCGGAGAGGTTGCCGTCTTTGAGCATCTGGTTCTTTCCGTCTTTCATCATGCGCATGTGGATGTGCAGTCCCGAACCGGCTTTTCCTACAGTAATCTTTGGTGCAAAGGTAATGTTGTATCCGTATTGATAAGCCAAATTGCGAATCACCCATTTGGCTATCATCAATTGGTCGGCAGCATCTTCGGCGCGTACAGGCAAAAATTCCACTTCGTTTTGTTCGTACACCAAGCCATCTTGGGCAAAGTTGCCCACTTCCGAATGTCCGTACTTAATCTGTCCGCCTGTTTGGGCGATGTATGACATGCACTCCGTACGGAAATCGTTGAACTTGGCATAAGGTGCCGATTCGTGATAGCCACGTTGGTCGGTGGCAGGAAAGAGTTCCGTTTCGGAAGAGATGACATAATATTCTAGTTCGCCCATTGCTTGAAACTCCAGTCCGGTGACTTTGGTGAACGCTTTGCAGGCTTTGCTCAACGTGTGTTCGGGCGAGCTTTCAAGAGGTTCTCCGTCTTTATTAAAGAAAGAACAGAGTAATGAAAGAGTGGGCAATTCGGCAAAAGGATCAATGAAGGCGGTGCGGAAGCGGGGAATAACATACAAGTCGCTGCTGCCTGCTTGGATAAAGGGGAATAAGCTCGAACCGTCTACTCGTTCACCGCAAGTAAAGATAGCATCCAGATAGGCTTCATTGTTGATGACGAAGTTCAGCGTCTTCAATCGTCCGTCGGCGGCGGGGTACATGAAGTTGACCATCTTAATGTTGTTTTCGCTAATATAAGAGATAATATCTGCTTTGGTAAACTCGGCAGCCGGTTTTCCGATAGCTGCTACTAACAGATTGGGAGACATGTTCAGTTCTTGATTCATAATACGTAGATTGTTTTTATTGTTATTATAGGTTTACTTTGTTTTTACGCGGCAAAGATA
>JAVVVS010000060.1:0-15066 GCA_036652495.1 Bacteroides sp.
GAACCTTTTGCAGAAGTAAACCGTTTCGTTACCTTTGTGTTTGAACAACGTAAAACAAACTAATATCAGGAAACTATGAACACGAATTACGTGATTAACATTGGTCGGCAGCTGGGCAGCGGTGGCAAAGAGATAGGGGAGAAACTGGCAGCAAGGCTGGGCATTGACTTCTTTGATAAGGAACTGTTGGGGCTGGCATCGGAAGAGAGCGGGCTGTGCCAAGAGTTTTTCGAGAAGGCGGATGAGAAGGCTTCGCATACTATCATGGGAGGGCTGTTCAGCATGCGTTTCCCCTTTGTGAGTGACAGCTCTATCCCCTATACAAACTGTTTGAGCAATGACGCGCTTTTTAAAATACAGAGCGACGTAATCCGGCGGCTGGCGGCAGAACGCTCTTGCCTGTTCGTGGGGCGCTGTGCCGATTATATCCTGCGCGAACACCCGCGCAGTGTGAATGTCTTTATCTCTGCTTCTCCGCACGAACGGGTGGCCCGACTTTGCCGCATTCACTCCCTCACCGAAGATGCCGCCGAAGCGATGATGAACAAGGCGGATAAGAAACGTTCGGATTACTACAACTATTACAGTTATAAAACTTGGGGCGCAGCAGCCACTTATCACTTGTGCGTGGATTCATCGGTGTTAGGCATTGACGGGACCGTGACGTTTGTAGAAGCGTTTGCCCGGAAAAAGCTGAACTTGTAAGCCGAATAAACGCCTTGTGTCAACAAGATAGCTCGCCGTGCGAAATTTCTATAAAAATAGTACCTCGTTTAAAGGATTTAAGTATCTTTGCGAGTCTAAATGAACCATTTGGAAAGAGAACTCGAAAATAATGATAGTTATAAATCTTATTTTAATTTAGAATAAACTATGGCAGACAGTAAAGAAAGACTCTTCTCGGACTTTTCTCCCGTAACCACAGAAAAGTGGATGGAGAAAGTGACAGCCGACCTCAAAGGCGCTGATTTTGAGAAGAAACTCGTTTGGAAAACGAACGAAGGTTTTAAGGTGAAACCGTTCTATCGAATGGAAGATCTGGAAGGATTGAAAACAGCCGATGCACTCCCCGGAGAGTTCCCCTATCTTAGAGGAACGAAGAAAGACAGCAATGAGTGGTTGGTTCGGCAAGAATTGAAGGTAGAGTGTCCCAAAGAGGCCAATGCCAAAGCACTGGACATCCTGAGCAAGGGAGTGACTTCTCTTTCTTTTCATCTCAAAGCGAGCGACCTGAACGCCGCATACCTCGCTACCTTGCTCAACGGCATCTGTGCCGAAAGCGTGGAATTGAATTTTGCTACCTGCCAAGGGCATGTAGTGGAATTGGCAACCCTTCTGGTGGCTTACTTTGCAGAAAAAGATTATGACGTAAAGAAGTTGCAAGGCTCTATCCACTTTGACTTCTTCAACAAGATGCTGACCAAGGGCAAAGAAAAAGGAGACATGACAGGCACTGCCAAAGCGCTGATCGAAGCCATCCAACCCCTTCCTTGCTATCGCGTGCTCGCCGTGACGGCGCTGTCGCTGAACAATGCCGGCGCTTACCTCTCACAAGAACTAGGCTATGCACTGGCTTGGGGTAACGAATACATGAATCAGCTCACCGAAGCCGGAATCCCTGCAGCGGTAGTAGCCAAGAAGATTAAGTTTACCTTCGGAATCAGTTCCAACTACTTCCTCGAAATTGCTAAATTCCGCGCTGCCCGTATGTTATGGGCTAATATCGTAGCAGCCTACCAGCCCGAATGCTTGCGCGACTGCGACAACAAGGGCGCTAACGGCGAATGCCGCTGTGCTGCCAAGATGAAGGTACATGCCGAAACTTCTACTTTCAATATGACGCTTTATGATGCACACGTCAACTTGCTCCGTTCGCAGACCGAAGCGATGAGTGCTGCCTTGGCGGGTGTAGACTCTATGACGGTGACTCCGTTTGACATCACTTTCCAGACGCCGGATGAATTCTCTGAACGTATGGCTCGCAACCAACAACTGCTGTTGAAGGAAGAAGCGCATTTTAATAAGGTAGTGGATCCTGCTGCCGGTTCGTACTATGTAGAGAACTTGACCGTCTCTATCGCCAAACAGGCTTGGGAGCTTTTCTTGGCTGTGGAAGCCGAAGGCGGTTTCTATGCAGCGCTGAAAGCCGGTACGGTGCAAACTGCGGTGAATGCTAGCAACGAGGCACGTCATAAAGCGGTGGCTCAACGCCGTGAAATATTGTTGGGCACCAATCAGTTCCCCAATATCAATGAGATGGCAGGCAACAAACGTCCGGCAGAAGATACTTGCTGCTGCGGCGGGCAACATACGTGCGAAAAGGATGTGGCTACTTTGGTCTTCGACCGTGCAGCCAGCAAGTTTGAAGCCTTGCGTCTGGAAACAGAAGCTTCGGGCAAACGCCCCAAAGCTTTTATGCTGACAATCGGAAACTTGGCGATGCGTCAAGCTCGTGCTCAATATTCTTGCAACTTCTTGGCGTGTGCCGGATATGAAGTGGTGGACAATCTTGGTTTTGAAACCATCGAAGCCGGTGTAGAAGCCGCTATGGAAGCCAAAGCCGACATTGTGGTGCTCTGCTCCAGCGATGACGAATACGCCGAATACGCTGTTCCCGCATTCAAGGCGGTTACGGGCAAGGCGATGTTTATCGTTGCCGGCGCTCCTGCCTGCATGGACGAGCTGAAAGCTGCGGGTATCGAGAATTTCATTCACGTTCGTGTCAATGTACTCGATACATTGAAAGAGTTCAACGCTAAATTATTGAAGTAAGATGAGAAAAGATTTTAAAAACTTAGATATATATGCCGCATTTCAGCCTGCTAATGGCACTGAATGGCAGAAGGCTAACGGGATTGAAAGCAATTGGAAGACTCCCGAACACATCAGTGTGAAGCCTGTTTATACAAAAGAAGACCTCGAAGGAATGGAACATCTGGATTTTGCTGCCGGACTTCCTCCTTATCTTCGCGGTCCGTATTCGGTGATGTACACCCTTCGTCCTTGGACCATCCGTCAGTATGCCGGATTCTCTACTGCCGAAGAGTCGAATGCCTTCTATCGCCGTAATTTGGCTGCCGGACAAAAAGGGCTGTCTGTTGCGTTCGACTTGGCTACGCACCGCGGTTATGACCCCGACCATGCACGTGTGGTGGGTGACGTAGGTAAAGCCGGTGTGTCTATCTGTTCGCTCGAGAACATGAAGGTGCTTTTCGATGGCATTCCTTTGAATAAGATGTCGGTCTCTATGACCATGAATGGCGCCGTTCTGCCTATCCTTGCCTTCTATATCAATGCAGGTCTCGAACAAGGGGCGAAGCTCGAAGAGATGGCGGGAACTATTCAGAACGATATTCTGAAGGAATTTATGGTGCGCAACACCTACATCTACCCGCCTGCATTCTCCATGCAGATTATCTCGGACATCTTTGAATACACTTCGCAGAAAATGCCGAAGTTCAACTCGATTTCTATTTCCGGTTACCACATGCAAGAAGCAGGCGCTACCGCTGATATTGAGCTGGCTTATACGTTGGCTGACGGATTGGAATACCTCCGTGCAGGTGTGGCTGCCGGTATTGACATTGATGCGTTCGCTCCCCGTTTGTCCTTCTTCTGGGCGATTGGAACGAATCATTTCATGGAAATAGCCAAGATGCGTGCCGCCCGTATGTTGTGGGCGAAGATTGTGAAACAATTCAATCCGAAGAATCCTAAATCATTGGCATTGCGTACACACTGCCAGACTTCAGGGTGGTCACTGACCGAACAAGACCCGTATAACAACATCGGACGTACGTGTGTGGAAGCCATGGCTGCTGCTTTGGGACATACACAATCGCTCCATACGAATGCACTCGACGAGGCCATCGCTTTGCCGACGGACTTCTCTGCCCGCATTGCCCGTAATACCCAGATTTATATTCAGGAAGAGACTTACATCTGCAAGAACGTTGACCCATGGGGCGGTTCTTACTACGTAGAATCTTTGACCAACGACTTGGCTCACAAAGCTTGGGAGTTGATAGAAGAAGTGCAGAAGTTGGGCGGTATGGCAAAAGCTATCGAAACCGGACTTCCGAAGATGCGTATCGAAGAGGCGGCTGCCCGTACGCAAGCCCGTATCGACGCCGGTTCGCAGATTATTGTCGGTGTCAACCGTTATCGCTTGGAGAAAGAAGCTCCGATTGACATCCTCGAGATTGATAATACATCGGTGCGGAACCAGCAGATAGAGCGGCTGAGCGAACTGAAAGCAGCCCGTGACGAAGCTAAAGTGGAGGCTGCGCTGGCTGCCATCACCAAGTGTGTGGAAACCAAAGAAGGCAACTTGCTCGAACTGGCAGTAGAAGCAGCTCATGTTCGTGCTACGTTGGGTGAAATATCTTCGGCTTGCGAGCAAGTGGTAGGTAGGTATAAAGCAATCATTAGAACGATATCAGGCGTGTATTCAGCAGAAAGTAAGAATGACGACGACTTCAAGCGTGCTTGCGAGTTGGCGGAAAAGTTTGCCAAGAAAGAGGGACGTCAGCCCCGCATCATGGTAGCTAAGATGGGGCAGGACGGTCACGACCGTGGCGCCAAAGTGGTAGCAACCGGTTATGCCGATTGTGGGTTCGACGTAGACATGGGACCGTTGTTCCAAACGCCTGCCGAAGCTGCCCGCGAAGCGGTAGAGAATGACGTGCACGTGGTGGGCGTTTCTTCACTGGCTGCCGGACACAAGACGCTGATTCCTCAAATCATGGAAGAGTTGAAGAAACTTGGTCGCGAAGACATCATCGTCATTGCCGGCGGTGTGATTCCGGCGCAAGACTACGACTTCTTGTACAAGGCGGGTGTGGCTGCTATTTTCGGTCCCGGATCGCCGGTGTCGAAGGCTGCCTGCCAGATACTGGAAATTTTGTTGGATGATAAATAAACTTGTTCATTTGGAATAAGTTGAATTGTGAGGGGCGGGATATTGTGAAATATCCCGCCCCTCTTTACTGTGTTGCGGTGAGTTTTTGTACCTTTGCCCGTTCAATCTTAGAATAGAAGGAGAATATAGATGATAGTTTGCATTGCCGAAAAGCCCTCTGTGGCACGTGATATAGCCGAGATACTGGGAGCCAAAGAGCGGAAGGAGGGATATATGGAGGGCAACGGGTACCAAGTGACGTGGACTTTCGGACATCTCTGCACCTTGAAGGAGCCGCACGAGTACACCCCCGCTTGGAAGGCATGGAGTTTGGGCAGCTTGCCTATGATACCTCCCCGCTTTGGCATTAAAGTAATCAGTAACCCGACCTACGAAAAGCAGTTCGGCACGGTGGAATGGCTGATGCAGCGGGCAGACGAGATTATCAACTGCGGCGATGCCGGGCAAGAAGGGGAGCTTATCCAGCGATGGGTGATGCTCAAGGCGGGTGTGACCTGCCCCGTGAAACGTTTGTGGATCTCTTCGCTCACCGAAGAGGCTATCAAAGAAGGATTCTCCAAACTCAAAGACCAATCCGAATTCCAGTCGCTCTACGAGGCAGGCATGTCCCGCGCCATCGGCGACTGGCTGCTGGGTATGAACGCTACCCGCCTTTACACCATCAAATACGGGCAGAACCGGCAGGTGCTTTCCATCGGAAGAGTACAGACACCTACGCTGGCGCTCATCGTCAACCGGCAGCTGGAGATTGCCCGCTTTGTCCCCGAAGCGTATTGGGAGCTGAAGACGGTGTACCGCGAAACCACTTTCGCTGCTACGCAAGGACGATTCACTTCGAAAGAAGAGGGACTCGCATTTCTTGAAACTGTACGCAAGTCCGACTTTGTGGTGACCGATGTGGCGGCTAAGAAAGGTTCAGAGTATGCTCCCCGATTGTTTGACCTCACCTCCCTACAGGTGGAGTGCAACAAAAAGTACGGCTATTCGGCGGACGAAACGTTGAAGCTCATCCAGTCGCTCTACGAAAAGAAGGTGACCACCTATCCCCGTGTGGATACAACCTTCTTGAGTGATGACATCTACTCCAAATGCCCTGCCATCCTGAAAGGAATCAGCCGTGACTATGAGGCGTTGACGGCACCGCTCGAGGGCGCCAAGTTGCCCAAGTCGAAGAAGGTGTTCGACACCGCCAAAGTCACCGATCACCATGCCATTATCCCTACAGGACAACCGGCACAGAACCTCACTGACTTGGAACGCCGCGTGTTCGACCTCATTGCCCGTCGGTTTATCGCCGTCTTTTATCCCGATTGCAAAGTCTCTACCACCACCGTGCTGGGCGAGGTGGACAAGATTGAGTTCAAGGTCACTGGCAAGCAGATACTTGAGCCCGGTTGGCGCGTGGTCTTTGCCAAAGAACAGAGCGACGAGCGGGAGGGCGACGAGGAACGTGTGCTTCCCCTCTTTGTGAAGGGCGAGAGCGGACCTCATGCCCCGGACTTGAACGACAAGTGGACGCTGCCGCCCAAAGTTTTCACTGAGGCGACTCTGCTGCGTGCGATGGAGACAGCGGGCAAGCTGGTGGACAACGACGAGCTCCGCGACGCCCTTAAGGAAAACGGCATCGGACGCCCGTCTACCCGTGCTGCCATCATCGAAACCCTTTTTAAGCGCAACTACGTGCGCAAGGAGAAGAAGAACCTCATTGCCACCGCCACGGGTGTGGAACTTATCCAGCTCATTCACGAAGAGCTGCTCAAGAGCGCCGAGCTCACCGGCATTTGGGAGAAGAAGCTTCGCGAGATTGAACGCAAGACGTACGATGCCCATCAGTTCCTCGAAGAGCTTAAACAGATGGTCTCTGACATCGTGCTCAGCGTGTTGAGCGATAACACCAACCGCCGCATCACCCTTCAAGAAGCAGCGTCCGCTGGTGATGAAACCCAAAAGGAAGAGTCCCGCAAGCCCCGCACCCGCAAGCCTGCCGTTCCGAAGGAAAAAAAATCTGCCTCCGCTGAAGTTGTTGATCCCTTGGTGGGGCAGCCCTGTCCGCTTTGCAGCGACGGCGTCATCATCAAAGGAAAAACTGCCTACGGATGCTCCAAGTGGAAGTTTGGCTGCACTTACCGCAAACCTTTTGACTGACGCACGTCTGGCGGCGCCCATCGCGGGCGCTCTTGTGGCACAAAGCAAAGCAGCGGGGCAGGACTCTGCACAAAACTTACTTATACCTTGGGATAAAGCGGCATAAAGAGGTGTGTAATTAAAAACTTAGTGTTACTTTTACGGAGGATAAACACTTCGTTTATCCGTTCACACATTTAACCTGAGATAATATGGACAAACCGACCCTCGCAGAAGTACAGGAATGGGTGCTGACCCTGTACAACACCTGCGAAAAAACTATCACGCCCGACGAACGGCGTGAACAGCACAAGTATGCCGTCATGGTGCAGCGTCCGCAGGACAAGAAATTCCTGGTCAAGATGCTCGACGAATCTTCTCAAATCCGCGACCGCAAGAAGCTCGCCGCCCGCATCAAAACGCTCATCGACCGCTACGGCGTGCCCCGCTTCCTCAACCAGCGCGACGCTTTCCTCTTCAAAATGTACCAATGTTTCGGTCATCACTTCGACTTTATCGCCATTCCCATCATCAAGCAACGCCTGCGGATGGACACCTCCAAGGTCATCATCAACGAAGCCCGTCCGCAACTCACCGATCACCTTGCCACCCGCAAACGGCAGCACATCGGGCAGAACGTCAACCTGCTGGGCGAAGTGGTGCTTGGCAGCGGCGAAGCCGACCATCGCTACCGTCACTACCTTGAATCGCTCGAATCGGAAGACATTAACTACATCTCCGTCAAGATTTCCGGCATCTACGCCCACACCCACTCGCTCAACTATCAAGAAAGCTTCCCCGAGCTGGTGCGCCGCATGAGCGAACTCTACCAGAAAGCCATCGACTTCCCTTACACCGACGACCGCGGCGTGAAGCGCCCCAAGTTCATCAACCTCGACATGGAGGAGTATAAAGACGCTCATTTTACCTTGCGCCTTTTCAAAACCGTACTCAGCCTGCCGCAATTCAAGAACTACGAAGCAGGCATTGTGGTGCAAGCTTATCTGCCGGACGCTTATAGTTTCCAAACGGAACTCATCGACTTTGCCCGTGACCGCGTGGCAGCCGGAGGCTCCCCCGTCAAGATGCGCTTGGTCAAAGGTTGCAATCTTGAAATGGAAACTGTTATCTCTTCCCTTCGTGGATGGCCTAACCCCGTGCGCAAGTCCAAAACGGAAGTTGATGCCAACTATATGCATCTGCTTGAGCGCGGCTTGCAACCCGAGAACGCTCGGGTGCTTCATCTGGGTGTAGCCTCTCATAATCTTTTTACTATCTCCTATGCCTATCTGCTCAGCAAAAAGATGGGCTCCTTGGACGATATGACGTTTGAAATGCTCGAAGGCATGGCAGACCACGTATGGCGCGCACAGTCGGAGCTGGGCAACCACGTCATTCTCTACACCCCCGTGGTGAAGAACGAACACTTCCTGAACGCCGTCTCCTACCTCGTGCGCCGCATGGACGAGAACACCGCACCCGACAATTTCCTTACCCACTCTTTCAACCTTAAGCCTGACACCGACACCTGGCGCTTCCTTGCCCAGCAGTTTGAAGAAGCTTACAAGCTGAAAGACTCGCTCACGCACACTCCTCCACGCACACAAAATCGCAACCTTCCCTATACGCCCGTGCTTCCGTCGGACGAGATGAAGAACGAACCTGATACTGACTTTGACCTTCCGCAGAACCAGCAATGGGTAGAAGCCATCCTCTCGAAATGGAAGAAATCCCCTGCCGACCAGCCGGAAATTATCCCTTTGCAGATGGGCGCAGAGACTATGGTTTGCACCCAGCGTCACCGTTACTTCGACCGCTGTCAAAACGATGCCGTCTGCCTCTATGAAATGTCGCAAGCCGACGCTGTGCAGGTGAAAAAGATTCTCCACATTGCCGATACCGACCCTGCCGGATGGCGCAAGACCACTCTCGAACAGCGTCACCATCTTTTGTACGAAGCTGCCAACCACCTTGCCGCCCTGCGTGGCGACTTGATAGGCTGCATGTGCGCTGTCACCGGAAAGACCGTGCTCGAAGGCGATGTAGAAGTCTCCGAAGCCGTGGACTATGCCCGCTTTTACACCACCACCATGAAGAAGTTTGCCGCCCTTACCGACGTAGACATCCGCCCTAAAGGCACCGTGCTCGTTATTTCGCCGTGGAACTTCCCTTGCGCCATTCCTGTGGGAGGCATCGTGGCAGCTCTGGCAGGCGGCAACACGGTGATACTGAAACCTGCTACCGTGGCAGCCCCCGTAGCCTGGATGTTTGCCCAAGCTTTCTGGAAAGCCGGTGTGCCTAAAGAAGCTTTGCAAGTCATCATCACCGACCGCCCTGCCTTGAACGTGCTCACCATTGCGCCGGAAATCAAACACATCATCCTCACCGGCGGCACCGATACGGCTCACGCCATTGCCAAAGTGAACCCCCGCACGCCTCTCTCTGCCGAGACAGGCGGAAAGAACGTGATGATTCTCACCGCTTCCGGCGACCGCGACCATGCTATCATGAACGCTGTGACCTCCGCATTCGGCAATGCCGGACAGAAATGTTCCGCTTGCTCCCTGCTGCTGGTGGAGCGTTCGGTGTACCAAGATAAGAACTTCCAGGAGAAGTTGGTCGATGCCGCTACCAGTCTGATGGTGGGCAGTGTGTGGAATCCCGGCAACATCGTCGGTCCCATGATTACCAATCAAAACGAAAAACTGCTCAAAGCTCTTGAGCTCGAGCCCGGCGAGTCGTGGCTCGTTGCCCCTCGCTTCCTCGACGAGAAGAAGTACATCCTGGCACCCACCATCAAGTGGGGCGTCAAGCCCGGCAACTATTCGTTCGGTACCGAACTTTTCGCCCCCCTGCTCAGCGTGGCTTGCATTGACGACCTCCAACAAGGCATCGACTGGGTGAACAGTCTGGACTACGGTTTGACTTCCGGTTTGCAAAGTCTCGACGAGAGCGAGCAAGAACGGTGGAAAAGTCAAATCATGGCAGGCAATCTGTATATCAACCGCGGCATCACCGGAGCCATTGTCAACCGGCAACCCTTTGGCGGCATGAAAGAATCCGCCTTCGGCGGCGGTGTCAAGGCAGGCGGTCCGAACTATTGCACCAGCTTTGTCCGCATCACCGACAAGCCCGGCAACTCTACGGACTACAAGCAGAGCTATGCCAAGGCTTACGAAGCAGAGTTTGCCCATCCGCGGGACGTTAACCGCCTCTATGGCGAGCAGAATTTGTTCCGCTATCTTCCGCTCCAGCACATGGTGCTGCGCTTGTCGCCCGCCGACACGTTGGAGCAGGTGGAACAGGTGGTCACTGCAGCCCGGCTTTGCCACACCCAGATGGTCATCAGTGCCGAACCCGGTCATCCGCTTTTGAAAGCCCTAAAGGCAGCCAACTATCCGGTGATTGAAGAATCGGTGGAAGCCTTCATCGCTTCTTTGAAGACGTACGAGCGCATCCGCACCTGTACGCCCGACATCGACCCGCGCATCTATGCTCAGGCGAGCGCTCTCAACCGGTACATTGCCACCGCTCCTCCCGTAAAAGATGGACGGGTGGAACTGATACACTACATCAAGGAGCAAAGCATAGCCTTTGAGTATCACCGTTACGGCAGCATCACGGAGATGCCGTCGTAAGAGTTTTACTACCGGGTCAGCCGCATCAAAAGTAGGATTCTTTGTTTGCGCACGGATTGCGTGGAATAGGTACGCGCGCGCCTCTTCCTAACCAAACAGCCCTGCGGGACGCAAACTTCCGGCGGAGGATAGACCAATCCTCGGCAGAAGATTCATCCTCTTCCGTCAAAAGATTCGTCATCCTTCGGCAGAAGATTGTTCTTCTTTCGGCAAAGGATTATTTCTTTGGTACGGTTGCCCTGCCACCGAACAAACAGAGAGAGTCCCATTGAGTAATTTCTTTCAAAAGAAAAAACTCGGTGGGACTCTCTCTGTTCCGTGGTGAGGCTTTTAGTACGCTTTATGAAATTCTATCACCGCCTCTATCCCCTTCCTGAAGATGTCCAGCGAGAAGTTTTCGTTGGGCGAGTGGATGGCGTTCGATTCGAGCCCGAAGCCCATGAGCACCGTCTTTATCCCCAGCACTTGCTCGAAGGTAGCGATGATGGGGATGCTTCCGCCTCGTCGTACCGCCAGCGGTTTTTTGCCGAAGGCGATGGCGAATCCTTTCTCGGCAGCCTGATAAGCTGGCAGCGAGATAGGGCAGACGTATCCTTGTCCGCCATGCATGGGCGTCACCTTCACCTGCACGGATCGGGGAGCGATGGTGCGGATGTAGTCGGCAAAAAGTCGGGAAATCTGGTGATGATCCTGATGAGCGACCAAGCGGCACGATACTTTGGCAAAAGCTTTCGACGGCAATACGGTTTTTGCTCCCTCGCCCGTATATCCGCCCCAGATGCCGCAAACGTCGAATGACGGCCGGCAACTGTTCCGTTCCAGCGTGCTGTATCCTTTCTCTCCCGCCAACTCCTTGACATCAATGGCTGCCTTGTACTTGGCTTCATCAAAGGGGATGTGGGCTATCATCTCTCGTTCGGCAGCCGGCACCTCTTCTACTTCGTCATAGAATCCGGGGATGGTAATGCGCCCGTCAGCGTCTATCACTTGGCTGATGATGCCGCAGAGCACGTTGATGGGGTTTGCCACTGCTCCACCGAAGTGTCCCGAATGCAAGTCGCGGTTGGGTCCGGTTACTTCAATCTCCCAATAAGCCAGTCCGCGCAAGCCTGTGGTCAACGACGGCAGTTCGGCGCCCAGCATGCTGGTGTCCGACACCAGAATCACATCCGCTTTGAGCAACTCTTTATGTTCCTTGCAGAAGTCTTCGAGGCTAGGCGAACCTATTTCCTCTTCTCCTTCAAAGATGAACTTGATGTTGTGCTTCAGCAGGTTGTTCTTTACTAGATATTCAAAAGCTTTCACTTGGATGAAAGACTGCCCTTTGTCATCGTCGGCACCGCGTGCCCAGATTCGTCCGTCCCGTATTTCCGGTTCAAAGGGCTGGCTCTTCCACAGTTCCAGCGGCTCTATGGGCATCACGTCGTAGTGAGCGTAGATAAGTATGGTCCTCGCGTCCGGGTCTATTATCTTTTGTCCGTACACCATGGGATTTCCTTTCGAGGGCATCACGATGGCTTCATCTGCTCCGGCTTCGAGCAGAAGCTGCGTCCATCGCCCGGCGCATGCCAGCATGTCATCGTGATGTTCGGGTTGGGCGCTGATACTGGGTATGCGGATGAGGCTGAACAAGTCTTCCATCATCCGGGGTTCGCTGTTGGCGATGTGTTGCTGTATTTCGTTCATGATAAAGGTTATAATTGAGTCATTCTGTCTATTAAATAATAATCGAGCACTGTCAGTGCAGCCATTGCCTCCACGATGGGCACGGCGCGGGGCAGCACACACGGGTCATGTCGTCCGCGGGCTTTCATCGTGGTGTCTATCCCGTTAATGTTCACGGTCTCTTGTTCCATCAGCACGGTGGCTACTGGCTTGAAGGCTACGCGGAAGTAGATGTCCTGTCCGTTGCTGATGCCTCCCTGTATGCCTCCCGAGTGGTTGCTGCGGGTCTCGATGTGTCCGCTGTTGTTGTAGAACACGTCATTCTGTTCCGACCCCTTTTGCTTCAGTCCGGTGAATCCGTCACCGTATTCAAATGCTTTGGCAGCGTTAATGCTCAGCATGGCACTACCTAGCGCAGCATGCAGTTTGCCGTAGACCGGTTCCCCCAGCCCGATGGGGCATCCTTTGATGACGCAGGTCAGTACGCCCCCGATGGTGTCGCCTTCGCCTTTGATCTTGAAGATGTAGTCTTCCATCTCCTTTGCCTTTCCGGCATCGGGGCAGCGCACGGCATTCTCTTCTATTGTGCTCAGGTCGTAGTCCGTATAACAGCCTTCCAGCTTGATGGGTCCTACTTGAGAAGTGTAGGCGGTGATGCTGATGCCCAGTTGGCGCAAAGCCAGCTTGGCAAGCGCGCCTCCGATGACGCGGGAGATGGTTTCTCGAGCCGAGGAACGTCCTCCGCCGCGATGGTCTCGAATGCCGTACTTCACTTGATAAGTGTAGTCGGCGTGTGAAGGTCTATAGACTCCTCTCAGGTTGTTATAGTCGTTAGAATGTTGGTTCTCATTCCATACGATGAACCCGATAGGACATCCGGTTGACTTTCCTTCGAAGATTCCCGAGAGAAATTCTACTTGGTCCCCTTCTTTGCGGGAGGTAGTGATGGCCGATTGTCCCGGTCGCCGACGGTTGAGTTCACTTTGCACAAACTCCTCATCAATGCTTATACCTGCAGGAAATCCGTCAATAACTCCCCCAATTCCTTTTCCGTGCGATTCGCCGAAACTGGTTAGTCTTAAAAAATTGCCGAATGAATTGAACATAATTAGTGGTTTTTAGGTTGATGCTAACACTACAAAGATAGTAAAAGTTTCCATAAGCAAGCCCTTTGCTGTCTTTTTGTTTTCGGGAGTAAAAAACGGGCGTTTATATCCCCCTCTTCAGGGTAAGACTAGCGGGGTTAACAGACCTATCTTAAATATAGAACATAGAATACGTATAATAGCACTTGCCAGAAAGAAAATAAAGCTGTTACTTTGCACCGTTTTTTAATAACTAAACGCGATAGAATATGAAGAAAAGTTTATTTTATTTATTTGCATTGATTTGTTCAATGAGCTTGTTCACTAGCTGTAGTGACGATGATGAAAGTCCAGCAATCCCCGTTGCGGATGTAAACGCTACCTTTTCATCAACAGATGCAACAAACAAACTGGTTATGACCTATAGCGGTAAGCCCATGGTTGGTAAAGAAGTGATCTTTAATACACTTGATGGAAAAAAGGCAACGCTTGTTTTGAAAGGTTCGTCCTTGAATATTGGTGGTCTGATTCCGACAAGAGATGCCGGCAATATGACACCGATGACTTCCGGAGTGGTTCCGGGCGAAGTCACTACTACTTTAAATGTAGAACTATCGTCTGCCGATGCAATAAGTTATACTTTTCAAGGAGTGGATACCAAAGATGGCCGTACCATTAATTATACTGGTACAGTGAAAAAAGGGCAACTGTCTATCGACTTAACAGTGAAAATGCCTGCTAATAACTTGATGGGTACATGGAATTTGGCACCTGTCGTTCCTGGCGAGTTGGGCGAAGCTAACAAGTCCCAACCTATTTACACCGCTTGGAAGTCAACGACTAGTTTTAATCTGGATCTTTTTGGCATGGGCATACCTGTACCGATGCCTGCAGGCGACTTACTGTCATTAGCTACCTCTGTAATGCCTTTGTATGCCGGCAAAACAGGCAATGAATTGTTGCTTTCTGTTTTTGAAAAGGTCACTTTCAAAGAAGACGGTAACATTGTAGCTAGTTATTCCGATGGAAAAAACGTGGCTAAACCCGAATGGAACGACTCTCCTGTCAACATTGCACAGTATTACGTCAAAGACAATAAGGTATATGTATTGCTGAATATCAATATGATTCTAGGCTCTTTTGCCAAACCTACATCTGCCGGTTCAAGAATGGATATTACTCCTATTATTCCCGGGCTAATAAAGGATGTGTTGCCTATGCTTGTGAACGGTATTCCTTTGAGCTATACCCAAGATACAGAAAAGATGAAAGTCTATGCCGATACTCAAATGGTCATGATGTTGATGAACGTCGTGGCGCCTTTGCTGAATGATGAGGCTACGATAAAGGATCTTCTTGCTAGCCTTGCTTCAAATCCCAGCTTTGCTCCTTTTGCTGGAGTAGTAAAAGGAATGCTTGAGCAGTTGCCCGGCGTTTTGAATACTACCAGTAATTTTGAATTAGGAATTAATTTGATTAAAGACAATTTGGATAAAAGCAAATAATAGCCTTTTATAAAAAGTACTACTTGACACCAAACAGAAAGGGTGGTCTTTGCTAAAAGACCACCCTTTCTGTTTCATCCTTCTACTCTTTTATTTTCTCTTTTATAGCTTTGGGCACTCTGCTTTCA
>JAVVVS010000061.1:0-14194 GCA_036652495.1 Bacteroides sp.
AAAAATCTTCGTGTTGGTCGGCGTCCCAATTCTTTATTCTGCTGCAGTTATCACCTGAAAGCAACCGAAATAGGGAAATCCCTCAAATTGTTTGGGGAAATTCTTCTCCCAAAGGTGAATTCATCACTTATCTTTGTACTATGACTAAGAAGATAGATAAACCAATAAACCGCAGAAAGATGAAAAAGATTGTTTTGTTATCGCTGTTTGCTTTCAGCCTCCCGATGATGATGATGGCCCAGAGCAATGATGACGACCTTTACTTCGACCCTTCCAAGGACAAGGAAGTGAAGGTGACTGTGAAAAAGGCGCCTGCCAAGCGAGAAGTGACCACTACTGTTTATACAGCGCCGGGAACGAAGGTCGTGGTGCAAGACCGTAGAGGAAAGACGCGCGACGTGGACGAGTATAACCGCCGTTACGATGCCCGTAACAATGACTTTGAAATGGAGGATGACACCCTATACATCAAAGAAAAAGACCAGCCCGACTTGGAAGGCGAATGGTCGAATGGAGAATTCAACGGGTCGAGAGACGATTATGAATATGCCGAACGCATCATTCGTTTCCGCAACCCCCGCTATGCCATTAGCATCAGCAGCCCTCTCTATTGGGATGTAGTCTATGGCATGAATTCGTGGGACTGGAACGTATATTCCGACGGACTATACGCTTATGCTTTCCCTACTTTCACCAACCGCCTTTGGTGGGATTGGCGATTTAATTCGTACGGTGGCGGCTGGGGTCTCGGCTTCGGGTCGTCTTACTATGGTTGGGGCGGATACCCCGGCTTCTACGCCGGTTGGGGCGGATGGGGCGGAAGTTGGGGCTGTTATCACCATCCTTCTTATTATCCCGGTTATTATCCCGGATGGGGCGGCAGCAGCTGGGGCTCCAGCAATCGGACGTACACCAATCGCCGTTCTTATGGAGGAGACAGATATACGGGCACTTCCGTACGCCGTTCCAGCTCCAGTTCCAGCGATCGTTATTCGCAAGTGCGCCGCGGTAGTTCCGTTAGTTCCGACCGTCGCTCCGAGATGGGCGGCACCCGCCGGGTAGTAGGCACGCGTTCGTCCTCCGAACGTATCGGGATGGGTACTCGTACCGATGCTTCTTCAACGCGCAGAAACACCTATACGCGCCCTAGCAGTACGCGGGGAGGCTATGATGCCGAACGAGTGAACAGCGTACGCAGCAGTCGTGGTATGGATTATTCCGGTTCGCGCCCCTCTGTAGAAAGTTCTTCCAGGACTTCTTCTTCTTACAGTCGCGGCAGCTCAACATCGCCTGTCCGCAGCTCTTCGGTGGAGTCGACGCGTCGTTCGTATGATAATTCATCCTCTTCACGCAGTTACTCGCCACGATCCAGCAGCAGCAGTTCTCGCTCGAGCAGCTCCTATTCGGGTTCTAGCAGCTCTTCCCGTTCCAGCAGTGGTTCTGGAGGCGGTTCTAGCAGAAGCAGCAGACGATAGTGGAATTTAAGTATTAACGAACAAAAAACTTGGAATGATGAAAAAGATAGTATTTGCAGCAGCGCTTGTGCTGGCAGCCTCCACCACTGTTTGTGCGCAGAGCATCTATGATGCCGCTAAGCTGACTGATAAAGATTTGAACGGGACCGCTCGTTTTGTAGGAATGGGCGGTGCCATGGGAGCTTTGGGAGGAGACATCTCTACCATTGGAACCAATCCGGCGGGTATCGGCATTTTCCGGAGCAACGACATGATGACTTCTTTCAGCTTCTCGGCTTATGGCACCGAAAGCAAGTATGCAGGCAAGACGTTTACCAACGATAAGAATCGTTGGGCGTACGATAACATAGGCTTTGTGGTAGCTTCTAAAATAGGTAACGAAACGCCGTTACGCTATGTCAACTTCGGATTCAACTACAAACGTACGAAGTCTTTTTATAAAAATATGTCGATGGCGGGGATGATGGGCGAGCTGGACGGACGCTTCATCTCGCAAAGCCATTTCATGGGTTTGCAGGCGAATGATTGCGGGATTGATTTGGGAGCGAAGAATGTTTTCAAAGATCCCGATGCCGGATGGTTGGCTGCTTTGGGGTGGAACGGTGCTTTGCTGAATCAGGATGATAATAACATCTATCACTCTTTTGCGGATACCGAAGCTCAATCGAACTTCCGTTCGAAAGAGACCGGCGGGATAGACCAATATGACTTTAATGTCTCTTTGAACTTGAGCGACCGGGTGTATTTGGGATTGACCATTGGTGCTTACGACGTGAACTATAAGAAGTATTCTGAATATGACGAAGATTTCGGTTCGGGTGCTGGCTATCTGCTCAAGAGCTGGAATCAGATAGACGGAGCGGGAGTGGATGCGAAGTTTGGTATTATCGTACGTCCCTTCGAAGCATCGCCCTTGCGCTTGGGGGTTGCCGTGCATACGCCGGTGTTCTATAATCTCACTTATACCACTAGTGCACGCCTAGAGTCGGATGTGTACGTGGGTGACAATAGCAAACCTACATCTTTCAATGTAGATACGTATGATGAAGTGGGAGACATGAGCCAGGATTATCATCTGCGTACCCCGTGGAAATATAACTTTAGTTTGGGTTATACGATGGGCAAAAGTCTGGCATTGGGAGCCGAATATGAATACGAAGATTACTCGACGATAAAGTTCAATTATCCCGAAGGTGACCGCATGGATTTTGAAACCAATGAGGCAAAACTGAATTTGAAAGGAGTGCATTCTTTCCGCGTAGGAGCAGAATACAAAGTGATTCCTCAGTTCGCGCTGCGTTTGGGATACAATTATAGCTCGGCACAGTTCAAAGATGAGGCACTGAAATATCTGCCAGCCAATTCAGTGATGACGGATACCGATTTCTCGAACAAGAAAGCGCGTAACAACTATACACTGGGTATCGGCTATCGGGGCAGTATCTTTTATGCTGATTTAGCTTATCAGTACACAACGTATAAAGAAGATTTCTATCCTTTTTATAACGAGCTTGAATTGAGTGCCAATAATTGGACGCTCGTTACGCCCGAGGCTACGAAAGTGACCAATTCCCGCAGCCAAGTGCTCTTTACGTTGGGCGTGCGCTTTTAAGGAAGAGTAACAAATTCAGGCACGGCAAACACGATGCTCGTTGATAAAGAGCGTATCGTGTTAGCCGTGCCTGAATTTTTTCCTTAATACTCCACCTTGTCTTCTTTCTGTTCCCATGCTTCGAAGGCTTTAAGCGCTTCATCGTGCAGCAGGATTTCCGACGGCAGCTTCCGGTCTGCCGGTTTCAGTTCCAACTCATCATAGATAAACGAGTCGTCAAAGCCGATCTGTTTGGCATCCGTCTTGTTGTTTCCGTAATACATCTTGTCTAGGCGAGCCCAATAAATAGCGCCCAAACACATGGGGCAAGGTTCGCATGAGGTGTAAATATCGTAACCGCTGAGGTCGAACGTGCCCAGCAGAGCGGTGGCGCAGCGGATGGCACTCACTTCGGCATGTGCCGTAGGGTCGCACGAAGCAGTCACTCTGTTTACACCCGTGGCAATAATCTCTCCGCCTTTGGCTATGACAGCTCCAAATGGACCGCCGCCGTTAGCTACATTTTCTTTAGAAAGCGCAATGGCTTTGCGCATCAGCTCTTCTTTCGTCATAGATTTCTTTGTTAGTTTTTTCAACACAAATATACGAAGGATAACCATTCCCGACAACTAAAGCCTCTCTTTTTGTTGTTTTTGTGATAAATGTTTGGTTATATAAAAGAATTAGTTTACTTTTGGCGCATAAACAATGATAGAATGAACAATACAACAATCCATCAGCATCATCATTTTCCTGACGAATAATCGGTGGGCGTGGATGGTATTGTATAAACAAAAACCTATAAACGAGGCTTGCCGATGAGGTAAGCCTCGTTTCATTTTAATCGTATTTAACAACTCATACATTATACTATGCTAAGAATTGCAGTACAAGCCAAAGGGCGCTTGTTTGAAGAGACTATGGCTCTTCTCGAAGAATCGGACATTAAACTGAGTGCTACCAAGCGGACTTTGCTGGTGCAGTCGTCCAACTTTCCCATCGAAGTATTATTTCTACGTGATGACGATATTCCGCAGTCCGTGGCTACCGGTGTGGCAGACATCGGCATTGTGGGCGAGAATGAATTTGTAGAACGGGGTGAAGATGCCGAAATTATCAAGCGGCTTGGCTTTAGCAAGTGTCATCTGTCGCTGGCTTTGCCAAAGGATATAGAGTATCAAGGCATATCCTGGTTCAATGGTAAGAAGATAGCCACCTCTTATCCCGCCATTTTGAAGCGCTATATGAAGGCGCAAGGCGTGAAAGCAGAAGTACACGTCATCACTGGTTCGGTAGAAGTGGCGCCGGGTATCGGATTGTCCGATGCCATTTTCGATATTGTCAGTTCCGGGTCTACGCTGGTGAGCAATCGCTTGAAAGAGGTGGAAGTGGTGATGAAGTCGGAAGCGTTGCTCATTGGTTACAAAGAACTGAGCGAGGAAAAGAAAGAAGTGCTGGCGGAATTGCTGTTCCGCATGAACGCAGTGAAAGCCGCCGAGGACAAGAAATACGTGTTGATGAACGCACCTAAAGACCGCTTGCAAGAAATTATCGACGTGCTGCCCGGTATGAAGAGCCCTACGGTGATGCCGCTGGCGCAAGAAGACTGGTGTTCGGTGCATACCGTGCTCGACGAGAAACGCTTTTGGGAGATTATCGGAAAGCTGAAAGCGTTGGGAGCAGAAGGAATTTTAGTATTACCCATAGAAAAGATGATTGTATGAAGCTGATAAACTATCCCCCAACAGAGCAATGGGCAGCGCTCTTGCAGCGCCCGGCGCTGAACACCGAACAGCTGTTCGATACCGTACGCACTATCATCGACCGAGTGAAGGCGGGAGGTGACCAAGCTGTCATCGACTATGAAGCTACATTTGACCAGGCAGTGCTGACCTCGTTGTTGGTGACTCCCGAAGAAATGGAAAAGGCAGAGAAGGAGGTGAGCATTGAACTCAAAGCCGCCATCTATTTGGCGAAGCATAACATCGAAGCGTTCCATACCGCGCAACGTTTTACGGGCAAGCGAGTGAAGACCATGGAAGGTGTTTGTTGCTGGCAGAAGGCAATCGGCATTGAGAAAGTGGGGCTGTATATCCCCGGAGGCACGGCACCGCTCTTTTCTACGGTACTGATGCTCGCTCTGCCGGCACGCATCGCCGGTTGCAAAGAGGTGGTGTTGTGTACGCCTCCCAATAAGAACGGAGACATTCATCCAGCTATCCTCTTTGCCGCACAAATGGCGGGAGTGAGCCGGATTTTCAAGATTGGCGGAGTGCAAGCCATTGCCGCTATGGCATACGGCACGGAGAGTGTGCCCAAGGTGTACAAGATATTCGGTCCTGGCAACCAGTATGTGACGGCTGCCAAGCAATGGGTGAGCTTGCGTGATGTGGCTATTGACATGCCTGCCGGACCTTCGGAAGTGGCTGTGCTGGCAGATGCTTCTTCTAATCCGGTGTTTGTAGCAGCAGATTTGCTGTCTCAAGCAGAACATGGGGCGGACAGTCAGGTGATGCTGATTACGACTTCCGAAAAGTTGCAGAAAGCGGTGATGTATGAGGTGGAACGACAATTAGACTACTTGGTGCGTCGCACGATTGCCGAACAATCTTTGGCTGATAGCAAGCTGATTGTGGTGAAAGACATGGATGAGGCGGTGGCGATGATTAACGTTTATGCACCCGAGCACTTGATTATCGAGACCGAAAACTACCGGGAAGTAGGCGAGCGGGTGGTGAATGCCGGTTCCGTGTTCTTAGGTTCTTTCTCGCCCGAAAGTGCGGGCGATTATGCTTCGGGAACCAATCATACCCTTCCTACCAACGGGTATGCGAGGGCTTACAGTGGTGTAAGTTTGGATAGTTTTATTCGCAAAATCACCTTTCAAGAAATCACGGAGGAGGGAATGAAGACCCTTGGACCGGCAATAGAAGTCATGGCAGCCAACGAACAGCTTGGTGCGCACAAGAATGCGGTGACGGTGAGATTGAAAGCCTTGGACCTTAAACAACAGAAAAGATGAAAACATTGCAAGAATTGGTGCGACCGAACATTTGGAAGCTGAAACCTTACTCTTCGGCACGCGATGAATATAAAGGAGCTGCTGCCTCCGTGTTTCTGGATGCGAACGAGAATCCGTACAATTTGCCGTACAACCGTTATCCCGACCCAATGCAGCAAGCATTGAAGGAAGAGCTGGGTAAGATAAAGAACGTCCGTCCCGATCAGATTTTTTTGGGAAACGGAAGTGATGAAGCCATCGATCTCGTCTTTCGGGCTTTCTGCGAGCCGGGCGAAGACAATGTAGTTGCTATCGACCCTACCTATGGCATGTATCAGGTCTGTGCCGAGGTCAATAATGTGGAGTATCGGAAAGTGCTATTAAACGATAAGTACCACTTCGCTGCCGATGATTTGTTGGCAGCAACCGACGGACACACCAAACTTATTTTTCTTTGTTCGCCCAACAACCCGACCGGGAATGACTTGCTTCATTCGGAGATAGAAAAGGTGTTGAGGGAGTTTGACGGATTGATGATACTTGATGAAGCATATATCGACTTTTCCGATTGCCCGTCGTTTGTTCTCTCCCTAGAAGAGCATCCTAATCTGGTGATTCTTCAAACCTTCTCTAAGGCTTGGGGTTGTGCAGCTATCCGGCTGGGCATGGCGTTAGCTTCGGTAGAAATCATCGGCTTGCTGAGCAAAATCAAGTATCCGTACAATGTGAATGAACTCACCCAGCATCAGGCCTTGCAAGCTTTGAACGACTATGAGCAGATACAGCGTTGGGTGAAGACACTCAAAGAAGAACGCAGCCATCTAGCAGCTGCTTTCTGCCAACTGCCCTGTGTAGTTCACGTATTTCCTTCGGATGCCAATTTCTTTTTGGCGCGGATGACGGATGCGGTAAGTATTTACCGTTACTTGGTCAAGAGGGGAATCATTGTTCGCAGCCGGCATACCGTTTCGCTTTGTCAGAACTGTCTGCGAGTGACGGTAGGCACGCGTCAAGAGAATGAAACGCTGATAAAGGCTCTGAACGAATATCAAACAATAGATTTGTGATGAAAAAAAAAGTATTATTTATCGACCGTGACGGAACGCTTGTCATAGAGCCTCCTATCGATTATCAACTCGATTCGTTAGAGAAGTTGGAGTTTTACCCCAAAGTGTTCCGCAACTTGGGCTTTATCTGCCAGAACCTCGATTTTGAGCGGGTGATGGTGACCAATCAAGACGGATTGGGAACGGACGCTTTTCCCGAAGCCACTTTCTGGCCAGCTCACAACCTGATGTTGAAGACTCTGGCGGGCGAAGGAATCGTGTTCGACGCTATCTTGATAGACCGCAGCTTTCCTTCCGAAAATGCACCGACCCGCAAACCACGTACCGGTATGCTGACTTCCTACCTCAATAATCCTGAATATGACCTCGCGGGCAGCTTTGTCATTGGCGACCGCCCTACCGATGTGGAAATGGCGAAGAATCTGGGCTGCCGTGCCATTTATTTGCAAGACGATACGGCCTTGTTGCAGGCTGCCGGGCTGGAGGACGTTTGTGCGTTGGCTACTACCAACTGGGACCGGATAACCGAATTTCTCTTTGCCGGCGAACGAAAAGCCGAAGTGCAGCGCGCGACGAAGGAAACGGATATTTACGTTTCGCTCAACCTCGACGGAAACGGATGTTGTGACATCTGCACCGGATTGGGCTTTTTTGACCACATGCTCGAACAAATAGGGAAGCATGCCGGAATGGATTTGACGATTCGTGTGAAGGGCGATCTGGAGGTAGACGAACATCACACCATCGAAGATACCGCCCTTGCTTTAGGAGAATGCCTCTATCAGGCACTAGGCTCGAAGCGTGGCATCGAACGATACGGTTATGCTTTGCCCATGGACGATTGCCTCTGCCAAGTATGCCTCGATTTTGGCGGTCGTCCGTGGCTGGTGTGGCAGGCGGACTTCAAACGGGAGAAGATAGGAGAGATGCCTACGGAGATGTTCTTGCACTTCTTCAAATCGCTCAGCGATGCCGCCAAGATGAATCTTAACATCCGGGCGGAAGGGCAGAACGAGCATCACAAGATTGAGGGCATCTTTAAAGCCTTGGCACGAGCGCTGAAGATGGCAGTGAAGCGGGATGTTTATCACTTTGAACTGCCTACTTCAAAGGGAGTGCTATAATCTTTCTATTTCCTTCAGCCATGCCGCTGAACTGGCATCGCTCGGCATGCGCCAGTCTCCTCGCGGGCTGATGGAAATACTTCCTACTTTAGGTCCGTCCGGCAGGCACGAACGCTTGAACTGTTGGCTGAAGAAACGGCGGAAGAAGATAAGCAGCCACTTCTTGATGGTCTCTTCGTCGTACAGTCCGTCGAAGGTGCGTGCTGCCAGGAAGAATATCTTGGAGGGACGGAAACCGAAGCGCAGGAAGTAATAAAGGAAGAAGTCATGCAGCTCATAAGGACCGACCAAATCTTCCGTCTTCTGGCTGATTTTTCCGTTCTCATCGGCGGGGATGAGTTCGGGACTGATGGGCGTATCTACGATGTCGAGCAGTGTGGCGCGTGAGGCATCATCTACACTTGTTTCCGCCACCCACTTCACGAGGTGTTTCACCAAGGTCTTGGGGATGCTTCCGTTCACTCCGTACATAGACATGTGGTCGCCGTTGTAGGTTGCCCATCCCAATGCCAGTTCCGAAAGGTCGCCTGTGCCAATCACCAGTCCTCTTGTCTGGTTGGCAATGTCCATCAATATCTGCGTACGTTCGCGTGCCTGTGAGTTTTCATAGGTCACGTCGTGCACGCTGCTGTCATGACCGATGTCTTTGAAGTGCTGGATGCAAGCTTCGCGAATGCTGATTTCGCGCGTAGAAATGCCGAGTGATTTCATCAGTTGGAGGGCATTGTTATAGGTGCGGTCGGTTGTGCCGAAGCCCGGCATGGTGATGCCGATGATGCCGCTGCGAGGCATTTCTAGTTTGTCGAACGTCTGAGTGCATACCAACAATGCCAGCGTGGAGTCTAGTCCGCCTGAAATGCCGATAACAACGCTTTGTGCGCCCGTATGTACCAGCCGTTGCGCCAATCCGGTTACTTGGATAGAGAATATTTCTTCGCAACGTTCGTTCAGCACTTCTCCCTGCGGCACAAAGGGATGGCGGGTAAAGGTGCGTGTCAGGTTCAGCTCTTTCTTATTGCTGAAGTCGGCGAGGATATGCACGGTTGTCTGCTCGCCCAAATTTGCTTTGTTGACCGCAAAGGTGGTATTTGTTCGTCGTTCGGCGCGCAGGCGTTCTATGTCTATCTCGCTGATGGTCAGTTGCTCTTCCATGTCGAAGCGTTTGCTGTGTGCTAGCGGGTTCCCGTTCTCGTAGATTAATCCGTTTCCGGCAAAGACTACGTCCGTGCTCGATTCTCCAAACCCGCACGAAGCGAATACGTATCCGGCGATGCAGCGTGCCGATTGCTGGCTGATGAGGGAGCAAAGGTAATGATGTTTGCCTATGCTCTCGTTGTCGGCAGAAAGATTGAACAATATTTCGGCTCCTTGCAATGCCAAAGCGGAGCTAGGCGGAATGACCGACCAGAGGTCTTCGCAGATTTCAACGCCGAAGAGGGTATCGGAGGCTTCGAACAATAGATTGCTTCCCATCGGGATTACCTGTCCGCAAAGGCGTATGCTCTTTTCGCTGACCTGCAGGGAGGAAGTAAACCAGCGTTGTTCGTAAAACTCTTTGTAGTTGGGCAGGTAAGTTTTGGGTATCACTCCGAGCACTTTCCCTTTTTGAATCACTACGGCAGCATTGATGAGGGTGGAGTTCACCGTAACCGGCATGCCCAGAATGGAGATAATGTCCAGTTGGCGTGTGTTGCTCAGCACTTGTACCAATGCCATTTCGGCTTCTTCCAAAAGCAGTTGCTGGCCGAACAAGTCTCCGCAAGTATAGCCGGTGATGCACAGTTCGGGGAAAACAATTATTTGCACGCCTTTACCTTCGGCTATTGCTATCAGGCTCTCCAGCCTGTCGGCATTGAATTTGCAATCCGCCACCTTGATGCGGGGAACTGCTGCTGCTACTTTTACAAATCCGTAGTTCATCTTTTCCTTATTTAGTATTGATATGCAAAATTAGGAATTAAATTCGTATTTTTGCTGACAAGATATTCCTTTATTATTCATCAAAAGTAAAAACACATGAAGAAGATGCTTGTAGCTGCCGGATTGGCAGTGGTGATGTCTGCGTACGGATCTGCCGAAACGGAAACAGCTGTCCAGATTAAAAATCCTTTCCTCACAGAATACGCCACTCCCTTTGGCGTTCCACCATTTGGTGAAATCAACGTAGCACAATACAAAGAAGCTTTCCTGCTGGGCATGGAAGAAAAAAAAAAAGAGATTGATGCGATGGTTAAACAGCGTTCAATGCCCGATTTCGAAAACACCATTGCCGCCCTTGACCAAAGTGGAAAGTTGTTGACGAAGGTAAGTTCGGTATTCTTCGGACTCAATAGTGCCAACACAAATGCCCGGATGCAAGCATTGAGTAAAGAACTTTCGCCGTTATTGTCGGCTCATAACGATGACATCAGCCTCAATGCGGCTTTGTTTGCCCGCGTGAAGCAAGTCTACGACCGCAAAGCCGTTTTTCATCTGAACAAAGAACAGAGCAAACTGCTGGAAGAAACGTATAAGGACTTTGTTCGTGGCGGCGCTAATCTCGATGCTGCCAGTCAAACACGCTTGCGCCAGCTTAATAGCGAAATAGCCATGCTTCAACTGACCTTCGGGCAGAACATGCTGAAAGAGACTAATGCCTATCAACTGGTCATTGATAAGAAAGAAGATTTGAGCGGACTGCCCGCTAACCTTATTGCCTCGGCAGCCGAAGCAGCAAAAGCAGCCGGAAAAGAGGGGAAATGGATTTTTACGCTTCAAAACCCCAGTGTGATGCCTTTCCTGCAATACGCCGACAACCGTGAACTGCGCAAACAAATGTTCCGGGCTTATACCAACCGTTGCAACAATGGCAATGCCGAAGACAATAAAGAGGTGGTGAAGAAACTGCTCAATTGCCGTTTAGCGAAAGCCCGATTGATGGGTTACTCCGATTACGCCTCGTTTGTGCTTCAGGAGCGCATGGCAAAGAATAGTGAAAATGTATATCAACTGCTGAATCAAATCTGGACGCCCGCTTTGGCGAAAGCTAAAGAAGAACTTGCCGATATTCAGGCTGAGATAAAGAAAGAAGGCGGAGACTTTGAAGCAGAAGGCTGGGATTGGCGGTACTATTTTGAAAAGGCGAAGTCGGCTAAGTTTAATCTGAACGAGAATGAAGTGCGCCCCTATTTTGAACTGAATCATGTGCGCCAAGGAATGTTCTACGTAGCTCAAAAACTTTACGGCGTCACCTTTACCCCGATCAAAGAAATCCCATTGCCCTACGAAGAAGCACAAGCTTTTGAGTGTAAAGACAATGACGGCACCCATCTGGGCGTGTTATACCTTGATTACTTCCCTCGTGCCAGCAAGCGTGGCGGAGCTTGGTGCGGTGCGTATCGTTCGCAAACTTATAAGGACGGTGTACGTCTGGCGCCTGTGGTAACCATTGTAACCAACTTTACCAAACCTGCTGCCGGAGAAGCGGCTTTGCTGAGTGCCGATGAGGCTAGCACGATGTTTCATGAGTTCGGTCATGCCTTGCATAACTTGTTCAAAAATGTGCACTACTACGGTGTGTCCGGCGTACCTCGCGACTTTGTAGAACTTCCTTCCCAGGTGATGGAACATTGGGTGTTCGAGCCCGAAGTATTGAAGGTTTATGCCAAGCATTACCAGACCGGTGAAGTGATTCCTGCCGCACTGATAGAAAAGTTGGATAAGAGCGGCAAGTACGGGCAAGGCTTTACCACTACCGAATACTTGGCTGCTTCTTTGCTTGATATGGATTTTCATGTACTCAAGGATATTCCGGCCGATATGGATGTGACGGCTTTCGAAGCCGATGCTCTGAGCAAACGCGGTTTGCTGAAACAAATTCCTTCTCGCTACCGTACCACGTACTTCAACCACACGATGGGCGGTGGATATACAGCAGGCTATTATAGCTATATCTGGGCAGAGGTGTTGGATAGTGATGCCTTTGAGGCTTATGGCGAAACCGGTGACCTCTTCCATAAAAACGTAGCCAACAAGTTCCGTCAATACATTCTCACTCCCGGCGGCATAGACGATGCGATGGATATGTACAAGAACTTCCGGGGCAAAGAACCCGGCATCCAGCCTTTGCTGAAGAATCGGGGACTGAATTAATTTTTTTTCTTTTGCCATTTAGTTGCAAATAAAAAAGAAACACTTATCTTTGCATCAGAAATAAAACTGTAATCATTACAATATTGGAAGGAGAGCTTATTATGGAAGGTTACGAACGATTACTTATGCACAATATAAAGCCGTCAATGCAGCGTATCGCTATCATGAATTATCTGATAGAACATCGCACCCATCCTTCGGTAGAAGAAGTGTATGCCGATTTATCTTCTTCAATGCCTACACTCTCGAAGACAACCGTTCACAACACATTGCGGCTTTTTGCCGAGCAAGGAGCTGCATTGATGCTGACTATCGATGATCGGAATACGAATTTTGATGCAGACACGTCGAGACACGCTCATTTTCTATGTAAGAAATGCGGCGGCATCTATGATTTGGAAACGACGGTAGACACGAAAGAAGTGGAGAATCTTCAGATGGAAGGGCATGAGGTTACAGAGATGCACTATTATTACAAAGGCATTTGCAAGAATTGCCTGAAACATATTATTGACTAATTAAAAAGAAAAAGAAATGAAAAAGTTTAGATGTACAGTATGTGGTTACATTCATGAAGGTGATGCAGCTCCCGAGAAATGTCCTCTGTGTAAAGCTCCTGCTAGCAAATTTGTAGAAGTGGTTGAAGAAGAAGGTGGCGCATTGGCTTTTGCTGACGAACACGTGATTGGGGTGGCTAAAGGCTGCGACGAAGAGATGATAAAAGACCTGAACAACCACTTTATGGGTGAATGCACCGAAGTAGGGATGTACTTGGCTATGAGCCGTCAGGCAGACCGTGAAGGTTATCCCGAAATAGCTGAGGCTTTCAAACGTTATGCTTGGGAAGAGGCAGAACACGCTTCTAAGTTTGCCGAATTATTGGGCGACTGCGTATGGGATACGAAGACCAACTTGCAGAAACGTAAAGATGCCGAACAAGGCGCTTGCGAAGACAAGAAGCGTATCGCTACTCGTGCCAAAGCCTTGAATCTGGATGCCATCCACGACACCGTTCACGAAATGTGCAAAGACGAAGCTCGTCACGGTAAAGGTTTTGAAGGACTTTACAACCGTTATTTTGGTGACAAATAATCACTGAGATTTAGTTGATAGTGTAACGTCCCGCAAGGTGAAGATTAGATAAGTGTGCATGGTGCAACCTGTATTTGTATAGGATTGCACCATGCATTTACGTAATAAATAGGGGGGATTCAGGCTAAATCCGTATCAAAGAATAGATTATCATACCTTGCCTAGGTGCTTCGGTTAAAGACCAGCCGTTCACTCTCCAATGAACCAATCTTTTTCTCCATTTTGACTTTCTCTAAAAACAAGGCATTGGCATTGCATGAGTTTGTAATAACGATTGTGAGGGATAATGTTCAAGTAAATGTTGACTTCACATTTCTCGGCGAAATTTAGACACCGGCTCTGACACTTTTGAGGTGAAGAGCAATAAATAGCCAGCAGAAAGATATTGTAAATTATGCAGTGTACCACGTAGTAGGGAAATCTTAGAAAGGACCAGAGCCTGTTATCTTACTAAAAAGATTGATAAGTCACACACCTGAAAATTCTTAATTTCCTTAGCGTGAGAATTTTGTTTCTTAGGCTAGAAACAAAATTCTCAAGGCGTAGAAACAAAATTCTCACGCTAAGGAAACGAAATAAAGCTTCGAGTGCGATGTTCATGAAGCCTCTAATTTCTTAATTGACATGACATTCTGTACTACCTTTCATTCGCGTGCCGAGATATTGGATAAGTTGAACCTGAAGCCACATACCGATGACAATTGAAATATTAC
>JAVVVS010000062.1:0-13958 GCA_036652495.1 Bacteroides sp.
TAATTTAATAAATGATAATATCAGTCTATCTTCACTGAATGTAAAGTTCCTTACAGAGCAAATGGGCATGAGCCGCACGCCACTCTTTACCAAACTGAAGGCTTTGACCAATATGGGGATAAATGACTATATAAAGATAATTCGCATAGAAAGAGCTACACAGCTATTAGCCACAACTACCTTAAATATAGCTGAAGTTTCTGACGCCGTTGGTTTAGATTCTCCTAAATATTTTAGCACCTTGTTTAAACAGGTAAAAGGAATAACGCCTACACAGTTCCGTGAGTCACAATAGAATTTGTTCTCAACCTTGCCATTCATTTGTCAATGATTCAAAGTTACTGATTACACATTCAGGGCAACCGCATCAAAAGGTAAATTCTATGTTTAAGCACAAATTACGTGGAATAAATACACGAGCCACACATACCAAGACGAATGAACACAGAAGACCATTGCTGCCGTTTAAAGCACTTTCCACAGCCTTTATCTTTCTCTTTTTTTACTCTTTCTACACGCGCTCGCCTTAACCAACCAAACAGCTGGGCGAGACGATAACTTTCGGCAAAGGATGAACCAACTCTCGGCAGACGTTTCACCATCCTTCGTCAAAAGATTCATCATCCTTCGGCAGAAGATTGCCCGTCTTCGGGCAGAAGATTTTTTCGTTGGTGCGGTGGTTGCCCTGCCTCTAGCCTGCTTGCTTTTAAAGGTGAATAGAAAAAGATGAAACAATTTATTGTAGAGTTCGGAATCTACAATCATCTCATAGCCATGTATTCTCTTGTCATCCTATTTACAGCAAAACGATCGAACTTTTATTGTCGCTTTACGCTTCGCCTTTTATAGCCATAGGCATCATCGGTTGCTCTTCGGACATGCAAATAGTACCGAATATGCGTTCGTACTTGGCTATGTTCTCTTCTAACGCACGCATCAACCGCTTGGCATGTTCGGGGGCTAGAATGACGCGCGACTGCACACCTGCCTTTGGCAATCCGGGCATCACCCGTACAAAGTCTAGTATGAATTCCGAACTGGAATGTGTGATGATGGCAAGGTTAGAATAGGTTCCTTGTGCTATCTCTTCTTTCAGTTCTATCTGCAACTGAGCTTCTGTATTCTTATTTTCCATTCTTATTTTAGTTAAGTAATTGCTACAAAGATATTAATTTACTTGAATGACTACTCACATTTCTCCTGATAATATTTCTTATAAAAGAAAGGAGCAATAGCCATTACAGCCATTGCTCCTTTCTTCGAAGTCAATATTCTAAAATTATAATTATTGCTCTGTTTCTTTGTAGTCGAGCACCGTCTTCTTGTTAGCCAAGATACGGTCGTACTCTTCTTTAGAACCCACAATAATCTTTTCATATTCACGCTGACCTGTTCCGGCTGGAATAAGGTGACCACAAATCACATTTTCCTTCATACCTTCAAGACGGTCTACCTTGCCATTAATGGCAGCCTCGTTGAGCACCTTCGTCGTCTCCTGGAAAGATGCAGCAGACATAAAGCTAGAAGTCTGCAAAGCAGCACGTGTAATTCCTTGGAGAATCTGAATGGAAGTGGCAGCGATAGCATCACGCACCTCCACAGGTTTCATATCTCGGCGCTTCAGCATACTGTTTTCGTCGCGCAGTCTGCGAGCAGTAACTATTTGTCCTGGTTGCAAAGAGGGTGAATCACCCGCTTCAGTAACTACCTTCTTACCCCAGATGCGATCATTCTCTTCCATAAAGTCGAGTTTGTCCACAACTTGTTGTTCAAGGAATCGCGTATCCCCTGGTTCATCAATCGTTACTTTGCGCATCATCTGACGAACGATAATTTCAAAATGCTTATCATTAATCTTCACACCCTGCAGACGATATACATCTTGCACTTCATTCACGATATATTCTTGTACCGCCGTAGGACCTTTGATAGCCAGAATATCAGCAGGCGTTGTCGCACCGTCCGACAAAGGAGTTCCAGCACGAACGTAATCGTTCTCTTGCACCAAAATCTGCTTGGAAAGAGCCACAAGATATTTCTTCACCTCGCCCGTCTTAGATGTAACCACAATTTCACGGTTACCACGTTTGATTTTGCCCATCGTTATTTCGCCATCAATCTCTGATACAACAGCAGGATTCGACGGGTTACGAGCTTCGAAAAGCTCTGTCACACGAGGAAGACCACCGGTAATATCACCGGCTTTACCAACAGCACGCGGTATCTTAACAAGAACTTCACCGGCTTTCACCTTCTGTCCATTGTCAATCACAACGTGTCCGCCCACCGGCAAGTTATAGGTACGTATCAAATTGCCATCTTCTGCAAGAATATGCAAAGCCGGCAGTTTCGTCTTATCTTTAGACTCAATGATAATGATTTCACGAAGTCCGGTCGTTTCATCCGATTCCACCTTATAAGTGATATTTTCAATCACACCCTCAAACTCAATCTTACCCGTAGCTTCAGTAATGATAACCGCATTGAAAGGGTCCCACTTAGCGATAAGTTTTCCTTTTTCAACCGTTTCACCATCTGACACATAGAGTGTAGAACCGTAAGGGACGCTATGCGTAGAAAGTATGATATTGGTATTGACATCAACAAAACGAACTTCAGCCAATCGGCCTACAACCACTTTAGCTGATTCACCCATTTCATCCACTACGTCTACCGTACGCAATTCTTCAAACTCCAGACGAGCTTTGTTCTTTGCACTGATAGTTGCATTAGCTGCAATATTAGCAGCAGTACCGCCGGCATGGAAAGTACGCAGTGTTAACTGAGTACCCGGCTCGCCAATAGATTGAGCAGCGATTACGCCGACGGCTTCACCTCGCTGAACCATGTGGTTCGTCGCCAAGTTACGCCCGTAGCACTTCGCACAAACACCTTTTTTAGACTCGCAAGTCAGTACCGAACGAATTTCCACACTTTCTATAGGAGAAGCAGCAATCTTCTTCGCCACATCTTCGGTTATTTCATCACCGCCTGCCACCAGCAACTCGCCAGTCTGCGGATGAATAATATCATGCACGGATACACGTCCCAAGATACGTTCGTAAAGCGTAGCGATGATTTCATCGTTATTCTTCAAGTCCGAACAAACCAATCCACGAAGCGTTCCGCAATCTTCTTCATTAATAATAACGTCATGAGAAACATCGACCAGACGACGCGTCAAGTATCCGGCATCTGCCGTCTTCAACGCTGTATCCGCCAAACCCTTACGAGCTCCATGGGTAGAAATGAAATACTCCAACACCGAAAGACCCTCTTTAAAGTTCGACAAGATAGGATTCTCAATAATCTGACCTCCTTCGGCTCCTGCCTTTTGCGGTTTCGCCATCAGTCCACGCATACCTGAAAGCTGTCGAATCTGCTCTTTAGAACCACGAGCACCCGAATCAAGCATCATATAGACAGAGTTAAATCCTTGGTCGTCGGTAGAAATGGTCTTCATCAAAATGTTAGACAATTCAGAGTTTACATGCGTCCAGATGTCAATCACCTGATTATAACGCTCGTTGTTGGTGATGAAACCCATATTATAGTTACTAATCACCTGCTCTACTTCATCGTAGCCTCTCTTAACCAGCGCTTCCTTTTCTTTAGGAATAATAATATCTCCTAAGTTAAATGACAGACCTCCTTCAAAAGCCATCTTATATCCTAGATTCTTTATTCCATCAAGGAAATCGGCAGTTTTAGCTACTCCACAGACTTTAATAACATCACTAATGATATCTCGAAGTGATTTCTTAGAAATAACCGTATTGATGTAGCCTGCTTCTGGCGGAACAATTTCATTCACAATAACACGTCCAACCGAAGTTTCACGCATTACGTCAACGATGTTTCCGTTCTCGTCCAAGTCCTTTACAATTACCTTTACTGGAGCATGAATATCAACTTTCCCCTCGTTATAGGCAATCATTGCTTCTTCTGGTCCGTAGAAGGTCAGTCCTTCTCCTTTAGACCCTGTACGCAGCTTGGTAATGTAGTACAAGCCGAGCACCATGTCCTGCGAAGGAACTGTAATAGGCGCACCATTGGCAGGGTTAAGAATATTATGAGAAGCCAGCATCAACATTTGTGCCTCAAGCACTGCTTCATTACCCAACGGCAAGTGAACAGCCATTTGGTCACCATCAAAGTCGGCATTAAACGCCGTACAAGCTAATGGATGCAATTGTATAGCCTTACCTTCAATCATCTTTGGCTGAAAAGCCTGAATACCCAAACGGTGCAACGTTGGCGCACGGTTAAGCAACACAGGATGACCTTTCATCACATGTTCAAGGATGTCCCAAATAACAGGCTCCTTACGATCGACAATCTTCTTAGCAGATTTCACCGTCTTCACAATGCCGCGCTCAATAAGTTTGCGGATAATAAATGGTTTATAAAGTTCGGCAGCCATTAGTTTAGGAATACCACATTCGTGCATTCTCAATTCAGGACCAACAACAATAACCGAACGTGCCGAATAATCCACGCGTTTTCCCAGCAAATTCTGACGGAAACGTCCTTGTTTACCTTTCAAACTGTCTGACAACGATTTTAATGGGCGATTCGCATCAGTCTTTACTGCGCTCGACTTACGAGAATTATCGAACAACGAATCCACCGATTCCTGAAGCATACGTTTCTCATTACGCAAAATCACTTCGGGCGCCTTAATCTCAATCAATCTTTTCAGACGGTTGTTACGAATAATCACCCGACGATAAAGATCGTTTAAGTCGGAAGTAGCAAATCGTCCACCATCCAACGGAACCAACGGGCGAAGCTCTGGCGGAATAACCGGTACAATACGTACAATCATCCATTCAGGCTTGTTGCGTCCCCGCGATGCACGGAATGATTCTACTACTTGTAAACGCTTCAAAGCCTCGTTCTTGCGCTGCTGTGAGGCATCATTTCCAGCTCTATGACGCAAATCATAAGACAATGCATCTAAATCCAATCGTGACAATAAGTCGTAAATGGCTTCCGCACCCATCTTAGCGATAAATTTGTTCGGATCGGTATCTTCCAACAGTTGATTCTCGCGGGGAAGAGTATCGATAATATCAAGATATTCTTCTTCCGAAAGTAAATCATAGTCAGCAATACCATCCTCAGCCTTTACACCCGTCTGAATAACGACGTAACGTTCGTAGTAAATGATAGAATCCAGTTTCTTGGTAGGCAAACCTAACAAGTAACCAATTTTATTGGGAAGCGAACGGAAATACCAAATGTGAGCCACCGGCACCACCAATTGAATATGTCCCATACGTTCGCGACGTACCTTCTTTTCAGTAACCTCTACACCACAACGGTCGCAGACAATCCCTTTATAACGGATACGCTTATACTTACCGCAGTGGCACTCGTAATCTTTGATAGGACCAAAGATACGTTCACAAAACAAGCCGTCACGTTCGGGCTTGTACGTACGATAATTAATAGTTTCAGGCTTCAATACTTCACCACTCGAATTCTCAAGGATTTCCTCCGGAGAAGCCAAACCTATGGAGATTTTCGAGAAATTGCTCTTCGTCTTATTTTCTTTTCTAAAAGCCATACTTTATATGATTGAAAATGGAAAATTGAAAATTAAAAATTAAAAACCAAAGATTGAAAATCGAAAACCGAGAACCGTTCGTTCTCAGCTTCCAATTCTCAACACTTAATTTTATAATTATTCCAGGTTGATACTCAACCCCAAGCCTCTCAACTCGTGCAACAGCACGTTCAGAGATTCTGGAATGCCAGGTGCAGGCATCGGTTCGCCCTTCACAATGGCTTCGTAAGCCTTCGAACGTCCTACAACGTCATCCGACTTAATCGTCAAAATTTCTTGAAGAATATGTGAAGCACCGAATCCTTCAAGTGCCCAAACCTCCATTTCTCCAAAACGCTGACCACCAAATTGTGCCTTACCACCTAACGGTTGTTGGGTAATCAATGAGTATGGTCCGATAGAACGTGCATGCATTTTATCCTCAACCATGTGACCAAGTTTCAGCATGTAAGTAATACCTACAGTTGCCGGCTGATCAAACTGAACGCCCGTACCTCCATCACAAAGATACGTCTTACAGTAACGCGGTAAGCCTGCCTTATCTGTCCATTGAGACAAATCGTCCAATGTAGCTCCATCAAAAATAGGAGTTGCAAATTTCGTCCCAAGCATTTTTCCGGCACGTCCCAAAACAGCTTCAAAGATCTGTCCGATGTTCATACGCGAAGGCACACCCAACGGATTCAGCACAATGTCTACCGGAGTTCCATCTTCTAAGAATGGCATATCCTCGGCTCGCACCACGCGAGATACAATACCCTTGTTACCATGGCGACCTGCCATCTTATCGCCCACACCAATCTTACGTTTCTTGGCAATATAAACTTTTGCCATCTGGATGATTCCAGAAGGTAACTCATCACCAATAGTGATAGCAAATTTCTTGCGTTTCAGTTCAGCATCCAGCTCTTTGTATTTCTTAATAAAGTTCAGCACCAAATCACGCACCATACTATTTGTATGTTCATCGCTGGTCCAGTTACTAAGCTGAATAGAAGTAAAATCAAGTGTGCTAAAATCAGATATATTAAATCTAGCTCCCTTTGCGATAATATCAGTGCCTAAGTAATCTTTCACTCCTTGTGAAGTTTTGCCTTCGGTCAATATCATCAACTTTTTCACAAGAATCGATTTCAGCTCAGCTACCGTATTTTCAAATTCATCATCAATCTTCGGAAGCAAAGCTTTGTCTGCCAACTTAGAACTACGATTCTTGATTACACGTGAAAAAAGCTTTTTACCGATTATGACACCTTTCAAGGAAGGCGAAGCTTTCAAAGACGCATCTTTCACGTCTCCCGCTTTGTCTCCGAAAATTGCACGAAGCAGCTTTTCTTCTGGGGACGGATCCGATTCTCCTTTAGGAGTAATCTTACCTATCAAAATGTCACCCGGTTCAATGCGCGCACCGATACGAACAATACCATTCTCGTCAAGGTCGCGAGTAGCTTCCTCACTAACGTTTGGAATATCCGAAGTCAATTCCTCCATTCCGCGTTTGGTTTCACGTACCTCAAGCGAGTATTCTTCTACATGTATAGAGGTAAGCAAATCTTCACGAACCACACGTTCGTTCAAAACAATAGCATCCTCATAATTGTATCCCTTCCAAGGCATATATGCCACGAGCAGATTCTTTCCTAAGGCCAACTCACCATTCTCGGTAGAATAACCTTCAGTCAAGATATCACCTTTCTTCACACGTTGACCTTTTTCACAAATAGGACGAAGATCAATCGTCATGTTCTGGTTCGTTTTACGGAATTTAGGGATATTATATTCTTTAACAGCAGACTCGAAGCTTACAAATTCCTCATCTTCACTGCGGTCGTAGGAAATGCGAATAGTCTTTGCATCCACAAATTCAATCAAGCCATCACCTTCAGCAGCAATCTGCGTACGAGAATCACGCACCAATTGACGTTCAATTCCTGTACCTACAATCGGTGCTTCACTTCTCAACAAAGGAACAGCCTGACGCATCATGTTTGAACCCATCAACGCACGGTTGGCATCATCATGCTCAAGAAACGGAATCAACGAAGCGGCAATCGAAGCAATTTGCTGTGGAGCTACATCCATCAACTCTACCTCACTCGGTTCAACGACTGGATAATCCGCATCCTGACGAGATTTCACCTTGTTGCGAATAAAAGTACCATCATCATTCAACGGAGCATTTCCCTGCGCAATGATTTTGTCTTCTTCTTCTTCTGCAGTCAGATAAATCAATCCTTCATCAGTAAGATCTACTTTTGCATCCGCTACCTTACGATAGGGGGTTTCGATAAATCCTAATTCGTTGATTTTTGCAAAAACACATAATGAGGAAATCAGCCCAATATTCGGACCTTCAGGTGTTTCAATTGGACAAAGACGTCCATAGTGGGTATAGTGAACGTCACGTACCTCAAATCCAGCACGCTCACGAGAAAGACCACCCGGACCTAGGGCAGACATCCGTCGTTTATGTGTAATTTCAGCCAGCGGATTCGTCTGATCCATAAACTGCGACAAAGCATTTGTACCAAAGAATGAGTTAATCACAGAAGATATAGTCTTCGCGTTAATCAAATCAATAGGCGTAAACACTTCATTGTCCCGTACATTCATCCTTTCACGAATAGTACGCGACATACGAGCCAAGCCAACAGCAAACTGATTGGACAATTGCTCGCCCACGGTGCGCACTCGACGATTACTTAAATGGTCAATATCATCCACATCTGCCTTAGAGTTAATCAACTCAATAAGATATTTGATGATTTCAATAATATCTTCCTTGGTCAGAACGCGTACACCCATATCAGTCGTCAGGTTCAACTTCTTGTTGATACGATAACGACCTACATCCCCCAAGTCATATCTTTTTTCAGAGAAGAATAAATTATTAATTACTTCCCTTGCACTAGCATCATCAGCCGGATCTGCATTACGCAATTGGCGGTAAATATAAAGCACCGCCTCTTTTTCAGAATTACTAGGATCTTTCTGAAGCGTATTATAAATAATAGAATAGTCGGACTGGTTCGGCTCATTTTTATGAATAAGCACATTTTGTACGCCTGATTCGATAATTTCATTGATATGTTCTTCCTCGATGACAGTCTCACGATCAATAATGACCTCGTTACGCTCGATAGAAACCACCTCACCAGTGTCTTCATCAACAAAATCCTCTATCCAGGTTTTCAATACACGCGCCGCTAACTTACGGCCCACAATCTTCTTGAGGTTAGTCTTGTTCACCTTAACATCTTCCGCTAAGTTGAAGATCTCAAGAATGTCTTTATCATTCTCAAAGCCAATCGCTCTGAGCAGCGTTGTTACCGGCAACTTTTTCTTACGGTCGATGTACGCATACATCACATTATTAATGTCGGTAGCAAATTCAATCCATGAACCCTTAAACGGAATAATACGAGCCGAATACAACTTCGTACCATTAGCATGGACGCTTTGACCAAAAAAGACACCCGGTGAACGATGAAGCTGTGATACCACCACACGTTCAGCACCGTTGATGACAAAGGTCGCCTTGTCAGTCATGTATGGAATTGGTCCCAAAAACACGTCCTGAATTACTGTATCAAAATCCTCGTGATCGGGGTCAGTACAGTAAAGTTTGAGTTTAGCTTTTAAAGGGACGCTATAAGTAAGCCCACGCTCTATACAATCATCGATGGTATAACGCGGCGGATCAATATAATAGTCCAAAAACTCAAGAACGAAATTATTTCTTGTGTCGGCAATCGGGAAGTTTTCAGCAAACACTTTATACAATCCCTCGTTCTTACGCTTTTCGGGCGGCGTGTCTAATTGTAGAAAGTCTTGGAATGACTTCAATTGTACTTCTAGGAAATCCGGATATTCCAACGGATTCTTAGTTGAAGCAAAATTAACTCTTTGATTTACAGTATTTGAAGACATCTGTCAATGGATTTGAAGAACTTAATTTTAAATATATACACAAAAAGGTTAAGAATCCTCTTGCGAAGGATTCTTAACCGAATTACCTGATTTCCAGGCTAATGTTATTTAAGTTCAACTTCAGCTCCAGCTTCTTCTAATGTTTTCTTCAATGATTCTGCTTCGTCTTTAGCTAAACCTTCTTTGATTACGCTAGGTGCTCCGTCTACTAAATCTTTAGCCTCTTTCAAGCCAAGACCACATGCTTCTTTCACTGCTTTAACCACCTGAAGTTTAGCTGCGCCTGCACTCTTCAATACTACGTCGAAAGAACTTTTTTCTTCTACAGCAGCTGCTGCTGGTCCACCAGCGGCTACAGCTACAGCTGCAGCAGCAGGTTCAATACCATATTCGTCTTTAAGGATAGTTGCAAGTTCATTAACTTCTTTTACTGTCAAGTTAACTAATTGTTCTGCAAAAGCTTTCAAATCTGCCATTTTTTGTATGATTTTAATGTTTAATTTACTAATAAATAAGTGTTGTGATTATCTTTCACCCAAAGTCTTAAGAACTCCGTGAAGGGTGTTTCCACCTGATTGTAGAGCTGAAATAACATTCTTAGCCGGTGATTGCAACAAGGCAATAACGTCAGCAATAACTTCATTCTTACTCTTGATAGCTACGAGAGCATCCAATTGGTTAGCACCAACATAGAAACCTTCTTCTGCATAAGCAGCCTTAAGTCCGGGGATACCGTCTTTAGCTTTGTTTTTAATCAGTTTAGCAGGTGCATTAGCAACATTACTAAACATCACTGCAGTCGTACCTTTTAAAGATCCATATATAGGAGAATAGTCGTTCTCAAGGCTCTCCAATACTTTGTGAAGCAACGTGTTCTTTACCACCACCAATTTGATGCCGGCATTGTAGCACTCTCTTCTCAAATTACTAGTAACAGCAGCGTTCATCGCTGTGATATCAACCAAATAGAAATGACTATATTCTTGAACTGTAGCAGAAAGCTGCCCAATAATCGTATTTTTATCTTCTTTTCTCATTATTTCTCCGTTTTATTAGATTTCCTCTACTGTTTTCGGGTCAATTTTGACACCTGCACTCATCGTGCTGGAAAGATAAATACTCTTAATATATGCACCTTTTGCCGCAGTTGGTTTCAGTTTATTCAATGTATTCATGAATTCTCTCGCGTTATCGCGCATCATGTCTGCAGTGAAAGATACCTTACCGATAGAAGTATGAACAATTCCGCTCTTATCAACCTTAAAGTCAATCTTACCTTGTTTCACTTCTCTTACAGCCTTAGCAACATCCATAGTCACAGTACCACTCTTCGGGTTAGGCATCAATCCGCGAGGACCGAGCACACGTCCGAGTGCACCTATTTTACCCATGATAGACGGCATCGTGATGATTACATCAATATCAGTCCATCCACCTTTGATCTTAGCGATATATTCGTCCAGACCAACATAATCAGCACCAGCTTCTTTAGCAGCAGCTTCAGCATCCTGAGTACACAGCACCAACACACGCACTTCTTTACCAGTTCCATGAGGAAGTGAAACAACACCTCTTACCATCTGGTTTGCCTTACGTGGATCAACACCTAAACGTACATCAATATCTAATGAGGCATCAAACTTAGTAAAGGTAAGTTCCTTTACTAAAGATACCGCCTCTTTGAGCGAGTATGCTTTCCCTGCTTCAATTTTTCCTGCAGCCAACTTTTGATTTTTTGTCAGTTTACCCATTACAATTGAAGTTTATTAATTATTTACCGGGAACTCCCCTTTTACAGCGATACCCATACTTCTTGCCGTACCTGCAACCATTGTCATGGCAGCGTCCACAGTAAAACAGTTCAAATCGACCATTTTGTCTTGAGCAATCGTACGAACTTGTTCCCAATTTAATTCGGCAACTTTCTTACGGTTAGGCTCAGCAGAACCACTCTTTACCTTAGCTACTTCAAGTAATTGAATAGCAACGGGAGGAGTCTTTATCACAAAATCGAAAGACTTATCTACGTAGTAAGTAATGATAACAGGTAAAATTTTACCTGCCTTGTCCTGGGTTCTGGCGTTGAATTGTTTGCAAAACTCCATAATATTAATTCCCTTAGAACCCAAAGCAGGTCCTACGGGAGGGGATGGATTTGCCGCGCCTCCTTTAATCTGTAATTTGATTAGTCCAGCAACTTCTTTAGCCATTGTTTAAAAATTTATATATAAAAATTAATCAAAGAATATCACAGCGTAACACCTGCTTTACTCTTTCTCTACATGCATAAAGTCCAATTCGAGCGGCGTTTTGCGCCCAAATATCTTCACCATGACCTTTAGTTTCTTTTTTTCATTATTCACTTCTTCAATGAGTCCACTGAATCCGCTAAAAGGTCCAAAATTAACTTTGACAGTTTCGCCCACAATATAAGGAGTAGACATTTCTTCACCCCCTTCTTGTAGTTCGTCCATCGATCCAAGTATCCGATTCACTTCTGCTTCTCTGAGTGGCACCGGTTTATCGGAGCCGCCCAAAAACCCAATCACATTTGGAGTATTTCTCAAGTGATGAGTAACCTCACCTACTAAAGCAGCCTCCACTAAGACATAACCAGGAAGGTAACTTCTCTCCTTCATAACTTTTTTTCCGTTACGAACCAGATATACCTTTTCCGTAGGAATCAATACCTGAGACACATATTCACCAAGGTTGCTGTTCTTAATGTCAGCTTCAAGATATTCCTTTACCTTGGCTTCTTTTCCACTAATAGCACGCAAGACGTACCATTTCTTTTCTATCTCAGACATTTATAATCCTTTTCTTTAATGTGGGTAAATAAATTCCATTAGGTTTTGGAAACAGGAGTCCATCGCGAACACCACCAATGCGATAAGTAGGGAAGCATATAAAACAACTACCGCACTATTGGTTAGTTCAGCATACGTAGGCCACGATACTTTATGTACAAGTTCGTCGTAAGATTCCTTAAAATAAACTACTACTTTTTTCATTTCATAAATATTAGCACGGGAGGAGAGGCTCGAACTCCCGACACCTGGTTTTGGAGACCAGTGCTCTACCAACTGAGCTACTCCCGTGTATATAATCAGTTCTCGATGTTCACACCGAGAACTGATTATGTATTAGTATTTCTTACAGAATTTCTGTGATCTGACCTGCACCAACTGTACGTCCACCTTCGCGTATAGCAAAACGAAGACCTACATTCAAGGCTACTGGGTAAATCAACTCTACTGTGATGGTTACGTTATCACCAGGCATTACCATTTCAGTTCCTTCAGGAAGAGTAATCTCACCGGTACAGTCCATCGTACGCAGATAGAACTGAGGACGATATTTGTTATGGAACGGAGTATGACGGCCACCTTCTTCTTTCTTCAAGATATAAACCTCAGCTTTGAAAGTAGTGTGGGGTTTAATTTGTCCCGGATGGCAAAGTACCATACCACGTTTGATTTCTTCTTTGGCAACACCACGAAGCAATAAACCAACGTTATCACCAGCTTCACCCTGATCCAATAATTTGCGGAACATTTCAACGCCAGTTACTACTGACTTTTTATCTTCACCCAAACCTAGTATTTGAACTTCTTCACCTACTTTGATTACACCAGCTTCGATACGACCTGTAGCAACAGTTCCACGTCCAGTGATAGAGAACACGTCCTCTACAGGCATCAAGAAAGGTTTATCAACGTCACGCGGAGGAAGTGGAATCCAAGTATCAACAGCTTCCATCAGTTCCATTACCTTGTCTTCCCACTTTGCAACGCCGTTCAAAGCGCCCAAGGCAGAACCCTGAATAATAGGAGTATTGTCGCCATCGAAATCATAAAATGAAAGAAGTTCTCTCATTTCCATTTCTACCAATTCCAGCATTTCGGCATCATCAACCATGTCACACTTGTTCATGAAAACAACCAATTTAGGTACGTTTACTTGACGAGCTAACAAGATATGTTCACGAGTCTGAGGCATAGGACCATCGGTAGCAGCAACTACGATGATAGCACCATCCATTTGAGCAGCACCAGTTACCATGTTCTTCACGTAGTCGGCATGTCCCGGACAGTCAACGTGTGCATAGTGACGATTAGCTGTTGTGTACTCAACATGCGAAGTATTAATAGTAATACCTCTCTCCTTTTCTTCAGGGGCGTTATCGATTGAATCGAAAGAACGAACTTCAGAAAGGCCTCTCTTTGCTAACACTGCAGTAATAGCAGCAGTCAAAGTTGTCTTACCGTGGTCAACATGACCGATTGTTCCAATGTTTACGTGCGGTTTGTCACGATTGAATTTCTCTTTAGCCATAGCTTTACTTGTTATTTATTATTTGATTAATAATCTGCACTTACATTTTATAATGAGCTGTTACCGGGACTTGAACCCGGGACCTCTTCCTTACCAAGGAAGTGCTCTACCACTGAGC
>JAVVVS010000063.1:0-13243 GCA_036652495.1 Bacteroides sp.
AATATCTATAGTAGGCAGATAATCAGCCATTTGACTAGCGCTAAGTTCTGCTAAGGCTCTACGGATTTCGTACATTGGAATGCGTACTATTGATGTGGCTATACGGCCAAATGCAAAAATCACTTTATCACCTAACGCTGAGGTACTTGATGAAGTTATGGTTGTGGCGTATGGTACCGCAAAAAAGTCATCATTTACCGGAGCTGCTTCCACTATGAAAGGGGAAAAGCTTCAAAAAATGCAAGTATCGAACATCTCCAAATCACTGGAAGGCGCTATAGCTGGCGTGCAAATCTCTTCTAGCAGTGGCACTCCGGGATCAGGGGCAAGCATTATCATTCGCGGTATTGGCTCTATTTCAAGTAGCCAAGAACCACTCATCGTGGTGGATGGCGTTCCTTATGAAGGATCATTAAACTCTATTCCATCACAGGACATTGAATCATTGACCGTTATGAAAGATGCTGCCGCCAACTCCATGTACGGTGCACGTGGTTCGAACGGTGTAATCATGATTACTACCAAAGGAAGCAAAGCGGGCAAAACAAAAATTAATTTCGAAGCCCGTTATGGCTTTAATGCTCGTGGCGTAAAGAACTATAATATCATTACCGATGCGGGAGAATATTATGAGATGATGTACGAATCTATTCGCAACGGACTCTTAGGAGACATGGAACTAGCCGAAGCTAATAAATATGCCGCAGAAAACCTGATTGGCAAATATTTGAAATACAATAAGTTTAAAGGTGTAGCAGATAACGCCTTGATTGACCCAGCAACAGGTAAACTAAACCCTGCTGCTACTACTTATAAATGGAATGATGACTGGACAACAGATCCATTTGAAAACGGTACGCGCCAAGAGTATAATGTGAACATCTCGGGCGGTAGTGAGACCACACAAGCGTATGCTTCTATAGGTTACCTCAACGACGAAGGTTACATGGTAGGTTCTGGTTTTGAACGTATTTTCGCTCGCGTAAAATTAGACCAATTGCTGGGCAAGCATATAAAAGTAGGTGGCAATATAGCTTATTCTAACACCAAACAAACCACTTTTGGTGACACGGGCAATAACTATAGCAACATCTTCATGTTTTCGCAGCAAATTGCTCCTATTTATCCTATCTTTCTATATGATAAAGAAGGAAAACTAATGTTTGATGAAAAGGGAAATGCGCGTTATGACTTCGGTACAGAATACGCTCGCCCTTACGCATCCGAACAAAATCCGTATGCTACAGCACAAGCGAATATCAATGAAGTATTAAAAGACAACTTAAGTACTCGTGGATATATTGATATTAAATTTTTGAATGATTTTAAGTTCACCGCCAACATTGCATTCGACTTATTCAACATGAACACCACTGAATTTGCCACCCCTATTGGAGGCGATGCATCGACTGTAAACGGACGCGGTTACAAATACAATAGCCGTAACGCAGCATTGAACTTAAACCAATTATTAAGTTATGCCCACTCCTTCGGCAATCACAATGTCAGCGCTTTGCTGGGACATGAAAACAAACAGGACAACTACAATTGGATGTACGGTCACATGACTAATTTTGCCGACCCTACAAATCCTGAATTCAGCAATGCCGGACAGTATCAAGGATTGAGTTCTTATACTTCAGAGTACGCGCTGGAAGGTTATTTCATGAAAGGAGAATATAATTATTCCGACAAGTATTACTTTAGTGCCAGCTATCGTCGAGATGGCTCTTCCAGATTCCACAAAGACAACCGCTGGGGTAATTTCTGGGCCGTGGGCGCCTCTTGGAGAATGAAAGAAGAAAGTTTCATGAGAGACATCGAAGCGATTGACAACCTGAAGTTGAAAGCGAGTTTCGGTACTCAAGGTAATGACAATGTAGGTTTTACGCACAACTATTCCGACCTCTATACTGTAGAACGTGTAGACGGTGCACCCGCATTTACAAAAACACTTCGCGGAAACAAAGATTTGACTTGGGAAAAGAGCAACAACTTTAATGCAGGGTTTGAGTTCGGACTTCTCAGCCGTATCAACGTAAACTTCGACTTCTTTATCAAAGAAACAAAAGACATGCTTTATGCCAGCCCAATGTCTCCCTCTGAAGGAAAGCCGACCTATATTTATCGCAATGAGATGGATATGAAAAACACCGGTATTGAAATAGAAATCAATGGCGACATCATCAGAACAAATAAATGGAGATGGAACATGGCCGTTAATGCTACACATTACAAGAACGAATTAACCAAATTGCCGAACTCCAAACCTGCCTCAACCTATCCTGATGGATACCAAGCCGGATCTTATTGGAGAAAATTAGGCGGTTCTCTCTACGACTTCTATACATACGAATATGCAGGCGTAGACCCGGAGAACGGACTACCTTTGTATAACAGTTACAAAAAAGATGAAAACGGCGTAGAAACAATAACAACCGTCAACAAGACTTCTAAAGCGACGCTGCGTGAAACAGGGAAATCGGCTATTCCTGATTTAGTAGGCGGACTCTCTACCTCAGTAGAGGCTTATGGTTTTGACCTTTCTATTCAAACTGCTTTCCAATTAGGCGGTTATGTATTGGATAGTTATTATCAAGGTTTGATGAGTCCGGGTAGTAAGGGACAAAACTTCCATAAAGACATCTTTAACCGTTGGACACCCAATCACACCGCAACAGACGTCCCTGCGTTGAAATACGAAGATCAAGAATCGAATAGTTTTTCGGACAAGTGGCTGACGAAGGCATCCTACTTTAGCTTGCGTAATGTAACTGTAGGTTATACGTTGCCAAAAGTATTGCTAAAAAGAGCAGGTATTGAGAAGTTACGTTTTTATCTGACTGGTGATAACATCTGGATGCAGTCTAAACGGAAAGGCCTGGATCCACGTCAAAGCTTTAGCGGCTCAACAGGATATGTTTATTCGGCCCTAAGTACTTACTCAATGGGACTCAACCTTACATTTTAATTAATCAGAAACTAAAAATAACAGGAATATGAAATTTATAAAATACATAGCAGTAGGTGTAATTGCTCTGATGGGACTTTCTTCTTGTGGAAGCGACTATCTTGATACAGAATACACAGAATACCTGGATTCTGACGCCGCGTCAGATGCTGCAGCCAAAAATCCCGATGTGTTCTTGAATGGTATGTGGGCTTGGATGCTCGAGTTTAATCCACTAAATTACAGCAGTAACGCTCCTCATGATTGCTTTGGAATCATGGCTAGCCTTCATGCTACCGACATGATGGGACAAGACATTGCAATGGGAGCTTCGCATTGGTTCAACTATGATTATCTGATGGACAACCGTATGTTCTCTTACCGGCGGACTAAATTCCATTGGGTAGTAATGTACACCTTAGTAGCAAAAGCGAACGAAATCATTGGTCTTTATCCCAATGGTGGCGAGACCGTAGCTGTAAAAGGATTGTTGGGACAAGCCTACGCTATCCGTGGTATGGCTTATTATTATCTGATTCAGTTGTATCAACATCCCGTAACAGCCGCAGGCGCAATCAATAAAGAGGCTCCCGGCATTCCACTGATTTATACGCTGGCGGATGGCAAAACACAAGAAGAAGTTGATGCCGCCAAATCACGCAATACGCTAGGTGTAGTTTATGCACAAATCGAAAGTGATTTAACAAAGGCTGTTGAAATGTTGGGCGCTGGCTATAAACGCCCATCTAAAAACTACATCAATGTAGATGTAGCCAATGGATTGCTTGCACGCTATTATTTATTGAGCCAGCAATGGCAAAAAGCAGCCGATGCTGCCGCCCGTGCACAAGCAGATGAGTATAAAATCATGGGGAACTCTGGCTTGCACGCTGGATTTATGGATATAGAAAACTCAGAATGGATGTGGGGTTTCGACCATACTACGGAAACACAAACAACCTTTGGCTCCTTCTTTTCTATGATTTCTAATTTAACTCCTGGATATGCAGGATTTGGATATGCACCCAGACTAATCGACAAGAAGCTGTACGAAGCAATCCCTGAAGATGACTATCGTAAATCATTGTTTGTAGGTGCTGAAGGAGATATGACACAAGAAATGCCAGGCGCACAACTTCCTTACGCGAACATAAAGTTTGGAAACAAAGAAGATTGGACAATGGACTATCTGTATATGCGTGCAGCTGAAATGGTGCTGATAGAAGCGGAAGCTTATGCACATCTCAATCAAGGTGGCAAGGCAGCGCAAGTAATGAAAAAACTAATGGCACAACGTCAGCCAAGCTGGAACCTGGCAAACGTAACAGTGGATGACGTATATCTGCAACGCCGAATTGAACTTTGGGGAGAAGGTTTTGCATTTTACGACTTAAAACGTTTGAATAAAGGCATCGACCGCACCTACCCCGGCAGCAATCATCTGTCTGGATATAAATTAAAAGTAGAACCACTGGATGTGAGATGGCGCTACCAGCTCCCATTAAGTGAAATGCAAGAGAACACATTGATTACTGCAGAAGATCAAAATGAATAAAAACAGAAAAAGGAGAGTTGGCTTTTTTTGATACGCAAAGACAACGCATTATTAATTAAACCATAAACCTCCTTCCGTACACTTTGAAAAAGGCAGTGTAGATACTTTTATAGTATCTACACTGCCTTTTTCTTTCTAGTTGTAAGCTATCCCCCTCCCTTTTGATACTCCACAAGCAGATTTATATGTTATGGAACATATAACAGTGCTTTGTGATAGCAAAATGATACAATTCCGAACTTCTTTCCAGAAGACAACCCCTGTTTTTATATTTATTGATATATTTGCGCCCCGTTAGAGTAAAGAGAAAATTAATGTGAAATTAAACTTTAAGAGAGAACTTATGAAAAGAAAATTAATGCTGTTAGTGACCTGCCTTTGCATCGGCATCGGTGTAGTGACAGCGCAGACGCAAAAGATTACAGGAGTTGTAATCACAGAAGAAGACGGAGAGCCCGTTATCGGCGCCTCCGTATTTGTAAAAGGTAGCACAATAGGTACTACTACGGACATTGACGGTAAGTTTACCTTGCCAAACGTCCCCAATTCACAAAAGTTTTTGCAAATTTCGTACATCGGCTTGGCTACACAAGAGGTAGCGATAAAACCCATCATGAAGGTCATCATGAAAAATGATGACCTCTTTTTAGAGGAAGTTGTAGTGACGGCAATGGGCATTTCGAAAGAAAAGAAAGCATTAGGTTATGCCGTGCAGGATGTAAAAGGAGACAAATTAACGCAAGCCTCCAATAGCAACTTAGCTAGTGCCTTGCAAGGAAAAGTATCCGGAGTGGAGATTTCGCCATCATCGGGTATGCCGGGTGCTTCCTCTAAAATGACCATCCGCGGTTCACGCTCGTTCACGGGAGACAATACTCCCCTTTATATTGTAGATGGAATGCCGATTTCGTCGTCAACAGACTTGGATACGCACAATTCAACCTCCGGTTCGGATTATGCCAACCGTGCAGTAGACATCGACCCGAATGATGTGGAAAGCATCAACATTCTGAAAGGTCAGGCAGCTTCTGCGTTGTATGGCATGCGTGCTTCCAACGGTGTAGTAATTATCACCACTAAAAGCGGCAAAGGCGCACGAAAAGACAAGCCGGAAATCACAGTAAACACGGGGCTTTCTTTTGACAAAGTATCTACAATGCCAGATTTCCAAACAGAGTTCGCCCAAGGTTTTGGAGGCGTGTTTGCTCCTACGGAGTCTCGCTCGTGGGGTCCACAGATAGCAGAGTTGGCTAACGACCTTGTCTATGGAGGCAATACGGAGAATGCTTACACCAAACAATACGGTAAGCACGAAGGACAATATTATGTAGCTCAACGTGCAGCTGCCGGATTAGACCCTTGGGCCAAACCACGCACGTACAACAATGCTAAAGAGTTTTTCAACACAGCTGCTACTTGGAACAGCAGCGTAAACGTGGCACAAAGCCTCGACAAAGGAAGCTACTCTTTTTCGTTGGGAAACACCAACGCATCGGGTATTGTGCCCTCTACAGGACTGAACCGTTACAATGCCAAAATGACTGCCCAAGCGCAACTGACTAAAAATTGGTCGACAGGCTTTAACGGAAGTTTTGTTTATTCAAAAATAAAAAAGCAAACGGGTGCCAACAACGGTATCATGGCAACCGTGTACGGAGCTCCTTCGAGCTATGATTTGGGCGGCATTCCGTCTTATATTGCCGGAGACCCGTACAAACAAAACACCTACCGCTCTACCGGTGGCTTCGACGGTGCATACTGGGCGGTGGATAACAATGCTTTCAACGAACGCACACAGCGCTTCTTTGGAAACACTTTTGCCAAATACTCAACCGATTTCGGCACAGAGAATCATAAACTGGATGTGAAATACCAGCTCGGTTTGGATGCTTACACCACAAACTACACGGATACTTGGGGCTACGGACACTCTAACGGGATAGGTAGTTCGGAAGAACAAAGCGTGACGAGCAATGAAATGAACTCTTTGCTCACGGTGGCTTACGACTGGAAAATTACGCCCGAACTGGACTTGAACCTGCTCTATGGTAACGAACTGGCAGAAAAAGCCTCGAAATACAAAGACAACATAGGGAACAACTTCAACTTCCCCGGTTGGAATCATATTTCGAACGCTTCGGTGTACTCATCTACCAGCACATATCACCGCGAACGCACCATCGGTAATTTTGCCAACCTGTCTCTGTCCTACCGCAGCCTGTTATACTTCAACGCTACCGTACGCAATGACAAAGTATCTTCGATGCCGCGCAACCATCGTTCGTTCACCTATCCGTCCGTATCACTCGGATTTATCTTCACCGAACTAGACGCGTTAAAGAACGACGTGCTGACCTTTGGCAAGGTGCGCGTGTCGTATGCAGAAGTGGGACAAGCCGGAACATATTATAACTCCTTTTACAGTACACCGGGCTATGGCGGCGGGTTTTCTTCGGGCACCCCGATACAATATCCGCTGGGAGGCATAATGGCCTACGTACCGTATTTCAAGGTTTACGACCCTAATCTACGACCACAGAACACCCGCTCGTATGAAATAGGTACGGACTTTACTTTCTGGAACGGACTGTTCGCATTGAGCTATACCTACTCTCGTCAAAATGTAAAAGATCAGATTTTCGAAGTGCCGCTTGCCACCTCCACTGGATACAGCCAGCTAGTGACCAATGGCGGGTCAGTGCATACAAACTCACATGAAGTGACCTTGAACGTCAATCCCATTCACACCAAAACGGTGAATTGGGAGTTCGCCTTCAACTTCTCGAAGATTGATAACTATGTAGACAAATTGGCTCCCGGAGTATCGAGCATCACCTTAGGCGGCTATGTGGACCCTCAGGTCCGCTTGAGCGAGGGACATAAATTTCCGGTCATCTATGGCACGAGCTATGAGCGGAATGAGAACGGCGACATTGTAGTAGATAAGAACGGGCTACCCGTTGCGGGAGAGAACAAAGTCTTGGGCGATGTGTCTCCCGATTTCAGACTGGGATTCAACACCTCTGTAGAACTCTATAAATTCCGCCTGTCTGCCGTACTGGACTGGAAACAAGGCGGAGTGATGTACGCGGGCACCACTTCTTCGCTCGACTTTTACGGGGTCACCCAGAAGTCGGCTGATTTCCGCAAGAGCGCATCGTTCTTGTTCGAGAAAGAAGCAGTGAAACAAATGCCTAACGGAAGCTATGCACCCAATGACATCCAACTAAAAGGTTCGGATGCTTATGCTTACTTCGACCGCTTGAGCACTATTTCGGAAGCAGGCGTCTATGGTTCTTCCTTCTTGAAATTGCGCGAAATAGCCTTGAGCTATCCGGTGCTGAACAAGCCCTTTCTGGCTATCACCGCCAATGTCTTTGCCCGCAACCTCTTGCTATGGTCGGAAATGAAGAACGGAATCGACCCCGAATCGTCTCAAGGAAATAACAACATGGCAGGAGCTTTCGAGCGTTTTTCACTTCCGGGAACTTCTAGCTATGGTTTTGGTTTAACAGTAAAATTCTAATTAAGACAGATGATGAAATCAATAATAAATAACTCGAAAGGCATTTTGTACGCCGTACTGGCAGCACTGGCATTGACCGCTTGCTCGGAAGATGCAATGGACAGAGTCAATGAAGACAAAGATCACACCACAAACGTGCCTGCCAAATCCATCTTGGCAGATGTCATCACGTCCACCGCTTTCAGAAACATAGGCGGAGACTTGAATACATATTATTCAATCTACGTGGAGCATACCGTGGGGGTAGATAATCAAACTGCCAATGCCGAAAAAAGGAACGGCGAGCCCTCCGCCTCGTCCACCTTCAACAATGTATGGGGAAACTTGTACAGTACATTGAAGGATGCACGGATGGCCATCCAAATCAGTTCGAACGAAGTGACCGCCAACTATACCACCAAAGGCATAGCCGAAGTGCTGGCTGCCATCAATGCCGGACTGATCACCGACTCCTTCGGCGATACGCCCTTCGGTCAGGCAGCGCTGCCCATAGTGAATGGATTGCCGCCTTATCTGACTCCGGAGATAGACAAACAGGAGACAATTTATGCTGCTATCCAGACCTATCTGGATGCTGCCATCGTGGACTTGCCCAAGGGAGACCAAACGGACAAGATTGGTTCATACGACTTTCTGTATAAGGGGAACGCCAATAAATGGTTGAAGCTGGCTTACGGATTGAAAGCACGCTACACCATGCACTTGCTGGCACGCTCCGTAGAAAAGACAGCCCTATTGCAGAAAGTGATAGAATATGCCGAGAAATCTTTTACCACCATCGACGAGCAAGCCGCTTTTGCAATGTACAACGAAACGAACCTGAACCCGCTGTTCGATTATCAATGGAGCCGGGACGGACTGGCTGCCAGCAAAAGTTATGCGGACAAGCTGATAGAACGCAACGACCCCAGGCTGCGCCGGGTGTTTGCCGCCGGACAAGGCAAGATGGGACGCGATACCGTGTCCATTCAGATAACCGGCACCAAGGACAGACGCTTCAGCGTATCGCCCAACGGCGACGGAACGCCGGTAAAATACATCTACAACACCCCTATCTTTTTCTATGCTCAAACTTGCCCCACAATGCTGATGAGCTTCCACGAACTCTTGTTCTTGAAGGCAGAAGCACAAGCGCGCCTGAAGCGAGCGGGAGCAGAAGCTACCCTGAAAGCGGCCATCCAAGCAGCGATGACCAATGCAGAAACGGGTATTGCCGCCGCCCTCTCGTCGCCATTGGTGTCGAGATACGGAGGCGTTGTAGCCACGAGCAAACCGATCACCGAAACGGAAGTGAACGCCTACTTTGACGCATCGATAAAATTGTTATTCAAAGAGAACGCCGTGAAAGAAGTGATGGTGCAGAAGTACCTCGCCTTCCTAGGCGCTTTTGGAGAATCCACCGAATGCTACAACGATCTGCGGCGCCTCAAAGCGATGGAAGAAAACTTCATCCACTTGGAGAACCCGTACAAATTCCCGCTCCGTGCACCCTACGGAGGCGATGACGTAAGCGCAAACCCCAAAATCGAAGCCGCTTATGGCAACGGGCAATATGTTTATTCCGAACCCGTCTGGTGGGCAGGCGGAGAACGCTAACATACCAACTGCAAGAGGGTGGTCGAGTCAATCGGCCACCCTCTTTTACTTTTCAAGGCAAACGCTTCAAAATCACCATTCCGGCACAGACTGCCTCAGCAAGTGGGCTACAAAAAAGTCGTGCATCTTGTGCATCTCGAACGCACCGCCCAAGCTGTGCCCCTTCCCGGGCAGGTAGAGTTGGTCGAAGTTCTTGTTTGCCTTCATCAGCTCGCTGACCACTTGCAGGGTTGATGCCGGGTCCACATTTTCGTCCATCTCGCCGTTCACCAACAGCAGCTTTCCTTGAAGGCGCCAGGCATTGTCCACGTTGGAAGAGGCACTGTACGACTCGTCTATCGGATACCCCATCCATTGTTCGTTCCACCATATTTTGTCCATGCGGTTGTCATGGCAGCCACAGAGGGCAACGGCAGCTTTATAGAACTCGTGATGAAAGAGCAGAGCTGCCATCGCGTTTTGCCCTCCGGCAGACCAGCCGTAAATGCCCACCCGGTTGATGTCCATGTACGGATACTGCTGAGCAGCGGCTTTTATCCAAGCGATGCGGTCGGGGAGTCCGGCATCTTTCAAGTTCTTCCAACAGACATCGTGAAAGGCTTTAGAACGGTTGGAGGTGCCCATACCATCTATCTTGACGATGATGAAACCCAACTCCGCCAAGCGGGAGCAAAGGTAGTCGGTCGCGCGAAAATACTTCTCCACGTGGGAGTCATGCGGTCCGGCATAAATCATCTCGACCACCGGATAAGCTTTGGATGCGTCGAAGTGGGAAGGACGAAGAATCGTCCCCCAAATATCCGTCTTCCCGTCGCGTCCTTTAGCACAGAAGACTTCGGGCAGCTGCCAGCCCGTAGCTATCAGCTCGCTGATGTCGCTTTTTTCAAGTTCTACAATGACTGACCCGTCTGAAGAACGACGCGAAACAGATGTATAAGGCTTGTCGGCACGGGAATAAGCATCTACGAAATAGGTATGGTCGGGCGAAGGGGTCACTTGGTGGTGGGCAGGTTCGGGAGTAAGGTCCTTGAAATCGGTACCATCCATCTTGATGCGACAATAGTGCAGGTGGTACGGATCTTCCCCAAGATTAAAGCCGGAGGCGTTGAAGTAAACGACGCGGTTAGCCTCATCTACCCATTCAACATTGCGCACCACCCATTCACCTTTGGTGAGTTGACGCTTCACTCGTCCGTCCGCCCCCAAGAGGTAGAGGTGGCGCCAGCCGTCGCGTTCGGAAATCCAAAGCATCTCGCCGCCATCATCCAAGTCGTAGCGGTAGCGCCAGCTGTAATGGATAAAAGTAGGAGATTGTTCGTCTACAAGAGAAGTAATCCGCCCATCCACCGCATTCACCTCCCCGACGATGTACCGCTGATGCCCCCGCTGGTTGAACTCAAAAGTAAAAGCACGGCTGTCCTTGCGCCACCCCGTCAGATAGAGATCGAACTGATTGGCATAAAGATGAGTGTCGAGGGGAATCTGCTTGCGGGTAGTCCAGTCGAAAAGTACAGGCAAAGAAATGGGAATCACGTCTCCCGGTTTAGCGTAATCACGCCAATGCAACACCGGTTGGATTTGAGTGGCAGGGCGCGACTCCAGCAAGGGCATGCGGCGTTCTTGCGCATCACGCACTTTCAGGGTGGCAAGTTTGCGAGAGTCGGGCGACCAGCTGAGTCGGTCGCTATAGCGATAACCTTGTGTACCGTCCGTGGTGAGGGCGATGGGTTCGCGAGATTCTTTCCGCTCGCGCACGTAAACGTTATTGTCTTGTATATAGGCTTCCCAAAGGCTGTCGGGCGAGACAACGATGCGTTGCTTTCCCTTCTCTTCGTTCTGCCCTTCGTCATGCTTCCGTTCTTTCGTCAGTTCTTCAGCCAGCTCTTTGTGCTTGCCTTTTAGGAATACGGAAAGACCTTTCTTGTTGACCGCTCTATCTTTACGCCCGGTTTTGGCGTTGACCAGATAATAGACGGTTCCTGCTTTTTCGCGGTTCTGATACCAAAAGTAGTAAGAGTCCCGGAGCCAGTTAGGGCGTACGCCCGATGAATACACGTGGTTCTCCAGTTTCAGAATGGTGTCGGCACGCTGGTAATCGGCCTTAGTCAGTTGGGCTTCCATCGGCATAGCAAGACCTAGCGCACCCAAGCAGCACACCCAGGTAAAAAACCGTGAAGGGATCATTCGTTTCATAGTATAGTGTTATTAAAGTTGTCTGTGGAGCAATAGCTTGCCCTCTTTATCTATTACTTTCACTTGTATGCGTCCGTTGGCAATATCCAAACGGGCGGCACTGTTGTTACCCTGTTCGAGCATGGGGTAAGAGTTGCCTGCTGTGCCCGGTTCATGATAAAAGAAGCGGTGCGTATGACCAGCTACAAGCAAATCAACACGAGCTTTGTTCAGCACGGGACTCAATTTGTCGATGGCGTCCTGCCAGCCGTGCCACATATCTTCTTGCTTCTCTTCGGCGCTCATAGTCATGGGGAAGTGCGAGATGACGATACGGTATTTCGCCTTTCGGAAAATTTTTGTACTGATAAGCGCTTTCAGCCATTCGGCTTGTTCGGTGCGATAAGCCTCGTAATCGGTCAGATTGGCATAAACTGGATGTGTTTCGGCTTTATCTTCGCCAGTATCGAGCATCACCACCATGACATCACCCAAAAGGTAGGATCCGTACAGCTTGCCATTGGTTTTGGGAAAGAAAGAAGGGAACTCACGCGCCAGGTCGCCTCTAGTTTCATGATTGCCCCGTACCAGTTCGAAGGGGACAGACGAGGCGAACAAGTCCACACTGGCGTCAATAAAAGAGGTAAAAGGGTGTTCGCCCCCGTGCTGCATGTAGTTCATCATGTCGCCGGCATAAAAAAAGGAAGTACAAGTTTTATAGTCACAAAGCTCCAAAAGCCTTTTCAACAGTTGCGGTTGAGAATGCATATCACTCGTTATAAATATAGATCCGCCCTTCTGTTGCGGATTTACGGTGCGGAAAGTGTACCACGGAGACAGAAGGTTGTCGCCGAAAGCCACTTTATAGGGTTGAAAAGATTTCATTTCCTTGGCATGAATGCGGTATTGATAAACCGTGTTAGGCAGCAAATCGGCAGCACGAACGGAGAAAAAGGTAGTGTTTGCTTGCTTTAATCCATGTTCCGAATGCTGATAGCAAGTGACTGACTCACTGCCTTCTTTCCTCAGTTCGACAAAAGAAAAGGAAAATGCCGAAGTACTGAAGACAAACGTAGCACCGTTGGGAGTTACTTCTTGCAGATAAGGACCGTGGTTGATACTAAACGTGCTCTGGGCATACGATATACCCGGCATCAGACAGAGAAAGAGAAGAAAAAGTTGTTTCATAATGATGGCAATCAATTAAAGGTTTGTACAAAGGTAGAAATTTAACGCATCTCTCCAAGAAAGGAATCGTCCATTGAGCAAGAATTTTTCGTGCAGTCAGGCATAGTCTTCGTTCGAAAAGAAGGGACAATGCTTGTGCGAGTGGCAGAAAGCGACTATCTTTGTGTCTCCCATTCTAAAAAAACTGAGACCCTTTAAAAGCATAAAGTTATGGAAGAACTGACATTTCTCAATAGAAAACGCCTCCCCTATGGGA
>JAVVVS010000064.1:0-12309 GCA_036652495.1 Bacteroides sp.
TCTTATCTTTGCAGCTCAAACAAGACACCGATTATCCATTTAATTACTTTATCTGTGAAAATATTAAAAGTATTAGTAACTTATGCCGTGCAAGGCGAATTTGTAGAAGTCCAATGGCAGGATGTAGAAGTCTATTATCTACGCACCGGCATTGGAAAAGTAAAAGCAGCTTTCTACCTGACAGAAGCTATCAATCAAGTGAAACCCGATTTAGTGCTGAACTTGGGCACTTCGGGAACGATTAGCCATCAGGTGGGCGACATCTTTGTTTGCGCTCACTTTGTAGACCGTGATATGCAAAAGCTCAGCAACCTGGGCTTGGATTGGCAGATAAACGCTGCGGAACTATTGACCTCCAAAGGTTACTGCGACCACTGGACAAAAGACGGTGTATGCAACACCGGCGACAGCTTCCTGACAGAACTAACCGACGTAGAAGGTGATGTGGTAGACATGGAGGCTTATGCGCAAGCATTCGTCTGCCAGGAAAAGAAAATCCCGTTTGTTGCCGTGAAATATGTATCCGACATCATCGGACAAAACTCCGCAAAACATTGGGAAAACAAACTCGCGGATGCCAGCAAGGCGTTGACCCATTATCTTAACGTTTTGAAAGAAAGAATATGATAAGTCACCCCTATTGCCACCCCAAAAAGCAATAGATTAATCCACAACAATGGGATAAGAAAGAAAATGCAGTAGAGCATCGTCCCCCACATCAATAGTAAAGAAAGAATTTTAGCGTGCAGGGGGATCGCCTTATTCTCGCGAAAGTTGCGAATATACGGTCCCAGATGTTTCTGTGCCAACAACCAATTGTAGAGCCGCGGCGACGCTTTGAAATAAAGCGCCGCCGTGAGCAACAGAAAAGGAGTCGTAGGAAGCAAGGGTACAAAAACACCCAGTACGCCCAATGCCATACAGAGACTGCCCAAGAGGATATAGAATGTTTTCATGCTACGAACGCGACACTTGCAAGCCCAAGCCCGAAAGCGACATTTCAACAAAACGTGCACAAGGGTTAGGCGGATTCTGCGTCAGTACCTCCCGGATGCGCAAAGCAGCTTGCGGATCTTTGGCAACCATATACAAATAACCGCCCCCCCCCGCCCCGGGAAGTTTATAACCCAACGTATAGTCTTCAATCTGTTCGATGATGGCTTCCACCTCCGGCGGATTAGTCCCGCTATCAAGCGCCTTGTTCTGCATCCAAGTCTTTCCCACCAAAGCACCATACGCTTCGAAATGATTGCGCTGGATGGTTTCCGCCAGTTCGAGAGCGTGCACCTTCATCTCGGCAAGCAACCGCAAGTGTGCCGATGAGTTGAGGAACATGGATCGGACAATCTCTGCCAAGATGCCTTTTGCCGTACGCGTAATGCCGGTATAATAAAGCAAGTGGCACTCTTTGTATTCGGGATGTGTGAACAAATATTCGGGCAGCCACCGCACCATCGGATGTTGAACGAAACCAATCTCCGTCTGCAACAATTTGACTCCTTGCAACACGCCGCCATACTGGTCTTGCCAACCGCCTCCGGTGGTGAGCAGTTGCTCCAAAGCGAGCGTGCGGCGGCAAACTTCATTCTTGTCCCAAGCCAGTCCGCAGAAATCACTCATCGCACCCAGCACGGTAGAGGCAAGGATGGAACTGGTGCCCAGCCCCGATCCGGCAGGAATGGCAGAAAGCAGCGTAATCTCAATGCCGGATCCAAAGGCTTTCAACTGTTCCTGCAGCGAAGAATAAGGTATTTCGGCAAAAGCCGGAACAAATCCGGCCAACGCCAGCGCAGCTTTGGGTATAGAAAAAGGCGAACCTACCTTATTATATGCCAACAATTCCTCAAAAGCAGTCACCACTTCCATAGCACCCATATCAATTGAGCGCAACACGATATACGGTTGAGTAGAAGGTTTGATATAGACTTGCAGCGGAGGTTGACCGTTCAGCTCGATGGCAAAGTTCACCACATTTCCGCCGGCAAAGAGAGAATAAGGCGGTGTGTCCGTCCATCCCCCAGCTAAATCGATGCGCACGGGACTACGCCCCCATACAATTTGATCGGCATAAACATGAAGCTGCGGACGACTCTTGTGCTCATAAAGATCGGCAAGCAAACCTTCGCGCAAGAGGGCAAAGGCAGCCGTTTCATCGTCAGCAAACGCTTGATGGTTCCGTTTTAAAATTTGCGCCCGCAGCATGCGGTTGCAACATTGTTGCGTTTGCGAAGCACTAGCGGGCAGAATGGCAGGCGCCGGCAACTGAAAACGGTGAAACTCTTCGGCAGCATCTGCCAAGTCAAGTTGGTAAAAAACGCTCTTCTCGTAATTGCGGGACAGCACTTCCCAATTCTCCTTGCAAAAGGCATCACGCTGTTTGTAGAGTCGTTTGAGATTAGCCTTCGCCGAAAGGTCGTCAGCCGAAAGACGCAGAGCGTTCAACCAAAGTTTTTTGCCATCTTGGAGGTCTGGTTCAGAAACCATCCAACGCAGCAGCAGCCCCATTTCTTCCACACTTTCTGTTACCGGAAAAAGGGCAGCGGTTTGCAAATCGTCTTTCCGCCCCTTCAAAGCTCCGATAGTGAGTCCGCGTTGAGTCAACCAAATAGAGAAGGGTTTGCCTAAGTAGAAAGTTTGCTCTTGACTGACGTCTCCCTTAAACGAGTCATCAAATCCGTAAGGCCGAACACTCCAAGCAGTTTCGCCTACAGGAACAATGTCCACACAGATGCCATCGGGCAACTTCAGCACCCAGTCATTGCCCGGCACACCGGTAATGATGTGGCGGGCACCCAGCTGCCAGCGATTGCCTACATAGCTGTTTTCTATCCAAATCTGATCGTTCTCTGACGTGAAAGAGCGGTGTATCGTGGCGTTTTGAGTAAAGATAGCCAAATTGGGCTTAATCTTATGATGCATAATCTGCCGCTGATCATGCACCTTGTTTTGAAGCGAAGCCGTAGAAGAAAGCAGCTCGCGACTAGTGCCATAGTGATAAAACTCCCCCCCCGGCAAAGGAAGAATAGCCACCGAAAGAGCATTCAGCTCGTCATCCATAGTCTGTGGATGCGTGCCCAAAGCAAGACCAAAGTCAGAATAAAGATCATAATATTTCAGCTCGCCGCCGAATCCGCCGCCCTTGCGTGATCGCTTCATCAGCAGCTCCACCGCACGGTCGCTCAGCAACCAAATGCCGACATCCATCAGAAAAAGGTGCGACCCTGACAGCGTTTCAAGTTCTTCGAGCGAGGGCTTTTGCAGCATGAAGTCCAGCTGTTCGGGCTGTTTGCGACGAGACAGAAAAACGCCATGATGGCTGGCAAGCGAAGCGTCCACCCACAATCCATAGCACACCACATCGGCTACAGGAATGGGTTGCAACGGCTTTTCCGCACGGATATAAACATCTCCGCTCACAATCATGGTATGTAGAGATGCCGGAGCCCGTTGCATGATTTCCTCGTAAAAGGGCAGTTGCAAAGAGAGCAAGTTCTGCCCCAGCTTCTGTCCGCGTTCCCAGCGTAAGACGGGAATAGGTGTCAACACCTTTCCCGAAGGTGCATAACCGGGCAGCCGGCGGCTCTGTCCGCCAGCATGGAGTAGAATGCGTTTGTCCGAAGCCAGCCAGTCCGCGGTATTCAGCTCCGTAGCAGCATGACGGTAACACTCTTGCAACAACCAAGTAGTTCCCCCTCCCGACCCTAATTTAGCACCCACAGGATCGGATGTACAAAACCAATCGATGGGACTCACCTGTTCCAACTCATAAAACGATGCCACCAAGTTGGGCGGCAGTGATAGTAATTTTTGCATGGCTATTCTACTCTATTAAGCATTAGTCTGCAAATTAAATCATTCCGTGCTATTCGTGCAACTCTATTGCCCTAAAATCACTATCATTCACTCAATATTGCCCAACAGAGAAAATACTTTCGCACCGCGCAAGCTAAAAAGAGGTATTTTTCAATTATCTTTGCCGCTGGTACAGGCACGCAAAAGCACCTGTGGCACGAAAAATAATCGATTTATTAATTAAAAATCAACAGAGAACATGTCAATGCATACGTGGTTTGAATGCAAAATCCGTTACGAAAAAGTAATGGAAAACGGAATGAATAAGAAAGTAACCGAACCTTATCTTGTGGACGCGCTCAGCTTTACTGAAGCAGAAGCCCGCATTATCGAGGAAATGACTCCGTTCATCACGGGCGAATTTACTGTTTCGGATATTAAACGAGCCAACTATAGCGAGCTTTTCAATAGCGAAGAAGAAACCGCCGACCGCTGGTTCAAATGCAAACTAATCTTTATCACCCTCGACGAAAAGAGCGGAGCGGAAAAGAGAACGTCGACCCAAGTGTTAGTGCAAGCAGCCGACCTGCGCGATGCCGTGAAAAAGCTGGACGAAGGGATGAAGGGAACCATGGCGGATTATCAAATTGGCATGGTGGCAGAAACACCCATCATGGATGTATATCCTTATGGAGAGGGACCTAACGATAAACCAGAAATATAAGATGAATAGTATTGCTGAAAACTTAAGGCAAGTGCTGACCGAACTCCCCGAGGGAGTACGGTTGGTTGCTGTCTCGAAATTCCATCCCAATGAAGCCATAGAAGAAGCTTACCGGGCAGGGCAACGCATTTTCGGAGAAAGCAAGGTGCAGGAGATGACAGCAAAACAAGAAAGTCTGCCTAAAGACATCGAGTGGCATTTCATCGGTCATCTGCAAACGAACAAGATAAAATACATGGCTCCTTTTGTGAGCATGATTCATGGCATTGATTCGTACAAACTGCTGACCGACGTCAACCGGCAAGCCGAGAAAGCCGGACGCGTCATCCGCTGCCTGCTACAACTGCACGTGGCACAAGAGGAAACAAAATTCGGATTCAGCCCCGATGAATGCCGACAAATGCTTGCCACCCAAGCGTGGAAAGAACTGGCAAACGTGGAGATATGCGGTTTGATGGGAATGGCAAGTAACACGGACGATACCGAACAAATCGATCGGGAGTTCCGTTCTCTTCATTCCCTCTTCGAAGAGCTGAAAGAAAGCTGGTTTGCCCATACGCCAGAGTTCAAAGAATTGTCCATGGGGATGTCGCACGATTACCACCAAGCCATCGCGCAAGGAAGCACGCTGGTGCGGGTGGGAAGCAAAATTTTCGGAGAAAGAATTTATTAACCAAATCAATCATATCATGACCGATTTACAAACGACTTTTGCGGGATTATCATTAAAGAATCCTCTTATTATCAGCAGCTCGGGACTGACGGACAGTGCTGAAAAGAATGAAAAGCTGGAAGCAGCGGGAGCGGGAGCTATCGTTCTGAAATCTCTGTTTGAAGAACAAATTATGCTCGAAGCAGACCAATTAAGAAATCCGTCCTACTATGCCGAAGGTAGCGATTATCTGGCAGAATACATTCGCAATCACAAACTAGCAGAATACTTGGAGCTAATCAGAGAGAGCAAAAAGGTATGCACAATTCCCATCATTGCCAGCATCAACTGCTACACGGATAATGAATGGATTGACTTTGCCCAACAAATAGAAAAGACAGGAGCGGATGCGCTGGAAATAAACATTCTTGCTTTACAGACGGATGTGCAATATAAATACGGATCGTTCGAGCAACGGCACATTGACATACTGAAGCATGTAAAGCGCACCATCAGCCTGCCCATTATCATGAAACTGGGTGATAACCTGACCAATCCGATTGCGTTGATTGACCAGCTCCATGCCAACGGTGCAGCCGCCGTGGTTCTGTTCAACCGTTTCTATCAACCGGATATTAATATAGAGAAGATGGAACAGACGTCGAATCACGTGTTCAGTCATCCGTCCGACTTGTCCATGCCCCTACGCTGGATTGGGATTGCTTCCTCCATCGTAAAGAAGATTGACTATGCAGCCTCGGGTGGCATTCATTCCCCCGAAGACATTGTTAAAACACTTTTGGCAGGAGCATCGGCAGTAGAAATATGCAGCGTGATTTATCAGAACACCAATGCTTTTATCCAAGAAGGGAACCGATTCTTGGAAAATTGGATGCAGCGGAAAGGTTTTGAGCAGATAACGCAATTCAAAGGCAAACTGAATGCCAAAGAGACGGAGGGCATTAACATGTGGGAACGGACACAATTCTTGAAGTACTTCTCGAGCAAACAATAAACGAGGCGACACGGAGACTGCATCCGCCGAGTCAAGAAAGGGTTACTCTCTTGCCCCAAGAGAGTAACCCTTTCTTCATTTTCCACACAATCAAAACGGGGAATTAATTCAGTTTACCAAAGCTATAAGTTCCTTTTCTAACCATTTTTCCGGTGGCATCCGTTTCGATGAAGGGACCGTGTTTCTTTCCTTGTTTAAAGAATCCGTCGTAGCGGTTACCGTTTTTGTCTTCCTGCACGCCTTTGCCTTCTTCAAGACCATTGACAAATTCACCTTTGTATTTAGTTCCGTTTTGCAGGATGAGCACTCCCGTACCGTTGGGCTGGTTGTTCTTCCACTCCCCTTCGTAAGTATCACCGTTGTTCCACTTATAAAAGCCTCGACCGCTGCGTTTGTTATCCTTCCAAGTTCCTTCATAAACGGCACCATTTGCCCAAGTAAAAATGCCTTGCCCTTCTTGTATGCCATCATTAAAGTTGCCTACGTATTTATCTCCATTGGCATGATAGTAGATGCCTGCTCCCGTACGCTCGCCTTGCAGGTAAGCACCTTCATAACGATCGTTGGTATGAAAGAAGTAAATGCCTTTGCCGTGTTGCATGTCTTCCGACCAGTCGCCCACGTATTTATCTCCGTTGGTGTATTCAAAGGTTCCTTTACCGTCACGCACGTCGTTTTTCCAATCGCCATCGTATTTGCAACCATCGTCCCACTTCATCGTGCCTTTACCATCTTTTTTGTCGTTCTTCCACGAGCCTGCATATTGTGCGCCGTTTTTCCAAGTATAGGTACCTTTCCCTTCGCGTTTGTCGTTCGCCCAATTGCCTTCGTACAAATCGCCATTGTGATAATACATGATGCCTTCTCCGTGCTGATAGTCCTGAAACCACATTCCGTCGTAGCGGTTGTTGTTCATGAAGTAAAAAATGCCTTTGCCGTGCTGTTGGTCTTGGTACCATTGTCCTTCGTACTTCTCTCCATCTGGAAAGGTAAAAATGCCAAATCCTTCCCGTTTTCCTTTCACATACTCTCCTTCGTACTTATTGCCGTTTTTGAAAGTGGTTTCTCCTTTGCCGTAGGGTTTGCGACCTTTCATCTCCCCCACATATTCGGATCCGTCCTTGAAGACATAATTTCCTATCTTGATTTCGGTGGATAGCGATTCTTTCATCTTACCGAAGATTCCGCCCTTTTCTTGTGCTTCTACTCCCCCGTGTGCCAGACAGACAAACAAGAGTGCAGTATATAGATATTTCATTTAATTACATTTACGAGTTATAAAATGGTACACTTGTGTGGCAAAGATAAGGTTTATCCCTTAAAGCAGCTACCTTTTGCCCGAATTTTAGGGCATCTTTTTACCAGCAACGACCTCTTTTAATGTCTCTTTGCACAAATAGCGCTGTGCTAATTCACGGAGTTCCTGAGAAGTAACCTCTTTCAAAGCTTGTAGAGAACGGGTGAAATACGCATCGTCCAAGCCAGATGTACGAATAAACATCCAAGCATCGGACAGAGAGAAAGGCGACTCATAGTTGCGGCACATCTCGCCCAACATGTAGTTACGCACGGTGGTCAGCTCGCCCTCGGGCACGGGGTCGTGGTGCAGCCGGTCTATCTCGTAATATACTTGTTTGATGAGCGGGTCTACATATTCGTTGTCGGCTTCGGTACTGATCATCAGTGCTCCGCTACCTGGATAAAACAGGATTCCGGCGGAAATGCCATACGTATATCCTTTGTCTTCCCGAATATTCGACATCAAGCGGCTGCCAAAGTATCCGCCGAAGAGGGTCATCATTACGCGCACTTTGAGATAATCGGGATGATGACGGGTCAGTGTGATAGCTCCCAGCTTCACCGCACTTTGCAGCGCGTCTGGTCGCTGGATAAAAGTCCGTTTCTCCGGCACGGTCAAAAAGGGATAGTCTTTAGAAGCCCATTTCTTTTCGATGTTGCCAAAAGAAGCCGTTCCGAAAGCTGATTCAATCCGCCGTAACACCTCGCCGGTCACCTTTCCCGAAAGGAAAATAGAGCAGTTGCCGGAATGATAATATTCTTCGTAGAATTCGCGAAGCATGGCAACGTTGAGGTTCCGATAGTCGGTCTCTTCAACCAATTGTCCGCAAGGGTGCCCGCTGCCGTACAGAGAAGACAGCAAGTTCCGGTGTGCTAAGAAGTCTACCTTCTGCAGGTTCACTAGATATTGCTGGATGTTGGAATCGACCACCGTAGTTAATTCCTTTTCAGGAAAGGCGGGTTCTTTAACAATGGATTCGATGATTTCTACCGTTTCACCAATGTATTTATTGAGTGAATAGAGCGTGATGTAAGCATATTCCGCCGAGCTGGACAGCTCCAACCAAGCGCCGTAATAATCGAGCTTCTCGGCGATGCTTGTCGCTGAATATTTCCGGGTGCCTTCGCGCAGCATCCGGTTGGTGAACAACGCTTGCAGCTGGTGGTGCTGCTGCCAGCGTCCGCCAGCAAAAAGAAGGTCGATACGCACCACCTCCTGCTCTCCGGCATTGATAATTGTCAACGGAATCCCGTTGGGCAACACAGTACGAACGGGTGGAAGAAGATTGAAATGCTCAATGTCTTTTATTTCGGGAGGCAGGGTTCTGTTCATAAGGTTGTTTTTAAGAACTTTTCGGCTTGGATTAAATCTTGGGGGGTATCAATCCCGATGGTTTCTATCTCACTGACGCCTACCTTGATGGTATATCCGTTCTCAAGCCAGCGAAGTTGCTCGAGTGATTCCGCCTGTTCGAGGGATGATTGCGGAAGAGCGGTGATCTCTTTCAGCACTTCGGTACGATAGGCGTACAAGCCGATATGTTTGTAGTACGTATGGTGCTGCAACCATTCTTGCTTTGTTCCGTTGCGCTGGTAGGGGATGATGGAACGGCTGAAGTACAGGGCATTCCAATTGTGATTGACGACAACCTTGGGTGAGTTTACATTTTCGAGCGTTTCAAACGCATCGTCGGGCAAAAAAGGTTTCACCAGTGTAGCAATTTGCGTGGCAGGATCGTCGAAACATGCTTTTACTGCCAAGAGTTGCGAAGGCTGAATAAAAGGTTCGTCCCCCTGAATGTTCACCACCACATCAAAGTCTCCTCCCACCTTGCAACAGGCTTCAAAACAGCGGTCGGTACCGCTCTTATGATGAACCGATGTCATCACCACTTTACCGCCAAATGCTTTCACTGCGGCTTCGATACGTTCGTCGTCCGTTGCCACATACGCATCGTCGAGCACGCCTACCACTTGTTCGTATACACGCTGTATCACCGTCTTTCCACCCAACATCGCCAGTGGTTTTGCCGGAAAGCGGGTGGAAGCATATCGGGCAGGAATTATTCCTATAAAATTCATCTTATGATTGTTTTAGTATTTCTTTTTGTCCCTTGACTACATAGTCTCGTTGCAAGTCTTCGGGTTTCAGCACTTCGCTGCCATACAGCAGCAGGTCGATGTCGAGGCTGACTTTTTCTATCTGTTTGTCACCAGGCTGACGTCCTGCCTCGCGCTCTATCTCTTTGCACAGCCGGATAATTTCCGCTTTCGGGCAGTCCGTTTCCAAGACGGCAACTTGATTGGCGAACCGGGCAGGATTGGTGAAATGCAGCGGCTCGGTGTATTGCAGAGTGGCAAAACGAATAGCGGGAAACAGGCTTTGCAACCTCCGGCGTGCCAGCTGAAGATTCTTTTCTCGGCAATCATTGCTGCCGATACAAAGAAGGCAAGCGGTCATCATGGATTAATTGAACAAATTGTCCAGTCCTGGCTCAGCGGTTGTACCTTCGGGAGTCTCGTTACCGGCACAAGGGTCGAAACCGTCGGGCAGCTTGAATGTTTGCTTCTGGTCGTAGCCCAAAGAGCGGTCGTCGTACACTTTCTTCATATACTTGCCCCAGATGGGCAGCGCCAGAGAGGCTCCTTGCCCGTACGTCATGCCATCGAAATGAATGTCACGGTCTTCGCCTCCTACCCAGACACCCGATACTAGCGAAGGAGTGAAACCCATAAACCAGCCGTCGGAATTGGCGTTGGTGGTACCTGTCTTTCCTCCCATGTCCGCTGTGATACCATAGCGGCGCACGCGTCCACCGGTACCGCCATTGATTACGGCGCGCAGCATGACTAGCATCTTGTAGGTAGAAGAAGCGCTGATCACTTCCTCCATCTGCGGAGTAAAGGTAGAGATTACGTTCCCTTCACTGTCTTCGATGCGCGTGACAAAGAGGGGGGCTACACGGATGCCCTTGTTGGCAAAAGCCGTGTAAGCGCTGACCATCTCTCCCACCGAAATGTCGCAGGGACCAAGGCAGAGAGACACCACGGGGTCAATCTCGCGGTTGCGCACGCCAAAGCTGTGGAGCAGGCGCACCAGTTCGTACGGATTGAGTTTGCCCATCAGATAGGTGGTCACCCAGTTGTCCGAGTTGGCAAGTCCCCACTTAATGGTGACCATTTCGCCGTACCGTTTTTTGTTGGCGTTGCGCGGGGTATAGGGTTCTCCGTTTCCGTCGATAAGTGTTTGCTCAACATGACGCACTTGGTCGCAAGGCGAGAATCCGTTTTCCATCGCCAAGGCGTAGAGGTAAGGTTTGATGGTAGACCCCACTTGACGGCGTCCCACCATCGCCATATCGTATTGGAAATAGGTGTAATTTGGTCCTCCCACGTAAGCTTTCACATGTCCGTTGAGCGGATCCATCGACATGAATCCGGCGCGGAGGAAGTGTTTGTAATACCGAATAGAGTCCATCGGCGTCATCACTGTATCCTTTTCGCCTTTCCAAGTGAAGACGGACATCTCCTGCGGTGTGTTAAACGCTTGGCGTATTTCCGACTCGGACAATCCCGCTTCGTTCATCACCCGATAGCGCTCTGTCTGTTTCATCGCCCGGTTAAGGATTTCGTTCACTTGTTGCGGCGTCAGGTTATTGCTGAAAGGGGCGGTCTTGCGCCCCTTCTTCTCTTTGAAGAACTGGGGTTGCAGGTATTCCGCCAGATGCTCTTCCACCGCCTCTTCGGCATACTTTTGCATGTGCGAATTGAGGGTAGTGTAGATTTTCAGCCCGTCGGTATAGAGGTTGTAGTTGGTTCCGTCTTTCTTTTTGTTCTTGGCACACCAGCCATAGAGGGGATTCGTCTCCCACGAAAGGGAGTCTTCGTAGTACTTCTGTTTCTGCCAGGAAGCGTAATCGCCGGAATGAGGTTTTTTGGCTGTCATCACGCCGCGGAGGTATTCACGGAAGTAGGTGCCAAGCCCTTCTTTGTGGTCCACCCGGTGATAGATAAGCTTCATGGGCAGTTGTTGCAACGAGTCGCATTCCTCTTCGGTGATGTAATCGGCTTTCTCCATCTGGCTCAGCACCACGTTGCGACGCCCGCGCGAACGCTCGTCAAAGCGCACGGGGTTGTAGAGCGAGGGGTTTTTGCACATGCCCACCAAGGTGGCGGCCTGTTCAAGTTTCAGTTCATTGGCTTCGCAGCCAAAATAGGTGTAAGATGCGGTTTTGATGCCCACAGCATTGTTCAGAAAGTCGAACTTATTAAGGTACATGCTTAGAATTTCTTCTTTGGTGTAGTAGTGTTCCAGCTTCACAGCGATAACCCACTCGATAGGCTTTTGGAAAAGGCGCTGCAGGGTGCTCTTCGCCACCTCGTCGGTGAAGAGCTGCTTGGCTAGCTGCTGGGTAATGGTGCTTCCGCCTCCGGCATTCTTCTGGAAGAACAGCCCGCGCTTCACCAGCGCCCGGAACAATGCTTTGATGTCAATACCCGAATGTTCGGCAAAGCGGACATCCTCGGTGGCGATGAGTGCATTGATGATGTTGGGCGATAGCTCGTCGTAACTGGCGTACACACGGTTTTCCTTGCTGAGCGACCAAGTGCCGAGCACCCGCCCGTCCTCCGAGAGAATCTCGGTGGCAAACTTGTAGTTCGGATTTTCCAGTTCTTCAATAGGTGGCATATAGCCGATCCATCCATAAGAGATAGAAGCAAAGACAACGACACAAAGCAGCAACAAAGCTGCCAACAGAATCCAAAGAGCTTTTATTATTTTCCTAATCATTGTGAGCGGCGGTATTTATGAGCGGCAAAGATAAG
>JAVVVS010000065.1:0-11889 GCA_036652495.1 Bacteroides sp.
ATAAATTCTTCGTAATTTCTTATGTAATCTTTCTCATCGTAGGCATGCGAAGCCAAGACCAAACATATTGATCCTGATGAAAAGCCTTGCTCTGAAGCCCAAATACCCGGAGGAATATGAAGACCATAAAAAGGACGATTCAATAACATCGTACGTTTATTTTTTCCGTCATCTAACACTACTTCAAAACTACCACTCGCAGCAATCAGAAACTGATGACATTCCTTGTGAGCATGTGCTCCACGAGCTTCACCTCCAGGGATATCATACGTATAGAATACTCGTTTAAAATCAAACGGAAGATTCATTTTGCCTTGCACAGGTGTTATATTACCTGAACGATTTTCGATCTTTGGCAATTCTATCATAGAGCAATCGTAAACTGTCAAACTATTCATTTAAATTTTCTTTTCAGCAAAGACGCTATAGGTCTTTCATAATAATTATATATTAAAATACTACCAATCAAAATAAGAACAAAATCAAGAGATATCTTAAATCCAATCGCTAAATCAATATTCAGCTTGTTCAGAATGCTTCCCAAAATGCGTATTGCTAGCACATGAATCATATAAAAACTAAAACTAATAGAACCTAATTTAACAAATAAATCAATTCTTAAAAGACAAGAAATACCCCCCCCGTTTTGTTAAATAAAGCAAATACCATAATTAAAAAGCTTATCGGTATCCAATAATAACTAGCACAAATAAATCTTTCAGAAACATAAGGGAAAAGTAAAAGTAGTAACGCCATTAAAAGCACACTTAATAATTCAATCCCTGTTTTTCGACTAAATGACCAGTGTCCTATTTTTTCTTCGATGCCTGATTTCTGAAAATAAAGAAATAATTGATACAATAAAATGCCGATAATGAAATCTAGTAATCTAAATAAAGGCGAAATATATAAAATACGGTGTACATAAGATTCTGGTATAGAGAAAAGTATTATAAAATAAAAAGCACCTAAGCTTAATAGTGTCCAAATCAATAATTTATTATTAAGTTTTTGATAGCCTCTTATCAATAATGGAAACATGGCATAAAAGAAAATCATATCCGAAAGGCACCAAGAAACTGCATTTCCAGAGAAATAATAATTCATACCGGGTATCCAGCTTTGAAGAAGTAAAAGATTAGGCACCAGTTTAAAGTAACCTATATAATTCAAGCTAGAAAATTGAAGAGCAATAAATACAAATAAGCACAAGAGATGAAGAGGATATAAACGAAATAATCGATTTAGCAAGAAGGATTTATAGTTAAATACAGGTTCAGTAACCTTTTGTGCATAACCAGCCGTCATTACAAATCCACTCAGAATCATAAAGAATGATACTCCGCACGAACCACCTGCCTGAAAATTTACAGCAGAGTGATGAAGAAAAATTTGGATAGCAAAAATAAACCTGAATGACTGTAGCGAGCGTATCATTTCAGCAGTTTTATAAAATCCTGATAATCGTAAATATAGTCCGCCTTGTCGTAAGGTGTCGATGCCAAGATTAATGCCAAAGAATTGGTAGAGAAGTTTTCCATCTGCCTCCACATTCCTTTGGGCACATAAAGACCATAATATGAGCGATTCAATGAAAAGGTTTTCTTTTCCTTGCCATCGTCAAGAATCACATCGAAGCTGCCGGATAGGGCAACAATAAACTCTTGATTCTCTTGATAGGCATGACCACCACGGACTTCGCCACCGGGTACGTCGTATATCCAATACGTCCGTTCTATCTTGAAGGGAATGTTTTTACATTCTTCAATGATAGACAGATTACCTCGGCGATCTAAGATCTTAGGAAGCTGAATGAGTTTGGGTTCGTTGATTATCATTGTTGTTTTTTATAAACCGCGTTTAGTATTTGTCGAGAAGCACAAGGTTTGCTTAGTGCTCAATTTATAGCTACCCTCAATTTTTAGGCACATTTACCATGCCTGCATACAATTGTGTTGAAAAAAGGTGTTTTATTAACTATTGGCTGAGACTTAGTGCTATATTTTTTTTGGTGAGAGACTCGAAAAATCTCTGCAACCGTTAGAAATTGGAGTAAAAAACTTGCCAAGGTATTCCGCATCCTGTCGCAGTTGAACACGCGAATATCGCTTCCCTAAATCTTTATAGGCTTTGCGGCAGCTCTTCCACCCAGTCCTTCGCGATGTTCACACCGGCTAAGCCGAGCAGGTCGAGACGAACCACGACTTTGCTCTTGCCGTTCACTTCCATCAGCTCGCCTTCGAGACCGAGGAGGGGACCTTTGATGACGCGCACTTGCATGCCGGGCGCCAACGGGGTGAGTTCGCACAGCTCGACGGGCGTGTCGGAATGGCTGAGCATGAAGATGAAACGGTTCATCTGCTGGTCGGGGATCACGGCTGGCACATGCTCGCCGCGGAGCACCAAATACCGGCTGATGGCGGGCAGGGCGAGCACCTCACGGCGTTGCAACTCGTCTACATGCACAAAAATCATCATCGGAATGACCACACGCTCCACCTTCTTCTTCCGGTAGGTCCATTGACGCACTTCTTCCTGAATGGGAAGAAAGCAGTCGATGCCCAGCTCTGTGAGGCGTGCGGCGGTTTTCTTTTCGTGATACAGGCGGACGTATGCCACTAGCCATTTTTTCATGTGATAATATATTGTAAATGAGGATGGTAGGCATTTTCGTGCATCGGTGCCAGCACGCTACGCTGTTACCAGTGACATATCAAAGGCAAACAGCGGCGCTAAATTCTGGCTGCAAAGATAGCAAATAATTTACTATTTATGTACATTTGTGATTAAATAATTCAAAATTTATGAGTACAGAGCAAAGAACTAGATTGCACGTTTTCCGCGAGGTGGAAAAACGGCTGAAGGAAGAGGTGAAACTAACGGAAGTTTTATCGAATGCTGAAACGGTGATTGCCAAACAACTAATACACCAGTTGGGCAATCTGGTGAGGGAATCGGAGCGGATAAAGGCGAGAAACAAGAAAATGCTAAAAAAAAGTAACGCTTGTTTTACTCACTTATTCAAGCTGAATAGGCTGCCTCAAGGGGTTGTGCAGCGGATAGCGGTGCACGTAACTATCAGTTTTTAACATTTGGTGGGAGCAGGGGAATATACTATTTTTGCCGCCGTTTTATTAAAATAAACGGTGAAAGGTGAATAGTCTCCTCTCACAACGAGTTAAAAACAAAGCTGAAATGGAATTTTCAACCACTAATTCGTTCTACTTCTGCGTACGCGAAGACCGTCCGATAGACATGTCGCTGCAGGAATTTGTAGAACACATCCGGGGCGAACGCTGGGAAAAGCCAGTAGCCGAGTATCAACAATGGCTTGCCGCAGGCGAGAAGGAGAAGGCGAAGGCCATCAAGAACGCCATGCCGGGCATGATTATTGCCGGCAGGGCGGTGGGGACGCACGCCTTGAACCATATGTGCGCGCTGAGCGGCGACGCGATGTTCGACATCGACGAGGCGAACGAGCAGACGGAGAGCTTCGTGGCCACTTTGCGCCAATGGAACTGCGTGAGGGCGGTCTTCCGCAGCATCTCCCACCGCGGACTGAAGGTGGTGGTGCGCATCGAAGCGGAGAACGGAGAGGAGTATGCCACCGCCTACGCGCTGGTGGCGGAGGAAATATCGCGCCGCCTTCACTTCCCTTGCGACCTGCAATGCAAGAATCTCTCCCGCCCGTGCTACGCCTCGCATGACCCTGCCGCCTTCTTCAATGCCGAAGCGGTGGTGTACGACTGGCGCACGCCCGCTGCCCAAAGGGCGGCAGCGCACGAGAAATTGAAGGCTTGCCCCACCGACGAGGAGCTGCCGCAACAACCCCGCACTACGCCGGCGGCGGGCTTTATCCACGCTTTCTTTGAAGAGTTCCTTGCCAGCCATCCGTTTGTAGAAGGGGAGCGAAACCGCTTGCTGCTGAAGCTGGGACGGCTGGCCTGCTATAAAGGATTTTCGCTGAACGAAGTGGAGAAACTCATCGCTGTAGCAGTAGAAAAACTGGCAGAAAACGGCTGTCAGCCCGCCGACATCGCCTCGCGCATAGCGGCGGGATACCGCTATGCGGGTCAACAGGGAAAGCCCGGAAATGACGGAAACAGGGTCCACAGGGTCCATGAACCCTATCGCTCCCGTTCTGAAAACGAAAATACGGGACAAGACATTGATGATGAGTATGATAAGGGTGAAAAACTCCGTCAGGAGGCTCCCCGGTTCCCCGATGAAATCTTTCAAAACCTGCCCGACATACTGCAACGCGGACTCACCATGGCAAGGAATAAATTGGAACGGGACATGCTGCTGATGGGCATGCTTGCCAACATCGGCGCTTGCTTGCCCGGCGTAAAAATACTTTATGCACGCAAGTACTATTCGCCTCACCTGTATTTCATCGCCATCGCTCCGCCTGCCACGGGCAAAGGGGTGCTGACGCTGGCTGCCACGTTGCCCCAAAGCATCAATAACTACTTGCTGGCGGAGAATGCCAAGAAGATGCGCAAGTATAAAAGCGAACTGGCTGCCTGGGAGCTGGAAAAGAGAAGGGCGGCGATGGGCAAGCGCATACCCGATATGAGCAAAGAGCCCGAGGAACCGGCAAAGACTTACCTCTGCATGCCCGGAAATACGTCCAAGAGCCAGCTCATACTGATGCTGGAGACGTGCGGGCGCAGCGGACTGATTATTAATGCTTCCGAACTGGACACGCTGACTTCTGCCTTGCATCAGGACTGCGGACAGCACAGTGACTTGCTGCGCGCATGCTACGAGCACGAGGAGGTGAGTTCTTGCTTCAAGGTAGACGGGCGGCCGATAGTGGTGCACGCCGGATACTTGGCTATCTGTGCTTCGGGGACGCCGGCACAGCTCCTGCGGTATATCTCTTCGCAGGAAGACGGCTTGTGGAGCCGCCACGCTTTGCTCACGCTCAAAGCACCGGTGTACTGGATTTCGGCGGCACCGGACGAGGAGGCGGTAGATGCCAAAGCGTTCTTCCAGAAGCTCGCTGACGAGTTGCTGGAAGGCTATCTGTATCTGCTGGACAACCCTACGGAGGTGAAATTCACCCCCGTACAGTGGGATGAGCATACGTTGGCCTTCAGCCGGCTGCTGAACGAGGTGATAGCGGAAGGGGATGACACCCCGGCAGCCATTGTCTACAGAGGCGGGGTGATACAGGCACGCATAGCGGCGATACTGACGGCGCTGCGCAAGTTGGAGGCTCGCTGGCGCACCTCCGAATATGTCTGCTCCGACGAGGATTTCCACACGGCGATGAAGATAACGCATGTGTTGATAGACCACAGCTTGCTGCTTACCTCTTCGCTGCGCGGCGAGGTGGAGAACAAGAAGCCGCTACCGCTGAAGCCGTTCCGCCGGGCGGAGTTGGTGCTGGAGGGCTTGCATCAACGATTTACGTACACAGAATTTTTATCGGAGGCGATAAAACAATCGGTGTCAAGGTCCACTTCTAAAAGGTTGCTTACACACCTGTTAGCCGAGCATCTCATTGATAAAGAAGAGGATAGCTATGTGAAATTGAACGAGGAGAAAGAGGCAGGAGGGCGGGGGTGAACCCTGGACCCTGGACCCTGACTAGTCCGGCGGAAGAAGCCGAGAAAAGCCGGGCGGCATAGCAAAAAAGCCGGGCGGCTTCTAAAAAAAAGCGGGCGGACTTTTGGTGGAAAGTTCGCCCGCTTCTTAAAAAAACGTTTTCGTGTTTTAAAAAAATGTTTTCATCTTTTTTTTAAAACGTTTCGGTGTTTTGGAGGCTATGGTTCGCCCAAGTACTTCACGATAAGGGCTACCTCCCGCTTCATAAAACTGTGGCGGTGCTTGTTGTATCCCACGGCTTCGAGCTCGCGGAGCAGGGCTGTATTGTGTTTTATCCAGCGATACAGATTTTGCAAAGCGCCGCTGCTGTCTGCGCCGGTATAGTAAAGCTCTGCCAGCTCTTCTTTGGTGTATGCCTTCAAAATGAAGGCGCGTTCTTCTGTTTCCATCCTCATTGATTGTATTGGTTAATGAGATAAAGATACAAAAAACAACCGTCTTTTGCAAGCATTTCCGGTGCTTTTTAGGGCGTTTTATTGTTAATAATTCGGACTGTGTTATTTCTTTACAGAAGAGCGGGTGCTGTCATCGCCGTATCCGTAGCTGCCGTACTTGCCGTAGCCGTACTTCTTGCCGTACTTGCCGTAGCCGTAATAATAGCCGTATTTACGCTTGGTCAGGTCCACGCCGTTGAGCAAGGTGCAGAGGTTGGGCAGGCGTTTTTCGGCATTCAGGTCGTTGATCAGGGTGAAGTCGGCTTTGTGGGTATAGTCCGCCCGGCAGATGTAAATCGAGGCGTCGGCTACCCGTCCGATGAGGAGGGTGTCGGTGACCATGCCTACAGGAGCGGTGTCCAGCACCACATAGTCGAAGTGCGCTTTCAGCAGCTCGATGGCTTGCTCCAACGATTCGCGTGCCAACAGCTCGGTAGGGTTGGGGGGGATGCTGCCGCTGACCAGGACGGAGAGGTTGGGCGTGATGCCGGAGGGTTGCAACAGTTCCAGCAGGTCGGTGTGCTCGGGGTCTGCCAGATAGTTGGAGATGCCGTGGGTGCGACGGGGGATGCCGAAGGCTTTGTTCAGCGCCGGCTTGCGGATGTCCAGTCCCACGATGACCACCTTCTTGCCCAGCAGGGCGAAGCTGACGGCGAGGTTGCTCGAGGTGAATGTCTTTCCTTCGCTACTGGTGGTGGACGTTATCAGGATGACTTTGCGGTTGCCTCCCAAGAGGTATTGCACATTGGTGCGCACGCCGCGGAAGATTTCGGTCATCAGGTCGTTCTCGTTCTCTTTCACCACGATGGGGATTTCTAGTTTGCCGGGCATCAGGGGCACGTCGCCCACAATGCTGAGGGTGGTGAGTTTCACCACATCCTTGTGCCCTTCTATCTTGTATTTGAAAAGCTCCAGCACGTAGATGACACCGATGGGAAGGACGATGCCCAGAACTAGCGCCACGAGGTAAACGAGGTTCGTCTTTGGCGAAACAGGACTACCGGATGGTCTGGCTTCGTCCACGATGCGGGCATTATTGGCGGTAGAGGCGAGGGTGATGGCATTCTCTTCCCGCTTTTGCAGCAGCATGAGGTAGAGGCCGGACTTGACTCCTTGCTGGCGCGAGATGCTCACCAGTTGGCGTTCTTGTCCCGGAGCGTTGTTGATGCGTCCGGCATACTTGCCGCTCTGCCGTTGCAGGTCGTTCTGCGTGATGAGCAAACCTTTCTGCACACTGCTGATGGTGGTCTGCACATTGCTGCGCATGGCGCGGATGCTGCCGTCGAGGTTCACCACAGAGGGGTTGCTCTCGGACGAAGTGCGCAGCAGGCGTTTCCGCTCTATCAGCAGTTCGTTGTAGCGGCTGATGAGTTCTGCCAAGCCGGTATCGGTGAGTCCTACATTGATGGGGAGCACTTCGTAGCGGTGGTCGGGGTTGTTGGCATATTCTGCCAAGAACTGCACCAGGCGGAGTTGGGTGCTGATTTCTACCCGTTTCTGCTCGTAAGCCGAATTTTCGGTCAGCGCCATCTGGGCGTCACTCTTCAGGTCGGTCAGTCCGGCATCGCGTTTGAAGGTTTCCAATTCGGCTTCCGTGGTGCCTAGTTCGCCGTTGATGATGCCGATGCGTTCGTTGATGAACTCGGCGGTCTTGTTGCCCACTTCGTTCTTGTCATCGTTGGCATCGCGGTTGTACACCTCTACCAGTTTGTTGATGAAGTCGGCGCCGCGTTTGGAGGATGTATCTTTCAAGGTCAGCTTGGCGATGGTGGTGGTCTTCGAGGTGGGCTCGATGACGAGGTTCGCGCCATAACCGCTGGCAATGGCATGGGGGGAGGCGACGGTTGCCGTGATTTCCCGCGCGCGGGAGAGGGGGAGGGAATCGGCAGCGGTGAAGCTGAAGGTACCCGAGGGGGTGGTGAGCAAGCCGGGCAGCTTGGCAAACGATTTGCTGTATTCCTCATCGCCGATGGAGACGGTGACTTGGAGCTGATGCGGGGGGGTGAGGTTGAGCTTCAGCTGGGCGCCCTTAGGAAGGCGGTCTGCTTCTTCGGGGGTAATCCATACCTTCACGGGCGATTTCTGATAGCGTTCTTCGCTTTTGAAATTCCCCTGTTCGGCATAGTTCACGTAGAGGTTCAGCTCCTTCACAACCTTGTAGAGGAGGGTGTGGGAGTGCAGAATCTCGACTTCGTTGTCGAAATTGCTGGTGGAGGAGTAGAACCCCAGGTCCTCGAGGTTGCCCATGGCATTGCCGGCAGCGCTGTTCTTCTCGTTGTCTTTGATGAGCACGGAGGCCGAAACCTCGTACACCGGGGTGGTATATTGCAGGTAGAAAAAGGCCGCTGCCAGGCAAAGCACGGTGCAGCCAATGAACCAAGGCCAGCGGATCAGGTATGTAAAGAGAGTGGCTTTGACGTCTGTCTCTTCTTCTTTTTCATCGTCGTCGTAAAAATCTTCTTTCATCATGGGGGCTGTTTTATTTGGCAATGGTTACTATGAGGCTGACCAGCGAGACCAGCGTACCGACCACGGAGAACCAGATGGTGGTGCTGCTGCTGATGCCGGCGTTTTGTGCTTGGGTTTTGTTGGGGGTGACGTAGAGCACATCATTCTGCTGCAGGTAGTAGTAGGGCGAGGAGAGGATGTTGGCACCGTTGAGGTTGAGCGGGATGATCTGCCGGTGCCCTTGCGCATCTTCGCGGATGAGCTTGACATCGTTGCGCCTGCCGTACACGGTCATATCGCCTGCCATGGCAAGGGCTTCGAAGAGGTTCACCTTCTCGTTGGTCACCACAAAGGTGCCGGGTTTGGCCACTTCACCGATGACGGAGATCTTATAGTTGGTCATGCGTACATTGACGATGGGCACCTCTTTGATATAAGGTTTCAGGCGGTCTTTGATGAGCAACTCCGCTTCGCTCTTGGTCAGCCCGCCAACGCGGAGGGTGCCCAGTACGGGGAAGTCGATGTTGCCGCTATTGTCCACCAGGTATTGTTGCAGCATGGGTTGGCTGGTGAGGCTCTGATTGCTGGTGGTGAGGGCTGTAGCCACGGTGAGGTTGAAGGGGATGGCGGTCTCGGCATCACTGCTGTTGACGGTGATGGTGAGCAGGTCCTTGGGCAGGATGCGGGCATCATAGAGAGGGGTGTCTGTCAAGGCGGGGATGGCACCCGGTGATTCTTGCAGGTAAGGTACATTTTTATAAGCCGTGCAGCTGGCTAAAAGGAGGGCGAAGAGCAGCAGTGCCGGGAATTTGATTTTCCTCATTTTTTAATAGCGTATTATTGTTTGTTTTATATTTCGGTGGATTAATAAGCGAGTCTGTCGTTATGAAAAAAGTTTTTTGCCGTGCGGTACACGATGTAGAGGTCGAACATAAAGGTCCAATGCTCCATGTACCAGATGTCGGCATTGATGCGTCCTTCCATCTGTGCCAGCTCGCGGGTTTCGCCGCGAAAGCCGCTGATTTGCGCCCAGCCGGTGATGCCGGGCTTGATGAAGTGGCGCACCATGTATTTGTTGATGAGCTGTGCATAAAGCTCGGTATGCTTGATCATGTGGGGGCGGGGTCCTACAATGGACATATCGCCCAGCAGCACGTTGATGAATTGCGGCAGCTCGTCGATATTTGTGTGACGGATGAACTCGCCGAAGCGGGTGGTGCGCGGGTCGGCAGCCGTAGCCTGTTGTTTGTCTGCCTCTTTATTGACTCGCATAGACCGGAACTTATAGCACCAGAACACCTTGTTGTCCAGTCCGTTTCGTTGTTGCTTGAAAAAGATCGGTCCCGGAGAGGAGCGTTTGATGATGATGCCCACAAGCACGAAAATGAAAGGGAAGAGGGTGCAGAGGAAGGTGAGCGAAAAAAGGATGTCGAACGCACGCTTCAAGGCACGATTTTCCGGCAGTCCCAGCGGATTGCGGTGCAGGTTGAGAATGGGTACATTGCCGATGAGCGTGAGGCTCAGGCGATGATGAAGGTAATTGCGCACATTGGGCACGCTGTAGAAATGGAGAAGATGGCTTTCGCAATAAGCAGCCAGGGCGAGGGCTTCTCCGTCCGGTTCGAGCGGGAGCGAACAATAGAGCTGCTCCACTTCGGGGTGGGCAGTGAGGTAAGCTATCACGTTATCCGGCGTGCCCAAGTAAGGGCAGGCGCTGTCGATGCTGCCGGGAGACCTTTCTTCGAAATAGCCGATGACCTGATAGTCGGAGAAAGGGCTGTCCGTCATCTCGTGGTAAAGATCGTTCATATAGGAAGCGCTGCCGACGAACACGGCGCATTTCTTCTTCTTATGCCGATGGTAGTAGTGGATGATGTAGCGCCGGCAGGAGATGCGGTAGATGATCAGGCACACCACCAGAAGTGCGAAGAACGCGATGAAATAGCGGCTGGGGAAAAGAAAAATACCCGTCAGCAGGAGGACGCTGAGCGACAGCAGGGCAAAACGGATGACTCTGAAAAAGACTGCGCGGATGGTTTGGTCGGCACGCGTACCCCGGCGGGTGATGTTGACACGCCGGGACAGGTTGCCGGCTAAGTAACAAATGTTCAATAGGGCAACGATCTTTATTAGAAACAATCCGTCGGTTGTTTCTCCTTGCTGATTCTCCCAAAAAAGAAATACGCTGACGAAAATAGCACTCATAACGAGCATATCGCCCCCAATGACTACTAGTTCGAGAAGCCTGTTTAAGCGTCTTATCTCTATCATACTTTGTTTCCCGAAATGTCTATTGTTTGTTTATGTATCGCTTTTCTTTGTTTGCGATAAGCGCGGCAAAGATAACTATTCAAAGATGAATACGCAAATAAAAGTGAATGAAAGTCTAAAAAAAGGCTCACTTTTCTTCTCTTCTCTTCCAAGTCTTTCGTCTGTTGTCCGCATCTATCAGAGCTTTAGGGCGTGTAATGTATCTTTGCAGGGTGATTTAAAAACAATTGTTATTTATTTAAATTTTAAAAGTTATGGCACGAATTGTAACCTTTTCTGTTGTAAAGAGAAAGAACTTGAAAGACAAAACTGCTCCTGACAAGTATTATGCCCAGGCACAGGGGTGTCGGATTGTGGATGTGGACGAGATGTCGGAACGCATCGAAAAAGCTTGTACGGTGCATGCCGCTGATGTGTTGGCGGTGCTCAAAGCGCTGGAAGACGAGATGGTAGGGAGTCTGGCGAAAGGAGAAATTGTGCACCTGGGCAATGTGGGTGGATTCCAGCTCGGGTTGCGGAGCGCAGGTGCTTTAAAGTCGGAAGACTTCAAGGCGCTGCTGATTAAGAAGGCGCGGGTGAACTTCCGTCCCGGCAAGTCGCTGCGCAAGATGCTTGCCACCTTGGAGTACAGCCGGGTGGATAAGCGTGAGAAAAAGGTAACCGCTCCATCGGGCGGCGGTAGCACTGGTGGCGGAGGGGGAGAGACTCCTTTTAGTTAAGATTTATTGAACATAAAAACTCAGGAAAGATGAAAAAGATTCAGAAGATTTTGAGGTTTATCATTGCCCTGCTCACCTTCCTTTGCGGAGGCAAGTGGAAGCAAGAGTAGAATGTCTGCGGGCGTTTGGTTAAGAAGCAGCTCCTCGTTTCGTAACGGGACAGGGGGTGCTTCTTTTTTGTGGAAACGGAAAGGGAGCGAATACGCGGGAAAAATCATCCAAAGAAATCACCGTCATTGATTTTATCGCTATTTTAGATCATCAATCTATAGGAAAAATGAAATAAATTTTGTTTCTTTGTAGGAGCAATACGCATTTCTAAGAAATAAAACAACGGATGATGGAACAGCAAAAATTATATCCTATAGGCATACAGACGTTCTCTAAAATAAGAGGCGGTA
>JAVVVS010000066.1:0-11802 GCA_036652495.1 Bacteroides sp.
GGGTAGCGGTGCGGGTGTCCGAACTTGGAGGCAAGGGCGAAGACAAAGAGGTATCCTACGCTGAGCGCCAGCAGGACAAAAAACAACAGGTCCAGAAAGTAAAAGAGTGTTGTCATATCAATTCATTTTATGAGGTAAGGTGATAAAGGCTGAAAGACCTTTGAAGGCAGCTACGGCGAGGGAACCCTGTCTCTTCAAAAGATACTGCAGGCTATTCTTTCCTGCCGCTACGGTCAGCTGGTAAGCGATGGAGAGGTAGCGGGAGGGGCCGGAGAGGTTCCGCCAGGCATAGAGCAAGCGGTTGCGCGTCAAATAAAAGGTGCGCAAAGGGCTTTGCTGTCCGGTGCTCTGACTTTCTTTGTGGAAGACGGTGCAACGGGGCTCGTACCAAAGCTCGTATCCGGCACGGGTAATGCGGGTGCACCAATCAAGCTCTTCGTAGTAAAGAAAGTAAATTTCGGGCATCAACCCCACGCGACGGATCACTTCCCGCTTCAGCAACAGGGCGGCGCCATGCAGGTATGGGGTGGGGTGGGGCGTATCGAAAGCGCCGTTGTCGTCTTTTCCGCAACCGATGGATTCATTACGCAGGGTGATGGGGGATAAGTGAGTGAATCCGGCAAATTGAATCTGTTGGGGCGGAAAGGCAAAGCGTATTTTGGGCGAGACCGCTCCTATGGCGGGATGGCTTTCAAGGCGTTCAATCAGGTACGGCAGCCCGTCGGTGGTGAAATAGGTGTCGTTGTTGATGAGAAAAAGGTATTTCCCTTGTGCCGCTTGGATGCCCAAGTTGTTGCCGCCGGAGAAGCCGAGGTTTTGCGGGCTGCGAAGGGTTTTCACGTCAGGATACTTGCGGGCGATGGCTTCAGCTTCGTTCGCCCGGGAGGCATTGTCCACCACAATGATTTCATACGAAACGGATGAAAGGGTTTGGCGGATAGAGTCTATCAGTGCACACGTGTCTTTCAGTCCGTTGTAGCAGATGGTGATAAAGGAGACGCAAAGGGTTTCAGTCATGTGTTTTTTGTTAGTTTTTCTTCGGCTTCTTTTGTGGATAGTTGCTTGTCAATCGCAGGTCCGGCAAAGCAGAGACCAAAAGCGGTGTAAACAACCAACGAGTTGGGATATTGCATTACATCGTTAGCATAGGCAGCAATGAAGAATCCGGCAGCCATGCAGAGCCAGGCGGCTAGCAGCCCCCGTAGTTGCTGGTTTCTGGTTTTGAACAGAAGTATCCAAGAGCACCAAGCAAAGAGGGCGGCATGTACTAACAGGTAAACAACAAGTCCTACCATGCCGTTTTCTACCCATACGCTGACGAGCCAGGAATCGGGAGGATAGGGCATGAGTTCCTTCGGATTAAAGTAGGCTCCTTTTGATAAGCCTTGTCCGTATCCAAAAGGCTTGTCGATCATGAGCTTTTGCATCTGTTCCCGATTGGTCACTCGTGCTTGGAAAGAGGCGTCATCAGTGGGAGTAAATGCACTCCGCATTTTCCAAATGTACGAATTGCCATCACCAATATGGGTGAAGCGGAAAAACAAGAAAAGAGCAAGTAAAACGAATAATCCAGTAACAGCAGCTTTCTTGTAACCCGATAGAATAATAAAAAGCCCCAACCCACCAATCGGCACCGCTATAGCTGCCCGGGTGCCCGAAAGGCCCATGCCGTAGATGGCGGCAAGTACTGTTACTGCAAAATAAATTTTCAATCCAATGTTTTTGGTGTAGAAGAGGGAGATGCCAAAGGTGATGATTGCCATGGCCATGTGCACTCCGAAATTAGCTGCCTCCGTGAAGCAGGAGAAGTAGCGGATACCTGACCAGATAAAATGGGTCCTTGCCCCCCCCAACACATAGAGGAAATAGAGTTCGCGCTCATTGAAGCCATGATTTTTTTGCCAATACCCTTTTGCTGCAGCATAGAGAACGAATAAAGACCAGATAATTAGCAACCATTGGATGTCTTTGATGTTGCGGATGGTGATAGGAATCAGTACGGCACAAATGACGGGGTAGACCAGGTAGTGCGTGATCATGATGTTCCAAGCCTCTTGTACGTGATTAGGGTTGGCGATTTCGGCAAAACAAAAGAGTCCCCAGAAGCTGATAAGAAGTAGCATACCATTGAGGCTGGGGGTCCAGTCTGCTTTTTTGTAAATGGAATGCGCTATCACAATAGCGGTAAGCGCCAAGGTCATGAGTAATGTGAGCACTCCTAGTTTTAAATTGTAAGTGAGTGAAGAGGCTATGAGCAAAAGAAATTGCACGCCAAACAGTACATGAAAGCTCATTTTACTATGAATGAGCAACATAATAAACGCATAGGACACTATAGGAACGAGACCGAGTAGGAACATTCCTGAAGCTCCTGATTTTAGAAAAGAGGTGTAAAGAAGATACAATCCGCCTAATAGTAACAGATAAATCCATCCTCTCGATTGGATGTATTGGCTAAGCTGTTGCCATTGTTCTTTGTATTTGCTACTCCTCGTCGTCACTGTCTTTGTCTTTTTGAGATACTAGTTGGGTAACATTTTCTGTAAGGGCAAGCTGTGACAGTCGATAAAGCTGTTGACGGATAAAGGTGTAAGGTGGCAGCATGCCGGTGTAATCCTGTACCACATCCCGCGAAGCGCGGTTCAGGTAGAGATAGAGTGGTGCGGGAGCTAGTTGTTCCTTTAGTCTGTCTACCAACAGCTTGTCCGTCTCTTTCCATCCACGGTTGGTGCGGGCTATGAGAAGGTTCAGTTGGGCTTCTTGCAGCAACTCTTCCGGGATGCCCATGTCATTGAGGGGCGGGTATTCAATGATTAGGATGTCTTCGTGATTGGGCGTGTAGAAGTCGGCAGTGTGCTTGGCTAATAGGTAGCTGCGACTATTGATGTCAAAATCTTCTCCCCAAGTAAGCTTGCGAACCTTTAATCCGACGTTGCTCCAGTAAGCCGTTAATTGTTCGCTGAGGTAGGATTTACCGTCCCCGGCTTCGGTGCTGATGAAATTGACTATGTAGGGATGGTCTTTTTCCCTTTTTGTGAAAAAACGGAGAATGCTGCTGCTGAGCTGTTTGGTAGCAACGTCGGCACAGGCTTTGTTGTACTGTCTGTATCGCATGAGTGCATTGCTGGGGAAAGCGCCCAAGATGGGGAGTCCGGTGAGGCGGTGCGCACGGATGGAGTCGCGCAAAGTTTGATCGAGCAGTTCTAGCAACAGAAAAAAGCCTAAGATAAAAATGAAGGTGGCACCACAGGCCATCATAACGATATTTTTTCGTCCAGTGGGTTCTGCAGTGATGGGGTATGCCGGAGGATTGAGCACTTTGATTGTGGCAGAAGTCATCTCCAGGCTTTTCTTGCGCATCAAGGCAGCGTTATAGCTAGTTAATAAAGACAGGTAATTCCGTTCAACAAAGTCAATGCTACGTTCTTTGCGTTTGATGGTGGAACCCACCGGAGCGAAGAATTTATAGCGGTCGTCCAAGTCCCGACGGCTTTTCTTAATGATTAGCAGGTCGGATTTGGCTTTCTCGTAGGCTAGGGTTTGTGCCAGCCATTCGCTGATAATGTTTTCTCTAGAGGCTCCCTCCTTGGTATATTTGTTTGCCATATATTTTTCGGAGATGTCAGAGAGTTCCTGTTTGCTTTGTGCTAATTGGTTCCGATAGGATTGAGTGGATTTGCCCGAACTTTTTTCGGTGGGGACGGTTTCCATTTCAGATATTTTCCCCGTGAGCGTAGAGGCTTCCTTCAATTTGTTTACGAATTGCACATTGGTAATCAGTTGCTTGGCATTGGTGTCCATTTGTTTATTCAATTCATCAAGCATTACCTTGGAACTATTAAGTGCAATTTGTGCGTCTTGCTCCTTCAATTCGAACTCTTTATTAATATTTGCTATTTCTTTCGTTTCGTCGTAGTAGTTGATAACGCGTTTCTCTACATTATAGCGGGTAAGGGAATCTTCTTCTGTGCGTAGATTTCCGCCGATACGATTTAATTCGCTTTTGAAGTATTCGATGACTTTGTCCGTTTCTCCGTAGCGGATGTTACGGTACTGCTGAACAAATTCGTCCATGAGGATGTTGATGGTGTGGTAAGCAACGCGGGGGTCGTCTGCCGAATACTTGATTTCTAGTAGGTCGCTGGCTCCGATACGGCTGACTTGGATGCTTTGAAGTGCCCCATAACTATAATGTGGGTGGGTATAATAAAAAAGTCCGTAGATGTAGTTCTCTTTGTTGGGACGCTGGTAGTGAAAGAAGTTTTCTACCGTTTGATCTTCACTGTTTTTGTCGATGAGCGCCAGAATTTCTTTCCCATGCGGACTATTTTTAAGATGGTTGTAAATTTGGCGATAATTAGCAGCGGAAATGTAATCATTGTCTTCGTTCGGATTACCATGAATCAGTCCGCGGACATAGAGACGGAGGGAGACGCGTTGAAGGGTGCTCTCTGCCTTAATAATATTGATTAAATTATCAATGGCATTCTGGGCTGTGGCATAGTCCGATTTTCCGGAATTATCATCAATAGAATATCCCGAGACAACGCCGGTATAGAGTGTTGCTTTTACGTCATACCTTTTGTTTAAATTGGCCGTAAGGAAATAAACCAAAAGAGTAACCATAGTAGTTCCCGCAATGAGCCACCAGCGGATGCGGTATAAAAAGCGACTAAAGTATAATAGATATTCCATAATGCAGATGCTATTACTTGCTTTTTAAAATAGAAGTATGGGTAATGATTTCTAGTATCATTAAGCTTTTCGTTAATTCAAATTTGCTGTTTTCAAAACTTTCTTGAGCTTTTGATTGCCGTTCTTTCTCTATGGACAATGTTCCTGAATCAGTGGTGCCGTTAGCAAAGTTCTTTTCAGTGATGTCGTATTGTATGTCAGCTAGTACTAATGCTTCAGCACGCATTTTAAGTACTTTTAGTTGGGCATTGGCTGTAGCATATAAAACAGTGATTTCTTTTTTTGTGCTTTCTAATTTCACTTCTGTTTCCAATTCTGCACTTCTGACGTTCAGCTTTTGCCGTTTGATGCGTGCCCCCAAATCGAAAATAGCGTCTAATGGGATGTTGACGGCTGCACCAACGCTGTATCCATTTTGTGCAGCGGTAGAATAGCTGTTGATGATAGGGGTTGCTACATCGGAAAAAGTGGTTTCATTGCCAAACATTCCGTATTGGTAGCTGCCTCTCAAACTAAAAAAGCTGAAAAAGGCGCGTTTCTCTTTCGCAAGCATTTTGCGCTCTATCTCTTCGTTTACTTTGCTCAATTCGTAGCTGGGAGCTTTCTTGGCATTTTCGAAAAGAAGGTCCAGGGGTGGGAGGGTTATCTTGGTATAATCGTCTGGATTGAGCTTGGAATAGTCGCTGATTTCTTGCGCATGAATTGTATTCATTCCACAACAGAGCAGAAGGAGCATGGGGTATAGATAATAGAATCGCTTCATCATCTTCTCTAATTTACTTGTTTCGTTTATGTAATTACTTGCAAATATAAAGAATCTTTTCATTTACCCTCAGCTAGAGGCTGTCTATTTTTACTTTTTCACTTATTTAAATGTATAAGGGGGCTAAAAAGCTTCTGTCATGTTGAAATAAAAGAGATTTTGTTTGTTAATCAGGTTGCGGCCGAGGTCGAGGCGTACATTCATGCGGGGTTGGACTTCTATGCGTAGACCTACGCCGACGTTGGGCAGCACGCCTTCTATCCGGGTGGGGTTGGGGCCCATAAAGCCACAACCAGCCCAAGCGGTATAGCCCACATGATGTAGCATCCGCTTGGTCCAGGTGCTGCGGTCGGTATTGATCATCTGGCGAAATTCTGCCATCAGAACGTGGGATGATTTGTCGCGGTACTGCCCCATGTAGTAGCCGCGGAGGTCGAACGGGGTGCCGCTCAGGGCGTATTTGTTGAGAGGGACATTGCCGAAGACGTTCTTAGTCTGGGCGGTCCAGGCCATCACGCGACGATAGCCGAGCGATTTGTATTGCCGGTAGTCAATCTCTACGCGGTAAAAGTTTTGGTCGCTGCCCAGGAATTTTTGGTACATCATGGCACGGGTGTCGAGATAGATACCGTGATAGGCATTGGCGGGAATGTCACGGGTGTCGTAGGTGAGCAGGAAGCCTAATCCGGCACTGAAGTTGCTGTATCCGCTGGCGGTGCCGCCGGCACGTAGATAAGTATGTTCGGGGTCGATAGTGCTTGTGGGGTCGTAGAGGGCAGCGGAAGGTTTCGTCATCTTGTCATAATTGATGTCAATCTGCGGACCTAGGAAGAAGTTGCTTGCACCCAGGCGGAAGAGGAACCAAGGATTGATTTGCACGCCGCTATAGCGGTATTGGCTGGTAGAATCGCTGCGGACATAGTCTTTATTCGTCTTGTATCCGATGCCATAAAAGTTTTCGAGTGTATTCTTATAAGTGAATTGACCGAAGAGGCGGAACCGGTCGTTCTTGAAGAAGAGCTGGGGCTTGACTTGGAGGTTCAGTCCGCCTTTGAAGAGGAAAGCGATGGCCATGGGAAGCACGGACCGCCGCAGGGTCGTATCTGACGGATTGACGCTGAAAGTCATCAAGGCGCTACCGCCAAGAAGCAGGCCAAAGTCGGGGGTATAGCTAGGTCCTCCCAGTATGTTGTAATGAAAGTTACGCCGAGCTACGCGCTCTTGATGTAATGCGCGCTTCAGGGCTTTCTCGTTTTTTACGAGGAGGGTGTCCGCATCTTGTGCCAGCATCGTAATGATGGGCAGAAACGCTAGCAATATACCTATTACAAGTCTTTTCATAATTGATGATAAATGAGGGTGCAAAGAAAACTCTTTTATTTCGATTAGTTTTCCTTAATATGGATAATAAATCTAAAGGAATGGATAAAAGTTCCAAAAAAGGTTGCTATTTTTGCAAGGTCGCTCCAGAGAATGTCCTTTGGAGTGAAAACTTAATCAAAACGAATAGCTAACTATGAGTAAACGAATTTTATCCGCATTTGTTCTTTGCACCGCTCTGTTTTCGGTGCAAGCACAGACAGACAAAGGGGGCATCAACAACGAGATGCTGAAAGAAATCAAACAAAGTTACCAGGGAACGGCTGCTGACAAAGCCTTACGCAATGCCATCGGTGCAAATGATTTGCGCAAGCTGGCGCTCAATCAGGAGAATTTGACGGGGATGGACACGCACTTCTCTATCAAAGTCAATTCAAAGGGAATTACCGATCAGAAGTCCTCGGGGCGCTGCTGGCTCTTCACGGGGCTGAACGTGATGCGTGCCCGCGCTATGGCGAAATATGATTTGCCTCAGTTTGAATTTTCGCAAACTTATCCTTTCTTCTATGATCAGCTGGAGAAGGCGAACCTCTTTCTGCAAGGGGTGATTGACACGAGCACGAAACCGATGGATGACAAGATGGTGGAGTGGCTCTTCCGTAATCCGTTGAGCGATGGCGGCACTTTTACCGGTGTGGCAGACATTGTGGGCAAATACGGCTTGGTGCCCAAGGAGGCGATGCCCGAAACAAATAGCAGCGAAAAGACATCACAAATGGCAGGCCGCATAGCGCTGAAGCTGCGCGAACAAGGATTGCAACTGCGCGAGCAGGCAGCTAAAGGGATGAAACCGGCTGCGTTGGAGAAAAGCAAAACGACGATGCTGGGCACTATCTACCGGATGCTGGTGTTGAACCTCGGCGTGCCGCCTACCGAATTTTCGTGGACGCGCTACGACGCCAAGGGGAATCCGGTGGAAACGGCAGAATATACGCCCCTGTCATTCTTTGAAAAATACGGCGACAAGCAGTTGCTGACCAACTATGTGATGCTGATGAACGACCCCAGCCGTGCGTATTACAAGAGTTATGAAATAGATTACGACCGCCACCGCTACGACGGACGCAACTGGACGTACGTCAACCTGCCCATAGAGGACATCAAAGAGATGGCGGTCGCTTCGCTGAAGGATAGCACGATGATGTACTTTTCATGCGATGTGGGACAGAGTTTGAACGCGGAAAGAGGGCTGCTCGACGTGAATAACTATGATTACAATTCGCTGTTGGGAACCACCTTCGCGATGGATAAAAAACAGCGTATTCAAACGTTCTCCAGCAGCTCGAGCCATGCCATGACATTGATGGCGGTGGACTTGAACAAAGACGGTAAACCGCTGAAATGGATGGTTGAGAATAGCTGGGGGGCGGCTAGCGGTTATCAAGGACACCTCATCCTCACCGACGAGTGGTTTGATGAATTTATGTTCCGCTTGGTGGTGGAGGCGAAGTTTGTTCCCTCCAAGGTTATGGAAATTCTGAAACAAAAACCTACCCGCTTGCCCGCTTGGGATCCGATGTTTGCCGAAGAGAAGTAAAAGAGGCACGTTTACGCACACGGAAGGGATTACGGAAATATATCCGTAATTCCTTTCTTTTTTGCTCTTTAATCACAGTCTTTTTTATTACTTTTGCGCACAAATTATGAAACCATTATTTTATATAACATGGCAAATGTAATAAAGTTACGCAAAGGCCTTGACATAAACCTGAAAGGAAAAGCCGCTGAGGAGATTGTCACAGTGAAAGAGCCGGGATTCTACGCACTCGTACCCGACGACTTTCCTGGAGTGACCCCGAAAGTGGTGGTGAAGGAGCAGGAGTATGTGATGGCCGGAGGACCCTTGTTTATAGACAAGAACCACCCCGAAGTAAAATTTGTTTCGCCCGTGAGTGGCGTAGTGACAAGCGTGGAGCGTGGAGCGAGACGCAAAGTGCTGAATATTGTGGTGGAGGCTGCCGTGGAGCAGGACTACGAAGAATTCGGCAAAAAGAAGGTAGCTCAGCTGTCCGGCGAAGAGGTGAAGAACGCGCTTTTAGAAGCCGGAATGTTTGCGTTTATGCGCCAACGCCCCTACGACGTGATTGCCGATCCTACCGTAGCTCCCCGAGCCATTTTCGTTTCTGCTTTTGATAGCAAGCCGCTCGCTCCGGCTTTTGAACTGGCTTTGAAAGGTGAAGAAAACAACTTCCAAACCGGGCTCGATGCCTTGGCTAAGATAGCCAAAACTTATTTGGGCATCCATGTTCAGCAGAAGGCTGCGGCTCTGACGCAAGCCAAAAATGTAACGGTCACTGCTTTTGACGGACCGAACCCCGCCGGAAACGTAGGCGTGCAAATCAATCATACAGCCCCTATCAGCAAGGGAGAAACGGTATGGACAATCGATCCGCAAGCCGTTCTCTTTATCGGCCGCTTGTTCAACACCGGACGGGTAGACCTGATGCGCACCGTAGCCGTCACCGGTTCGGAAGTGTTGAAGCCGGCTTACTGCAAGCTCCGCGTAGGGGCATTGCTCACCAACGTGCTGGCAGGCAACGTGACGAAAGGCGCCGAGCTTCGCTACATCAGCGGAAATGTGCTGACAGGCAAAAAGATAGCCGCCAACGGTTTCTTGGGCGCTTTCGACAGCCAGCTCACGGTTATCCCCGAAGGAGACAACATTCACGAAGTGCTGGGATGGATTATGCCGCGCTTCAACCAGTTCAGCATGAATCACTCTTACTTCAGCTGGCTGATGGGAAAGAAAGAATACACCATCGATGCCCGTATCAAGGGGGGCGAACGCCACATGATTATGTCGAATGAATACGACCGCGTATTCCCGATGGACATTCTGCCCGAATATCTGATGAAAGCCATCATTGCCGGAGACATTGACCGCATGGAAGCCTTGGGTATCTACGAAGTAGCGCCCGAAGACTTTGCCTTGTGCGAGTTTGTTTGTTCATCGAAAATGGAGTTGCAACGCATTGTCCGTGCCGGACTTGATGCACTGCGCGCCGAAATGGCCTAATTTATAATTCATAATTTAATTTGTAATTAATGAAAGCGTTAAGAAATTATCTCGATAAGATAAAGCCGAACTTTGAAGAGGGCGGCAAATTCCACGCATTTCGTTCGGTGTTCGACGGCTTCGAAACATTCTTGTTCGTGCCAAACGCCACCTCGAAATCGGGAACGCACATTCACGACTCCATCGACAGTAAGCGAATTATGTCGATTGTGGTCATCGCGCTGATGCCGGCATTGCTGTTCGGTATGTTTAATGTAGGTTACCAGCATTTTACCCATACGGGTGGGGCTGGTACGTTCATGGAGATGTTCATCTACGGATTTTTGTCCGTACTGCCTAAAATCATTGTATCGTATGTGGTAGGTTTGGGCATTGAGTTTATCATCGCCCAATGGAAGAAAGAAGAGATTCAAGAAGGATTCTTGGTTTCGGGTATGCTCATCCCGATGATTGTGCCAGTGGATTGCCCGCTGTGGATTCTGGCTGTGGCTACGGCATTTGCCGTTATCTTCGCTAAAGAAGTTTTTGGCGGTACGGGTATGAATGTGTTCAACGTTGCTTTGGTGACGCGTGCTTTCTTGTTCTTTGCTTATCCTACCAAGATGTCCGGCGATGCCGTTTGGGTGTCGAGTGACAGTATTTTCGGTCTTGGCCAGAGTGTGGACGGATTATCGGCGGCTACCCCTCTGGGCATGGCTTCTACGGCTGCTATGCCCGATGCTTTCCCGCCTTTTTCGTGGGACATGGTGACGGGGCTTATCCCGGGTTCTATCGGTGAAACCAGCGTGATTGCTATCTTGATAGGTGCGGCTATATTGCTGATAACGGGCATTGCCAGTTGGAAAACGATGCTTTCGGTGTTTGTGGGCGGTGCCTTTATGGGTTGCGTCTTCAATGCTGTGGGACCGGCCACCGCTATGGCTCACATGCCTTGGTACGAACATTTGGTGCTGGGTGGTTTCTGCTTTGGCGCCGTGTTTATGGCTACCGACCCTGTGACTTCGGCTCGCACCGAAACGGGCAAGTACATCTTCGGATTTTTGATTGGCGCTATGGCTATCATCATCCGTGTGCTCAACCCGGGTTATCCTGAAGGCATGATGCTCTCTATCCTGCTGATGAACATTTTTGCTCCGCTCATTGACTATTGCGTGGTACAAAGCAACATCGGCCGCCGTGAGAAACGTGCTGTAAAACCGAATAAGAATTAAACCGAAACAAAGAAGAAAGATATGAATACAAACAGTAATTCCTATACGATCATTTATGCTTCGGTAATGGTTATTATCGTAGCTTGTGCGCTGGCTTTCGTTTCTTCGTCGCTCAAAACGACGCAGACCAAGAATGTGGAGCTGGACAAAATGAAACAGATATTGAGCGCGCTCAATGTAGATACGAAGGGGCAGGATGCTCAGGCTCTTTACAAGCAATATGTAAAGCAAGACTTGATTATCAATGCCGAAGGGCAGACGGTGGCCGAAGCGGGAGGTTTCAGCATCGTGTCGAAAGTAGAATTGGCTAAGCCGCTGGCAGAACGCCAACTGCCCGTGTACGTTTGCGACGTAGACGGACAGACGAAATACGTGCTTCCTCTTTACGGACAAGGTCTGTGGGGTCCTATCTGGGGCTATGTAGGCTTGGATGCCGATAAGGATGCAGTCTTTGGAACTTATTTCTCTCATCAAGGTGAAACTCCGGGTCTGGGTGCTGAAATCTCCACCCTGCACTTTCAAGCTCCGTTCATCGGAAAGCACATTATGAAAGACGGGAAATTCGCTTCTATCGCTGTGGTGAAACCCGGCAAGACTGCCGAAGGTCAGGATTATGTGGACGGCATTTCGGGTGGTACCATCACCTCGACGGCTGTAGACCACATGCTCAAGACTTGTCTGGGTCAATACGATAAATTTTTAACTAATAAATAAGGAGGGAAATAGAAATGAGTCAA
>JAVVVS010000067.1:0-11683 GCA_036652495.1 Bacteroides sp.
TAATAATAATGGATTTATTCTTGCCTAGCTTTGGGAGACAACACTTTTTTCCATTATAATAAATATAATTTTAACAATTAAAATGCCATGAAATATTTATCATTTGATTTGAAATGGAAATTATCAGGAATGATATTCCTATTATCTTGTCTGTTAGGGCAAGCTCATACAAAACAATTTATTGGAATTCAAGAGTTAACATTTACATCTTCTTTAATGAAAACAAAAACATATAAAGATACTGTAAAGATTTCATTTCATTCCAAACAGATTACAAAAAAAGTATCTGATTACATGATCGGTTTTAATATGAGTTATTATCATGACAAAGATGATTTATGGGTAGATGGTAAAATAGCAAATAAATTGAAGGAAGTTAAAACTAGCTTTTTACGTTATCCCGGTGGGGCTGAAACATCATACTTTCATTGGCAATATGCTGGATGCCCAGGATATAAAGATTTGTGGAATCCTAAGCATAAAATAGTCAAAGATGAAATATCTGACATCACTGAGAATATGGATACCGATGAGTTTATTTATTTGTGTAAACAAATAGGAGCAGAACCTTTATTGGGAGTTAATGTTTTGAGTGGTATAGTAAATAATAAACTCAAAGAGTCTTTGCAAGAAGTAAAAAACTGGATGATATACTGTAAAAGCAAAGGATATAAAGTAAAATATTGGTACTTAGACAATGAGGTGAATCACTGGGGATCATATACCCAAATTTCAGTAGAAGAATACGCAAAGTTAATCAATCTGTATTCAGAGACAATGAAAGCAATCAATCCTGATATTAAACTCATTATTAATTGGCTGGGAAATCCTCAGCAACCAGCAATTCAAGAACTTATCAAGTTGGCTGGCAAATCTTTTGATATAATAGACTTACATTTTTATTACGGATGGGATATTGCAAATTGGAAAACATGGTTAGATCAACAACCGATGGCAGACCAATATACAAATTTAACCTATACCGATTTGATAAATTCTTTATCAACATACATAAGGAGCAGCGAGAATCCTGCTATTGAAATTGCTTGTCTTGAATGGAATATCGGACCGACAAAAGCCGACACATTGTCTGATTATAAGCAAGCGATGATGCAAACAGAGATGTTTCAGCAATTTTTAATGTCTGATTTAAAAATGGCGTCCGTCTGGCCACTTATTTGGAATGTAGAAAAAGGGTCTTTCCCTTCTATATTAAATCAGAAAGATTACTCTACAACTCCCATATTCGAAATATTCAAATTATACAGTGTCGTGTTGGGTAAAAAAATTATAGCTAGTAAAACAACTGATAAAAGAATTCTTCCTCAGTGTTTTACGAACAATAAAAGTATATGGATTTGTGCTCTTAACAAATCAGAAAATGAATTGCCTGTGAGAATTGAAAAAATCAAAAGTTATTCTAACGTAAAAATACATATTGTAAGTTCAGATGATATAAACGGTAATCAATGTCATGTAATGACACATGATGTTAAAGTAGAAGATAATATGATTTCATTCATTGTACCGCCATCTTCATTCTTCCGGGTTGATTTAGAATGATATTAAGGTATATCTAACGCATAATCTTGGCTCTAAAGCGTTTCGTGTGGGTAACTTCCATGACCATCTATTGCCCATAACAACCCAAGATGGTCTTGCTAAAGACCTAAACGAGAAGGGGAGAGAAGGATGCGGATTTTTCTTTTTTTATTTATATATTTCAAGTAAAAAAAAGAAAATGTCAATCTCTTTTAGGCTTAAGACAAAAGAGAGTCAACCCAAAAGAGAGTTTAGTATAAAACCTGTCAACCAGAAACGGGGATAAGACACAAAAGAGTTAACCTTAGTCAGGTTATGACAGTTGATTATGTGCCTGGTTTGGACAACGTTAAACTGATTGTGTGGATAAACAATAAAGCAACAAAGATTATATACGTAAGAATAGAAAAAAAAACGATATGCGCAAAACTATATTATTCATAACAGCATTATATTGCTTTACTTCTGTGTGGTCACAGAAAGTCATTTATAAAGATTCAAAAAAGCCTGTTGAGGAGCGAGTGAAAGACTTGCTTCAGCGAATGACGCTGCAAGAAAAGATACTTCAATTGAACCAATATACTTTTGGCGAAAACAACAATCCTAATAATATTGGTCCTGCGGTGCAAAAACTGCCTGCAGGCATAGGTTCATTAATTTATTTCAGCGCAGATCCAGAATTACGTAACAAGATTCAGCGTAAAGCAATGGAGGAATCACGCTTAGGTATTCCTATACTTTTTGGATTTGATGTTATTCATGGTTTCCGTACGATATATCCTATTTCATTGGCTCAAGCATGCTCTTTCAACCCTCTTTTAGTTGAGAAAGCTTGTGCCATTGCAGCCAAGGAATCTGTGTTGTCGGGCATTGACTGGACTTTCTCTCCTATGATAGATGTAGCACGTGATGCGCGATGGGGACGTATTTCAGAATGCTATGGTGAAGATGTTTATTTGAACGGAACATTAGGATTGGCTTCGGTCAATGGGTATCAAGGAAAAAGTCTTTCAGATCCTTACTCCATAGCTGCTTGTCTGAAGCACTTCGTGGGATACGGGGTATCTGAAGGTGGGCGTGATTATCGATATACGGATATTTCCTCACAGGCTTTGTGGGAAACATATCTGCCTCCTTATGAAATGTGTGTAAAAGGAGGTGCGGCTACTTTAATGAGCGCTTTTAACGATATAAGTGGTGTACCTGCTACAGCGAACTATTATACTTTGACAGAAATATTGAAAGAACAATGGAAACATGATGGGTTTGTAGTGGCCGACTGGAATGCCGTAGAGCAACTTATGTATCAAGGTGTAGCAAAGGATAAAAAAGAAGCCGGATTTAAAGCTTTAATGGCTGGACTTGACATGGATATGCGTGATAATATTTATTTTGAATATTTAGAACAATTGGTCAATGAAAAGAAAGTGCCAATTGGAAGAATAGATGATGCTGTGGCACGAGTTATTCGTCTTAAATTCCGTTTAGGCTTGTTTGACGATCCTTATGTAAAGGTAATTTCCGAACAAAAACGTTATTTAAAGAAGGAGGATATTTGTGTGGCTTCACAACTAGCTGAAGAGACAATGGTTCTTCTGAAAAATAAAAATAATGTATTACCACTGACTAATTCTGTAAGAAGAATTGCTGTTATTGGACCTATGGCGAAAGACAAGTCAAATTTATTGGGGTCGTGGTCTTTTAATGGAAAAGAATCGGATGTAGAGTCTCTTTATGAGGGATTTGAAAAAGAATTTAAAGGAAAGATTGAATTGACTTATACAAAGGGCTGTCTGTTGAATAGTGATGATGAATCTTTATTTGATGAAGCCCTGAAAACAGCCGAAAAAGCGGATGTAGTGGTGGCTTGTATAGGTGAAGACAAGAAATGGAGTGGCGAAAACGCATCCCGTTCTACTATCTCGCTACCTGTCATTCAGGAAAAACTGATTATGTATTTGAAAAAGGCAGGAAAACCTATCGTACTTATATTATCGAGCGGTCGTCCTCTGGAATTGATAAGATTGGAACCTGTAGCTGATGCCATAATTGAAATATGGCAACCAGGCGTTGCGGGAGGTACACCATTGGCAGGTATTGTTTCGGGAAGGATAAATCCGTCTGGTAAGCTTGCTGTTACATTTCCACTTACTACGGGACAAATTCCTACCTATTACAATATGCGTCAATCCTCGCGTCCATTCCAAAAGATGGGTGACTACCAAGATATACCGACAGATCCACTTTATTGGTTTGGACACGGTTTGAGCTATACAACCTTTGAATATTCTAATGCAAGACTATCCACACAGAAAATATCACGAAATCAAAAAGCAATAGCAGAAGTGGAGGTTGTGAATAATGGGGAGAGAATTGGTAAGGAAACCGTGTTATGGTATATATCAGACCCCGTAAGTACAGTATCACGTCCGATGAAAGAACTCAAATATTTTGAGAAAAAAGAGTTGAAGGCTGGCGAAAAGCAACTCTTTCGTTTCGAAATAGACCCAATACGTGATTTAAGCTATCCTGATACTAGTGGTAAACGTATTATTGAAGATGGTGAATTTATCATTCATGTGGGAAATCAAAAACTTATTCTTGAAATAGAAAGTTGAATCTTGGTTTTATATCATGCATCTAATGATATCTACCAAGCAGACACGGGCTTTACGAGAAAAAGGCGCACATTGATAAAGTTTTTTTCAATAAGTCACGTTTGATTACACAAAGAGCAAAGACCGTTGATACAAACGAAAGGTTCTATAAAGCAGAGCAAACGCATCTGAATTTATTTGCAAATTCCCCTGAAAAGTATTATTCTGCCCCAAAAAACGATGAACAGCCCTCTTTCTCATTTTCCATCTCTTACTGATCCTTGTGTAGAACGAACAAGAGTTCATTATCTTTCGTATCTATCCGTGCCTGATGAAAAGCAACACGTTGCTTGGTTACTTTTCAATAAGGAGCGCAGTGTTTTAATGCAACTGCCATTTTTAAATTTAAAAAAGAGGTTGTTCTAACCTTTTTTTTCTAATTTTGCATTAAACAAGTGAAGTTTAAAAGTAACTATGGTAACCGAGGCATTACTTCCAGCGATAAGTATAAAGGTAGATGATAAAGAGTTCCGTAATATTTTCAATCAATATTATGTAGCTCTTTGTCTTTTTGCCAACCGGTACACCACTGACGAAAACGTTTCGGCAGACATTGTGCAAGACTGTTTTGCCAAACTATGGCAAATTAGAACGGACTTTTTCTATTTGCATCAGGTGAAATCTTTTTTGTACACTGCTGTTCATAACAAGGCGCTCAATGAATTAGAACATTCTAAAATCGTTAATGAATATGCGCAGGCTTTGATAGAGAAGAAGTCCGACTCTTTCTTTTCTGATACTGTGCTGGAAGAAGAGACTTATCGAATAGTTGCCGAAGCGATTGGCAAACTGCCCGAACAAATGAAAGCCATCATGCGTTTGTCTTTGGAGGGGGATAAGAATCAAGAAATTGCCGAAAAATTAAATGTGTCACCAGAAACGGTGCATACGCTAAAAAAAATAGCTTATAAAAAGCTTCGCGTCTACCTCAAAGACTATTATTATCTCCTCTTTCTGCTCATTCAATAAAAATACGGATTTTGTGGATTGGATACGCGTACCGCACGAACAAGGCGGACGAACGCGTACTTTCTGCGCTTTGATGTGCTTGGCTCTGGCAAGGAAACGGAACCGACAGCTTTATTTATTTTTTATTTTAATTGTCTTTTCGTTCACCCTGTTTATACTTTGACCTGTTGAAGTATAAAAGAGAATAAATAATAGAGCTTAAAGACATGACAAATCAGGATTTTTATACGGCTAACCTCATAGCCAAACATTTATCGGGCGAAATGACTGCTGATGAAAAGGCCCGGCTAGAAGATTGGAGAATGGAGAGTCAAGAGCATGAAATTATTTTTCAAAAGATAGGTAATAAAGAGAATTACCGGAAACACCTAGCGGAAAGTTCATCCTTCGATGTACGCATTGGATGGGAAGAAGTAAGCCAACGAATCAAAAAGAACCAGCGTAGAAAACGAATGATCAAATGGATGAGCTATGCCGCAGCCATCGTTTTGCCGATAGCGTTGATTAGCTTTTTTATGAAACAATCGTCTACGGCAGTGCTTTGTCCAGAGCATGCGATGATAGCACAAACCATCACTCCGGGTGAAGCAAAAGCCATCCTGACGCTGGACAATGGAAAAACAATTCAGATTAATAAATCGGTCAATCACATCGGGCACAACTTAGTAGGCACGCAAATAGCTGTAGACTCCGTGGCGCTGAAGTATCAATCGGTGCCCAATGCGGTGAAAAAGCAGAAGCTGGTTTACAACAAGATAGAAATACCCAGAGGAGGGGAGTATGCCTTGATATTAAGTGATGGCACGAAAGTGCATCTTAATTCGATGAGCAGCCTTCGTTTTCCCGTGTCTTTTGGCAAAGGCAGGCGGGAAGTGGAACTGGTAGGTGAAGCCTTTTTTGAGGTGAACAAAAGTAAGCAGCCATTTATCGTACATACCAAGGAGGTACAAGTAGAAGTTTTAGGCACCATTTTTAATATCTGTGCTTATCCGGATGAAGAATACCAAGCCACATTGGTGAGTGGTTCGGTCAAGGTGAAAGCCGGGAAAGGCGAAGGTTGCCTGCTGAAACCTTCGCAACAAGCCTCTGTTACTCCGGGAATGAACCACATCAAAATACGCAGTGTGGATGCCGCTTTCTATACTTCGTGGGTGAAAGGGAAAATAAACTTTAAAGACAAAAGGCTGGAAGAGATTATGAAAACGCTTTCTCGCTGGTATGATATGAAGGTGATTTATGCGGATGAAAGTGTAAAGAACATACGTTTCGGGTGCAATGTCGATCGATATGAAGAGATCATCCCTTTCGTTCGGTTATTAGAAAAAACTGGAAGAGTGAAAATCAAAATAAACGGAAAAACAATAACTTTTTATAACTAACCAATAAATCAAAAAAAACAATGAACAAGAAACACAGCTACACCAAAATTGGGAGAAGTAGTAAACGATTGTGGATTACGTTCCTATTATTTAGCTTCTTTGCAATTGGCTTTCTGCAAGCAGCCAACAAAATGTTTGCACAGACCACTGTTACTGCCGTCTTTAAAGATGCTACATTGAACGAAGTGCTTTGGGAAATTCAGAGACAAACAGACTTTACCTTTGTGTACAGCACGAATGATGTAAAGCAAGTCAGGGTTCAACACTTGAATGTGACCAACGAGAAAATTGCGAATGTACTGGAGAAATGTTTGAAAAACAGCGGATTGACGTACGCGGTGCACGATGGCGTGATTGCCATTAAGCCTTCTGCCAGACCCAAAGAGGTGGAAACTCCTCAGCAAAAGATAAAAATAAATGGTACGGTAGTAGATGAAACGGGAGAGGGAGTTATTGGAGCGAACATCCTGGTGAAAGGGACGACCAATGGTGCTACGACTGACTTAGAAGGTCGTTTCTCTTTAGAGGTAGACCATGCCCAAGTAACGCTGATTGTTTCTTACATCGGCTATGTGAAGCGGGAAATCAAAGTAGCTTCCGGAAAAAGCATCAAAATTATTCTGGTACCGGACAATAACCTTATGGAAGAAGTTGTTGTGACTGGATATGGTACGTTTAAGAAGTCGGCTTATGCCGGGTCAGCTTCTACAGTGAAAACGGGTGAACTGAAAGATATTCCGGTGGTTTCTTTCTCGGGAATGCTCGAGGGCAATGCACCGGGTGTGCAAGTCAGCTCTTCATCGGGGCAGCCGGGTGCCGCTTCTTCTATCCGCATTCGGGGAATGGGTTCTTTCAATGCCTCCAATTCGCCCTTATATGTCATTGATGGCATACCGGTTCAATCGGGTTCGGTGGCTTCCACTAGTTCCGATTCCGGATTCGACATTATGTCTACGCTCAACAATTCGGATATTGAAAACATAACCGTAATCAAAGATGCCGCTGCGGCTTCTTTGTATGGCTCCAGGGCTGCCAACGGCGTGATTTTAATTACAACGAAAAAGGGAAGGAGCGGAAAAGCGCAGATTTCGCTGAAAGCAGACTGGGGAAGCAGCGACCTTGCCCGGGATTATCGTCCCGTGATGGGAGGACAAGAACGTCGCGACTTCATTTATGACGGACTGAAGTTGTACCAACAACGCAAGTTAACCGGCAAAAACCCTTCTATTTCTGACGAAGAATTAAATGCAGAAATGAAAAAATACGCCGACGGGAAGATTGATAAATATGCACCTATCCCTTGGTGCGGCTTTACCGACTGGAACAACGAGCTTTTTCAAAAAGGACATCATTCTACTTATGACGTTTCTTTATCGGGTGGTAGTGACAAGTTCAAATACTATTCTTCGTTATCGTATATCAAGCAAGATGGTATTGTGCAAGGTTCCGGTCTGGAGCGCATTACGGGTCGGGTGAATGTAGACTTGAATGCCACCGACAAACTAACCGTCGGGGCAAAAATACTGTTTTCAAATGTGAACCAAAGCATTTACGATGAAGGCTTCACCTACACGTCGCCTTTTTACTCTTCGCGCAACTGGGCTACGCCCTCCGACCCGGTCTACAACGAAGACGGCAGTTGGAACCGGAGCTTTATCCGCAAAGGCAACGACCGTAATCCGAGATTGTCCGCCGAATACGATTACAAACATGAAAAGATGCTGCGTGCATTCAACACGCTTTATGCCGAATACGAGTTCATCAAAGATTTAAAGTTTAAAACAACTTTCAGTTACGATTATACCACCGTCAAAGGCGAACAATGGGCGGACCCCCGTACTTCGAATGGTGAAGATGAAAACGGAGAAGTCACCAAACGTATGAGCGAGTTTAAGAAGATGGTATGGAACAATTCTCTTACCTATTTAAAAACAATCAATCAGGTTCATCACATCGACGTGCTTGCCGGATATGAAATAGATGATACGTATAGTGACTATCTGTCCGGAGAAGCGTACAATTATGCCACTTCAGACAAACATGCCATCAGTAATGGTATGAAGACGGTGTCTGTAGGAGGCGCTGATTCCAGATACCGGTTGGTGTCTTATTTAAGCCGTCTGAACTATGATTATTATAACCGCTACTATTTAGGAGCCAGTTTCCGTGTGGACGGTAGTTCCCGCTTGCACCGCGACAATCGTTGGGGTACATTCTGGTCGGTTTCGGGTGCTTGGCGTGCCATCGAAGAAGAATTTATGAGTCCGATGAAAGATTGGCTGTCCGATTTGCGCCTGAGAGCATCTTATGGTGTCAACGGTACGCTTCCTTCCGACCTTTTCGGCTATATGGGTTTAAGCTCTGTCAATGGCGGTTATCTGGAACAACCGGGCATTCAAATTTCGCAAATAGCCAATCCTGAATTGAAATGGGAAACGAACTACAATATGAACTTCGGTTTGGACTTTGGATTCTGGGATAGATTGAATTTCACCATAGAGTATTATACCCGTACGACCAAGAACTTATTAATGGACTGCCCCGTGTCTATGACTACCGGATTCAGCAGCTATCTGATGAACATTGGTGAGGTGAAAAATGAAGGAGTAGAGCTGACAATAAATTCGAGCAACATCAAGGGCAAAGATTTCACTTGGAATACAATGCTTAATTTAGGGCATAACGCCAACAAAGTAGTCAAGTTGGACGGCGAGCAGACTCAAATCATTAGCGGAAGTCAAATCCATAAAATCGGGAGTTCGTACCGCACGTTCTATGTGCAAGAGTTTGCCGGCATCAATCCCGAAACAGGAGCACCTCAATTCTACACCAACACGTTGGATGAACAGGGTAACTACGTGAAAGAACTGACCGAAAGTTCGAAGAACGCACAGTTCATCCCTTACAAGCATGCCGAAGCCACGCTGAATGGAGGACTGTCCAATTCGCTCAAATATAAATGGTTCGATTTGAACTTTCTCTTTTCTTATCAGTTGGGAGGATATGCTTACGACACTTGGGCACAAAAAACGGAACATGGCGGCTATGATTCTTATTCCAACATACCTACTTATTATCGTGACAGCTGGAAAAAGCCGGGTGACCAAACTGATATAGAAGTGTACATGCCCGGCAAATCATCTTCAGTATCCATGCACAAAATAAGTAGCAGCCGGCGCATTCACAGTACCGATTATTTACGGTTGAAGAATTTTACTTTTGGCTTCACCTTGCCTAAAGAATGGACTCGGAAAGCCGGTATCGGGTATGTACGCCTGTATGCTGCAGCGAGTAATTTGCTGACGTGGGCTGCGTATGATAATTTCGACCCCGAAGGTGTGAGCGCCGGAGAAGCAACGAGAAACACTCCACCGCTGAAAACCATCACTTTTGGCCTTAATCTCAATTTCTAATCATCAATGAACTATAATATGAGAACTTTATATACTATCTTGTCTATGGCGTTATCCATAGGAATATTTACTTCGTGCGGGAACGATTGGTTGGATTTGGAACCTTCGACGCAAGTTCCCACAGAAACCAGTATCAAATCACTTTCTGATATTGATTACTCCCTGAACGCTATTTATGCCACCATGCGAAACTCCAATGCCTATTCGGGAAGATTGATGTACTACGGTGATGTGACGGGAGACGATATGCAAGCCGTGCAGTCGACCTGCCGAACGGCGCACTATTATCAGATGGACTGGTTGCCTGCCAACGGTCCGTCGGCACATTGGTCTTATCTTTATACCATCATTCAAAATTGCAACGTCATTCTCGATGGAATCAAGAACATCAGCATTCATCCCGAGGATGAAGACGAGCAAACGTTTAGCCAAGATTTAGAGGGTCAAGCCTTAGCTATACGCGGTTTAGCGCTGTTCGACCTGACACGTTTCTTTGGATACACGTATTTGAAGGACAATGGCGCCTCGTTGGGAGTCACGGTCATTACGTCCGCCGCCGCTTCGGCAGAGAATAAACCGGCGCGCAACACGGTGGCAGAATGTTATGCTCAAATCATTAACGACTTGAAAAAGGCAGCGGGATTGATGATTCCCACGTATGCTTGGACGGGCACTAACTTGAACAACAAAGACCTCGTGTTGAGCAAAAAAGGGAAAATAGGCAAGTGGGCTACGCTCACGCTCTTGAGCCGTGTGTACCTCTACATGGGTAAAAACGCAGAAGCTTTGCAAACTGCCGAAGAAGCCATCAAGGGAGCCGAGAAGAATGATTACCAGTTATGGACCACGGAGGCTTACCCTACCGCTTGGGCTGCGGATGCTTCGGCTAGCAATCCGGGAGAAGTGTTGTTCGAGATTGTCAATACCACGACCGAAAGCCCCGGAAATGAAAGTATGGGATATTTGAATTCTCAGGACGGGTATCAAGATATGTGCATCACGGCTAGCTTTTATCACCATCTGCTGAAGACACCGAAAGATGTACGCATTAAATTGCTGGTGAACGAGAGAAAGAAGGTGACTTACGTCAACAAATACCAACCGCAAGCCGGAGAAAACATCCGGGATGCCAACATTCCCTTGATGCGTCTGTCCGAAACTTATCTTAATGCAGCAGAGGCAGCACTGAAAACCGGTGCTGCAACGAAGGCTACAACCTATCTGAAAAAAATTGCGCTGAGAGGGAACCCGGACTATGTGGTGCCCGAAAAGCTGACCTTGGGCGACGTGCTCGAAGAACGAAGGAAAGAACTTATCGGAGAGGGGCATCGCATGTTCGACTTGTTGCGCAACCATTTGCGCGTAAAGCGCATCAGCGAAACCGACCCCACGATGAAAGAAGTAGCCCACTTTGCCGACGAGCAATCGATGGACTTCGATTGGAGCTATTATCGCACGGTGCTTCCCATTCCTCAAAGCGAAATCAATGCTAATGCCAATATGGTGCAAACACCCGAATACTTGAAATAGCAAAACTTCGGCTTTAAACACTCTTTGGCTAGCACCCAAAGAATGTTTCCTTATTTAGGCGCGGATTACGCGGATTACACGGATTTCTTTAGTCTATCACTTACAAAGAACCGCGCAATTCGTGTAATCCGCGCCTAAAAAAATCTTCGTGTTGGTCGGCGTCCCAATTCTTTATTCTGCTGCAGTTATCACC
>JAVVVS010000068.1:0-11559 GCA_036652495.1 Bacteroides sp.
TGAAGCTCATCCGCCTCACCTTCAAGACTTGGGAATTGGTGGGGATGGAAGAAATTTGAATCTATCAGGATGATGTTTAATAAAAGCCGCTCCTTAACGCATCCTTTTTGAGAAAGATGCATAAGGAACGGCTTAAGAAAAAGGTTCAAGAGTAATTGGATGAACGCATTCAGATCTGTACTTTGGCTACCAACTTCCTGATTTTCCCTTGCCCAATAAGCGGAGCATGAGGATCTTCGGGAAATACAATAGCAAATTGACCGGGAAGCAAGTCGACAAATGTAGTAGGAACATCAGCATAAAGGGCGCAATCGCCTTCTTTAGCATAAGGTTTCGTCTCGGAAGTCAAATCCTCAATCGCTTTCCACCCAATGGTTTCGGCACCTTCAAGCACAATGTGCACGTCGATGTAATCACGGTGAAGTTCCAGCACCTGTTTGTCACGAGCCACACAGTCGGGATTCACATTATTGATAAACAAGCGGTCGCCGTCTATCACGATGCGTCCTAATTCAGTGTGAAGCAAGTCGTGCGTCTTCACATACTCAAAAAGTGTTTTGAACAACGGGTGAAGCTGTTCCACCCGTTGACTGTTTTGCAAATTCGATACAATCATAATTTTAGTGTTTATTCCATATTATCGGTTTGGGGACGCAGGAAATAGAGTTGCACCGCTAATGCGATGAAAACAATCACTGCCAGCATGGCAATGCCTTCACCCAATTTTCCTCCGTCCGTCCATTTTCCTAATAAGTCGGTGACAAAAGCGCCCGCAAATACGCCTGTCATATTCATGATACCATAAGCCGTAGCGCGGTGTTTGGACGAAACAAACTGGCAAAGGATAGGCATATTGTTGGCATCGAAGATACCAAAACCAAGACCGAACAATAATCCAGCACCGATGACAGCAATAAAACTATGTCCGAAACCGAGCAATATTAATGCCGGAATAGTCAGTCCCAACCCAATAGCACCTGTATAGACGCGTCCGCGGATATTCTTTTGCACCCATTTGTCGGAAAGAAGTCCGCCAATAATAACGCCAATAAAACAAGATACAGCAATCGTTATTGTAGACATCGGACCGGCTTGAGACATGGGAATGTTCAGGTTTTCAGCAAACAGCGTCGGCAACCAATTCTTAATAGCCCAGCCCGGAAGACTTGGTGCAGCAAAATAAAGCAGAATCACCCAAAAAGCGATGTTGCTGAAGAGTAATGACAACCCTTTGACCACCGTTCCTTTTTGCTTTACCACCGAAGGCTCGAGTCGGTTCACCACAGCATGATCTTTTTTGTCTCTGAGGAACAACGTCAGCACCACCGCGTAGGCAATGCCGATGATACCAAACCAATGAAACGTAGTATGCCAAGAGAAAGCCGCCGCAACTGTAGCGCCAAAGCCGCCAATCGCTTGTCCGGCATAAAGCCCTGTCATGTGAATACCAATAGCAAGCGAACGCGACTTATCGGAATGATAATCGGCTATCAATGATAGTCCTGCGGGGATGTAAAGCGCTTCACTCACTCCCATCAAGGCACGAAGCCAGAAGATTTCCTGGAAATTATCAGCGATACCCATCAGGTAAGTGACGGTAGACCAAACAAACAAACTGCCTACAATCAACCATTTTCGATTGATTCTATCAGCAATGATACCAGCCACCGGACTCATCAGACCGTATATCCATAAGAATACCGCCATCAAGCGTCCGAAGTTGGCAGCCGATTGAAGTTCCACTATATCTACTTGCATCGCATCCTTCATGGTGCTGAGCATTTGCCTATCCATATAATTGAGCAGAGCTACCCCCCAAAGGAGGGCAACCACTACCCAAGGATAAATTTTCGAGTTTTTCATGTATTAAATTAGATTAGATAATTATTTCAACAGCATTTCTTCGCAAAGTGCATACCCCTTTGTCATCATGCGGGGTATATGAAAAGGACCTTTAAACAAGTTTCCTTTAGCAGATTGCGAAACAGTTCCGTCACGATGGAGGTATCCGTACCATTCGCCAAATTCAGCATCTGGAAAATGGGCATACGTCCAGTCACTGATTTGTTGGTGCATCACTAAATACTTTTCATTCTTCGTTGCCTGATAAGCATATAGAGTAGCAATAATGGCTTCAGTTTGTGGCCACCAGAATTTCATATCGTGCGCATAGTCTTGCGAAGGCAAGTTACGGCAGTCGCGGAAATTAATGATGCCGCCATGATCTTTGTCCCAACCCCATTCCCACGACCAGTCAAGAATGGTAAGGGCTGTATCCACCATCTTCTTGTCCCAGTTACGGCTTTTGGCTTCTTCGAGGATAAACCAAGAAGTTTCAATGCAATGTCCGGGATTAATAGTACGGGCAGCATTCGTATCAATAAATTCCCCGTTAGCCCCCACCGTCTCAAGCAAAGCCTTAAATTCAGGATGCATGAAATGCGTACGCAAAAGTTCGATAGATTCATCTATCTGCTGATCAAGAACCGGGTCGCTGATAGCGGCACGAACACGAGAAGCAACGTTAATGAGAATCATCACGATAGAGTGTCCTTTCATCGGCACAGTATCGCAATACTTAGGTTCGAGTATTCCGGGCGTGGTGAGGAAACGTTGAATCTCCTTAAAGAGATTCAACGCCTTCAAAGCATATGATTTATCACCGGATGCAAGGGAATATTCAGACATAGCGATAGCCGCAAAAGTCTCGGAAAAGACGTACCGGCGCTTGCGCAGAGGCAATCCAGTAGCGCTTACTTCAAAAAACATCCGTCCATCCGTATCAAAGCAATGCGCTTCAATAAAGTCGAGCGTGCTTTTAGCCGCTTCAAGCCATTCGGAATTACGCTCCACATTGTTATAAGCATAAGAGCAAGTAAAGGCAAATCGCCCTTGGAACCAAACTGATTTCGTAGTATCCATCAAAACACCTGTCCGATCGACGCAAGTGTACACTCCGCCATTCTTACGGTCCCAACCGTTCTTCATCCAAAAAGGCATGATATTGTTAATCAGGTCACTTTTATAAGAAGCAGCCCACGTCTGTAAATATTCTGTAGGATTCATAAATACAGCGTCTTAGAATTTATTACAACGATCAAAGAAATGAATCGCTTCGAGTTCAGCCTTCAGTTGTGCTTCTTCCGCATCGGTCAAATTAGCAAATGGCGTGCGGTTCTTACCCAAGTCCAAACCAATCAGCTTCATGATGCGTTTTCCGCCTACAATATTTCCACGGAAGTGACAAATAACGTTAATCACCTCTTGCGAGAAGTTTTGCAATTCGCGGGCTTTCTCCAAATCACCAGCCTTCCAAGCATCAATAATGCCTACCAGATTCACTCCGTTATAATTAGTAGTTCCACCGATACCGCCTTGAGCGCCGCCCATAGCCAAGCAAGGAAGAATCGTCTCGTCTTGTCCGTGAAGCATTTCGAATTTGCCATTCTTATACAAACGGCATTGGTTGTATTCATACAGACTCTCGAACGTATATTTAATTCCTGCAAAATTAGGAATACGACCATCTACTGCCTCCAAAAAGGAAACCATCGGCAAGAAAGCGCCGTTGAATGCCGGGATATGATAATAATAGAATGGAAGCTCGGGAGCACCGGAAGCAATCTCCTCGCAGTATTTCACCAACTCTTCTACACGACCAATCTTCGGGAACGGAGGAGCCATAGCACCAATGCCAAATGCACCAATCTTTTGTGCATGTTCGGCCAGCAAATGGCTGGACTTCACACAGCAACTGCCTACGTGAACAATCACTTTAAAATCTTTCGGTGATACTTCGATCCAACGTTCGGCCAACTTCATGCGTTCTTCATCAGTCAGCATATAACCTTCACCGGATGAACCATTAATAAACACGCCCTGTAAACCGTTCTTAATCAATAATTGTGCATAAGCTGCAATTGGTTCATAATTAACTTCTCCGTTTTCATAAAATGGAGTAAATGGAGCGTTAATCAATCCAATAATCTTTCCCATGATAAAGTTGTTTTTTAAATTAATATATAATACTATCGTTTTGTTTTAGTATGCTTTTACGTCCAACTACTTTTAGAACTTCTTTTGATGTCCTGTATATTGTTCGACAAATATACACTTATTTATTATCTAAACAACAATTAATAAATTGTTTTACTATTAAAAATACAAAATATAACAATGCAACGGGCAGCTATTCGCTACGTCAAAAAGTGAAAAGAAGAAAAGGATATCTATTTAACCCTAATCTGCTATATTTAATAAACTAATTAACTATCTTTGTCCACACTGTATTAAAATTTATTTATATGAAGCTACATCTACTAAAAGAAATAGAGTTGGGCACTAAGAATGCTCTTTTAAAGAAGAAAATCATTTCCTATTATATGTACAATGGCAGCTCAACGATTACAGAATTATCAAAAGAGCTGGATTTAAGTGTGCCCACCGTCACTAAGTTTGTGAGTGAGATGTGCGAAGAGAACTATATCAACGACTACGGAAAATTAGAGACAAGCGGCGGACGCCATCCCAACTTGTATGGGCTAAACCCGGAATCCGGCTATTTTATCGGCGTGGACATTAAAAGATTTGCAGTCAACATCGGTTTGATTAACTTCAAAGGCGACATGATGGATTTAAAAATGAACATACCTTACCGATGCGAAAACTCGGTGGAAGGCATGAATGAATTGTGCAAACTCATTCTTAACTTCATTAAAAAGACGAATACGAACAAAGAAAAGATACTCAACATTAATGTGAATGTGTCCGGGCGAGTAAATCCGGAATCGGGTTTCAGCTTTAGTTGGTTCAATTTCGAAGAGCGCCCTCTTGCCGATGTGCTGACAGAGAAGTTAGGATATAAGGTAACCATAGACAATGATACGCGCGCCATGACTTATGGCGAATACATGAAAGGATGCGTCAAAGGAGAAAAAGACATCCTTTTTGTGAATATCAGCTGGGGACTGGGAGTAGGTATCATCATTGATGGAAAAATATATACCGGAAAGTCGGGTTACTCAGGAGAATTCGGACATATCAGCACGTTTGAAAATGAAATCATCTGCCATTGCGGCAAGAAAGGATGCCTGGAGACAGAAGCATCCGGATCGGCGTTGCACCGCATTCTGGCAGAACGCATCAAAAACGGCGAGAGCTCTATCTTATCAGACCGCATAAAAGCCGGAGAGACAATCACATTGGATGAGATTATCGAATCGGTGAATAAAGAAGACGTTCTTTGCATTGAAATAGTAGAAGAGATAGGTCAGAAACTAGGAAAGCAAATAGCCGGACTCATCAACCTCTTCAACCCCGAATTGGTGATTATCGGAGGAACGCTATCGCTCACCGGAGATTATATCACACAACCCATCAAGTCTGCCATACGAAAATACTCACTAAACCTGGTAAACAAGGATTCCGTCGTTCTGACCTCTAAACTCAAAGACAAAGCAGGCATCATTGGCGCTTGCATGCTGGCACGAAGCAGGATGTTCGAGAATTAGCCCACTGCAGGACGGGGTTCTTCACCGGCATACCATAAACAATCTTTTCGTATTTCCAGCGGCATCTCTACGTTATCCGTAAAAAGCGCACCCGTGCCCAATCCTTGAGGCAGCGGATTGCGGAACGTAGCGCACCATTGAGCAATGGCATTAAGACCAATGTTCGATTCCAAGGCGGAAGTAATCCACCAACCGATATGCCGCTTTTCTGCTTCGTCCATCCATTCGCGACCTCCCGCCATTCCGCCATGAAGCGATGGTTTAAGGATAATGTATTGGGGATGGATAAAGTCCAGCAATCGCTGCTTCTCTTCGGGAGTGTGCTGACCTATCAATTCTTCATCCAAAGCGATAGGCAGAGGCGTATCTGCCGCCAGACGCGCCATCGTTTCCCATTGTCCGGCACGAATGGGCTGTTCGATGGAATGCAGATCAAGTTCAGCCAACCGCTTCAGCTTGTCGAGGGCATCGGAAGGATCAAACGCACCATTGGCATCGACACGGAGTTCCACTTCCTGAGCGGAGAAACGGGCTCGAATATGGCGAAGTAAAGTCAACTCTTCTTCAAAATTGATGGCACCTATTTTTAGCTTGATGCAGCGGAAACCTGTTTGCATCTTACGTTCTATTTGTTCGAGCATCCGATGATAGTCGCCCATCCAAATCAGACCATTAATCGGGATTCCAGCTTCTGAACGCGAGAACGAAGTATTCCACAACGCGAAGCTTCCCGTCTCCAAGTGACGGAAAGCTGTTTCGAGTCCAAAAAGGATAGAAGGATAAGGGCGCAAAGCTTCGGTATCTACCCTGCCCAAGGCTGCCGCACGAATGCAAGCTTGCTCTAGAATAGAAGAATAATCGGCTACATCGTCACAACTCAAGCGGGGCAGCGGCGCGCACTCCCCTACTCCTACTCGATTGGGTAATTCATCGGAAGTTAAATAAAGGTACCACACATCCCGCGTTGTATAAGTGCCTCGCGAAGTACCGGCGGGCAGCTTAAAGTGAAGCTGCCGCGAAATAATTTGAAAATGAATCATAGCAATAGCTTCTTTTACGGTAACTTTGGATATTGTTTGAAGTCCGGTTTTCTTTTTTCCAAGAATGCGTTTTTGCCTTCTTGCGCCTCCTCGGTCATATAATAGAGCATTGTGGCATCGCCAGCCAACTCCTGAATGCCGGCTTGTCCGTCGAGTTCGGCGTTCAGTCCGGCTTTGATCATGCGCAGAGCCAACGGGCTAAGGAGCATCATTTCTTCGGCCCACTGCACATACTCGTCTTCTAGCTGATCCAACGGAACCACTTTGTTCACCAACCCCATGTCCAAAGCTTCTTGTGCATTATATTTACGGCAGAGGAACCAGATTTCGCGTGCCTTCTTCTGCCCCACTACGCGTGCCAGATAAGAAGCGCCAAATCCGGCATCGAAACTGCCTACCCGGGGACCTGTCTGGCCGAAGATAGCATTCTCCGATGCAATAGAAAGATCACAGACCACATGCAACACGTGTCCGCCGCCGATAGCAAACCCGTTGACTGCGGCAATCACGGGTTTAGGAATGCTGCGCACTTGCTTCTGTACATCAAGCACACTCAGACGGGGTACCCCATTCTTATCTATATAGCCACCATGTCCCTTTACGTTTTGATCTCCGCCCGAACAGAAAGCTTTATCGCCTGCTCCAGTCAGCACAACCACGCTAATATCCGCTTCTTCCCGACAGATGCGCAGCGCATCGCTCATCTCCGCCGTAGTGGTGGGGGTAAAGGCATTGCGATAACGTTCGCGATTGATGGTGATACGGGCAATGCCGTTATAATAATCAAATAGAATATCTTCGTATTCTTTAATCTGAGTCCATTCTCTGGGTGTTGACATATTCTTTATATTGATGGTTGTTTTAATTGATGATAATAATCCTTCAGTATCCGGGCATCTTTGTTCTTATTGGTAAAGACTTCCAGCAGCTGAGGTTGTTCCAATGCCTCAGGCTGAGTAAAGACGGTCATCGCTTCGCCCAACTGCGCTGCGTCTTCTACCTTTTGATAAAGGAAGCCTCGTTCTTCCGCCCATCCACGAGCCGACGTTTGGTGCACTGCTGTCACATACTTGTGTGAGGTGCCCGACATATCCAAGCCTGGCAAGGTATGAAAGATTTCGCCCCCGCCATTGTTGAGCAAAAGAATACGAACGTTAGGACGGATGTGCCCGTTCCACAACGCATTCATATCATAGAAGAAACTTAAATCGCCGATGACCACAAAGTTCAACTTAGCAGAAGCCGAAGCATAGCCAATAGCGGTAGAAAGCGAACCTTCAATGCCACTGGTGCCGCGATTGCAGCAAACTTCAATCGTAGGTGGAAGAGTGAACAATTGGGCATAACGTATGGCAGAACTGTTAGCAAGGTGCAACGCACACGGTGACGGCAACGCTTTAAACAAGCATCCTACCACGGACATTTCAGAATAAGCCAGTTCAGGAGCAAGCAGCCCTTTACTATAATTCTCCCAAAGCAAGGGATAGGATGGCGTGCGGTTCTCGATCAGAAAAGCTATCTTTTCTAGAAATTCAAACGGGTCCATCTCAATCACAGTGGTAAGTGTGCCATAAAGATCAACCACCTCACCATTGGCTGACACGTGCCAATGTTCCTTAGGCGGATGCTGGCGTAAATAGCTCTTCAGCCGTTTCGAGACAACGTGCCCGCCGTAAGTAATCAACAGTTCGGGCGCCATCTTCTCCTGCATTTCTTCATCCATGGCATAAATCGCTGCATCGAAGTTTTTTATTGGCATACCGGGCACCGTTTGATTGCCAAGGTGTTCCGTCAGCCAAGTAAAGTGTTTATAAAGCAGCTTCATGTATTTTTTATCGAACTCATAAATCAAGTTCATCTGCCCCACCACCATCATGCGCCGGGTATATTTGTTCAATCGGGCAATGAGTTCGTCGTAGTTGCGGTCGTACACATTGAGCCCTTGATAACGGGTAATGACACGTACGGAAGGCAGCGTTTCGGTAGTAAACTGAAACAGAGGTTCTGAGATAGGAACGTTGATATGCACCGGTCCTGCACCATGATGATGAGTTTCGAGCAACGCCTCGTTCACAAGCCGGTTGCAATACCATTCCTCTTCTTCGGTATGTATTTCGGGTAAGTTGACCGACTTCTTCACCAATGAATGAAACACGTCTGGCTGAGGCAACGTTTGCCCATCCATCTGACCAATCCAGGCAGCCGGTCGATCGGCAGAAATCACTACCAGCGGCACTTGCTGATAGAAAGCCTCTGCCACCGCAGGATGCAGATTAAGCAAAGCTGTGCCCGAAGTGCAGCACACGGCTGCCGGATGTCCGCCAGACAAAGCAAGCCCAATGGCAAAGAATCCGGCACTCCGCTCATCCGTCACCGAATAGCAGGTGAAAGAGGAGTGTGTGGCAAGCGTATGCACCAAAGGTGCATTCCGACTGCCGGGGCATAGCACCACTTGAGAAACGTGGTGGGCTTCGAGCAAAGCTACGAGCTGGAGAACATTTTTCTTATCTGTGTACATATCTAGAGTAGTTAATGAAAAGAAGGAGCAATCAGGCTTCGCATGGTTTGCATTTTTGCCTTGGTCTCTTGCCATTCTTCATGCAACCGCGAAGAGGACAGCAAGCCGCCACCGGCATAAAATGTCAAGTATCGATGGGTGATGTGCATACAACGAAGATTGACATATAAGTCCGTTTTTCCTCCGGGTTGCAACCACCCGATGAAACCCGAGTAATAGCTGCGATTGTATCCCTCGTGGTCCAATATAAATTGGAAGGCTTCTTCTTTGGGAAGTCCGCATACGGCAGGGGTCGGATAAAGCTGATAGAGCAACTGCCCCAAGCTTTGTCCCCCGGACAACGAGAAGCGAAAGTCTGTTTTCAAGTGAGCCAATGTTCCGGCTAAAACAGAAGTTGGTGCGCTTTCTTGATACGAGATGCCCAACGAATGTAGTTGTTGGGAGATATAAGAGGATACGTATTGCTGCTCTTCACGGTTCTTCGTAGTCCATATTTGAGGAAGTTGACCGTCTTTCAACGGTTGCGTCCCCGCCAAGGCAACGGTGCGAAACTGTTCTGGTTTACCGGAAAGGAGAACTTCGGGCGTACTGCCCAGCCACAATCCCGTGGACGGGGTATAGCAAAGATATACATACGCATCGGGGAAACGCATGCAAGCTTTATAAAAAGCGGCGGCAGGAGAGAAAGCCTCCATCCGCTTCAACGTCACCGAACGAGAAAATACCAGCTTGTCATATTGCTGGGAGCGCAACGCTTGAAGAAAGCTTTTAAAGCGAACCGTGTAGCCTTTCAGCCCATCATTAAATGGTTTTTTTTCCTTTTGCTCTTCGGCAGGCACATCGGCTGGTTCTGAATCCCAATGAACTTTCTCCAGCTGATGGACATCGGGTTCTATTAACACAATGGGACATTCGGGGCTGATATGAAAAGGAGCAATGACAAATCCCCGCTGCCCGTCGAGTGCTTCTATCTTGTTTATCGTCCGCACATCCCCCGTTGACTGCATCAAAAAGCGGGGCGTCTTTTCCTCTGGAAGGCGATAGAGGGCAAAGGGACGTCGTCTGCGCAGTATTTCATCTATCGTCTTACAAGATTTAATTAAATCCGTTATCATTTCTTTTTAAGTATACTATTAACCACCCGTATGGAAGAAACCAGCTTAGCGGTTGAAGTGAGTACATCGACATTCCACACATGGGACGAGCGACCTTTGTGCACAATGGTACCAATAGCCCGCACAGTATCGCCTTCATGAGCGGAAGAGATATGATTGCCGCTCACCTGCATCCCTACCACCATTTCATCGGGCTGACAAAGTATCACCGACCCAAGTCCCGCCACCGTTTCTGCCAATGCCAACGTTGCTCCGCCATGCAAAATGCCAAACGGCTGACGGGTACGTTCATCTACCGGCATGGTAGCCTCTACCCTGTCTTCGGAAGCATACGTGTACTGAATGCCTAAGTTTCCCATCAGCGCATGCCTTCCGCGTAAGTTCAACTGGTCTAACGGTATTTCCGCCGGACGGATGTCAGCCAGAATAGTCTTTTCAATCGCCAACGCCACACCATCTTCGTCATTCGTAGCTGTCACCACATCGGCACAAATCTTCACCGAATCGGGGGCATTGCCCATGGCTACACCCCATCCCGCCAGTTGCAACATCGATACGTCGCAAACGCCATCGCCTATCGCCATCACTTCATCGCTAGGAATATTCAGCTTCTCGAGCAAGGCGCCCAAGGTGTTCGCCTTGTTGATAGCCGTAGGCACCACTTCAAGAAAGTAAGGTTCGGAGCGGAACACATCGAGCGCTCCATTAAGCCGTTTGCGCCAATGTTCTTCTAGAGCTACAAGCGCCTCTTCATTATCGCTCACCAGCATGCACTTGCAAGGAGCAAAGTCCACTCCAATAGAAAATTCCGGTTCTTCTACCACTTGCATCTGATTGAGTTCGGCTTCTTGACGGATATGTTCGTTGTCGGGAGAATCGGTCACCACCATTTGCTCGTGATAGGTAAAAAGAGCAAAACCGTTTTTCCGCGCTTTCTTCTCTATATATGGTAGCATTTCAGGATTGATTCGCCGTTCAAACAGCACTTCGCCTGTCTGCGCATTAATAATCTGCCCGCCATTATAGGAAAGGATAAAACCGCCATAGTTACCCAGCTCCAGCTTTTTCACCAATGGCATCAGTCCGTACGTCGGTCTTCCCGAAGCCAGGACCACTCGCACACCCATCTGCTGCACTTTTAGCAAGGCGGCTTGCGTACGTGCGCTAATTTTCTTTTCATTATTGAGTAGCGTTCCGTCTACATCAAGGACTAATAATTTATACTTCATCGTTTCACTATTTTGTTCCGTTTACAAAGGTAGAATTATTTAAAGAAAGATGGCGATAAGCTGGCATAAAAAGATAAAATTAGAAAAAGATAGGATATTTGTTAAAAACGTGACAGGCATTCCCTCCCCCATCCGATGAAAAGAGTA
>JAVVVS010000069.1:0-10641 GCA_036652495.1 Bacteroides sp.
CTACTCCTTTATTAGAAATTGACACTCAATCAATTACGAGTTTTTTAATTATCCGCGGCAAAGATAAGCAGTTTTTTCAGGGAGAGAACAAAGGAAGGCAAGTATTTATTTAGAACCGGCAGCGAATATCTACTCCCAACTGCACGGGCCGGCCTTTCTGTTGGAATCCGTTGCCCATCGATTCAAAGTAGAAGGCCTGATAGTTCTTGTCCAGCGCATTGCGCACCCAGAAGGCGATAGCGCCGTTTCCTTTTTCAAAGCTAAGGCGACCGTTGAGCGTGCCGTAGAAGGCTTGGCTCACGTTGTTGGCTTCCGTCCAATAGATGCGTCCGGCAGCGTTGTAGTTGGCGTTGACCTGTACGCGGTCCAGCCAATGACGGGGAGCAATCAGGAAGAGGTATTGCGCGCCTACACTGAACGTGTGTTTGGGAACGAAGGGGACGTAGTTGCCGTTGTAGTTGGCCTTCTCGGTGAGGTTGCCTTGAGCGTCCTGCTGCCGGATCACGTAGTCGGTGAAGGTGGCGTTGGTGTAGCCGTAGTTGGCGTTGATGCTCAGGGCATCGGTGAGGTTGGCGCGCAGAGAGGCTTCTACACCGTAGCTGCGGCTCTTACCGGCATTCACCGTGGTACGTCCCAAGCCGCTTTTGGCAAATTGGGCTACTTGCTGGTCGCGGGTGTCCATATAGAAGGCGGCAAGGTCTGCCCAGAGTTTGCCTTGACAGAGGGTAAGGTGGCTGCCTGCTTCGTAGTTCCACGAGTACTCGGGTTTGTAGGCGATGGTTGCCGCTACTTCTTCGGGAGTAGGCATAGCGCTGCCGGGCTTCTGCATCAGCTGTCCGCTGATAAGGTCGGAGAACATCTGTATGTTGTATCCGCCCGAACGATAGCCGCGACTGACAGAGGCGTAGACGTTGTTCCGTTGGTCGAAATCGTATTTCAAGGCGAACTTGGGCAGTAGTTGCAGGTAGTCGGTGTTTGCCTTGCCAATGAATTCGGCAGTACGTGCTCCGGCTATGCCCATCATCGTGTAGTTCATCACGGCGGAGGAGTTGTAATCTATCTTGATCTTCTCATAATCCAGCCTCAGCCCGATAGTGGCGGAGAGCCCATCGACAAGCAAGTGGTTGATGGTGGACTGGTGGAAAGCAGCGGCGCCCATGGTGGGGGTGTCGAAGAGTCCGGGCACGGGCATGGTCTCGTCGGTCAGTTTAATCTTGACGGGAGAGCCTGCCATGGACTTGTCCATCATGGCTTGTATCATTCCTATACCGTCTTTCTTGAAGGTCACGGGAGCATCGGTGGCAAGCCATTGGTAGAATGCGGAGGCTCCTGCCACCCAGTCCCATCGGTGACCGGTGCCGCGACTTTTGAAAGTGACTTCTTCGGTCAGTGTCTTCTGGTGTTGTTTCTGCGCCAGGGTATAGGTGTCGGCGGGAGAAAAATCTTGGTCGATAAACATCCCGTCTTTGAGGTATTGGAATCCGGTGACGGAGCTCATCACGAAGTGCTTGCCCTGATATTCGAGGTTGAGCCCGCTGTTGAGCAGGCTGCGATGGTAGCTGCTTTCATCGTTGCAGGCGGGGTCGGTGTAGGTATTGGTCTTCCGGTTGAGCATGCCGTAGGCATATCCGCCTTGGTCACTGTATTCGTAGCTCAGGGTGAGGTCGAGCTTGAGGTTAGCTGTGGGGAGGTAGATGCCACGGAAGCGTCCTCCGCCGGCTTGGATGCGGTCCATCTTCTTGTTGTCCTTGGCGGCATTCCCGAAGAAGCCTCCGGCGTGCTCATAGAAGCCTCCAGTGGAGAAGGCGAACTGGTCCGAGGTGCGGTGGTAGTGCGTCAGCGAGGCGTTGTAATTGTTGTACGTTCCCGCGCCCAGTCTCAGGTCAGTACCTTGGTAGGTGAAAGGCGATTTGGTGTGCACCTTGATAAGCCCGCCCATCGTGTTGCGTCCGTAGAGTGTTCCTTGCGGTCCGCGCAGCACGTCGATGCGCTCGATGTCGGAGTAGTTGAAGTCGAAGGCGGATTTGTCGATGTAAGGCACATTGTCCACGTAGAGCCCCACAGAGGGGGTGTTGATGCGGGAGCCGATGCCGCGGATGTAAATGGCGGAGGTCAGCTTCGATCCGTAGTCGGGGATGAAGAGGTTAGGCACCACCGACGTGAGGCTTTTGAGCGACGTCACCTGATTAGCTTGCATCTCCTTCTGCGAAAGGAGGCTCACTGCGGCAGGCTGCTGGCGGAGTTTGCGCGTCTCCTTGGGGGAGGCGATAACCACGACTTCTTCTATATCTATCACTTTGAGAGTATCCTTCGGGAGGTTTTCTGCCCAAGCGGTTCCTGAGCTGATCAGGGTGAGAGCGATTAGCAGGTTGTTCTTTTTCATCTTTTCTTATTTTGGTGCAAAGTAACGGGAAAGGATTGGGTTCTGCAATCCTTATTTATAAGGATTTCGAGCAGACGCCCCTTTCCGGTACTCTATCTGGGCAACCGCATCAAAAAAAAATCCTCTGCCGGGAAATGATCCATCTTCTGCCGAAGGATGACGGATCTTCTGACGGAAGATGACGAATCTTCTGACGAGAGTTAGCCCATCTTCTGCCGAAAGTTAGCGTCCCGCACGACTGCTTGGTTAGGACGGATCGCGTTGTTCGTGCATCTATTCCGCATAATCCGTGCTTCAAATAGAATCAAACTTTCGATGCAGTTGCCCTGCTGCTCGATTAAATCCTTTGCAGGGTCCCGGACGGTCAGCGGGAAAGTGTCCAGCCATCATTCCTAAGGACGAGGCTATATCCGGTCTGCTTCCACATAACCGTTCATTACCGCGTAGATGGTGAGTCCGGAAACGGACTTTATGCCGAGCTTCTCGGTAAGGTTCTTCCGGTGGGTAATGACGGTGGTAAGGCTGATGTGGAGTTTGTCTGCTATTTCTTTGTTGATCATCCCCTGGGTAAGAAGCGTGAGCACCTCTCTTTCGCGGGCAGTGAGGGTGTGTTCCTGTGCGGCGGACTGCGTACGGGGCAGAACGGATGGCACCGGATGCCCGTGCTGGTGGAGTTTGAGAATGTCTTTCACGAGCCGTTCTTCCATCTGGTAAGGATCCAGCGTGGGCACGCCCGAGAGCTGCACCGACAAGCCTTCACCCCCAGCCAACACAATAGTTTTGGGCTTGCGGGGAAGAAAGAAGCGGTTGTGCTCCAAGTAGATTTGTGCAGAGATGAAGTAGTGAGCGTACATATCCGGTGTATCGTCCGCCAACTCTGCGAAGTTGTGGAAGATACGGATGGTTGCCACAGGAAGCATCTTTTCCAAGATGACTTTCAACCCGATGCACGTCAAGGTGTTGGGCGCTACGATAGCTATTTCGGGGGAATGGTTCATGGGGATAAGTTATCTCTTTAGGTATTGACTCACTGCTTCGGCGCACCGCTCTCCGTCGATGGCTGCCGAAACGATGCCACCGGCATACCCCGCCCCTTCTCCGCAAGGGAAGAGTCCGCGGAGGGTGACGTGCTGCAACGTTTCACGGTCACGGAGAATGCGCACGGGCGAGGAGGTGCGCGTCTCCACACCAATAAGCAATGCCTCGTTGGTAAGGAATCCGCGGCTCATCCGCCCGAACTGCTGGAAACCCAGCTGCAAACGGCGGCTGACAAACTCGGGCAGACAGAAGTGCAGCGGCGAGGAGACCAGTCCGGGAGCGTACGACGATTCCGGCAAGTCATAGCTGAGCTTCCTGCGGGTGAAGTCCGTCATGCGTTGGGCGGGTGCGGTCTGACGCATCCCCCCCTGCATCCAGCTTTGCCGTTCCATCTCTTCCTGAAAGCGAAGAACGGAGAGCACGTCCCTTTCTTTTTCTTCTCCCACAAGAGGGAGATCTTCGGGGCGGACCTCGACCACCATGCCCGCGTTGCTCCATTTAGAACCGCGGTTGGAGGGCGACATTCCGTTCACCACCACCTGCTCCGGTCCGCTGGCGGCGGGCACCACAAACCCGCCGGGGCACATACAGAAGCTATACACTCCCCGTTCTTCTATCTGCGCCACGTAGCTGTATTCGGCAGCGGGCAGAAACTCGCCCCGCCCCTTAGCACGGTGGTACTGCAATTGGTCGATCAGTTCGGCGGGATGTTCCAGCCGGATGCCGACGGCAATCCCTTTAGCTTCCATCATCACCTCATTGGCTGCCAACCAACGATAAACATCCCTGGCAGAATGTCCCGTAGCCAAGATGACCGGACCGAAAAGCGTCTTTCCGTTGCTCGTCTCGATACCTTTTATTTCATTGTTCTCGATGAGGAGGCGTTCCATCCGCGTCTGGAAGTGCACCTCGCCGCCACAACCGAGGATGGTGTTGCGCATCGCCTCAATGACACGGGGCAATTTGTCCGTTCCGATGTGCGGATGAGCATCGGCTAAAATAGCGGTAGAGGCGCCGTGCTGGCAAAACACGTGAAGAATCTTGTCCGTGTTACCCCGTTTTTTGCTGCGGGTGTAGAGCTTTCCGTCGGAGTAGGCGCCTGCCCCTCCCTCTCCGAAACTGTAGTTCGATTCGGGGTTCACCGTCTGTTCGCGGCTGATGAGGGCAAGATCTTTCTTCCGCTCGCGCACGTCCTTGCCGCGTTCCACGATGATGGGACGCAACCCCAGTTCGATAAGGCGCAGAGCGGCAAAGAGTCCGCCGGGTCCGGCACCCACCACGATGACCTCCGGCTTCTCTTCCACGTGAGGGTATACCATGCGGGTATATTCATCGTCCGCAGCTTCCTCATTGAGATAGACCCGTACGGTGAGGTTGACGTAGAGGATGCGTTGCCTTGCGTCGATGCTTCGCTTGAGCACGCGTATAGCGGTAATATCTTGGGGGTTAATTCCCTTTTCTTTGCCTAAATAGGCTTTGAGAGTTTGCTCGTTGGCGGCAATCTCGGGGAGAAGGCGTAATTGATATTCTGTTGTCATAGGTTCACCACAGAGGACACGGAGGTCACAAAGTTTTTATTTTAGGGTTTATAATACAAATCGTTTGATGCCGTACCGGAGGCTTGGCACATTAAAGTTAAGCAGCAGGCCGTACTTTATTTTACTGAGTTTCATGTACGTGAGCACTTGCGCTTGATGTACGGGTAAGAGTTGTTCTGCACTTTTTTGTTCTATTATTAGTTTGTTTTCAATAAGTAAGTCTATTCTATAGCTTGCATCCAGCAGCACCTCTTTGTCATGTATCGGAAGCATCTTCTGTCTTTCCACAAAAAAGCCGTGTTCATTCAGCTCATAATACAAACAAGCCTCATACATGCTTTTCAACAGTCCGGTTCCCAATTGCGTATGCACTTCAAAAGCACATTTCAGCACTTCATTAGTCAATCGGTTTATCTCTTCCATCTCGCTTCCTGCCTTTTTTCCTCTGCGTCCTCTGTGGTGAATCACCCAAAGAGCACCCTGAACGCCTCTTCCACCTTCCTCACCGGCACCAGTTCAATCTTGATCTTCTTCGTGTCGATTCCCTGCAGGTTGTGTTTGGGCAACAAGATACGTTTGAATCCCAGCTTTTCCGCTTCGCCAATGCGTTGTTCGATGCGGTTCACCGGGCGAATTTCACCCGAAAGACCAATCTCGCCCGCCATACAGATATCCTGTTCGATGGCAGCATCCATATTGGAAGAGAGGATGGAGCTGATGACGGAGAGGTCGATAGCGGGATCGTTCACCTTCAGTCCGCCGGCAATGTTGAGAAAAACATCCTTCTGAGCCAGTTTGAAACCCACGCGCTTCTCGAGCACAGCCAGCAGCATATTCATCCGCCGAAGGTCGAAGCCCGTAGCCGAGCGTTGCGGATTGCCATAGACGGCGGAGCTGACCAGTGCCTGTGTCTCTATCAGAAAAGGGCGGACGCCTTCGATGGCAGAGGCGATGGCAACACCGCTCATCCCCTCGTGGTCTTGCGAGAGAAGCAGTTCGGAAGGGTTGTTCACTTGCCGCAGCCCGTCTTGCCGCATCTCGTAGATGCCCAGTTCGGCGGTGCTGCCAAAACGGTTCTTAATGCTGCGCAAGATGCGATACATATAGTGCTGGTCACCTTCGAACTGAAGCACCGTGTCGACAATGTGTTCCAGCACCTTCGGTCCGGCAATGCTCCCCTCCTTATTGATATGTCCGATAAGGAGCACTGCCGTGTGCGTCTCTTTAGCAAAACGGAGGATAGAGGCAGCGCACTCCCGCACTTGCGCAATGCTTCCGGGAGAAGACTCGATGCTTTCGGTAGAGATGGTTTGTATAGAGTCGATGATGACTAGTTCCGGACGGGTGTTCTTAATGTGCGCATAGATTTGTTCAAGGGAAGTTTCGCAAACGATGAGGCAGTCGCTCGACGTAGCGGACAGACGGTCAGCCCGCATCTTCAGCTGGCGGGCACTCTCTTCGCCGGAGACGTAAAGAATACGCTTCTCGGGGATGTGGAGAACGGTTTGCAACACCAGGGTGGACTTCCCTATACCCGGCTCGCCGCCAATCAGCACCAGCGAACCTTGCACCAGCCCACCGCCCAACACACGGTTCAACTCTTCGTCGTGAAGGTCGATGCGGGGTTCATCGTCCGCCTCTATCTCGCAGAGGGTCACGGGGCGGGGTTTGGCAGTCTCAATGCCCGATGCGGGGCGCTTGTTGGTGGATTCTTTGTGCACAATTTCTTCTACGTACGTGTTCCATTCACCGCAGGAAGGGCATTTGCCTACCCATTTCGGCGAATCTTGTCCGCAGTTGGTGCACACATAAACAGTTTTATCTTTCGCCATGACTAGAGGATTTTGCATTTAAAAGTTCTCAAAGGTATGAAATTCCTTTTTAGCAACAAAGCAGATGAAGAGAAAGGACAGGCACGAGAGCTCTCTGCGTTCCACTACAGCCCGCCTGTTCCACTACAGCAGGCGCTTGCTTAGATAGCGCACGGGATACCACACAGACAGAAAACCGACGGCAAGCACTGTAACAAAGACAATCACTACATCCCATGCGTGAACGCTGACAGGATAGGCATCCACCACAAAGCTACCACTTGCTCCTCCCAAAGAGATAAGCCCGTAGTGCTGCTGCAAAAAGCAAAGAATCAATCCAAAGATAATGCCCAAAAAGGCGCCGAACAAAGAAATGAGGCGACCTTCAAAAAGAAAGATACGAGAAATGAGCCGGTCGGAAGCGCCCAAGTTGCGGAGAGTACTCACATCTTCTTTTTTATCTAAAATAAGCATGGAAAGCGAACCAATAACATTGAAGCAGGCAATCATCAGAATAAAAGTGAGGAAAAGGTAAGAAATCAGCTTCTCTATTTCCATGATACGAAAGACGTCGGCTTGCTGTTCGTAGCGATCTTGCACCATAAAGTCTTTACCCAGCAACAATTCTATCTTCGATTTCACCGAGGCAAGGTTGGCATCCGGTTTCAACTTTAGTTCGATAGCAGACACTTCGGTCGTATAATCGAGCATCCGGCGAAGGAAAGAGAGAGAGGTAAGAATGTACTGACTGTCGTACTTCTGTTGATTGACGACAAAAACGACACCGGGAGAGTAAAGGTAGTCTTGATTGAACGACAACGAAGGATTGCCCATATTCACCTTCACCCCGCGTTTGGGAATATAAATTTGTAACGGGTCGACAAACTGAATGCCCGTACCCAAAGTAGAAACGAGCTCCACTCCCATCACGGCATAGTCTACTATCGTATCTCGCAACATAAACTTGCCTGCTCCGTAAAGGATGCTGTCTATTTCGGTCAAGTTCTCGAAATTATCCTCTACCCCTTTAAGCACCGCCATAGTCTGCCTGTCTTTATATTGCACCATGGCGTTCTCTTCAAGCGTCCGGGTGAAGACAGCTACCTGCGGAAGAGCACGAACCGACTGCACACGGGCATCCTCTCCATCGAAGACTTTGCCTTCGCGGATGGTAATTTTCAATTCAGGATCGAAAGCGGTGAAGAAACTCGCCACCATATCTTGAAAGCCGTTGAATACGGAGAGCGTGCAGACCAATGCCAAGGTTGCCAAGGTCACTCCACACACCGAAATGGCGGAGATGACATTGATAGCGTTGTGCTTCTTCCTCGAAAAGAGGTATCGACGGGCAATATAAAAAGAGAGATTCACTTCAACAGAGAGTCTATCTTTTCAATGTAATCAAGCGAGTCGTCCACAAAAAACTTCAGTTCGGGGATAATGCGCAACTGAAAGCGCACTCGCGTACCCAATTCGAAACGAATAGACTTCATGTTGTGATTGACATTCTTGACCAGCTCTTCGTTCTTTTCCGAAGGAAAGACACTGAGGTAGACGCGGGCGATGCTCATATCGGGACTAATACGAACGGCACTCACCGATACTAATATACCGGGCATCGCTTTGGTTTGCAACAAGAAGATTTCACTCAGTTCCTTTTGCAACAAGCGGGATATCTTGTTCTGACGGGTTGTTTCCATGGTGTTCTTAATTTATAAATGATTGAATGAATGATGTTTTCTTACGAATGATGGTCAACCCATCACGCAAGGGAAGGATGACTTTTTCTACCCGCTGATCGCGCGCTACAAAGTCATTAAAGGTTTTAATGCCGATAGTCTGATGGTCCGTAGTGGACGGAGTTTCAAGTACATGCCCGTCCCACAACGTATTATCTGCAAGAATGTAACCTCCGGCAGCCAGATGCGCAAGAGTCAGTTCGTAATAATCAAGGTACTTGCGCTTGTCACCATCAATAAAGGCGAGGTCGAACGTCACCCCCAGTTGAGGCATTCGCTGGAGGGCATCACCGATGTAGAAACGAACCTTATCCGCGTAAGGAGAACCTTCAATCCAAGGGCGGGTAAAGTCTTCTTGCTCGTCGTTAATCTCGAACGTATGCAGCATGCCGCCATCAGGCAAGCCTTCGGCCAAACAGAGTGCGGAATAACCGCTATACGTTCCGATTTCAAGTATTTGACGAGGCTGAATCATACGAACAAACATCGTCAACATGCGCCCTTGCAAATGCCCGGAAGCCATGCGAGGACGAAGAAGACGGACGTGCGTATCGCGATAAAGAGCTTTCAGGTAATCGCTCTCTGGGTCAATATGCTGCAAAATGTAATTGTCAATAGACTCAGTCTCTTCCATACAAATAAAACAGTGCTATAAATAACGATTATTATTGGGCAACACGCAGTCTGCCGCATGCTTCAACACATCTTCTACCACATTAATTTCAAAGAAAGAAGTCTGTGTGCCCGCCTTACCGCTACTAAGGTAACCGACCATATCAGTGGATTGCAACCGACCTTCTTTGAGCAGACGACGCAACGCTGCAAAATAATATTCCTGTCCGTTAGCCAGTTCGGGCATATAAATGGCTTCCACTCCATAAGAGAGGGAAAGGTGACGCATGGTATTTTCTTTGTAGCAGATAGCTAGTACCGGATAGCGTCCGCGAAAAGCAGCCAGGTTGCGGGCAGTACGTCCGCTATAACTGTCGGTAATGATGGCGCGCATCTTCAGCTTCACCGTCGCCTTCACCGCCTGTTTGGCAAGAAAGGCGGTAACGTCGTTACTCTTTTCATCAAGCGGGATACGGATGTCATTCTCTTCCATCTTATCCTTTTCAGCTTGGGCGGCAATCTTGGTCATCGTCTTGACCGCTTCTACCGGATATTTTCCATAAGCCGTTTCGCCACTCAACATCAAAGCGTCGGTGCGGTAATAAATAGCATTGGCGATATCCGTTACTTCTGCACGCGTTGGACGAGGATTATTAATCATGGTATGTAGCATCTGCGTAGCTACAATCACAGGTTTCTTGGCAAGCACGCACTTGCGGATAAGCATGCGCTGAATACCGGGAATACGTTCTTGCGGCACTTCGATGCCCAAGTCGCCACGAGCTACCATCACACCATCCGCTACTTCAAGTATTTCGTCTATATTGTCCACCCCTTCTTGATTCTCTATCTTAGCAATGATTCTGATATCGCTATGATGAGCGTCGAGGATGGCACGAATATCGAGCACGTCCTGGCGATTGCGCACAAAAGAGTGAGCAATAAAGTCTATTTCTTTTTCAATAGCATACAGAATGTTGTTGCGATCTTTGTCCGTCAGCGAAGGGAGGTTGATGCGCACACCCGGCACGTTAATACTTTTGCGGCTGCCCAACGTAGCTTCGTTCTGCACTTCGCAAAGCAGATAATCTGCCGTTTTCTCCACCACTTTCAATTCTAGGTCGCCGTCATCAATAAGAATGGCACCATTGATATCAAGGTCGTGCACAAAGCGAGGATAAGAAACAGCAATACATTCGCGAGTCGTTTCCTGATCTGGATTGCCTACTATTTTCACCTTTTCACCTATTTTATAAAGAATCGGTTCGGCACTGGCAGTGGTACGCACTTCGGGACCTTTAGTATCCATCAGGATGCCAATACGATTGGATACGGTGCGCACATTCGCGATCAATGTTTCAAAGCCATCACGGCTAGCATGTGCAGTGTTCATGCGAACCACATTCATGCCCGCATCGAACAGCTGCTGTATAAAATCAACGTCGCAATGTCTATCCGAAATGGAAGCGACGATTTTTGTTTGTTTCAATAACATATTCTTCTTTTTACCTTATTATTTA
>JAVVVS010000070.1:0-10035 GCA_036652495.1 Bacteroides sp.
ATTGAGCAAGGCATTGAAGTAGGACATGAAGAAGAAAAGAGCAAGATTGCGCGAAAGATGAAATCGGACGGATTGCCCGTTGATATTATTTCTAAATATACAGGACTTTCTACCGAGGAGATAGCCAATTTTTAAAAAGAGAAATGAAGGAACAACAAAGCCAGCTGATTTGCTTTAATCGGCTGGCTTTATTTCTTAAATCAGAATCCCGTCACTCATTCATCGCTCCACAATGCGGGCAAATCCCTTTGTCACGTAACTTTCCTCCGCAACGTCCGCAACGATATTTATAGCCTTGATGGATTTGAATTCTCTTCACAAACAGACCGATGAAGCAAACGAGGAAAAGGTATCCTATGTAAATGTGAGTAGTGAGAATGAAGAAGAAGTAGCAAAAGATGCAGCATGACACCAACCCCAATAAATAGAAGATGGCAGCAGCAGGCGTGAGCTGACGGAACAAATCGTCGAGCACCGCCAAGGTCAGCACGATAAAAAACCAGATACTGCACAGAAAGACGGACAGGACAAACGGCACCTTGAAAGGTGAAAGTGTAGGATTAAAATAGAAATGCTGCCATGTGTCGGGTGTGAATACCTGCATTGTTTCGTACAACGTGGCGCTAAACGCCATCAGCAAGCAAAGAAGTAAGGGATAAATACTGCCGATGTCATTGAAATAGACTAGCTGCAATTGCTTGCGACGGAAGGCACGAAAGAGATAAAAGCCCACAAAGAGAGCAAAGACAATAACAAAGTAAGATGCATGTGTGTCACTAAAAAGATAAATGAACTGCGAAATGCTGTCCGTAGGTACCAGTGAATGGAGCAGCTCCTTTTCGCGTATCCATCCTTGTGTTTCTTGCGAATGAGCCAGCTTCACCCAGATGCTATCCACACTATCGGTGGGATGAATGGCAAACTCGGCTACCACCACGCGGTCGCCTTTACGAAGATTGACGTACGAACCTTTTATCGGCAACGCTTCGAGCACTATAGAATCGGCTTGTACCTCCAAATTGGTGTTATAAGTGTAATGCCGTTCATAAAGATAGTTTAGTGAATCCGCCGTCTTCTTGCTCAGCTTTCCCGAAGTGAGATCAGGACGAGGATACGTACAGGCAGAAAGCCAAAAGAGGGCAATCACCACAGCAAGTGCTTTAGCAACTAACTTAGTTGCTAACTTTAAAGCGCTGCGCACGCAGTCTTTTCTGCGAATCCTGTTCTTCATACAGCACTCACTTTCATTTGGCAGTTCTTGCAATCAAATGTAAGCAGGAAACGTTGTCCGTCCATAGCCACTAAGTAGTACGGTTCTTTGAACGGCGAGAGTTCCCGCTGATGCACAGGGCACCAGCCCATGCTGTAGCGTAGGCAATGTTTGCAAAACATGAGCACAGCTTCTTCTACCTTTTCTTTTTCGTAGGCAGGAGCAATGGAAGTCACTCCGTGGTCTTGGTAGAACGACTCGGCGCGAGTGTTCATCACATTGCCCAAATATGAAAGACTGGTCTGCGGAAAGGCGTGTGTTGTCGGTTTCAGCACAAAGAGTTCCCGGCGATAAGTCACCCGACGGGTCAACAGCAGTTGATCGATCACCTGTCGGCGCCAATCGGCAAGTACGGAAGCGGGCACAAACCAATTGCTGGTAAAGTCCACTTCTATGTCAGTAGCTTCGAAAGGTGTATTGCCTAGTTTTGCCAGCTGTCCCTTCAGCTGTTCCGCTTGCGGAGTGCGTGCCAATTCCTTTTCGCGAGGAAAGGTCAGAACGATATGATTGTCATCCTCATCCGTCACTGATAACGAAAAACCGAAGTTATTCTCGGCAAGCAGCATCGAAACAGTTATCTTTCTTTCGGCCGACTTACGAGAAAGTATCCGTTCAAACTCTTGATCGAAATTACGGTAAAGCACCGTATGAGGTTTGATGTGGGGCATCTCTTGCGGATAGAGCTTGTTGGCATCCACTCTATTAATCCGGAAGCCTTGCATCCGCCCGCGCTCGTCGATATAACAGACTCCGTCGCCGTTATTGAACGATTTCAAGCCCGATACGGTTAAATAGTTACCGCGCTCTTCTTTCATTGTGCCCATTTCCTCACCCATCGATTTAGGACTGTCGAAAGAGAAGATGTCCTGATTGCGTCCGTGCAGGAAATAGTGTGTGAAGCCACGGCTGAAACTCTTATCCAGCTGCGGGCGAAAATCAATGTGGCAAGTACCCGATGAAGCTCGCGCATATTCCGGACGGCGGGCAAGGATGGCATCGAGCTTCTGGCGGTAAGCGGCGGTAACGTTCTTTACATACGATACTTCCTTCAACCGTCCTTCTATCTTCAATGACGAAGCGCCAGCATCGAGCAACTGCTCCAGTTCGTCCGATTGGTTCAGGTCTTTCAATGAAAGCAAATGCTTATCTTTCGCTATGATCTTCCCATTCGAATCAACTAAATTGAAAGGCAAACGGCAGAATTGGGCACACTCGCCCCGGTTGGCGCTCCGTCCCGAACAGGCTTGGCTGACGTAGCACTGCCCGCTATAGCTCACGCAAAGCGAACCATGTACAAACACCTCCAACGGTGTGTCCGGACAGGCTTCATGGATGCCAGCAATGTCACGCAACGAAAGTTCGCGTGCAAGCACCACTTGGCGGAAACCGGCGTCGGCAAGAAATTTCACTTTCTCTGGCGTACGGTTGTCCATCTGCGTACTGGCATGCAAAGGAATGGGTGGTAGGCCCAATGCCAAGAGACCCATATCTTGCACAATCAGCGCATCTACTCCCAACCGATACAATTCCTGAATCATTGCTTCCGTCTCTTTCAGCTCCTCTTCTTTCAAGAGAGTGTTGACCGTGACGTAGATACGGGCGTTATACAAATGTGCATACGCTACCAAGGTGGCAATGTCTGCGAGCGAATTTACAGCAGCTGCACGAGCACCAAACTTAGGAGCACCGATATACACGGCATCTGCTCCGTGATTGATGGCTTCTATGCCACATTCCAGATTCTTGGCGGGAGCCAGTAGCTCTATTCTACGTTGCTTGATCATTTAATTTCATTGATGTTATACGGAGTTTCTTGATATACGAAATAGTTCAGCCAGTTAGCAAACAGCAGATTAGCGTGCCCGCGCCAACTGACCCGTGGACCTTTGTCGGGGTTGTTGTCCACATAATAATTGCGGGGCATTTCTATTGGAAGTCCTTTCTCCAAATCGCGTCGATACTCAGTATCAAGTGTCAACGGCGAATATTCCGAGTGTCCGGTTACGAAGAACTCGCGACCGCCACGTGCCACCACCAGATGTACCCCCGATTCATCCGACTCCGAAAGCAATGTTAACTCGGGCACTTTCAGTATGTCTTCTTTTCGCACTTCTGTATGACGGCTGTGCGGCACATAGAACCGATCATCAAACCCCCGGAAGATAGGATGCAAGGGGTCTAGAACCTGATGTTCGAAGATGCCGAACATTTTCTTATCCAACGTGTATTTAGGCACACCATAGTGATGATAGAGACCTGCCTGAGCTGCCCAACAGATGTAAAGTGTAGAAGTAATATGCGTGCGAGCCCAGTCGAAAATCTCGGTCACCTCGTTCCAATAGTTCACTTCCTCAAATTCCATTAGCTCCACCGGTGCACCGGTAATAATCATTCCATCATACTTTTCATCGCGCATTTGCTCGAAATCGGTGTAAAACGTCTTCATGTGTTCTACGGGCGTGTTTTTAGACGTATGGCTTTTAATCTTCATAAACAAGATTTCTACCTGCAACGGAGAGTTGGACAACAAACGTACTAAGTCAGTTTCGGTTGTTATCTTCAGGGGCATCAGATTCAAAATGACTATCCGCAAGGGTCGGATGTCTTGCTGCGTAGCGCGCGAAGTATCGATCACGAAGATATTCTCTTCCTTCAAAAGCTCTATCGCCGGCAGCTTATCGGGTAAATTTAAGGGCATAAGACTCTTTAACTATTAATATGTTGCAAAAGTAATCATTAAACGACAGATAACGGCACTTCCTTATTTAGAACGAATACGAATTAATGCAATTTAAGAGAGTTTGTTAGCTAAGTAATCAATAAAACCTGTATTTTTGCCTAATAAATTAGTACTAAATTTAAATAACAAGAAAATGGCTTACGTAATTAGTGAAGATTGTATTGCTTGCGGAACTTGTATAGACGAGTGTCCTGTTGAAGCTATCTCCGAAGGTGATATTTATTCTATCAATCCGGATGTATGTACCGAGTGCGGAACTTGTGCAGATGTTTGTCCTTCTGAAGCAATTCACCCGGCAGAATAATACAATTAGGAAAAAGATCAAAAGGGCTGCTCTCTTCTATGAAAGCAGCCCTTTTTCTTGGGGTGCTGTGCAAGGGTACGCCGGAGGTTATGCTGCGTATACAAGCCCACGGCAAACCCGATGAGTGGTACAAGGATAATATCGAGTGGTACATGATATGTTCGGAAAAGAAAACGTAGTTTCCGCCGTCCTGCATCTTGATGAGACTACACTTCACATCCACGCCACAATGATACCCATCGTTACCGGTGAGCGGAGAAAGGCAAAAGTGGAAGAACAGACAACAGGTATAAAGAAGTACCCGTAGACGAATCAGCAGGTGTATTTGGAAGAGTTGGAAGAAAGTCAAAACTCGATACAAGAACCTAATGCAATGTGGAATTGATAAGCATCAGTCTTTGATGTGGGCTAAGACTTGAAAAGGCTACCGGTGTATTGCTGGTAGCCCAATCATGAGCTGTGCCATCAATACCGATAACTTTCGAGAAGCAGGTTACCTGACGTTCCCGGATTATTATCGTAAAGTGACATTGTAAATAAGGAACCGCTGTGTACCGAACGGTACGTACGGGTGGTGTGGAAGGTCGAAAAAAAAAGTAGGAGAAAACTACTTTTGTTTTCTCCTACCCGATTTCTCCAGAGCTTTCGGTGCTACTTCAAGTTGCCTAAGGCTTCTTTTATGCGGCGGATAGCTTCTACAATATTCTCGTCGCTGGTGGCATAACTCATACGGATGCAGTCGGGTGCTCCGAAAGAGGTGCCGCCCACACATGCTACGTGTGCTACATCGAGCAAATACATAGCCAAATCATCGGACGTGTTGATTTTACGGTCGCCTACCGACTTCCCAAAGAAAGAACTGCATTTGGGAAACAGGTAAAAAGCACCTTGCGGAACATTCACCTCAAAGCCGGGAACTTCTTTTGCCAGTTTTACAATCAGGTTGCGGCGGCGTTCAAAAGCCACACGCATCTCTTCTACCGGAACTTGAGTGCCCGTGTAGGCAGCTTCGGCAGCTTTCTGAGAAACCGAGCACGGTCCCGAAGTGTACTGTCCCTGCAACTTATTGCAAGCCTTTACCAGCCATTCCGGTCCGGCAATGAAACCTATTCTCCAGCCAGTCATGGCGTATGCCTTCGACACACCGTTTACTATAGCCGTACGTTCTTGCATTCCAGGGAATTGTGCGATGCTTTGATGTTTGCCTATGTAACTGATATGCTCGTATATCTCGTCGGCTATTACCATCACCTGCGGATAGTTAGCCAACACAGCAGCTAGTGCGGCAAGTTCCTCTTTACTGTACACCGAACCGGTAGGATTCGAGGGCGAACAAAGAATCAGCGCTTTCGTTTTGGACGTAATGGTGGCTTCCAATTGTGCGGGAGTAATTTTGAAATCTTGTTCGATGCCGGCAGAAACAATCACAGGCACACCGCCCGCCAGTTTTACCATTTCGGGATAACTCACCCAATAAGGCGCTGGAACGATTACCTCTTCGCCCGGATTGACCAATACCAGCACTGCGTTGCAAACGGACTGTTTGGCACCGTTAGCGCACGATATCTGAGCGGCTGTATAGTCCAGCCCATTTTCCGTTTTTAATTTGGCAACGATAGCATTACGTAGGGCAGGATAGCCCGGTACGGGAGAATAGCGAGAAAAGTTATCATCGATAGCTTTCTTCGCAGCTTCCTTGATGTGGTCCGGTGTATTAAAGTCGGGTTCACCCACACTCAAGTTAATTACATCAACGCCTTGTGCTTTGAGTTCGTTGCTCTTTTGCGACATGGCAAGCGTCGCCGACGGCGACAAGCTGTTCAAACGGTCCGATAATTGATTCATCTTGTATCAATTTTAAAGATTACTTATTAAAATGAAGCGTATGCCCCATTCGTTCTTTCTTTGTTTTTAAATAGCGTTCGTTATACGGATTGGGGGTAATTTCAATGGCTACGTTTTCCGTAATCTCCAGCCCATATCCTTCCAAGCCGATGCGTTTCACCGGATTGTTCGACATCAGCTTCATCTTCGTTACTCCTATTTCATGCAGAATCTGCGCGCCCACGCCGTAATCGCGTTCGTCCGCATTAAAGCCGAGGTGCAAGTTAGCGTCTACCGTGTCGTAACCTTCTTCTTGAAGTTTATATGCGGCTATCTTGTTCATCAGTCCGATGCCGCGCCCTTCTTGATTCATATAGACGATGACTCCCTTTCCTGCTGCTTCTATCATCTCCATCGATTTATGAAGCTGCTCACCGCATTCGCAACGGCTAGAGCCGAAGATGTCGCCGGTAGCACAAGAAGAGTGTACACGTACCAAGATTGATTCATCCTTCTCCCACGAACCTTTAATCAGCGCCACATGTTCCAGCCCGTTCGATTTCTGGCGGAACGGAATAAGGCGGAAATGTCCGTAGCGGGTAGGCATATCTACTTCTACTCCTTTTTCTACAATCGACTCCAGCTTCAGGCGGTAAGCGATGAGGTCTTTTATAGAGATTATTTTCAGACCAAACCGGCGGGCTACTTCCATCAGTTGTGGCAGGCGCGCCATTGTTCCGTCTTCATTGATAATTTCAATCAGCGCACCGGCAGGATAAAGTCCTGCTAAGCGGGCCAAGTCCACTGTTGCTTCCGTATGTCCGGCACGACGAAGCACTCCGCGCGAGCGGGCACGCAGAGGGTTCACATGTCCGGGACGCCCCAAGTCGCTAGGTTTTGTATTTGGATTGGCAAGCGCCAAGATAGAGGCGGCACGGTCGTGCATTGAAACTCCCGTCGTACATCCTTCAAGCAAATCGACTGTGACCGTAAATGGCGTTTCATAGATGGAGGTATTCGATGATACTTGCATCTCCAGTTCCAGTTCCGCGCAGCGTTCTTCACTAATCGGCGCACAAAGCACACCGCGTCCGTGCGTGAGCATAAAGTTTACTTTATCGGCAGTTATCTTTTCGGCAGCAATAATGAAGTCGCCTTCATTCTCCCGGTCTTCGTCATCGACTACTATGACAAAGTTGCCTTCTTTGAAGTCGGCTATCGCCTCTTCTATTGTATTCAATTTTATTTCTTCCATAATCAGTTCATTTTAGTCTCTATGATGTATTTAATTTCTTCGTTGTATTGAACAATGCGTCCCATATCCTTATTAAGCCGAAGACGGAAAGCCCAGATACGGAAATAGAAAAAGAGCCCAACGGGCAGCAGCAATCCCGCCAAAATATTCAGCCAATGCCGATGAAACGGGCGGAGATGTGCTGCAACAGGAATCAAGGGATACTGATTCAGCACATTCAGTAAAACAGGCGAGGTGGTGTTAGAGAGTTCCTCTACCAAGTTCTCCAGTCGTTCATTAATAGATAAGATGTCACGGTCTTCTCCGTTTTTTATCCAAAGCCGAAAATAATTGGGCGTTGTGTCCAACCGCCGTCCGATTGCATAGGCCTTGCAATCGGAAGAAAGTGCGGTGAGTTCGTCGGGAATACGGTGATAGTCGGGGTCGTGGATAATCACTTCCTTCTTTGTCAAGTGGCGCGTACTGCGAATGCCGGCAATCTTCTTAAACCAAGCAACATACGCATCGGCATTGAGCACCACAGAGTCTTTATTCGATTTGTACGTAAGGAAAACTCCTGCCGGAGCTAGAATAGCAGAGCTGAGCCACATGCCCATCCATACGATCCACTTTCCGTCACGCGCCATCTTGTAACTGCCGGTGTCTATTATATAATAGATAATGAATACGAGTATCGACACAATTACTGGCATGCCTAGTCCGCCTTTGCGGATGATACCTCCCAAAGGAGCACCAATAAAGAAAAAAAGCAGGCAAGAGAGAGAGATTGTAATCTTTTTATGCCATTCTGTTTTATGCTTTCGAAGGCTGTAGTCGTTTTGTTCCATCGAATAGCTTTTGAAGCTGTAGTCGCTTGTCAAGTTCTCAGCGCGGTTCACCGCTGTAGAGAGAATTCGTTGCTTCTGCATCAGTGTCGACGCTTGATAGAGGCTGTCCATATTGTACGTCCCCAAAGAAGCGGCTTCTATCTTCAATGTATCGTCTTTTGTCAGCCCGCTCTGTTTACGGTACACGCCGTTGGATGCCTCTTGATAATATTGCCGTCCGATGCTGTCTCCCAGCACCACCATCGAGTCGATGGATTCTTGCAGTTCTTTCATGTTTTTTGAAGCTGACTGACTGTTCATGATGCTGGCGTCTGCCATGTTGAAGTCGGAGTCGAACTGAATGATAGAATGCTTTTCTTTAAAAGTCTCCCGCCTGTAGGGTACATTCTCCGAGTTCATGTTTTGACTTCGAAGATTTTCGAACAGTTCGCCAGAATAAAGATGCAGGTACATGTGCTGCTTGTCTGCCGTCATCTCCAGACGTCCCGAATCGGCATAAATAATGTGTGCATTTTCAAATCCGTCTGCCATGTTATAAATCAGCACGTCGTAGAGCACGCCCGTTTTCCGGTCTTTCTTCGCTACCTTCAAGTTGTAGCCCGGTATGTCGGAATAAAATACGCCTTCGGGAATATCCACTTCGGGCGACTTCTGTTTCATTGAAAGCAAGAGCGTGCCTGCCTTTGCTTGAGCAATGGGTCCTACCACGTTCTGAAAATAAAACGAGATGCAAACGAGCAGACAGACAAAGACGATAAGCGGGCGCATAATCTTCAGCAACGAAATGCCTGCCGCCTTCATGGCGAGCAATTCATAGCGTTCGCCGAAGTTTCCGAAAGTGATTAACGAAGCCAGCAGTACCGCCAGAGGCATAGACACCGGAATCAGCGTCACCGCCGAATAAAAGAAAAACTGAGCCAGTACGCTTAGTTCCAAACCCTTTCCCACCAAGTCGTCAACGTATCTCCACAAGAATTGCATGATGAAGATAAAGAGACAAATGAAGAAAGTGCCCACGAAGAGCGTTAAGAAACTCTTTACAATAAATAAATCTAATCTTTTTATGCGTAGCATCTTATAATCAAGTTCATGCGATTGAGATGCAAAATTAGCACAAAAAAAGGAGCGTAGGAAATTTTTGGATGAAAGTTAACTAAAATCCACAAGTTCTTCTCAGTTTAGCTATCAGAGAATTCCACATGCTCACCGTCTCGCTCACTTCATCGGGCACTGCGCAATCGGTTATTTCCAATCCGTAGTCACTGGTAAGTTCATTACAAATCATTTTTATCTCAAAGTAATCAGACTCTTCACTGTCATCCGTCCACCGGAAACGAACGAAAGAGTAAATGCGGGAAGCTATCATCTCCGCTTCCCGTTGTTCCGTCTTCCCCCAATAGAATGTTACGTTTTTATCGTTAGCCGTCACTTTATCGGCAAACCAATTTTCTAACCCGCTTGGTGTACTGATCGATGTCCAAAGAATGTTTCTAGAAGTTGCACTTAGAGGATACTCCAAATGTATTTTCTCTCTTTTCATAGTTTTATTTACTTTATTGTGTGGACTAAGGTAGCGCCTTTTTTTTGATTTCGCCCCATTACTCGTCTATTATATTCCATTAAAACTCTTTTGCAGAAGCAAAACAAGCGCTTTTAGATGGAAATGCAACCAAAATAGTCAAATAAAGGGTAGAAATTTCCGTCAATTGTTTGTGATTTACAGAAAAAGCCATATCTTTGCACCCGCAATCGAGAAAAAGATGGCGGGATAGCTCAGCTGGTTAGAGCGCATGATTCATAATCATGAGGTCCCCG
>JAVVVS010000071.1:0-9150 GCA_036652495.1 Bacteroides sp.
ACAAAAGTCCGGCTCAACTAATGAACCGGACTTTTGTGCTTTTATATGCTTAGTGCTTATTCTGCTACTACCTCAAAAGGAATTTCAATAGAAACTTCTTTGTGCAGTCTTACAATCGCTTTGTAAGAACCAATTTCTTTAACAACGTCTTTCACCACGATGTTCTTTCTGTCTACTTCATGACCCAGTTTAGCCAAAGCATCTGCAATCTGAATGCTGCCTACCGAACCAAAAATGGTACCCGTAGAACTAACTTTCGTTGCAATGGTCAAACCAACGCCTTCTAGCTTAGCGATAGCATCTTCGGCATCTTTCTTGATTTTCTCAAGTTTGTGAGCGCGTTGCTTCAAATCTTCAGCTAACATTTTCTTTGCAGAAGGAGAAGCAATCACTGCTTTTCCTGTAGGAATTAAGAAGTTACGACCATAACCAGATTTCACCGTTACCAAGTCATTCTTAAAGCCCAAATTTACTACGTCTTCTTTTAATATAATTTCCATACTTTTCCTCCTTATTTCATCATGTCAGTTACAAATGGAAGTAACGCCAAGTGACGTGCTCTCTTCACTGCTTGCGCAATACGACGCTGGAACTTCAACGAAGTACCGGTGATACGACGCGGAAGAATTTTTCCTTGTTCATTCAAGAATTTCTTCAAGAATTCAGGATCTTTGTAATCGATATAACGGATACCACTCTTCTTGAAACGACAGTATTTTTTCTTCTTTACGTCTACTGAGGGCGGAGTCAAATATCTAATTTCTGATTGAGCTTGTTGTGCCATAATTTAATCCTCCTTTTTGTTTGATTTTACACTTCTTCTTTTTGCAGCATATTCTGCAGCGTATTTTTCCATCTTGAAAGTCAAGAAACGGATCACACGTTCATCACGACGGAAATTAAGTTCCAACTTGTCAATGACAGTAGGTTCTGCCTTGAACTCAACCAATTGATAGAATCCTGTAGACTTCTTCTGGATGGGATACGCCAGTTTCTTCAGTCCCCAGTTTTCTTCATTGATAATCTCAGCACCTTCGGCCTGAAGAATGCCTTTGAATTTTTCTACCGCTTCCTTCATCTGTACATCAGACAAAACGGGAGTTAAAATGAAAACGGTTTCGTATTGATTCATACTCGTTTAATTAAATAAATAAATCTTTTATTTTAAAATGCGGTGCAAAGGTAGACATTTTATTTTGAACTACAAGCATTTAATCTTTTTTTGTACCCTTAGGTAGGAATTCTCAAAGAAGACCTTTACCTTTGCAAGGTTGTTTAAACAATAATTTCATGATAGAACAATTCAACTTTGATATTCGACTTATCTTTGCCATTCTTAACGGCAAGGTATCTGCTGCCATTAATCGAAAACTGTATCGCAACTTTCGTCATAACGGTCTGGAAATTAGCCCGGAACAATGGACGGTACTCATTTTTCTCTGGGAAAAAGACGGAGTGACACAACAAGAGTTGTGCAATGCAACCTTTAAAGACAAGCCCAGTATGACCCGGCTGATAGATAACATGGAGCGGCAACACTTGGTAGTGCGCATCTCGGACAAAAAAGACCGCCGTACCAACTTGATTCATTTAACGAAAACCGGAAAAGAGCTGGAAGAGAATGCACGCAGCATTGCTAACCGCACACTGATAGAAGCTCTAAGCGGAGTTTCTTCGGAGGAACTAGCAATTAGCCAAGAGGTGCTGCGCAAAATATTCTTCAACACCAAAGATTAACGGCAAAGAGAAGCCCAAAACAGACTATTTGCGCGTAAATAAGAGTTTTTTGCACAAATAATTTCGTCCGTTAAAGAATTATGCTTTTCTTTGTGACAAGAATATTATAATCTACTAAAATACATACACATGAAAGGCTTATTAAAGAATTTGGGATTAATATTAATCTTAGTAGGAGCAGTCATTTTGGTTATCTGTTCTTTTACAGGAAATGTGAACAACAATACTATTTTGGGAGGTTCAGCAATTTTAGTTGTGCTGGGACTCATCTCTTATATTGTTATCAACAAGAAGATTGCTAATTGAGTTTAAAGAGTATAAAGAAGCCCGAAAGTATATACTTTCGGGCTTCTTTATGTTTTAGCTCAGCGTGTGGGCTTACCACCATCAAGATTCCACTTCGGGAGTAATCAGTTTATATCCCTTTCCGTGGATATTGATAATTTCGATAGACTCATCTTCTTTAAGGTGCTTGCGCAATTTAGTGATATATACATCCATGCTACGGGCATTAAAATAGTTATCATCAATCCAGATAGTCTTCAAAGCAAAATCACGCTGCAAAATCTCGTTGGCATGTGCACAAAGCAATCCAAGTAACTCCGACTCTTTAGTAGTGAGCTTCGTCTGCTTGCCATCCGAAGAAAGGATTTGCTTCTGAGTGTCGAAAGTGAATTTACCAATTTTGTAAATATTGCTTTCTTTGTTTTTCTTTCCACGAACGCGCCTCAAAATAGCTTCTATTCTGAACGTCAGTTCTTCCATACTGAAAGGTTTGGTGATATAATCATCCGCACCGATCTTGAATCCCTCCAAGATGTCTTCTTTAAGTGTTTTTGCCGTCAAGAAGATAATTGGAATTTCAGCATTAGCCGCACGGACATCTTGTGCCAACGTGAAACCATCCTTCTTAGGCATCATCACATCAAACACGCACAAGTCATATTTATTCTTCAGAAAAGCTTTGTATCCAGCTTCCCCATCGGGATATAACTCGGCAGAATAACCTTTAGCCTGTAAGTATTCTCTCAAAAGCATGCCTAGATTTTCATCATCCTCGCACAATAAAATACGCAGTTTCTCGTCCATATCATTAATTTTTTAATAAAGGTAATGCAATAATAAATTTAGTTCCCACATTCAACTCGCTCTCTGCCCGAATAGTTCCTTTGTGATCAAGAATAATCTTCTTCACATAAGCAAGTCCCAATCCGAAGCCTTTTACATCGTGCAGATTACCTGTATGCACGCGATAGAACTTATCAAACACCTTTTTCAGGTTTTCTTTTTTGATGCCGATGCCGTTGTCTTGAATCGAAATCATCAATTTGCCCGGTTCGTTCCAAGTCCTGACTGTCAGCAACAGATCTTCTTCGGGTTTCTTGTACTTCACGGCATTGTCCATCAGATTGAATATGACATTGGTGACGTGCATCTCATCCACAAATATAACAGGATTCGTTGCCTCAAGGTTCGATGCTATCTTCCCATTATATCGTTCTACTTTCAACGTAAATGTATTCACCACGCCAGTAATCATCTCATTGGCATCCAATTCCTTCATTTTCAACGTCGCTTTCTGCTTGTCGAACATTGACATCTGAAGCACTTTTTCCACCTGAAACCTCAGCCGCTTGGTTTCGTCGTTTATCACACCCGATATGTGTTGAAACATTTGCGGTGACTTGCCCACAGCCGGATCTTTCAGCATTTGGGCAGCCAGCGAAATAGTAGATATAGGCGTTTTAAACTCGTGCGTCATATTGTTGATAAAGTCGTTTTTCATCTCCGTAAGCTTCTTTTGACGGAAGACAATATAGATAGTAAAAATAAAGGTAATCAACAGCACAAGTGTAAAAATCATCGAAGGTATCATAAAGCTTATCGAATCGAAGATATAATCGTTCTTCCCCGGGAAGTGAACCTTCACGATGCTCATTTTAGCCGGCGGATCATTTTGAAACAACGCCTGTGCATAGGTATCTTCATTGCCTTTATCTTCGTAATCAATACAACGATACACTTCGCGCCCGTCTTTGTCGATAACCATAAAATGGTACGGCAATTCAATGCCGTTATTCATCAGCGACGATTTGAGATAGTCGTCCAAGTCCTTGAACCGCACCCGCTCGCCTATCGACACGTCACTAGCATGATAAACCATTTGCAACACCACTTCATCGAGCAGCACGCGCTGATACATATACCTGTTCTTCACCGCTTCGAGCAGCGATCTCGACGTTTCCGGAATGGTTTTACTTCCGTGATACTGCGAAATCATTGCCTTGGGTAGTTCCGACGGTTTGTTCGTCATCACCTTTAGTTCGAAATCGGAATAGATTTTTCCGTCGGGCGACTTCATCGTAAACCGTTGTGTTTGCTGAATCAGACTTTCGCTTTGTTGGACAGATGAATTGTTAGCCATCGCTTTCATCTCCGTTTCTGCAACATCTTCTTTCAACCATCGTTCCGTTTCGGCATACTCCACGTCTTTCGACACTTGGTATAAGCTATTCTTCACCGAAGTGTCGAACTGCTCCTTGCGCATCTTTACCATTTCCTCAATGTAGCTTACCTGCAGATAAAGCAAACTGAGAAAAGAAAGCCCCATTACAATTCCTAATATCCAGATTGTTGACTTTTTCATAGCAACAAAATTAACACTCCCTAATTAACATACCTAATCTATTAATTTGTTTTAACCCCACATTTTCGATAATTAACCGAAAAATGGCATTTAGGTCGTATTCCGATGAGTATAACAATACGAACCTCCCTTTGGTTTGCAAATTTAATAAAAAATTAAATCTTATCGGACTCTTTTACTGTTTTAATTAATCATCGTTAATAAGAAGAAAGCCGTTGCCTCTTCTTAAAGTAAGAAGGAACAACGGCTTTATCATCCTAAAACAAAATGGAATTATTCTTCGACTTGCTTCGCTTCAAAGTCTTTGATTAACTTATCCTGAACGTCTGCAGGCACCAGTTCATAGCTGGCAAACTTCATGATGAAGGAAGCTCGTCCGCCCGTAAGCGAGCTGAGGGCAGTGGAGTAAGAAGACATTTCTTTGAGAGGCACTTTAGCAACCAATTTTTCAAAACCTTTTTCACTACTCATGCCCATAATCATAGCTCTGCGCCCTTGTAGGTCACCCATCACGTCGCCGAGCTTATCGGAAGGAACAAATACTTCTACATCATAAATCGGTTCCAGAATCTTGGGACCGGCATTCTTGAAGGCTTCGCTAAAAGCATTCCGTCCGGCAAGCATAAAGGAAATTTCATTGGAATCTACCGGGTGCATCTTCCCATCATAGATAATCACGCGTACGTCACGGGCATACGAACCGGTCAATGGTCCTTGCTCCATACGTGCCATGACTCCTTTAAGAATGGCGGGCAAGAAGCGGGTATCAATAGAGCCGCCTACGATACTGTTAATAAAAACCAATTTTCCGCCCCAATCCAGAGGAACAACCTCTGTTCCCTTCACACTAATCTTAAATTCTTGATTATTGAACCGGTAAGTATCGGGCACAGGCATACCTTCTTTATAAGGTTCTACAATCATGTGTACCTCACCAAACTGACCTGCACCCCCCGATTGTTTTTTATGACGATAGTCGGCTCGCGAGGCTTTTGTAATGGTCTCCCGATACGGGATCTTCGGCTCTTCAAATTTCACCATCAGTTTTTCGTTATTCTCCAACCGCCACTTCAAGGTGCGTAGGTGAAACTCTCCCTGACCGTGCACCAATGTTTGTCTCAACTCTTTGGACTGTTCGATAACCCACGTTGGGTCCTCTTCGCGCATACGGTTAAGAATACTCATCATCTTTTCCACATCACTTTCGGTGAGTGGTTTAATGGCGCGGGTATATTTCGAGTTCGGGTATTTGATAAAGTTAAATTGATAGTCGCACTCTTTGCTATTAAGGGTGTTGCCCGTTTTTACATCTTTCAGTTTCACGGCAGCGCCAATATCGCCCGCTTGCAGTTCTTCCACTTTCACGCGGCTGGAACCTGCTACCACATAAATTTGAGCGATGCGCTCTTTCGAGCTACGATCGGCATTAAGCAAATCATCACCTTCTCTTACCTTGCCGCTCATCACTTTAAAGTAGGATACTTCACCAATATGCGGTTCCACACTGGTTTTAAAGAAATAAAGGCAGGTAGGGCCTTTTGCGTCCGGTGCAATTTCTTTTCCGGCACAATTAGTCACCTTCGGCATTTCCGAAACGAAAGGAACCACATTACCCAAAAATTCCATCAGACGACGTACGCCCATATCCTTGCCTGCGCAGACGCAGAACACAGGGAACATACCGCGGGCAGCCAATCCTTTGCGAATCCCCTCGCGCATCTCGTCTTCCGTCAGTGAATCTTGATCAAAGAATTTCTCCATCAGCGCCTCATCGTTTTCAGCCGCCGCTTCTACGAGCGCTTTGTGCATTTCCAACGCTTTGTCCATCTCATCTTCGGGAATATCTTCGATAATAGGCACACCGCCTTCGGGCTTCCAAGAATATTTTTTCATGAGCAGCACATCAATAAGGGCATTGAAGCCGGGACCCGTGCTGAGGGGATATTGAATAGGAACAACTTTCGAGCCATAAGCTTCTTTCAGTTGTTCGATGATATTGTCATAGTCACATTTGTCGTTATCAAGCTGATTGACGAGGAATATAACGGGTTTGTTCAGCTTTTCGGTGTATCGGAAATGATTTTGAGTGCCAACTTCTACACCATATTGTCCATTCAAAAGAATGATGGCGGTATCGGTCACGTTGAGTGCAGTTACTGCGCCTCCTACAAAGTCGTCCGAACCCGGACAATCAATCATATTCAGCTTTTTATTGTTCCATTCTGCATGGAAAACAGTAGAGAAAACGGAGTATCCATACTCCTGTTCAACAGGGAAATAGTCACTTACAGTATTTTTTGCGGCAATAGTTCCGCGACGTTTTATTACACCACTCTCGAAGAGCATTGCTTCAACGAGAGTGGTTTTCCCAGATCCCGAACTTCCCAATAGGGCGATGTTCTTAATTTCATTAGTCTGATATACCTTCATAATATGTAAGATTTAAAATGAATGATTCAGTATGTTGCTCCATACCATTTACTTTATTGCGGCGCAAAATAGACATTAATCAACTAAAAAGCAACAAATTGCCCGTGTTACTAAACAATGTTATGTAACACGTTTGCTGTATTCGCCGCATTTTCTCCGATTCAATTAAACGGAAACGTAGGGAGATTCGACAAAGAGAAAAGAAAAAGAATCTGCGATCGAGCTTTTGTTCTGAATAACATCCAAAGCAACCGCATCAAAAGTTTGATTCTATTTTACGAACGGATTACGTGGAATAGGTGTTCGAACGACGCAGACCAAGACGGATGGGCACGAATCATTGCTGCACTTTGAGGCGGTTTTCCTCGTCTTTTTCGTCCTTCTCCTCTTCCTCCTTCTTCATTTCTTACTGCTCAGAAGGCATTATGCAAGAGAAAAAGATGGACAAAATTATTCATAAACGTTCCACCGTACGGTTCACCGTGAAACCAGCTGCCAATCGGTGTTTCACCGTAAGCTCTTCTTAGAAGAGCAGAGCAGAGAAGAAAAGAGTAAAAAAAACAACAGCAATAACAATAACAACAACTGCTGCAGTTGCCGTTGCGGTTGCGGTTGTACAATCTTCGTTTCTACGCGCACGCCTCCCAGACCAAACCAAACAGCTATGCGGGACGCTAACTTTCGGCAGAGGACGGGGCAACTCTCGGCAGACGATTCACTGTCTTCCGTCAAAAGATTCGTTATCCTTCGGCAGAGGATGGTTCATCTCCCGGCAAAAGATTTTTTCTTTGACGCAGTTGCCCTGATCCATAGCCGTATCGCTAAGAAGGCTCGTGGGACTGGAACTATCATCAAAAGGTATTATTAGTAGAGAAAACAAGCTTTTTTCTGATTCAAAGTCTTACTTTTGCAACCATTCAACCAAATCGCAAAACAAAATCCATGGCAGGCATCTACATTCATATCCCTTTCTGTAAAACTCGTTGCATCTATTGCGACTTTTATTCTACCACCCGCAGCGAACTGAAGGCGCGTTACCTCCTTGCGCTCTGCCGTGAATTGGAAATGCGCAAAGAATATCTGCAAGGCGAACAGGTAGAGACTCTTTACTTTGGCGGCGGCACTCCTTCGCAATTAACGGCCGATGATTTCCAACTAGTGTTCGATACTCTCGAACGCACCTTCGGCTTGCAGCACTGCAAAGAAATCACCTTGGAAGCCAATCCGGACGACCTGACACCAGAATACTTGCAAACCCTTTCTTCCCTGCCGTTCAACCGCATCAGTATGGGCATTCAAACCTTTGACGACGCGACCCTAAAACTCTTGAAACGGCGCCATACTGCCGCCCAAGCTATCCATGCCGTTATTGCATGTAGGGAAGCCGGATTTCAGAACATCAGCATCGACCTCATTTACGGATTGCCGGGCGAAACGTTCGAACGCTGGGAACGAGACTTGCAGCAAGCCGTTGCGCTGAACGTAGAGCACCTCTCCGCCTATCATCTCATTTATGAAGAGAACACCCCTATCTACCTCATGTGCAAGAAGCATCAGGTAGAAGAAGTGGACGAAGAAAGCAGCGTACGCTTCTTCGCCCTATTGATGGACAAGCTAGCAGCAGCGGGATACGAGCATTACGAGATTTCCAATTTTTGCCGACCAGACAAATGGTCGCGCCACAACAGCTCTTATTGGCAGGGCATCCGTTACTTGGGCTGCGGACCATCCGCGCACTCATTCAACGAAGCCTCTCGAGAATGGAACTGTGCCTCGATTGAAGCCTATATGGAAGGTATAGAAAAAGGCGTACGAGTTTTCGAGACAGAACTGCGAGATGCGGCTACCTGCTATAATGAGTTCATCCTCACCTCCCTGCGCACCATCAAGGGCCTTTCACTAAGCCGATTGAAAGCCGATTTCGGTGAAGAGCGCTACCGCTACTGCCTCCGCATGGCGGACACGCATCTGAATAGCCAAAAGTTAGAACTGCGAGACGGTGCCCTTTGCCTCACCCGCCAAGGCATCTTCGTATCCGACGGCATTATGAGCGACCTTCTTTGGGTGGAAAACGATTAACACGCCACACACATACGGGACCTTCTACAACAATAAAGACCACTACTATCTTTCTCAACCCGAACAACCTACTTCTTTTCTCCAGTCCCCGTACGCGGACTGAAGAAATGAAGTTATAGTGGCAAGTTTAAAAAGTGTTGTTCACACCCCTATTTCGTATAATAAGCACCTCAAAATAGAGTCGAACTTTTGATGCGGTAGCCCTGGATTTTTTCTACCTTTGCCACTCAAACTTTTAATCTCTCTACAGACATGAA
>JAVVVS010000072.1:0-8119 GCA_036652495.1 Bacteroides sp.
TATTCTTCCCTATATCTTTCTATAAGTCTGGTAAAAAGAATATATTTGTGCATTAATAACCGAAAAATAATCAGTCTGTATGATAACAAGCCAATTACTTTGTCCCGAGAGCATTGTGATAGTGGGAGCATCTAATAATGTACACAAGCCGGGAGGTGCCATTCTGAAGAACCTTATTAGTGGCGGCTATAGCGGAGAGCTCCGTGCTCTCAATCCCAAGGAAACGAGGGTACAAGGCATTCCTTCCTTTGCCGAGGCAAAAGAGTTGCCCGATACGGAGTTGGCTATTCTTGCTATTCCGGCTGCTATGTGCCCTGAAATAGTGGAGGTGCTGGCAAGCACTAAGCAGACGCGTGCGTTCATCATTCTTTCTGCCGGGTTTGGAGAGGAGACGCACGAAGGGGCGTTGCTTGAAGATCGTATACTGAATATAGTGAACCGCTATGGAGCTTCGCTGATAGGACCTAATTGCATTGGACTGATGAACACCTGGCATCATAGTGTGTTTACACAACCGATTCCCAACCTGAATCCGCACGGAGTGGACTTGATTTCAAGCTCTGGCGCTACGGCGGTATTTATTCTTGAGTCGGCCGTTGTTAAGGGATTGCAGTTCAATTCTGTTTGGTCTGTAGGCAATGCGAAGCAGATTGGAGTGGAAGACGTATTGCAATATATGGACGAAACGTATCATCCTCAGACGGAGTCGAATATTAAACTTATCTATATTGAAAGCATTAAAGACCCTGATCGTTTGCTGTTTCATGCTTCTTCTCTTATCAGAAAGGGTTGCAAAATTGCGGCTATCAAGGCAGGAAGTTCGGAGAGCGGCAGTCGCGCCGCTTCGTCGCATACCGGAGCTATCGCTTCGTCCGATTCGGCAGTGGAGGCGTTGTTCCGCAAAGCAGGCATCGTACGTTGTTTCTCGCGCGAGGAGTTGACAACGGTGGGTTGCGTTTTTACTCTTCCTGAGCTTAAAGGGAAGAATTTCGCCATTGTGACGCATGCTGGCGGACCGGGAGTGATGCTGACCGATGCGCTGAGCAAAGGCGGACTAAATGTGCCGAAGCTTGAAGGAGTTATGGCGGAAGAATTGAAAAGCAAACTTTTTCCCGGAGCTTCGGTGGGGAATCCCATCGACATTTTAGCTACCGGAACGCCGGAACATCTGAGCATCGCTATTGATTATTGTGAAGAAAAGTTTGATAATATAGATGCTATTTTCGCCATTTTTGGCACGCCGGGGCTGGTGACTATGTTTGAGACGTATGAAGTGCTGCATCAGAAGATGCTCACGTCCCGTAAACCGGTATTTCCGATACTTCCCTCTGTGCACACGGCAGGCGAGGAGGTCGGTGTGTTTTTGCAAAAAGGACACGTTAACTTTGCCGATGAAGTGACGTTGGGTACGGCTTTGTCGCGTATTGTCAATGTTCCCCGTCCTGCAGCGCCCGAGATAGAACTTTTCGGAGTCGATGTGCCACGCATTCGTCGTATTATCGATTCTATCTCCGAGAACGGGTATATCGCTCCCCATTTGGTGCAAGCATTATTGCACTCGGCAGGGATTCCGGTGGTGGAAGAGTTTGTTTCTGGTGCGAAAGAAGAAGTGCTGGCTTTTTCGCACCGTTCCGGTTTTCCCGTGGTAGCGAAGGTTGTAGGTCCAGTGCATAAGTCTGATGTAGGAGGTGTGACGCTGAATATAAATAGCGAGCAACACCTGGCTTTAGAGTTTGACCGTATGATGCTGATACCTGAAGCTCATGCCATCATGGTGCAGCCTATGCTGAAGGGTACGGAGCTGTTTGTAGGAGCTAAATACGAGGAAAAGTTTGGTCACGTAGTGCTTTGCGGTTTGGGCGGAATTTTTGTGGAAGTGCTCAAAGATGTGTCTTCGGGTCTTGCCCCGTTGTCTTATGAAGAGGCCTATTCCATGATTCATTCTTTGCGCGCTTATAAAATCATTCAAGGCACTCGTGGACAGAAAGGGGTGAATGAGGATAAATTTGCCGAGATTATCGTACGCCTTTCTACTTTGCTTCGTTTTGCCACAGAAATTAAGGAGATGGACATTAATCCGCTGCTTGCCACGAACAAAGAGGTGATAGCGGTAGATGCCCGCATACGGGTTGAAAAATAGGTTCTAATGGTTATCCTGCCCAATTCTCCCGGTCTAAGTTTCGGTAGCCGATGGCCTCTGCCAAGTGGGCGGAGAGAATCTCTTTGCTTCCTGCCAGATCGGCGATGGTGCGGGATACTTTTAAGATACGGTCGTAAGCGCGAGCGGAAAGGTTTAGGCGCTCCATCGCATGCTTAAGCAGAGCGAGTCCGCTAGCGTCTGGCTGGGCATAGATGGCGAGCTGCTTGCTCGTCATCTGTGCGTTGCAGTAGATGGAGGAGTGCTGGACGAATCGTTCGGCTTGTAATTGGCGAGCTTGAATGACGCGTTCGCGAATGGCTGCGCTCGATTCTGCCGATCGCTGTTCTGCCATTTTCTCAAAGGGAACGGGAACAATTTCGATCTGTATGTCAATGCGATCGAGTAGGGGACCGGAAATCTTATTCAAGTATTTTTGTACTTGCCCGGGACTGCAAACGCAGGCTTTGGTGGGATGATTGTAATATCCGCAAGGACAGGGATTCATTGAAGCCACTAGCATGAATCCGGCGGGATAGTCGATGCTGCACTTCACGCGGGAGATAGTGATACGGCGGTCTTCTAACGGTTGGCGCAACACTTCCAGTACGCTTCGGTTGAACTCTGGAAGTTCGTCCAGAAAGAGCACACCGTTGTGTGCCAAACTAATTTCACCTGGTTGAGGGAAGCTGCCTCCGCCCACCATGGCTACTTGTGAGATGGTGTGATGCGGGTCGCGGAAAGGACGCTTGGTGATGAGCGAAGAGTTGCGGTCGAGCTTTCCTGCTACAGAATGTATTTTTGTGGTTTCTAAGCTTTCACCTAACGAGAGAGGGGGAAGGATGGAAGGAAGCCGTTTCGCCATCATAGACTTTCCGCTGCCTGGAGCGCCTATCATGATGAGATTGTGCCCGCCTGCTGCTGCTACTTCCAAGGCGCGTTTTACGTTCTCTTGTCCCTTCACTTCCGAGAAATCAAAGTCGAATAGCTCTTGCTGCGCATAGAATTCTTCCCGCGTATTGACTACGGTGGGTTGCAATTCGCATTCGTTGTTGAAGAACTTAATGACTTCGCGGATATTGCTCACTCCGTAGACTTTCAGATTGTTGACTACTGCGGCTTCGCGGGCATTTTGTTGTGGTATGAGTAGTCCCTCGAATCCCTCTTCGCGTGCCTTGATGGCAATGGGCAACGCTCCTTTGATAGGCTGGATGGTTCCGTCGAGGCTCAACTCTCCCATGAGCATGTAGCGGGAAGTTTTGTCCGAAGCGATGGTTCCACTGGCAGCCAGTATGCCGATGGCGAGGGGTAGGTCGTATGACGAACCTTCTTTGCGTATGTCTGCAGGAGCCATATTGATGACTAACTGGGTGCTTGGCATTTTGTAGCCGGTTACTTGCAGGGCAGAGACAATGCGTTGATGACTTTCTTTGACGGCGATGTCTGGTAAGCCGACGAGGTAGAGCATGCAGCCCCGTGTGCTATTTACTTCGATGGTGATGAGCGTAGCGTCGATACCTTGTACGGCGGCTCCGAATACTTTGACGAGCATTTTACTTTGTAATATATCGCTTTAAATCTTCTTCTTTCACATTCCAAGCAACAATCTTTCCGTCCGGCTTTATCAACACGTTGGCGGGAAGATTTACGATGCCGTATTGATGAATTGTTTCTGATTGGAAACCAGTGAAGTCGCAAACTTGTTCCCAGTCCAGGGTGTCTCGCTTGACTACTTTTTTCCATGCTGCTTTGTCTATGTCGAGCGATATGCCCAACATACCGAAATTCTTATTCTTCTTGTACGAACGGTTTATTTTGCGAAGTTCTGCATTCGCTTGTATAGACGGTTCGTCCCAAGACGCCCAAAAGTGGATGAGCAGGTATTTATCTTTGAACAGTTCTGTCCAGGTGATGAACTGCCCTTTCGTGTTCGTTAGTGTAAAATAAGCAGCTGTTTTGCTAGTGCCGGCTTTTTCTGCTTCCTCTAGCTGTGTCTTGATAGGATCTATGAGTTGGTTATCTTGTAAGTTACCCACCATCAGCGCAATCAATGTGCTGATTTTTGCATAATCAGGAGCGGCTTTCTGTATGAAATAGTGGTTGAGCAAGTACACGCTGACCAAGGAAGAGCGATGAGTATGGATAAAGTTTTCAGCTTTTTTTTCTAATACCTTGTCCGATGGTTTAGCTATTCCTTTTATTTCTTGCTGGAAAGCGGTATATTCTTCGTTGGCGGTGCTTCCAGTGATGGTCAAAAATGGGAGCGCATCGGCCCTTCCTTGTAGAGAAACAGTTATTGCTTTGTCTAAAAAAACAGGCACCTGTGTCTTGTCGCCGAACAACAGCATAGCCGAGGAGAGGGTGTCTACCTTCAGAGCATGATTGAACTTTCCGTCTTTGACTAGGATGGTGTCTATGCGTTCATAGCCTCCATCTGTGCCAAAGAGGTAGATTGTGTCGTTTGTTAGTCCTTTGATTTCTCCTTGGATGGTCGCATCTTTGATGCTGTTTTGGCAAGCGGATAGAGAGAGAATGAAGGCAAACAAAACCAATATCTTTTTCATTTTCATTTCTTTTCTGCGAAAGTAACGGTTTTATAGATAAAAAAAAAGAATTGCCCGCCATTTGTGTGACGGGCAACTCCTTTTTCCACTTTTGTTAAGAAGTAGCGTGCTTTTTACTTGATAATGCTCATGAAGTCGGCATTGGTGAAGTACTTAGTAAATTCAAGGTCAGAAGCTGCTTTCTTAGCCAGTGACGAATTTTTAGCAATAGCACTCTTCAGACTGCTAGTCAGCATAGAAGTGTTGTTGGTTCTTGCACCCAACACAGCCATCAGATAGTCTGTGTAAGCGTCCGGAGTTTCGATGCCAGCCAATGTGTTTTTAGCTTTGTTGTAATCCTTAGCTAAGATTTGAGCCAAAGCGGCACTGTTGGTCTTTGCGTCGCCGAATGAATTCACTGCTCTATCATATTGTCCTTGAGCTACGTACAAGTTACCTGCCGTTTGACCGAATTCTTTTGTCCCCGTAGCTTTACCTAAGAATGATTCAGCAGCGGTGTTGTCACCCTTAGCCAGAGAGATAAGAGCAAGATTCATGTTTACTTCGGGAGCAGCTTGGATGCCTGCAGCTTTCTTTAAGAATGATTCAGCCTTGGCTATGTCGCCTGCTTGATAAGCCAATTTACCTAAGTTGTTGAATGCACGGTAGTCATTAGGAAACTGTTGCGTAGCCTTTGTATAAATAGCTACTTGTTGAGCAGGGTCTTTAGCTAAAGTGGCAGCATACAGAATTTCTTCCAAAGACAATTGTTTAGCGTCAGAAACAGCTAATTTAGCAATCTCTTCGTCGGACTTGCCGATGATGTCATAATTCAACGTCAAACGTGAACGACGCAGTTGAGGTAAAATTTCGCTAGCCAATGTGCCATAAACAGAAGAGATGTTTTTGATCTCTTGTTCTCTTTGTTGAGGATCTTGATACATAGACAGTACGCGGAGAATCAACTCTTTGTCTTGGATGTTTGATTTAGAAACCAGTTCTTGAAAACCTTCCCAGTCTTGAGCGGTGTACTTAGCGTCAACAGGAGCTTCAATCTTAGCCTTCTTCAGATCTTTGCTCAAGAACTTCGTAGTGTTGCCTTCGCGGCTTTCGGCCAATTTGGTATTCAGACCAACGCCACCATCAGGAGACGCATAAGCAGAAATTTCGATGTTGCTGATTTTCTTGTTCTCAGCGCCGTTTACGTTCGCTACTTCTTTGTTGAAGTCTTTAGCAATCTTCATTTCGCTAGCGCGAATGTTGGCTTGTTGGATAAGGAACATGATGTTTGCATTGTGCTTTTCCTTGATGATGCGTTGGAAAGCATCGTCACCATTGGCAGGATTAGCGCTTTGCAGCGTCTTACCAAGCAACTCGGAGGTAGAGATAACGCCATCCGCTACTTTTACAGCCGGGATAGTAATCACTTTATTACCTACTTTTGCATTGAATTCAAGATACAATTCCGACTTAGCCATTTCAGGAACATAGTCGAACGTAGTTTTCATGGTGTAGTTACCGCCCATCTTGTAAGAGATCGCTTGGTCATTTCCTTCTACTTTCTCCCCTTGGAAGATTGCTGGCTGACCTTTTACTTGACCGCCTTCCCATTTCAGAACAGGTGTTACTTCTACCACAGCTTTCTTGTTGAAGTACTTTTCAGGGAATTTACCGTTGATTGTTACCGGTACTTTACCGGCTACAGCTTCCAACACTTGCGGAGTGGTAGTGAAGTAATCGGAAGATAATGGACCCATTTTGTTGCTACATGACGACAGCGCCACTACAACTAATGCCATGAGTAAAGGCAAATACAACTTCTTAGTCATTTTAGGTATAATTTAAATGTTTGTAATTGAAATTTTTCTTCCATTAGTGAATGCTTTAGAGGATAACTCATAAAACATAACGCAAAGATATTAAATCTTAATATATATATGTAAATACTCTCCCTTATTTATCATAATTTAATGATATTAAGGATGATTCTCTTGTCTGTATTTGATATTCCGGGGATGATGCTCTATTATTTCACTTCGGAGCATGTTGCGGTCGATGTGTGTGTAAATCTCTGTTGTTGCGATAGATTCATGTCCCAGCATACATTGAATAGCGCGTAGATTGGCGCCGCCTTCGAGCAAATGAGTGGCAAAAGAGTGGCGGAACGTGTGTGGACTAATGTTTTTTACTATTCCGGCAGCTTGCGCCAGCTCTTTAATCAGGTGAAAGACCATGATGCGCGAAAGCTGGTTGCCCCATCGGGCAAGGAAGACGAAGTCTTCGTGTCCCGCTTTTATTTTCCCCCGGTTACGGTCGATGAAGTAGAGTTGCAATTCTTTGATGGCGCGGGCGGAGGTAGGCACTAGCCGTTGTTTACTTCCTTTGCCCTCTACTTTGATAAATCCTTCGTCGAAATAAAGGTTAGAGAGCTTCAGGTTGGTCAACTCGGATACGCGCAGCCCACAACTGTAGAGCGTTTCTAGGATGGCGCGATTGCGCTGTCCTTCGTTTTTGCTCAGGTCAATGCAGCCTATCATGCTATCTATTTCTTCGATGGTCAGCACTTCCGGCAGTTTGAACCCAATTTTAGGTCCTTCTATCAATTCGCTGGGATCTAGTTCGATGTAGTTTGCCATGAGAAGAAAATGATAGAACGATTTAATGCCAGAGAGGATGCGGGCTTGCGAACGGGGATGGATGCCGATGTCGTGCAGTCCTGCCGTAAAGCATTGCAAATTTTCCAAGCAAACGTCTACCGCTTCTATTCCTTCTATTAAGAGGTAGTTCAGCAGCTTGTCCAAGTCTGTGAGATAAGCATTGACAGTGTTTGGAGATAAGGACTTCTCCAGCTTCAAATATTGTTGGTACTTTTTGATTATCAGTGCTTGCTCATCCTTCTTATCCGTTTTTTCGTTTACTTTCATTTCTTTTTTCTACCTTTGCGCCTTGTAAATTTGTTCTCTGGGGGACAAAGGTATTTAAAAACAAGGAGGATTTTGTTATGAGGATACAAATTATTAACGGTCCCAATATTAATCTGTTGGGCAAGCGTGAACCTTCCATCTATGGAAGTGTTACTTTTGAAGATTATCTGTCCGATCTTCGCAAAAAGTATACGGACGTCGAGATTGGTTATTATCAGTCGAATATTGAAGGTGAACTGATAGACTGCATCCAACGGACAGGATTTGAAGTAGATGGCATCATACTCAATGCCGGTGCTTATACGCATACCTCCATTGCATTACAAGATGCCATTCGTGCTGTTACCGCTCCGGTGATTGAAGTGCACATCTCCAATGTACATAGTCGGGAAGTCTTTCGTCATATTTCTAGGATAGCTTGCGCTTGCAAAGGAGTTATTTGCGGCTTTGGACTCGACTCTTACCGGCTTGCATTAGAAGCATTGGATAATTTATAAAGAATAGGATCATAAATA
>JAVVVS010000073.1:0-1973 GCA_036652495.1 Bacteroides sp.
TTGGCACTCCCCTTGTTTTATTGGCATACGTAGAGAATCCGATGATCTCTCCTTTCGTTTCCATCGCAGAATCAATTACACTGGTCTGCGCGCAGCTTGTCCATAGCCCCATGGCTATGGCTACCATTCCCATTGCCTGATAATTTCTTTTCATAATCGTTAATATTAAAGATTGTCGTTAAAAAATATTTTATTGATATTTATTCCATCGGTATCTCTATCTCCACGTCGTTCCATTCCTCCACATCAGTATCAAAAGCTCCGTCACCGGTCCCTCCGCCTATCACTTCCGGTAGTTCCAGTTCCATCCAGATGTTTATCACCTCCTGTTTGCCGTCGTTGGTCACCTTCATCTGATCGGTTACCTCCACCGAGAGCGGATACTTGGCCCCATTGATCAGCGTCACATCCAGATCGATGAAATAGCGGTTCTTTTCATTCTTTGTCTGCGGGCGAAGTCCGAACGAAGAGAAGGAGTTGTGAATCACCCCGTCTTTTTGACTTCCCTGATCGTACTTACGGTTGTTGATGACAAAGGGGAAATGGAAGGGCACATCCGAAGCTTGCCCGATGCCCAGCAAGTAGCCTGCTGCCATATTGCGCAACAGGGCTTTGGGTGCACTTGCTGCATAGCACAAGCCTTTGACGTGTGCCCGCACCTTGACGAGTGTGATCACTCTTGCCGGTGTGGCATACAGCTTGTTCACTGCTTCCGTTCGCTCTTCGTCGGGTCTGTTGTAGTAATAGTCTATCATCTGTGGGGTCACCACCACGTTTGTAAGCAGAGCCACTGCCAAGGTGTCCGGTGTGCCCTTTTCGCGTATCCTTGCTTCCAAGGTATGCAGGTGGTCCATCCCCAGAAAGTCGATGAACTTATATTCGTCGGGAACATCGTTGTGCACCAACAGCTGGTAGTTGCCTTCGGGCAAGGAGATGCAGCTGCTATGCGGATTGTTCAGATAGGGGAATAGCTGGAACAGCGTGCCGTCGGTATGGTAAGCTATAATAGTGGCTCCGTTGGGAGTCACTCCCGCCTTGCTCCAATCCATATTTACTTGAATCAGGGCACGTTCGCTGTTCTTATAATAAAGGTGATCTCGCTGGCACGAAACAAGCAGCAGTAGCAAGGCTATCCAGCCGCTTCCTTTTAGGATACCGTTCTTCATTGGTTGCCTCCTTTCTTTTTCTTGTGGGTGAGCAGGTAGACTAATGATACTTTTATCTTGGTGGGCCCTATATAGGTGTGGCGGTTGGTCTGCCAAGGGTGATTCCATACCTTTATATCTCCGTAGCGTGTGCCGGACACATAGTTGTATTTCTTGTAGTTGGTTCTTGTATAGCCCAGCCCCGCTGCATATTCCATCCGCCAGTTTTTGGCTATGCGGTGGGCATATCCGGCGCTGAAGCCTGTGGCAATAAAGAATTCTCCCTGAATGCCTTTGCGGCTGAAGGGTTGCAGGTCGAACTTGCCTCCGCCGGCATAAAGTCCGAAGTTCCATCCGGTCAGCACCTCTTTGTCCGGTCTGCTTTGCAGCCAGTATTTAGCTTCTACGTTTCCGGATAAGAGTTGCAGGGTGAGGTTGCGTCCATGATTCCTCCACCAAGGGAAGATCAGTTCGCCTGCCAAGCTCCATCTTTTCCCTACAGGCACCTCTATCTCTACATTCAGGGCGGTGGCTATATCGTATAAGAGGTTGCTTTTAATGGCAAATAGCGGGCGTGTCTGCAGGCTGTCGGTATTTGTGTTGACATAGCTGTCTGCCTTCTGCTGCTCTTGTGGAAATGCTTGAATCCATGCAGATAGGCATATTGTCAGTGATAAGAATAGTTTCTTCATGTTTGTTTGCCCGTAGTCTATGTGTATGGGGGCAAAGATATTGATAAAAGTTGTATATCATAACACTTTTTACAAAATAAATGATGATAAATGGATCTTTTAAACAACTAAAGTGGTATGAAACGTGTTTTGAGGG
>JAVVVS010000073.1:2073-7906 GCA_036652495.1 Bacteroides sp.
CGGGAGAGGGCGAATCTTCTGCCGGGAGTTGGTCCGTCTTCTGCCGAAGGTTTACGTCCCGCACAGTTGTTTGGTTAGGTCGGGGGGCGGTGTCTTATTCTTGTTTTTACTGCATGAATCCCAATACTCCGCTTTCTTGTTGTTGAGGCTGGTTTTTGAATTCTCCGTTTACGTTTTCCCCTTCTTTGGGGTTCAGCTCGAGCGATTTCTTCATATCCTCTACGGAACCTTCTTTGTTGCCGTTGAGCAATTTGGCTCGACCGCGTTCGTGGTATGCAGCGCCGAACTTCGGATTCAGCTCTATGGCTTCATCGAAGAGGGCAATGGCTTGGGGGAGTTTCTTTTGGGCGATGTAAAGCTGCCCCAGACAGAGGTAAGCCTGTTCGTTGAAGGGATTTATTTCGGTGATGTTCTTGTAGTCGGATTCGGCGGCTTCTAGTTCGCCTTGCGTCTCACTCACTTTGCCACGGAGCAGTACGGCTGCTTCTTCGTCGGGGTTTTGTGCTAGTATGGCGTCGATGTCTTCGCGGGCTTGGGCGGGTTGTTTCATTTTTAATAAGGCTTCGGCGCGCAAGAGTCGGGCTTCGATGAAATCTTCTTTAAGCAGGATGGCTTTGGTGAGGTGGCCTACGGTCATTAAGTCGTCGCCCAACCCTTTGGTGGCTTTGGCCAGCAGGTAATGCGCCACGGCGTTGCCTTCTTCGAGAGCGATAGCCGTTGAAGCGGCTTTTTTCATAGCTTCGTAATCTTCCTGCATAAAGCAAACGTTGGCGAGGGTGTGATAGGTGGAGGAGAAATCCGGTTCCAACGTAGCCATGCGAGCGAGTATTTCTCGTGCTTTGACGAGTTCGCCGGTCTGTGCGTAGAGTTGGCTGAGGTAGCCCATGGTTTCAAAGTCTTCTTCGATAGCCAGTGCTTCGGAGAAGCATTTCACGGCGTAGTCGGGGCGTCCCATGCGTTGAGCGCGCAGTCCGTCGTATTTGAAGATTTCGAAGTTCTTTTTATCGTTTTTCTGTTTTTCACTTTCCGGGTTCTCTGATTTTCCGGCAAAGAAAGATTTAAAGAAGTTAGGCATGTCTATTTTATTTTTTTTGGTTCTGCCTGCAAAAGTAGTGATTCTTGTTTAGACTTCTGCTTGTTGGCTCCCGAAATATCCGTCTAGCAGTTCAATCTTTTATTTCCCGCCAATCATTCCGTCCTTCATCTTCAGTTCCCCCTCTTGGAGCAGGAACTGAAGGACCTCGTTCAGCGTCTCTTTTTCAGCTTCGATGCTGCCTGCCAGGTCGGCGGGGGTGATGGGGCTGGCGCTTGCTACGGCAAGAACTTGTGCTTTCAGCTGTTCGAAGGTGGCGGTGGTAAGGTGGCGGGAGGAACGGTGGCTGAGGCAGTTGTCGCATTGTCCGCAGTTGTTGACGTTCTTTTCGCCGAAGTAGTAGAGGAGCATTCGGCTGCGGCAGGCAGTATCGGAAGTGACGTAGTCCACCATCGCTTGGATGCGCGTTTCGTAGCGTTTTTTGCGGTCTTCGTACACGGCGTGGGTGATATGTAGGTGGCGCAACTCTACCCGTTGGCGTGTGTAGATGATGTAAGGAGTCTTTTTGTGCGGGATGTAGCTGATGATGTGCCTTTTGGAGAGCATCTTCAAAAGGGTGTACACGCGGTCAACGGGCAGACCGGTGTGCAGCGCCAAAGCGGTTTCGCTGATGTAGGCGTAGTCGGTGAAAAGCCCGGTGTAGGAGCGTAGGATGGTTTGTATCAGTGTCTCCGTCTCTGTGCCCATTTCCCTCAGCTTGTACAGCTCCTCCCGCCGGAGCACGAAAAGGATGCGCGAGGCGTTGTCTTGCTCGTCGGTATATTCGATGTAGCCTGCTTGGGTGAGTATCTTCAACGCGTTGTGTGCCGGTACGGGGAAGTATTTGAACTTGTGGCAGAACTCTTCGAGGTTGAACTCTTTGACGCATGCCAGCCCGTCGCCCATTGCCATCTGATAGTAGTATTGCAGATGTTCGTACACCTGCTTGATGTATTCTTTGTCGGGGAAGGTGTCGGGCACGCGTTGGTGCAGGGTGGTCTTGTCCGATTTGGCATAGAGGATGACGGCGTACGCTTTCTCCCCGTCGCGTCCGGCACGTCCGGCTTCCTGAAAGTATGCTTCGAGCGAGTCGGGCAGGTCGAGATGAATCACTATGCGAACGTCGGGTTTGTCGATGCCCATGCCGAAAGCATTGGTTGCTACAATCACGCGGCATTCGCCGCTTTGCCAACGTTTCTGGCGGAGGTCTTTCACGGCATTGTCCAGCCCTGCATGATAGAAGTCTGCGGTGATGCCTTCTTTTGTCAGCAGTTCGGTGGTGTCTTTGGTGCGTTTCCGGCTGCGGACGTAGACGATGGCGCTTCCCGGCATCCGTAGGAGGATGTGGATCAGTTCTTTCTCTTTATTCTCGGTGTTGCGGACGATGTATGCCAGGTTCTTCCGTTCGAAACTCATGCGGAAGACGTTTTCTTTGCCGAAGTGTAGGCGTGCTTGGATGTCTTTCACCACTTCCGTTGTGGCGGTAGCCGTCAGTGCTAGCACGGGCACTCCGGGCAGCAGCTCCCGGATGTCGGCAATCTTGAGGTAAGCGGGGCGGAAGTCGTATCCCCATTGCGAGATGCAATGGCTTTCGTCCACGGTGATCATGTTTACCTTCATGGCGCGTAGTTTGGCGCGGAAGATGTCCGTGTCCAGTCGTTCGGGTGAGATATAGAGGAATTTGTAATGGCCGAAGATGCAGTTTTCCAGTGCGATGATAATTTCCTGCCGCTTCATGCCCGAGTAGATGGCTGCCGCTTTGATGCCGCGGCTGCGGAGGTTTTGCACCTGGTCTTTCATCAGTGCGATGAGTGGCGTGATAACGATACACAGTCCCGGCTGGGCGAGTGCGGGAACTTGGAAGGTGATGGACTTGCCGCCACCTGTGGGCATTAGTCCCAGCGTGTCCCGTCCCTCGCCAATGCTGGTGATGATGTCTTCCTGCAAGTCGCGGAAGGCATCGTATCCCCAGTATTGTTTGAGTATCTCTTGGTAGGTCATTCTATCGGCTCGATGTCTTCTATCTGCAGTTGCACTTCGTTGCGTTTGTGCGTGTTTTCTTCGATGGTGTAGCAGATGTCGAACGAGCGTTTGGTTTTGATGTAACGCACGTGCGAACTTTGTCCGAAGGCGATGCCGTTCATTACGTTGTTCGAGTTGTTGTCCACCAGTTCCAGCTTGATATGTTCTTGGTCGCGCCCCACTACTTTGCTGGTGCCGTAGTCGTAAACGTGGTGTGTGCAGAAGAGAGGTTTCTGATTGTCCGGTCCGAAGGGATTGAACTTCTTCAAATCGCTATAGAATTTGGAAGAGATGTCCTGAAAGTCTATTTCCGCATCAATATCAATCACGGGGTTGGTCTGTTCGGGCAAGATATGTTCGGAGACAAATGCTTCGAAGCGTTCGGTGAATGCGGGCACATTCTCCACTTTCATCGACAGTCCGGCGGCGTAGGTATGTCCGCCGAAGTTTTCGAGCAAGTCACGGCAGCTTTCGATGGCTTTGTACACGTCGAAACCCGAAACGGAGCGTGCCGAACCGGTTGCCATGTCGTCCGTGCGTGTCAGCACCACAGCGGGGCGGTAGTAGAGTTCCGTCAAGCGGGAGGCTACGATGCCGATGACGCCTTTGTGCCAGTCCTCGTTGTAGATAACGATGGATCGGCGGCTTGCCAGTCCGTCAAGGTTATTCACAATCGTGTTTGCTTCTTCCGTCATGCTTTTGTCGAGGTCCTTGCGCGTTTCGTTGTACAAGTTTATTTCCTTCGCCTTTTCGATGGCAGCGGACAGGTCTTTCTCTGTAAGCAGGTCGACGGCTTTCTTTCCGTTCTGTATCCGTCCGGAGGCATTGATGCGGGGTCCTATTTTAAAGACGATGTCGCTCACGGTGATTTCTTTTTCCGTCAGCCCGCAGACGTCGATAATAGCCTTCATCCCGGTGCTGGGATTGCTGTTGAGCTGTTTTAACCCGTGATGTGCCAAGATGCGGTTTTCGCCCATGATGGGCACGATGTCCGAAGCGATGCTAACCGCCACGAGGTCGAGCAGCGGGATGAGGTGATGGAAGTCGATGCCGTTGCTCGAGGCAAATGCTTGCATGAACTTGAAGCCAACACCGCAGCCGGAAAGGTGCGTGTAGGGATAAGTGTTGTCTGTACGCTTGGCATTGAGGATGGCTACGGCGTCCGGCAGAATGGCGTCCGGTACGTGGTGGTCGCAGATGATGAAGTCGATGCCTTTTTCTTTGGCATAAGCAATCTCCTCCACCGCTTTGATGCCGCAGTCGAGCACGATAATGAGTTTTACGCCTGTTGACGCGGCATAGTCAATTCCTTTGGCTGAAATCCCGTACCCTTCGTTGTAGCGGTCGGGGATGTAATAATCTAAGTTCGAATAGAACTGCTGGATAAACTTGTAGACCAGTGCCACAGCTGTGGTTCCGTCTACGTCATAATCTCCATAAATCAGCATTCGTTCTTTCTTTCCCATCGCCAGATTAAGGCGTTCGACGGCGCGGTCCATGTCCTTCATGAGAAACGGGTCGTGCAAATCGGGCAACTGTGGTCGGAAGAATTTACGGGCTTCGGCCGCCCTGACGATTCCTCTTTGCACCAACAATCCGCTCAGAATGGGGCTAATGCCCAATTCTTGGGCTAATGCCCGGCTTGTCTCTGCCTGCTCTGGTGTAATGGGTTGATAATTCCATTTGTGGTTCATTTTATATATTGTTTTTTTCTTTTTCTTTTCACAAGGGGTCAGAAAGGCGTTTCTTCTCCAACAAGGTGTAAAAGTACGAAAAAAACCGGAAGCGCTGGGGCGATGTGACGAAAATATTTCGTTTTTAAAACTCAAAGCCTACTTTGAACCCGAAGCTGCTGAACGTTTCGCTGTCAGCATAGGACATGTGACCGTTGCCATAATCAATTTCATAATTCTCGTTGTAACCTTGAGCTACATATTCTAACCTCAGATTGATGGCTTTCGTCCCTTGTAGGGCAAAACGTACGCCTAAGCCCAAAGCTATGTAGAGGCCATCCACGTCGCCTGCCGAATAGCCGGCTTTGACGTCGGCAAAGGGAGCAATTTCTTTTTTCGTCAGATTGGCGTGCAGGTTGGCAAAGAAGGGGATAGCTACCGCTTCTGCATCGTTGAAATAGGACAGCCCTAAGCCGGCGCCTACAAAAATATAATCGTTGCATTGGTAGCCGTGTGTGGTTGATACCTGTAGTGAACTAGCGTTGCAATCGCTTACGTCGAACTGGTAGCCGGCATCTACAAAGCCCTTGTATCCTCTGTATCCCTTTCTGTTTTTCAGATTGGCACGGTATCGGTTGTTTGTTGTGGCTTCTTCTTTGGCGATTCTTTCTATTTCCGTCATGGGGTAGGCAAATACGCTCCCGTCTGCTGTTTTTATTTTAAGTGAAACATTGGGCACCTGTTCTATCACCACTCCGCGGATGATGCTGCCGTTTTTAAGGTACACTACTTCGGTATACGTGTTTTGTGCTGCGCAGTAGGCGCTAAAACAGAAAAAGAGAAGAAGAAGGAAAGTAAATCTTTTCATAATCAATTATTTGTTTTAAAATGAATGTTCTATGTTTCCGTCGTTTTATATTCACGTCTCAGTAGACGTGAATTCTTTGGCAAAGGTAAGCTTTCTTTCGAATTCGGCAAAGCATAGGTGGTGTAAATAGGGCGGTTTTCTGCTTTTTCGGAAAACACGGTTGGCATAAAAAAAGACGTTACTTGTTTTGAAAAAAGA
>JAVVVS010000074.1:0-7882 GCA_036652495.1 Bacteroides sp.
CCTTTTAAATGGTTTGCAAAAAAGCGAACGCTTGTTGAACGATAAATAGAACTTGCGGGAGTTGATTTATTGGCGGTTTGAAAAGATCGTGCGGCTGCTCTGTATAACCAACGGTTATAACGTATAAGAAGAAACGATTAGTATATGTAAAGTAGAAGCCGTACTTTTGCAGTCGGAAACAAATTAATAAATTAATTGTATGATTTTATTTTTAGAATGGTTGCAGAAGCATAACAAGGCAGTCTATGTGACGCTGTTGGTTGTTTTGAGTTTTTTCATGTTGTTAGATTATATTCCTGGTGCGCAGTGGTTATCTTCGTGGGTTACTCCTCCCGTGGCATTGTTTATTGGGCTGGCATTTGCAATGGTTTGCGGGCAAGCGCATCCCAAATTCAATAAGAGAGTTTCTAAATATCTGTTACAGTATTCCGTAGTCGGGCTGGGTTTCGGCATGAACATCCAAGCAGCTTTGGCTTCGGGCAGGGAAGGTATGGAGTTCACTGTCATCTCTGTGGTAGGAACGATGCTGCTGGGCTGGGTCATTGGACGTAAGGTGCTGAAGGTAGATCGCGATACATCTTACCTCATCAGTTCGGGTACTGCCATTTGTGGCGGTAGCGCTATTGCTGCCGTAGGTCCTGTGTTGAATGCAAAAGACAGCGAAATGTCTGTGGCGCTGGGTACCATCTTTGTGCTTAATGCCATTGCTCTTTTTATTTTTCCGGCTATTGGGCATGCGCTGAACATGAGCCAGCATGAGTTCGGTACGTGGGCGGCGATTGCGATACACGATACCAGTTCGGTGGTGGGTGCTGGGCAAGCTTACGGTGAAGAGGCGTTGCGAGTGGCTACTACGATCAAGCTGACGCGTGCGTTGTGGATTATTCCGTTGGCATTTGTCACTTCTTTCCTCTTTAAGAGCAAGGGTAAAAAGATTAACATCCCTTGGTTTATCTTCTTCTTTGTCTTAGCGATGGTGGTGAACACTTATGTGTTGGGAACAACCGAGACAGGAGCGTTGGTCGGCAATACTATCAACGGATTTGCCCGCAAAACGTTGACTATTACGCTGTTCTTTATTGGGGCGTCGTTGTCTAGAGATGTGCTCAAGGCGGTCGGAATCAAACCATTGGTTCAAGGGGTGCTGTTGTGGATTATTATCAGTTGCAGCACGTTGGCTTATATCTATTGGTTTTAACGAAGCACGAAAAGAGAAAAAAAGAAAGCACGCAGATGAGACTCAATCAGTTTTATCTGCGTGCTCTTTTTGTAAGGGCGGAGGTGCGTGTCTTTACTTCTTTGTGCTTGCGGCAGCCGGCTTTTTCAGCCCTTCAAAGATTAGCGCTTCCAGCTCGTCGGCTAGTTCGGGATTGTCTTTCATGCATTGCTTGGCAGCATCGCGACCTTGTCCCAGTTTCGTTTCATTGTAGCTGTACCACGAACCGCTCTTCTTGATGATGTTCATGTCGGCACCCAGGTCAACGATTTCGCCTGCCCGTGAGATGCCTTCGCCAAACATGATGTCAAATTCGGCTTTACGGAAGGGAGGGGCTACTTTGTTCTTCACCACTTTGACTTTGGTTTGCTTGCCGATGACTTCTTCGCCGTCTTTGAGCTGTTGCGACCCGCGGATGTCCAAGCGTACAGAAGCGTAGAACTTCAGTGCATTGCCACCTGTAGTAGTCTCTGGGCTACCAAACATTACTCCGATTTTTTCGCGGAGTTGGTTGATGAAGATGCAAGTGGTGCGCGTCTTGCTCACTGTTCCGGTGAGCTTGCGCAAGGCTTGGGACATCAGGCGTGCATGCAATCCAACTTTATTGTCGCCCATATCGCCTTCAATCTCCGCTTTCGGAGTAAGTGCGGCTACAGAGTCAATCACAATAATATCAATAGCGGACGAGCGGATCAGTTGCTCGGCTATCTCCAATGCTTGCTCGCCGTTATCGGGTTGGGAGATAAAGAGGTTGTCGACGTCTACTCCTAGCTTTTCGGCATAGAAGCGGTCGAAGGCATGCTCGGCATCGATGAAAGCGGCAATGCCGCCCGCCTTCTGTGCTTGGGCAATGGCATGAATAGCCAGTGTTGTTTTACCGGAAGATTCCGGTCCGTAGATTTCAACTATTCTACCACGGGGATAACCGCCTACGCCTAACGCAGCGTTAAGACCGATAGAACCGGTAGGAATGACTTCCATTTGTTCTACCACTTCGTCACCCATTTTCATGATAGAGCCTTTGCCGAAGCTTTTTTCTATCTTGTCCATGGCGGCCTGTAAAGCCTTTAATTTCTCGCTTGATGCCATATTGTTGTCTGTTTCAAAATTAAGTTCGTCTTTATTTGCCATAACTTTTAAGTTTTGGATGGATACAATCTGAAAATAAGTAGGGGCTTAGAGTTCCAAGTCTTTGTCCAGCTCTTCGTGCCAAGGCAGACCTTGCTTGTTGAGTTGTTCCATAAATGGGTCGGGATTGAACTCTTCCACATTGTTTACGCCCGGGCGTTTCCATTCTCCTTTAAAGAACATCAGTGCGCCAATCATGGCGGGAACGCCGGTGGTATAGCTCACGCCCTGCATGCCTGTCTCTTTGTAGGCTGCTTCGTGGCTGCAGTTATTGTATACGTAGTAAGTGCGCTCCTTGCCCTCTTTCACTCCGCGGATGCGGCAGCCGATAGAGGTTTCTCCTTGGTAGTTTTCGCCTAAATCTTGCGGATTGGGAAGAACGGCTTTGAGGAATTGCAACGGAACAATCTTCATGCCGTTGTAATCTATCTCGTCGATACGTGCCATGCCGATGTTTTGAATCACCCGCAGATGCGTTAAGTATTCTTGTCCGAAGGTCATCCAGAAGCGGGCGCGTTTGATGCTGGGATAGTGTTTCACCAGCGATTCCAGCTCTTCATGATACAGCAGGTAAGAGTCGCGTGCGCCAATGTTGGGGTACGTCAGGTCCTTGTGTATTTCGAGCGGGGCAGTAGTAACCCATTTGCCGTCTTCGTAATAACGTCCGTTCTGCGTAATCTCGCGGATGTTGATTTCGGGATTGAAGTTAGTGGCAAATGCTTTGTGGTGATTTCCTGCATTGCAGTCCACGATGTCCAGATACTCTATCTTGTCGAAATAATGTTTGGCAGCAAATGCGGTGTACACTCCGCTTACTCCCGGATCGAAACCACAACCCAAGATAGCCGTCAGTCCCGCTTCCTTGAAACGTTCGTGATACGCCCATTGCCAGCTGTATTCAAAGTGTGCTTCGTCTTTGGGCTCGTAGTTGGCGGTGTCCAAGTAGTTCACTCCTGCTTGCAAACACGCTTCCATGATGGTCAGGTCTTGATAGGGGAGGGCTACGTTGATGACCATTTCTGGTCGGAAGTCATTGAACAGGGCTACCAGCTCTGCTACGTTGTCGGCATCGACTTTGGCTGTTTTTATATGAGGATTGCCAATGACTTTCACTAGGTCGTCACATTTTGATTTGGTGCGGCTGGCAATCATAATGTCTGTAAATACATCGGCATTTTGTGCCACTTTGTGCGCAACAACGGTACCTACACCGCCTGCGCCGATAATAAGAACTCTACCCATCTGCTATTTTAAAAAGTTAGAATTAAAAACTAAAAACACATTGATGGGAACAAATATACGGGATTATTTTCAGATAATAGCGCTAGTAGGCACGAACTTTCTATTATTATTGATATATTTGCCCGGATTTTTTTAACTTAAACAAGACCGAATAATGAAAAAAGTATTTGTTTCTATTTGTCTCGTAAGTGCAGCGCTTGCGATGTCATCCTGCCGTTCGGCAAAAGAAGTTGCTTCATTGCCATCGATGAGCGGTGAGTGGACAATCGTTGAAATCAACGGAACAAGCGTTGTTCCGGGTAATGGTCAAGAGCTTCCTTTCATAGGTTTTGACACAACTACCGGGAAAGTGTTTGGCAACAGTGGGTGCAACCGCCTGATAGGTTCGTTTGATGTCAACGCCAAGGCGGGCAGCATTGATCTGGGCGCGATAGGCAGCACTCGCATGGCGTGTCCCGACATGACGCTCGAACGCAATGTGTTGAATGCGCTGGCGCAAGTAAAAGGCTATGCAAAGATGGGAAAGAATCGCATGGCTTTGTGCAATGCAGCAAAACGTCCTGTACTGATGTTGGCTAAAAAAACAGCCGATGTGCAACTGTCTGCTTTGAAAGGCTCTTGGCTGCTGGCAGAAGTGAACGGTGAGGCGGTTGCCACCGGCATGGAGACTCAACCATTTATTGAATTTGATTTAAAGAGGAAACGTGTTCACGGCAATGCCGGGTGCAACGTAGTGAACGGCGATTTTAGTATCGACAGCAGCAATGCCCGCTCTATAGCCTTTCCCGCCTTGGCTACCACGATGATGGCTTGTCCGGCAATGGAAACGGAAGGCAAGATTCTGAAAGCTTTGAATGAAGTGAAGTCTTTCGATGTACTGGCAAGTGGTGGCATCGGACTGTATGACGCTAGCGGAAGCTTGGTGCTGGTGCTGGCTAAAAAGTAAGCACCCTTTTTCCCCTTCTTCTCGCTAAGAAGAGAAGAAAACAGAAAGGAAAACAACAACTATAACATTAGTGACAATAGCTGCCGTTGCCGTTGCGCAACCTCCCGCCCTAACCAAGCAGCCGTGCGGGACGTTATCTTTCGGCAGAGGATGGGCTAACCCTCGGCAGAAGATTCACCTTCTTCCGTCAAAAGATTCGTTATCTTTCGGTAGAAGATTGCTCCTCTCCCGGCAGAGGATTATTTCTTTGGTACGGTTGCCCTGATTGATTGGAAAAAAACAAGGGGGCTATGTCTATACAGACGTAGCCCCCTTCCCTTGCACTATGGATACCTATTTCTTTAATTCTATTTTGATGAACTTTTCGTCGTTATTGATTGCGTTCAGGCGGATTTTCAATCCTTTGGCCGTTTTCATCTCCTCTGCTATTTTATTCAGTTTGAACGAGACGTAGCCCTCTTGAATGTTTGTAGGAACGTCGCCTTCGGCATTGTGCCGGAACTCGAGGCTGATATATCCGTCCTCTTTCCCATTTCCCGAAATTTTGTTTTGCACCAAGTTCAGGAAGTGCTTCTTGTTTGTATTCCGCGTGCCAAGCAGCTGATACTTGATGTTCAGATATCCTTGTGAAACCCATTGGTCAAGGATGTTTATTGGGTCGTCGCCAATCTTATCGGCATTCTCCCCAGTCAAGTCTACAATGTCTTTCGTTAGGATGTTGATGATCTGCCCCACCTTGATGTTGTAATCGTAACCAGCTTTTGGTTCGTCCAAGTAGTTGAAGTATACAAAAGCCCGCTGTCCGTCCACGATGGGGTAGCCGTGTACAAAAGTGGTGTCTCCCGGATACATGGTCGATCCGTTGTCCAGAGCCAGGTAGTAACCATTGTCTACGTTTTCTACTGTTCTGACGGTGCTGATGGCTAGCCAGGGATAATCCACTTTGCTCTCTTCCAAGCAAGATTGCAAGAAAGGAAGCAACGCTAGTATCATTGCTAATGGGATGATTCTTAATCTCTTCATGAGTTTGTTTCGGTTTTTAAAAGTTATAAAGCTGAAATAGATTCTCTCGTTATTTGGAAAACGCAAGGAGGAAAAAACACTGCATAAATAACTGTTAAAGAAACAAAAGCGTTCAAACAATTGTAGGCTTAGCGCAGTATTTCTATCTTTGCTGCATTTAAAGATAAACACGTGTTAAGGAGAATGGAAGAACGGGAACTGTCGGAACGATGCAGGCGTGGAGAAAACCGCGCCCGTAAAGCACTCTATGAACAATATGCCGGGCGGATGCTGGGCATTTGCCTTCGCTATGCAGGTGATAGAGAGACAGCACAAGATTTGATGCACGATGGCTTTTTGAAAATATTCGCCTCATTCGATAAGTTCACTTGGAGAGGCGAAGGTTCGCTCCGGGCGTGGATGGACAAGGTGATGGTGAACATCGCTTTGCAATACCTGCGCAAGAACGACGTGATGAGTCAGTCGGTGGCATTAGACGAGGCTCCCGAAGCGGTGGATGAACCCGAAGCTTCGGACGTAGAGCTTATTCCGCAAGCCGTATTGATGCAATTCATTCAAGAGCTTCCCGAAGGCTATCGTACTGTGTTCAACTTGTACACTTTCGAAGACAAGCCACATCGTGAAATAGCTCAATTGCTGGGTATTAATGAAAAGTCTTCGGCTTCGCAGCTGTCCCGCGCTAAAGGCGTATTGGCTAAAAAAGTCAAAGAATGGTTACTGACTAACGGATAGAAAAGAGATGAAAGAAAACGAAAAATGGATGGAAAAGCTGAAGGAGAAGCTAGCTGATTATGCCGAACCTGTCTCTGCTTCCGGCTGGGAACGGTTGGAGAAGGAACTGATACCGCCCGTTGAAAAAAGAATATATCCCTACCGCAGATGGGCGATGGTGGCTGCAACTGTGCTGTTGGTGATGGGCACTTCTCTCAGCCTTTACTTTCTTGGTACACCTGCTGCCGATGAAATACGCCAGACGAATATCCCGACGATGGCCGCTGTTCCCGACCGATTGCCGCAACCTTCTGTGCCGGCTTCCCGCCTTGCTCAAGCGGAACCGGCAAATCCAGCTGCTACTTCCGTCCGGCAGGTACAGATAGCTGTATCCGAATCGATAGAGCTTCAAAAGGAAGACCAAGCAGACAAGCAACCGTCCGAAAATCTTTCCACTCACAAGGATCCTTCCACGCATCCCCAAGCAAGGCAGCCGCGTAAACCCTCAGCCAGAGATAAGCTTCATTTGCCCGAAACGCCCGCTACGCCCAAAAGCGGACATTGGTCGGTTGGAGTATCGGTGGGTAATGCCGGTACCCTCTCGGGCAATGGAAACGTAAGTACCGTTAGTCGAACCGAATATCAACTAGATGCACCCATAACGAATGGCATTGTTCAGATTCCTGTCGACCAAACCCTTATTTTTAAAGAAGGAGTCCCTTATTTGCAGCAATCTATAGTCGATATGAAGCATCATCAACCCCTTTCGTTCGGTATCTCTGTACGCAAGGGACTGTCGAAAGGTTTCTCTGTAGAAACAGGAGTGACCTATACACTGCTTTCGTCGGATGTGAAGATGGCTAATACAAGTGTGATGGAAGATCAGAAACTGCATTACATAGGCATCCCCGTGCGTGCAAATTGGAACTTTTTAGACCAGAAGCTTCTTACCCTATACGTTTCTGCGGGCGGAGCTGTAGAAAAATGTGTTTATGGCGAACTGGCAGGCAGTAAGAAAACGGTGAAGCCATTGCAACTCTCTCTTATGGGAGCGTTAGGTGCGCAGATTAATGCAACCCGACATCTGGGAGTCTATGTGGAGCCCGGTGTAGCTTACTTTTTCGACGATGGTTCCGATGTGCAAACCATTCGCAAGGAGACCCCTTTCAATTTTAATATTCAAGCCGGTGTTCGTTTCACCTATTAAAGCCGTGTATGCGAAAGGCGGCAGACTATCTTTTTTCCAACAAACGCTTGCATGTTTAAAATCTCTTTGTATCTTTGCACCGCTTTAGTCGAAAAGACCTTCTGATAAAGAAGTTTTCTGGAGAGGTGGCAGAGTGGTCGATTGCGGCGGTCTTGAAAACCGTTGAACTGCAAGGTTCCGGGGGTTCGAATCCCTCCCTCTCCGCAAGTAATATTGAAAACCAATAAGTTACATGATTTACACCCGATTTTAACCCTAAAAGGTAAAGTCGGGTGTTTCGTTTTTAAACTACACCCGACTTACCGATACTTTATTTCTTTGTTGTTGGGCATAGCTAACTGCACCACTGTCTATAATGTTAGTAAACAGAGTGTTTAATCCTCGGTATTGTGGTAAGAAGTCGGTTATT
>JAVVVS010000075.1:0-7639 GCA_036652495.1 Bacteroides sp.
TTCTCTTTTTCACAAAGGATGAATGCAAATATAGTGTTTCCCTTTGGATGTTTCGCCTTTTCAGAACGATTTTATTCACCACAGAGGACACGGAGTTTCACAGCGTTTTTCTTTTTCCTCCTCTGTGTTCTCCGTGTTCTCTATGGGGAATCAAATTGCTTTTCTTTGAAATCTCCTGCCGAGAGACGAATCATCTCCTGCCGAAGGATGACGAATCTTTTGACGGAAGAAGATGAATAGTCTGCCGAGAGTCACACGGAGTCTCACCGAGTTTCCTCCTTGACCTCTGACGCTTCTTGTTTCTGGCTGCTTTTCTACGTCTTTTTTTAGCCAGTGTACAAAGACCGTCTGTGGTGAGGCTTTTGAATGAAATGCCCCTGTCCGTTGCCGCAGGGCGACAGGACTGCCATTTGTGGGGTATTACATTCATCCTTGCAATAAACACCCTTATTCCCGGGTGAGAATGATGACTTTGCAGAATGTGCCGAATAGATTGAGCAATATACCCTACTGACTTTCTTTTCATTTCCTCTACTTTTGCTTCGTCGGAAAGAAAGAAGCTCCCCGGCACCACCGGAACGAAACGGAAAAGAAATGAAGCGATTATAGATAATAGTAATAATTTAAATCAATCAACAACATGAAGATTAAAAGTTTTATTTTAACGATGGCAGCTTGCGTAGCACTATGCTCCGCATGCTCCGACGAACTTGACGACCCTAATTCGGGAAAACAAACCGAAGAACAGGCGAAAACAGCGTATGCATCTTTCTCTTTTGTAATGCCTAGCGGAAGTGCGACAAGAGTAAATGAAGATGAAATAGGTACTCTGGATGAAAATGAGATTTCCAATGTAACGATTTGCTTATTTGATGCTGCGACAGCAGAAAATAAGGGGCTATTGCAGAAGGAAGAATTAAAACGTGATGATTTTACTCCTGCTAAAAATGACGATGCAAATACCACTGAGTACCAGACAAAAAAACTTATTAAAGTAAAGACTGGTAGTTATAAAGTTTATATTATCGTTAATCCAGCAAATACGCTAAATTTAAGTGTAGCAGCAGCAGATGGAAAGTCTGGTACAGCTTTGGCAGACTTTGAGAAGTTAATTACAGAAGCATCTGTAACAGTAGCAGAAGCTACAACAAAAGGAGCCTATTGCAAAAAAGATCATTTTATGATGACGAATGCTAATACAGTAGGAACTACTGAAATAGTTGTAACAAATACAGAAACAAATCCCGTGCATATTTCAGTAAATGTAGAGCGTATTGCGGCTAAAATCGTATTTACTACTGGTACTGGTACTGATATTAACACCTACAATGTTGGTAGCGCAGATAATGGCATATCTGTTGCTTTTGATGCATTCAAAATTATCAATACCAGAAATAGTGCTTTCAACTTTAGAAGAGTAGGAGAGGGTAATAATGCGACAGGCGGAACTACTACTACTATTGGCGGTGCTGAAAATGCAAATTATGTCATTGAGAACCAATGGGCGCTTAAATTCAACTATAGTTCATCATCAGCAACTGACTTTTGGACAAGCGCCGAATCTAATAGTTATAGCAAAGTATATTCCCGCAAATTCAATGAATACGTACCCTTTAGAAAATTAGAAAATAGCAAGGCAAACGCTGCACAGACTCTTGCCTATTGCCTGGAAAATACTATGCCTGCTGACAAACAATTGAATGGCTTCACTACTGGCATTATCTTTAGAGGGAAGGTAACAATAACAGCTGAAGGTAAGCAAAGTACAAATGGAGACTTTTATCGATACGGCGATACTTACTATGCTACACTTGCTGCTCTAGCAAAAGCTCATGCCGAATTAAATTTGCCAACAGATCAAGCCGATTTAGCCAACATATCCACAAACCAACCTGAACTTGCTAAATATGGTATTGAATATTTTAAAGGTGGCTATTGCTACTACAAATATTGGATAAAACATCGTCCTGGTGACTCTGATCCGATGTCTGCCATGACCTTTGCCATCGTGCGAAATAACGTTTACAAATTGACAATACAAGACGTAGCAGGCATTGGTTCTTCTACTTCAGGAACTCCGGGAAAACCAGCTGATTGGACAGACGACCCTGATGCAAGCAATCCGGAAACTCCAGGTGACATTGCTGATAATCAAGAAGAAGAAACAACAGCCCCAGTCACCCCACCTTATCCTATCGATCCTGACGATCCGGATGCTGATCCTACAGGCACAGCTTACCTGAAAGTAGGTATTAGAGTATTGAAGTGGACGGTTCGTACGAACGAAATCCATCTTTAATTTTTCCCCTTTCCTTTTCTTTTTTACTAGCCCCCTTCCTTCTCCCCCCCCTATTGTGTGGAGGGGGCTAGTATTCTTTTTTTTTTCTGCGCTATTACAGAACAAACAATAGTCGAACCTCTATTCTTAAACAAGAAGTATGAAACGATTTGTATTTATTTTGAAGCAAAAAGCAATCCTACTACTGTGCTCAGCAGTATTCGCCGGTGCCATGGCATCCTGCAATAGCATCCTCGACTTTGATGAGGGCGATTGCACCGTCGAATACCGTGTGAAGTTTAAATACGACTACAACATGAAGTACGCCAATGCTTTTGCCAATGAGGTAAACACTATCACCCTCTATGCTTTCGACAAAAACGGGAAGTTTGTCTACCAGCGCACCGAAGAAGGTGAACCACTCAAAGCCGAGGGATACACCATGAAGATAGATGTAGACCCGGGCGTCTATCACCTTGTGGCGTGGGCGGGCGTGAGCGAGAAGTCATTCGCCGTTCCTTTGATGACACAGGGCGTGTCCGATATTGATGAGCTGAGCGTGAAAACCAAACGACTGCTTGACCAGCGCACGCCCGACGGAGCCTACGTGGTGCCGGGCGATAACTACAAACTTTCTCCCCTCTGGCATGCCGAAAGCCAACAGACGACGTTCACACGCACAGGCGGGCGACAACAGGTGGCTACCCTCTCACTCACTAAAAACACCAACAACATCCGCATCGTGCTCCAACAAGTGGGCGACAAACCCATTGACGTGGACCAGTTCAACTTCTCCATCACCGATGATAACGGATGGATGGACTATCATAACCAGTTGCTCAAAGACGACATGCTGAAGTATCTGCCCTTCTATCGCAGTTCAGGCACCGTGAACACCCGCACCCGCGCCGACGGAAGCAAGGAGGTAACCAGCGTAGCCGTAGCGCAAATCACCACGGCGCGACTCATTGCGAACAAGCATTCTATCTTGCACATCACCAACAAAGAGACCGGAAAGACAGTGCTGGCTATCCCTCTCATCGACTACCTCCTGCTCACCAAAAGCTACGAGCATGTGATAGAAGACCAAGAGTACCTCGACCGCCAAGACGAATATGCCATGACTTTCTTCCTTGACGAACGGGATACGTGGCTCAACACCACCATCGTCATCAACGGATGGACCATCCGGCTAAACGACACCGGACTATAATACAAAAAACAAGAGAATGAAAACAACGTCTTCCCTACTATCTTATCTGCGCATCGTGTCGCTGGCTCTTTGGCTCTGTCTCTCGGGATGCAGCCCGGAAGCCTTGCCTCCTTCTCCTGCCGGAGAGGCTAGGGTGCAGGCTACGCTGACGCTTACACTGACCATGGGAGGGCTGCCTTTTACCCGCACTCCCGTAGAACAGCAGCAGGGCACAACAACGGAAGACGCGGTTAATAGGTTGACGCTGTTTATTGTAGGCAGTAACAATGCAAACAACCTGACGAAAGTCAGTGTGGAAAAAGCCGAACTGACCAATTTAAACTACGTCACGGTGAAGGTGGTCACTACCGAAGGGGACAAGGTCATCTATGTAGCTGCAAATATGACGGATGAACAAATAAATAGCGTGACTACTGTCACTCCATCAAGCCCGGAGATGAACATCAGCAAGATTACTGACCTAACGAATGCTGCTACTGGCTTCTTGATGACCGGTAAAGCAAAGAGCTCCGACGGAACAGGGTCCATCTCCATTGCTGCGGGCAAAAAAGTCTATATCGGAGTAGATTTGAAGCGGGTGATGAGCAAGGTGCTGCTGACGGTCACCCCTATAGCAAGCGATGCTACGCATGCCGTTGTAGATGACGGATCTGGATACATCCAGCTAGCGAATATTCATTATGTACTCAACACAACGAACAAGAAGTTCTTTCTTTTTGAGCAAGCAGAGCAAGCAGACCCGAATCCGAACCTAACTTCGGGAATAGACACAGACTTCTTTTGTGGTGCAACAGATGCTGATGTCCAAGCAGGAACTGTTGCAATATCGAAAGGCGGCGAAGCGTTGTACACCGATGGTCTCTATTGCTTGGAAAATACACTCAACACTGAATCGGCTAATCTGGTAGAGATTAAAAAAGTGATGACCTACCTAAGAATAGCGGTGAAGTTTACACCCAAATACATAGACAGCGCCACGGATGCTTTGACGGAAGATGCGGCAAGCCAGCAGTTGACGTACGGCACTTTCTATACGTATAAAAAGGCGGAAGGAGAACAGGTGAAGAGATGCTTTAGTTCTGCGAATGCAGGCGTAACTTATTACAAAAGCACACTCAGCAAGACCGTTCCAGTCTCCGATTTCATTGAGCATACGGGCGGTTGGATTTATTATGAAACCTTTGTGGATTCGCCTACCGTATTTAGTTCCACAAACTCTGTATTGCGTCGAAATACTTATTATCAAGTGAATATAGGCTCTTTCTCCGCTCCGCTGAAAGCGAACACTATGAAGGTGAGCACTGCCATCCAACCATGGACTTTAAAAGGACAAACAAACATAGATATAGATACCGCTAATTAGAAAGAAAAACGAACGTATGAAACAATTTAGAAAGACCCTCAGCTGCCTGCTCTTTGTCACCCTCGCTCTGCTTGCCAGCGCCTGCAACCCGGATGACACCCCCAAGGCAACGAAGAGCACCATGGAAGTGTCTTTCTCCCGCGGGGGAGGAGATAGCGGAAGTACCTCTACAGAGGCGGTAACGGGTATGCTGGTCTTCTGGGAATTAAATACGAATAACAAATACCGCTTTACAGTGCCCGATTTGAATAGCACAGAAGAATACGACACCCATGAGCTTTATCCCGCGGATGGAACGAATGCCTCTGCTACGGGATTCTCTCCTGCCCACTTAAGTATGTCAACTGATGATAAGACGCTGTCCCTGCCTTCGGGCACTGCTCCAGGCACGATAGACGTATGTGCCTCTAACACCATCCAAGGAAGCATGTTCCATCCGTTCACAGACAAGATGACTTTTGCCCATACCTTGACCAAAGTTACCTTTTATGCCCATCGGGACAAAACCATGGTGGGCAGCCGCAATGTGAGAAACATCCAGGTGACCGTGCCGTACACTTATCTAGCTACGCAATGGACGTACAGCGATTCTGACAAGAAGTATGTCACCAGTGATGATTCGTCAACAACCGGCACCGTTTTGACACTCACCCATCCCGGCATCATCGTAAATACCGAAACGGTAGAAGTAGGCACTTGCTACTTACGGTTGCCCGCTGCTAGCAACGGGGTGCTCACCAACATCATTTTGGCAGCCAGCACCAGCCTCATCAACAGTACGGAGACGAAAGAAATCTCTTCTACCTTGAACGTACAGCTTAAGCAAGACGATGGAGCCACGACGGCTACCAACGTCAAGCCCGGCGAAGCTTATACAGTTATCTTCCACATCAAGCAAGATTCTTTTACCCTTCAGGCCCAGCAAGTAGCTTGGGAAAAGGGTGGTTTGATTTACATTCCCGTAAACCCCTAATAGCACAGCAATCCGATGAAAAAGAACTCTTTTACCTTTCTCTCTACCTTTGTGCTGCTAGCGCTTGCCCTCACTTCCTGCGCTCCAGACTCGGCATTCAATATCGACCCCTCTACAGGCGATGATTCCTTTTGTTTAAGTTCAAAAAGGGGCGCTTTCACCCGTGCCGGTGAGGGCAGCACGTTTGTTGAAGGAACGAAGTATCAACTCTATGCCATAACGAGTGCGAACGGATTTATGAAGAACTACCTCCAAGCGGATGCCGCATTCGGAGCAGTGACAGGTACAGAAACGGCTGGACATATAGGTGGCATCGCCGCTCATACGTTTGGCGGTAAGGAGCTTGATTTCTATGCCATGACGGATGGAACAGCTAATGCTATTACGCTACAGGTGAATGAACTGACGAAGGAACCGGCTTATACGTTTACATACAATACAGACAACAATGGCTATCTTTCTACTGAACCTACCGACGCTCTTTGGGCAAAGAAAGAGAATCAGACTTGCAAGAATGCCGGTGTTATTGATCTGCCTTTCAAGCATGTGATGGCAAAGCTGAATCTGTTTGTTGTAAAACAGATGGATGTCAACAGCACTATTTATTTGGATGAAATCTATATTAAAGATTACCCAAGTGGGAGCTTTAACTTGCAAACGGGGAAGTTTGACTTTGGAAGTCAGACGAGGAACAAAAAAAGTATTCGAATGTGGAACTATACTTCACCTTCATATATGCAAGAGGTGACTACTACGATGATGCCAGTGGTATCCGGTGAAAAATCTTCTTTGCTAGTATTTCCTACTAAAGAAAGCAATGCTAGCACAGATAAGGATGCGTTAACCATTGGAGTGAAATATTTTAAAGAAACTAATACTTCTGACAATTATATGGAGATCCCTATTCTCTCCACGCTCAGCGCTGATGCCAGCGGCACTACGAAAGAAGTCCCTTTTCCCTTCGAGAGCAACCGCGAATACGACCTGATAATCACCCTCACGGGAAGTTCCTTAGTGGTCAGCATCGTGCCACGTGCCTACGACTGGATAGAGTCCGAGGACATCAAGACAGATACGCAAGTGAGCGCTTCCGTCACCATTGGCGGCATCACCTGGATGGACCGTAATCTCGGTGCCACCAGCGGAGACCCTACTGCCGGTGACCAAGCTTGGGAAGACAGCCGCGGATATTATTATCAGTTTGGAAGGAATATTCCGTACTATATAAAGCCAAAAGAAGATACAAGCGCCTCTCCTTCTGTGTGGTATGCACCCTCTGCTGGATCAACTCATATTGATGCAGCCAGACCTTTTCCCTTCATACCGGGGAAGATGGACCAGGCACCTGTAAGCGAGTGGCCAACGAATAGTATCGCTACAGACCCAATAGATATAGCAGACAACGTTTCTTTCTTTAACTTCTACAGTAGAGATGACATTACTGATTGGGCTGTTAATACGTCTGGTTTCACTTGGCCGACGCCTGAAAAACAGCCCTGCCCCAAAGGCTGGCGCCTGCCCACATCGGATGAGTTCAAGCTAATTATTCCAGCAACAGATGCTGCGGGAAATATCACTTTCTCTGGCATAAGTGGCAACACTTACCTAAGAGGGGTTGATAATGATCCAGAAGTAAACAGTCATTCTGATTATGTAGGAGTAAGAAGAGAGGCAGGCATACTTCAAAAAGGAGTTACTCACTCTATTTATGCTTTAAAGCGAAAGGGAAAAGGCAATGCCTACTATCTGAGATGGCATATAGAGCGAAGCGGGACAGGAACAGTAGACAGTGAAGTGGGGGGTACAAACGAT
>JAVVVS010000076.1:0-6925 GCA_036652495.1 Bacteroides sp.
TTTCTACGCTCTCATCCAGTACAAAAAAGAGTGCCTTTATGTGTACACGGACAACGCGTACACATAAAGACACTCACTTGATGGCGCCCTGTTTCTAAACTACAGCGGCTTATTCTTCTTTTGTTGATTCATCAATGACTTTAATCTTTTGCAAAATCAAGTCCAAGTCTGCTTTCAATTTTTCTACCTTCCGGTTTATTTCAGTCATCAAACTGTTGCCTTTCTTTGAAGCGGAGGTCAGGAATCCGATGTTGTTCTCATACGTCTGCAACTCACTCTTGGTAAGTTCATAGGCGCGCAACAACTTCTCGCGTTCTCTGTACAGAGAGGAGCCTCCGCCCTGAATGCTGCTAACGTTCGACTTGAAGTTACTTAACTTTTTATTCGATGCGCTGATATTGAGGCGGTCGAAGAGTTGGTCCACAAGTCCATGAAATTGTTTGTACAGTTTGTCTTTTTCTTTGAACGGGACGTGTCCAATGGTATTCCATTCCTTCATCAGTTCGCGAACCAGTTTGCCTGCTTCTTCGGCGTTCATTGATTCCTCAATAGCAGCAAGCTGACTGATGATGGCTTTTTTCTTGTCCATATTTTCTATCTCTACCGAACGCTGCGACGAAGTCGCCTTGTTCTTCTGCTCAAAGAAGTAGTCGCAGGCAGTGATGAAGCGTTGCCAGATGGTATCCGAGTATTTCTTCGATACCGGACCGATGGTTTTCCATTCTCGTTGGAGTTTGGTGAGAGCCTCGGCGGTCTCTTTCCAATCCGTATTGTCTTTTAGCGCTTCGGCTTTTTCGCACAAGGCTTTTTTCTGTTCGAGGTTTTCGTTCATACCCTCTTTGAGCGATTTGAAGAACTCTCCTTTACGTTTAAAGAACTCGTCGCAAGCCTTACGGAAGCGTTCGAAGATCTTCACATTCATCTTTTGCGGAGCAAAACCGATGCTTTTCCATTTGTTTTGCAGAGCGATCACTTCCTGTGTTTTGGTTTCCCACGCATTGAATGTTTTCAGTGTCTCAAATTCAATGGTTTCAACGATTTCGCAAATTACGGTCTTTTGGTCCAAGTTACCTTGTTCCGTTTCTTTCAGTGCTTCGAAGTGTTGCTGATGGCGACGGTTGACAGCGGTAGAAGCTGCTTTGAACCGATTCCAGATTTCGTCACGCAAATCTTTGGCAACGGGACCCGTATCGCGGAATTCTTGGTGCAACTTCTGAAGTTGGTGGAAGGCGGATACCACATCATCCTCTTCCGCCAACTTCTCGGCAGCTTCGCAAAGATGGGTCTTTATCTCCAGATTTTTCTTAAAGTCATATTCGCGGAACTCATTATTCAGCTTCAAGATATCATAGAACTTCTCTACATAGAGTTGGTAGTTCTTCCAGAGTTCGTTTATTTTGGCTTGCGGAACCAGTTTGGTTTCGTTCCATTGTTGCTGCAACTTTTTGAACTCGGTGTATGATTTTCCGGTGTCATCTGATGATTCCACCAACTCTTTCAGCTCTTCTATGATAGAGAGCTTTATCTGCAGATTTTCTTCTTTCTGGCGTTCCTGTTCGGCTACTTGCACGTTCCGCTTTTCTTTGATGGCGGTCATGAGGTGCTTGAATTCTTCTTCAATGGCATCGGGTTGAGGAACGTAGTCATCTTCCGCGCCACCATTGTCAACGAATAGTCTCTTCGCTGCTTCCAGTTCGGCATTGTGTAACTTGTAGAAGGTTTGCTTTAAACTGTCGAGTTCTTGCTTGCCGGCATTGTCAGCATCTTCAGTCAGTTTTTTCAACCGGTCCAGCACTTCTTCTTTATTTGCCGGGCGTTGTGTTGCTTCGGGTTGCTTTTCAACATCCGTTTTTTCAGCCGGAGTTTCTGCTATTATGTCAGAAACCTCAGCCATTTTCTTTGCTTCTTCTAATTCCCCTGGATTCAAAGGTTGATTAGTGTCATGAGAGTCCATCATCGTATACTTAAGTTTTGAATCACAAATTAATGAAATAAAACGTTTACTTCATACTAATTTCGTCTATTTTTTTTCTTTTACTCTAAATTAGGACAATAAGACGGTAATTCCCATGTAAAGCATCATGCCAATGATGTCATTTGTGATGGCAATAAAGGGTCCGGTCGCTATGGCGGGGTCTATTTTCATCTTTTCGAGTGTCATGGGGACGAGCGTTCCGAAAATTGAAGCAAACATGACTACGGCAAACAAGCTAATGGATACGGAATAGGTAACAGTAGCCGTAGCTCCGAACCGGATGAAATTATAGGTATATACTAATAAGGAGATAATCGTGGCGTTGATTAATGCCACAACGGCTTCTTTGGCCACTTGCTTGTAGGTGTCTTTGGTGTCGAGCGAACTGTTAGCCAAGCCTTGTACAATCAAAGCGGACGATTGAGTTCCTACGTTTCCACCTGTACCGCCAATAAGTGGGATGTAGAGCGCCATTTCGGGGTGAGCCAGAAAGGTGGTGTCGAAATTACCTAATATCATGGAGTTGCCTATTCCGCCCAGCATGCCGATGATGAGCCAAGGGAGGCGGGCTGTGGTCTGACGGAGCACGTTGTCATCTGTTTCTACGTCTTGCGAAAGACCGGATGCCAACTGATAGTCGCGCTCGGACTGTTCGCGGATTTCGTCCATAACGTCGTCTACCGTGATTTGTCCCACCAGCCGACCGATGCTGTCTACAACCGGCACTGCCACCAAGTCATACTTCTCGATAGTTTGCGCCACGTCGTCCAAGGGGGTGTCCACATGCACCGAGGTGGGGTCTTTTTGCATCACATGCTTTACTTTCGATATAGAAGGGGAGGTGATCATCTTTTTCAGCGGGAAGATGCCGCGCAGCCTCTCTTCGTCGTCTATCACGTAGACGTAGTAGATATCGTCCAACTCTTCGGCTTGCTGGCGCATTTCTTTCAGACATTCCGGCATACTCCAGTTCTCGTTGACTACCACCATCTCTGTGCCCATCAATCCGCCGGCGGTATCTTCGTCGTATTTCAAGAGGTCGACGATGTCGCCTGCCTGTTCGATGTCTTCAATATGGGAGAGCACTTCTTCTTGTTTCTCCTCGTCGAGTTCGCGCATCAAGTCTACGGCATCATCCGTATCCATGTAGTCCACAAAGCGTTTGGCGATGGTTTCGGAGGGCAATATATCAAGAAATTCTTTGCGGACGTCTTCGTCTACTTCTACAAGTACGTCTGCGGCGACTTCGTTTCCTAGCAGCAAGTAGACAAATCGGGCTTCTTCCGGATTCAGTTCGTTGCATAGTTCGGCTATATCGGCCGGATGGAGGTCGGTGAGCAGTGCTTTAACCTGTTCGGCTTCTTTGAGCTCAATCAGTTGCTTTATGTTATCAATAAATTCGTCGTTCACATTCTTTCCGGTTAAGCGTTGAATCTAGAGAGTTATTCGTCTGTTTTTAGGGGACTTCGTCCTGCCAAGACTTTTTCTACGGCATTTGTCAGGTCAATGAACTGCTGCACCGACAACTGTTCCGGGCGTTTGTTGAACAAGAGGTCTTCTGTCAGCGGGCAATCTTCGCCCAAGATGGGTTTGATGGAGTTCCGCAACATCTTTCTTCGCTGGTTGAAGGTGGTTTTCACCACTTGCTTGAACAGTTTCTCGTCGCAGCCCAGATTGAGGGTGCCGTTGCGGGTCATCCGTATCACAGCGCTCTTTACTTTGGGGGGTGGATTAAACACTTCAGGCTCTACCGTAAACAAATATTCTACGTTGTACCAAGCTTGTATCAGTACGCTCAATATTCCGTAGGTCTTGCTTCCCGGTCCGGCAGCGATGCGTTGCGCCACTTCTTTTTGAATCATCCCCGTGCAGCAAGGCACAAGGTCTTTGTTGTCGAGCATCTTGAAGAATATCTGGCTGGAGATGTTGTACGGATAGTTTCCAGTCAGCACGAAGGGATTTCCGTCGAACAATCGTGGAAGGTTCATCTTTAGAAAGTCATCTTCGATGATGTGATCTTCGAGCGACGGATATTCTGTGCGCAGATAGGCTACCGATTCATAGTCCAGTTCTACTACCTTGACCGGTCGCTCTTTTTTGACAAGGAACTGTGTGAGCACGCCCATTCCCGGACCTACTTCCAAGATGGGTAGTGCGGGAAACGTATCCACGGTATCGGCTATGTCCTGTGCTACTTTCAGATCTTTCAGAAAGTGCTGTCCTAAGAATTTTTTTGGCTTTACTAATTTCATTTATAAACTATTTGACTACTTTTGCAGCTGACAAAGGTAATTCTTTTCATGAAGAATAAAGAATTAGGAATGAATAAACTATTAAAAAAGACGCTGAAGCTCAGCTTGCCGATTGTTTTAGGGAGCTTTATCTTGTTTTGGGTCTATCGCGGTTTCGATGTCATGAAAGCTATGGAGGTGTTAAAGCACGGCATGAATTGGGGCTGGATGCTCTTTTCGCTGGTGTTTGGCGTGTTGGCGCAGCTCATCCGTGGCTGGCGCTGGAAGCAAACCCTCGAGCCGTTGGGCGCTTTTCCTAAAGCGAATGATTGCGTTAATGCCATTTTCGTATCTTATGCTGCCAGTTTGGTGATTCCCCGGATGGGGGAGGTGTCCCGTTGTGGAATTCTGTCCAAGTACGATCATATTTCTTTTGCTAAATCGCTGGGCACGGTGGTCACCGAACGGTTGGTGGATATGCTTTGCATTGTGCTGGTCACAGGTGTGACGGTGCTGTTGCAATTGCCTGTCTTCACCACTTTTCTGGAGCAGACGGGCACTAAAATCCCTTCGTTGCTGCACCTGCTTACTTCCGTCTGGTTCTACATCGTTCTCTTTTGTGCGCTAGGAGTTGTGATGCTGCTCTACTATTTGTTGCGGGCTTTATCTTTCTTTGAGAAAATGAAAGGCGTCGTGCTTCATGTGTGGGAGGGGATTATGTCGCTGCGGAAGGTGAAAAACATTCCGCTGTTTATTGCGTATAGCATTCTTATTTGGGCGAGTTATTTTATTCATTTTTACCTCACCTTTTTTTGTTTCTCTTTTACCGAACACTTGGGGGTGCTTGCCGCCTTGGTCATGTTTGTGGGAGGAACCTTTGCTGTCATCGTACCTACGCCCAACGGAGCCGGACCGTGGCATTTTGCTGTTATTTCCATGATGATGCTCTATGGCGTGAGTGCTACCGATGCAGCTATCTTTGCTTTGATAGTGCACGGCATTCAGACGCTTTTGGTGGTGCTGTTGGGCATCTACGGATTGGCGGTCTTGTCTTTTCGAAAGAAAAGAGCCTAGCCTTCTGTACAAGAAGATAGATACTTCGCGGAATATTTGCTCCAACTATTTTTCTTTCCCGTTCTTTATTTGTAGCTTTGACACTTATAAGAAAAACGAACCCTATAAATCATTAAAATTATCTGTTATGAGCACAATTCTCACCTTAGCTCCACAGAACGTGTGGAAGCATTTTTATTCCTTAACGCAAGTACCCCGCCCTTCGGGACACATGGAGAAGATTACCGCTTTTTTGCTTGACTTTGGCAAGAACCTCGGATTAGAGTCGTTCACTGACGAAGTGGGTAATGTCATCATCCGCAAGCCTGCCACTCCGGGCATGGAAAACCGCAAAACTGTGATTCTGCAAGCTCACATGGACATGGTGCCGCAGAAGAACAACGATACCGTTCATGATTTCGTGAACGACCCTATTCAAACCTACGTAGACGGTGATTGGCTGAAAGCCAAAGGTACTACGCTCGGCGCCGACGACGGATTGGGAGTAGCCGCCATTATGGCAGTGCTTGAGGCGAATGACTTGAAGCATGGAGCGTTAGAAGCGCTCATTACCAAAGATGAAGAGACGGGCATGTTCGGTGCTTTTGGTCTGAAAGCCGGAACGCTGACGGGAGAAATTCTTCTTAATCTCGACTCCGAAGATGAGGGCGAACTGTACATCGGCTGCGCGGGTGGCATGGACGTTACTGCATCTTTAGAATATAAAGAAGTAGCTCCGGAAGAAGACGACATCGCCATTAAGGTAACGCTGAGCGGACTTCGCGGCGGACACTCCGGTTTGGAGATTAACGAAGGACGCGCCAATGCCAACAAATTGCTGGTGCGCTTTGTGCGCGAAGCCGTGGCTACTTACGAAGCCCGCCTTTGCAACTGGGCAGGCGGAAATATGCGCAACGCCATCCCGCGTGAAGCATCTGCCACTGTCACCATCCCTGCCGAGAATGAAGAAGAACTGCTTTCGCTGGTGACTTATTGCGAAGAACTTTTTAATGAAGAATTTTCTGCTATCGAAACGCCTATCAGCTTTAAAGCCGAACGGGTGGAGGTGCCTGTCGGACAAGTGCCCGAAGAGATACAAGACAATCTCATCGACGCTATCTTTGCTTGCCAGAACGGGGTGACCCGTATGATTCCTACCGTGCCCACTACTGTAGAAACTTCCTCTAATTTGGCAATTATCACTATCAATGACGGAAAAGCTACCATCAAGATTCTTGCCCGGAGTTCTTCGGACAGCATGAAAGAATACCTCACCACCAGCCTCGAATGCTGCTTTGCTATGGCAGGCATGAAGGTGGAGATGACTGGCGGATATTCCGGCTGGCAACCGAACGTAGAGTCGCCTATCCTGCATGCGATGGTGGCTTCGTACAAGGCACAGTTTGGTGTAGAGCCTGCCGTGAAGGTGATACATGCCGGACTGGAATGCGGCATCATTGGCGCCATCGTTCCGGGATTGGATATGATTTCCTTCGGACCTACGTTGCGCTCGCCTCACTCGCCTGACGAACGCACGCTGATTCCTACTGTTCAGAAGTTCTACGATTTCTTGGTGGCTACGTTGGAGCAGACACCGCTGAAATAACTTCTTCTTTCTTTTTATTACAATCAAAGCACCGAGCCCAGAAAAAGGCTTCGGTGCTTT
>JAVVVS010000077.1:0-6481 GCA_036652495.1 Bacteroides sp.
AAAAGCAAATACAAAACCAGACCGCCTAAAATAAGGCGAACATAAACAATCGTAAAAAAAGCAGGTTAGTGCGGCACCGCGTATTCTTTTGCCGTCACCTGGTCTATCGGCACTTCCCAAATCTTCACATTACGGACAGCGGGGTCGGAATAAATAAAGTCGCGGTCCGTATAATGCTGCATGATGATATTGAGCGCTTCGCGCTTGTCATCCAGTTCTTCCATAAAGTTCACGCATCCGCGGCACAGTACGCTTTTGGCTTTCATCCGATAACTGCAAGCGACTTGAGGGTGTTGAAACACCAGTTCGTGATCAATGCTAAAGCTGATGCATACGTGATTGTTACGCGCCAACAGGTCAATGCTGCTTCCTGTTGGTCCGGAATGAAGATAAATCACTCCGTCCCGATAACCAAAGTTCATCGGAAGTACGTACGGATTTCCTTCGAGGTCGGTGATGCCGACAAAGCAGATGTCACAGCGGGAGATTATGTCTTCTACCCGCTGCTTGTCTTTTATAATAATTGTTCTCATTTATACCAATGTAAAGTCTAATTGCTTTTTCTCCAGATTAGCACGTGCTACTTTGATGGTAATAGCATCGCCCAGACTATAGAGTTTGTTCTTACGGCGCCCGCGCAGGCAATAGTTCTTTTCGTCGAATTCATAGTAGTCGTCGTCAAGATCACGTACAGGCACTAAGCCTTCGCATTTGTTCTCATTCAGCTCTACATACAGTCCCCACTCGGTAACGCCGGAAATGACGCCGTCGTAAATCTGTCCCAAATGCCCACTCATAAACTCTACTTGCTTGTACTTCACCGAAGCACGTTCCGCATTGGCAGCTACCTGTTCCATCTCGGAACTGTGCACACAAAGATCCTCGTATTTTACCTCGGACACGCTGCGCCCGCCATCAAGGTATTTCGTAAGCAGGCGGTGCACCATCATATCGGGAAACCGACGAATGGGAGAAGTGAAGTGCGTATAATACTCAAAAGCAAGTCCGTAGTGCCCGATATTGTGAGTAGAATAGCGAGCCTTCTGCATGGCACGGATAGAAACCGTCTCGATAAGGTTCTCTTCCTTCTTACCTTGAATATCGTCCAACAAATGATTGATGGATTTGGAGATGTCTGTCTTTGTTCCGCTAGTACGCACCTTGTATCCGAAGCGGGCAATAAATTGCGAAAGGTTTTCTAGCTTTTCCGGATCGGGTAAGTCGTGGATACGATAAGGCAGTACTTTGGCTTTCTTACCTTTTGGCACACATCCTATCTTCTCGGCTACCGTTTTATTGGCAAGCAGCATAAATTCTTCTACCAACTTATTAGCTTCTTTCGATTCCTTGAAGTAAACGCTAATAGGTTTGCCTTTGTCGTCTATTTCAAATTTCACTTCGTAACGATCAAAGTTAATTGCTCCCGCCACAAAACGTTTAGCACGCAAAGCCTTCGCCATAATGTCCAGCATAAGCACCTCTTCTTTGTAGTCACCTTCTTTGGTTTCTATGATTTGCTGAGCTTCCTCGTAAGTAAAGCGGCGATCGGAGTTGATAACGGTATGCACCACGCGCGACTTTTTGACCTCCCCTTTCTCATTAATATGGAATATCACGGAATAGGCAAGTTTCTCCTCGTTAGGACGGAGCGAGCAGATGAAGTTGCACAAACGCTCGGGAAGCATCGGGATAGTGCGATCGACCAGATAAACCGACGTGGCTCGTTTCTCGGCTTCTTTGTCGATGATGCTGCCTTCTTTCACATAGTGACTCACATCGGCAATGTGTACACCCACTTCCCATAAGTCGTCATTAAGCCGACGGATGGAGAGGGCATCATCAAAGTCTTTTGCGTCTTTAGGGTCAATAGTGAAGGTAGTCACGCGGCGAAAATCTTCGCGCAAGGCTATTTCTTCTTTCGTTATTTCTGCCGGAATTTTGTCAGCCGCCTTCTCAACACTTTGCGGATAAACATAAGGCAAACCGAATTCTGCCAAGATAGCGTGCATCTCGGTGGTATTGTCCCCAGCTTGACCCAGAATATCCACCACTTGTCCAATGGGGTTCTTCGCTTTATCGGGCCATTCAGTTACCTTCACAATGGCTTTGTCTCCTGTTTTCCCACCTTTCAATTTATCTTTAGGAATAAAAATATCGTTGGCGAGGGTGCGATTCTCGGTTACAAGAAAAGCATACGAATTAGCCACTTCGAGTGTGCCCACAAAGGTGTCGTTGGCACGTTCGAGCACTTCGATTACTTCGCCTTCGGCATCTTTATTCTTTCGTTTTGCATAAAACGTGATACGCACCTTGTCTTTGTTCATGGCATGTGCAGAGTTCCGTTCTGCTACAAAGATAGGATCGCCTCCACCTTCGGGGATAAACGAATTCTTTCCGTTACTCTTTCGTTGGAAAGTACCGACCATCTCTGTGCCATGATTATTGAGCCGGAAGTGCCCTTTCTCTATTTCGGTGATATAATCATCGTCCAATAAATCGTGTATAACGTCCACACACAACATCTTTTGGGGATGGGTGGTGAGTTTCAGTTCGGCAAAGATGTACTTTAAATTAAGCACGTCACCCGCTTTAGTATGAAAGAATTCGACCAGTACTTTCACCAGTTCTTTCTTCTTCATTCGTTTGCCAGCCTTCTTTTCATTCTTTTCTTTCGTTTTTGCCATAATTGAATCGTTTTTAAACAGTTGTTAGGTACAAAGTAAATGATAAAATATCAATAATTCAAGATTTTCTAGTACATTTGTCCAGTTATAACAAATTTCATTAGCACATTGATGGCGCATCATTGCATTAATAATTCTATATGGCAAGTATTTTAGTCACAGGAGCAAGTGGATTTATCGGGAGCTTCATCGTAGAAGAGGCTTTGAAACGTAAACTAAGCGTGTGGGCAGGCATCCGTTCATCCAGTAGCAAGAGGTATTTGCACGCGCCAAAGATCCATTTCTTAGAACTAGACTTCACGCACCCGAATGAATTAAGGGAACAGCTATCCGGTCATAAGGGGACCTATAGCAAATTTGATTATATTGTGCACTGTGCGGGAGCCACCAAGTGTAAGGATAAAAGCGAGTTCGATTACGTCAATTACCTTCAAACAAAATACTTTGTAGATATGTTGAAGGAACTAAATATGGTTCCGAAACAGTTTATTTACATCAGTACATTGAGCGTCTTTGGTCCGATACGCGAAAAAGACTATTCGCCGATACACAACGACGACACACCCGCCCCCAACACCTCCTACGGGCTGAGCAAGCTAAAAGCCGAGCTTTACATCCAGAGCATTCCCGGATTTCCTTACGCCATCTACCGCCCCACCGGGGTTTACGGTCCTCGAGAAAAGGATTACTTTCTTATGGCAAAGTCAATACAACTGCATCTCGATTTCTCTGTAGGATTCCGTCGTCAAGACCTTACGTTTATTTATGTAAAAGATCTGGTTCAGGCTATCTTTCTGGGAATCGAGAAAAGAGTCACCCGCCGTTCCTACTTTCTGTCCGACGGAAACGTGTATCAAAGCCGCTCTTTCTCACACTTCATACAAAAAGAACTGAGCATTTCATTTGTTATCCATCTAAAATGCCCGTTAATTGTTCTAAAAGTTATATCTTTGCTGGCTGAATCCGTTGCTGGCCTCTCCGGGATGAGTAGTACGCTGAATTCGGATAAATATAAGATAATGAAACAACGAAATTGGCAATGCGACATCACTCCTGCTAGAAAGGACTTGGATTTTATGCCCGGATATGATTTAGAAAGAGGAGTCAAGGAAACCATTGCCTGGTATAAGAGTAAAGGATGGCTTTAGATTTATTTAAGCGCGTAGAAAGTCGCAAAGGATTGTTTGCGGTAGAGAAAGTGACGTTGATATACAATTTATTGACGTCATTGTTGATTTTGTTTTTATTCCAGGAACTGCATCATCCATGGCACATGCTACTGGACAGAGCCATGATTGCCGGCATGACCTTTCTGCTGATGTACCTCTACCGCTTGGCTCCCTGCAAGCTTTCTGCCTTTATTCGCATTGCCATCCAGATGAGTTTGCTCTCGTATTGGTATCCCGATACGTACGAGTTCAACCGCTTCTTCCCCAACCTCGACCATCTCTTTGCCTCTGCAGAACAGTGGCTTTTTGCCGGACAACCCGCCATCTGGTTCTGCCAGTCGCTGCCCCACATGTGGATTAGCGAAGCTTTTAATTTAGGTTACTTTTCTTACTATCCGATGATATTGGTAGTAACAATGTTCTACTTTTTCTTCCGCTTCGAGTTCTTTGAAAAGCTATCCTTTGTCATAGTGACTACTTTCTTTATCTATTATCTTATCTATATCTTTGTTCCCGTAGCCGGACCGCAATATTATTTTCCCGCTATCGGACTGGACAGTGTAGCGCAAGGCCACTTCCCCGCTATCGGCGATTACTTCAATCATCATCAAGAGCTGCTTCCTGGTCCGGGTTATGACCACGGCTTCTTTTACAATCTCGTTGAAGGCTCGCAACAAGTAGGCGAACGCCCTACAGCCGCATTCCCTAGTTCGCATGTGGGCATTTCAACTTTGCTAATGATTCTTGCTTGGCGAGGCAGTCGGAATTTATTCCTCTTTCTCTTTCCTTTTTACCTATTGTTATGCGGCGCTACCGTCTATATCCAAGCGCATTACCTAATAGATGCCATTGTGGGCTTCCTCTCCGCCTTCGTGCTTTATATACTAGTGACAAAAATGTTCAATAAGTGGTTCGCAGTACCGATGTTTAAATAAGGACTATGAAGACATGGACGAAAAAGAACTTTTACTAAAGCTGAAAGAAGGTGACGAAGAGTCATTCACCACACTGTATCACCAGTATTGGCGACAAGTTTATAACTTTTGCCGCTTGTATATTTCATCAAAAAGCGAAGCAGAAGAAATAGTACAAAGAGTTTTCGTAAAATTGTGGGAATCAAAAGAATTAATTCGCGAAGACGATAATTTTAAAGGATTTCTTTTTATCATTACGCGAAATATGATATTCAATAACTCGCGCATTCATTTAACAGAAGAATACTATAAATCTTTTCTATTATCCACCTATCAAGAGAATTATGATATTGAAGACGAAATTGACGCTAAGGATTTACAGAATTACATCAATCAACTCATTGAAGAACTCCCTCCCCAACGGAAATTGATTTTCAAATTAAGCCGTAACGAATATAAAAGTCATCAAGAGATAGCCAATCAATTGAATATATCTGTAAAAACAGTAGAGAACCAAATCGGTTCAGCTCTTAAATATTTAAAAAGAAATATCTTACTCTTCACTCTTTTTCTTAAATGCTTTGAGCAGTCATAAATCTACTGCAATCAATTCAGCATCATAATATTTCATCTTGCCAGAAATAGTCTGTCAAGACGAATGGCATCCCGTCTTCTATTGGTAACCTCCTTCATTATTCATTATTTTTTTTCTGGGCAATAGGGGATTGCCTTGAGCATTGTGTATTTATACATGTATGAGGACTAGAAAATAGAATTTATGAAAAAAATAATATATAAAAGAATTATTGAAACTGCTTTTTCAAAACATTTGCAAGAACAATGGGAAACCGCTGCAGATGCCGCTACCATTGATCACGCTAATCAGTATCGGATATTGAATGGAATCAAAAAAAATATCAAAAATAAAAGAAACGATCGGTATAGTTCCTTCTATAAATTCTATAGCGTGGCAGCAACCTTGTTATTGATTATAGGAATAAGTTCTCTAATATATATGCATACACAGGAGTTACCTACCTCAACACTTTTCGTTGTTAGTTCGGGTATTCAAAACACTCAATTAGTTATCCTCCCCGATGGGTCTACAGTCGTCATTGGACCTAAAAGCAAATTAACGTATCCAGCTAATTTTGCGAGAAATAATAGAGTTGTAGAATTAGAAGGACAAGGTTTCTTTGAAGTATCAAAAGACAAATTCAAACCATTTATCGTTAAAACAAATGAAATGGAAATAACAGCTTTGGGTACTTCCTTCGAAGTATTCAACTATGCAAAAGAGAAAACCATCGAAACAATCCTGTTGACAGGTAAAATAAAAGTAGCATGCAACAAATTAAATTCAGCAAATCATTACACCCTTTTTCCCAATGACAAATTATCCTATCATAAAAACACAAAAGAAGTAAAACTCGAAAAAGTGAACGCAAATAGATATTCGGCATGGAGAAAAAACAGCACGTTAATATTTGAGAATGAAAAGCTATCTATCATTCTTCCTCGTCTAGAGCAATGGTATGGCATAAACATTGATTATTCTACAAAAATCGCTACGCAAAGTCGCTTCTCTTTCACTATAAAAGACGAATCACTAGAACAAATTTTACGTAATTTTTCTAAATCCTCTCGCATTAACTATGCTAAAAAAGGAAAAGGATACAAACTATTCATCAAAAGTAAATAACTAAAAAAACTG
>JAVVVS010000078.1:0-6231 GCA_036652495.1 Bacteroides sp.
TGAAAAACAATAGCCAAGAACAGCTGTTTACACTTTTTCCCGTATATTTGCAGACAGAATATAAATTGATGCTTAATACATGAAAAAATTTATTTTAGACCTGACGGTTACTGAAAATCTTCGACTGCATGCCAACTATGTATTGCTGAAGTTAACGTCACAGCTACCGCTGCCCGAAATGCTACCGGGACAATTTGCAGAAATACGTGTGGACGGTTCGTCCACAACCTTCTTGCGCCGCCCCATCTCCATTAATTATGTAGACAGACAACGCAACGAAGTATGGTTTCTGATTCAACTGGTGGGCGACGGAACCAAACGCTTGGCACAAGCCCATCATGGAGACGTAATCAATGTGCTGCTACCCTTGGGAAATAGCTTTACTTTGCCTCCAAGACCTTCTGAAAAGTTATTGTTAGTAGGCGGTGGCGTGGGAACAGCGCCCATGCTCTATTTGGGCGAGAGACTTGCCCAGAACGGGAGCAAACCTGCATTCTTGCTTGGAGCCCGCAGCGACAAAGATCTGTTGCAACTGGAGCAATTCAGCGCCTATGGAGAGGTCTATACCACTACAGAGGATGGTAGCCACGGTGAAAAAGGATATGTCACGCAACATTCTATCCTTAAAAAGAAGAAATTCGAGCAGATTTACACTTGCGGCCCTAAGCCGATGATGATGGCAATGGCGCAATTCGCTAAAAGCAATCAAATAGCTTGCGAAGTTTCATTAGAAAACACGATGGCTTGTGGCATAGGCGCATGCCTCTGTTGCGTAGAAAACACAATCGAAGGTCATCTGTGCGTTTGTAAAGAAGGTCCCGTTTTTAATATAAAAAAACTATTATGGCAGATTTAAGCGTAAAGATAGGCAGTTTACAAATGAAAAATCCGGTAATGACTGCATCCGGTACTTTTGGGTACGGCGAAGAATTTGTCGACTTTATAGACATTTCGCAAATAGGCGGTATCATTGTAAAAGGAACCACTTTCCTCAAACGTGAAGGCAACCCGTATCCACGTATGACAGAGACCCCATCGGGTATGCTAAATGCAGTGGGACTGCAAAATAAGGGTGCACATTACTTTGTCGAACAGATCTACCCGCACATAAAAGATATTGGCACCAATATGATTGTCAACGTGTCCGGGTCGGCTATTGAAGATTATGTAAAGACAGCTGCAATCATGAATGAGCTTGACCAGATTCCTGCTATCGAATTGAACATTTCATGCCCCAATGTAAAACAAGGAGGAATGGCATTCGGAGTCACCACAGAAGGGGTATCAGAAGTTGTTAAAGCGGTGCGTGCTGCTTACCAAAAGACACTCATCGTCAAGCTATCCCCCAATGTGACAAATATTGCGAATATGGCTCGCGCAGCAGAAGCGAATGGAGCCGATAGTGTTTCATTAATTAACACTTTGCTAGGTATGGCAATTGATGCCGAGCGAAGACGTCCGTTACTCTCTACAATCACAGGAGGCATGTCTGGTGCAGCTGTTAAGCCAGTAGCTTTACGCATGGTATGGCAAGTGGCTAATGCGGTAAAGATTCCCGTTATCGGATTGGGAGGAATTATGAATTGGAAAGATGCTGTAGAATTTCTCTTGGCTGGTGCTTCTGCTATCCAGATTGGCACAGCAAATTTTATTGATCCAACCGTTACTATCAAAGTGGCTGATGGTATAAATAATTACTTAGACAGGCATGGGTATAAATCCGTAACCGAGATTATCGGAGCTTTGGAAGTCTAACCATAACGCCACAGATTTCATCGAATCAGCAAGCCTAATTCTTTATTGAATCAACTGTTGAATTCTATGAAACCTGTGGCGTTTTTCATGTACACTTTTCTTCCATGTATTTATCCTTCCAGCAAATCCGGACGCAGACGTTGTGTTCGTTCCATCGATTGCTGAAACTCCCATTCTTTGATTTTTGCTTCGTGTCCTGATAGTAAAATATCCGGCACTTTCCAACCGTTATATTCTGCCGGACGTGTATAGACCGGAGCTGCCAATAAGTTATCCTGAAAGGAATCTGAAAGTGCGGATTGCTCGTCCGAAATGACTCCCGGAATGATGCGGATAATAGCATCGGTGATAACCGCTGCAGCCAATTCCCCGCCAGTCAATACATAATCACCAATACTAATTTCCTTTGTGATGAAATGTTCGCGTATGCGATAATCAATCCCCTTAAAATGCCCGCACAAAATGATGAGGTTGCCAGCTAAGGAAAGAGTATTCGCCATCTTCTGGTCGAACTGCTCTCCGTCGGGTGTTGTAAATATTACGTCATCATATTTTCGTTCTGCCTTCAGAACATTGATGCAACGCTCTATCGGTTCTATTTTCATCACCATCCCAGCACAGCCTCCAAACGGGTAGTCATCTACCCGGCGGTAGTTATCTTCAGTATAGTCACGAAGGTTATGGAGATGAATCTCGGCAAGCCCTTTATTCTGAGCACGTTTCATGATAGAACAATTAAAGAAGCCTTCAATCATTTCGGGAAGCACTGTTATTATATCAACACGCATAATTTAATTTTTTTGCAAAATTACAATTATTCAAAGATAAACCCGTATTTTTGTCCGAAACAATCCAGAAAAGATGACTGCAAAAGAAAAAATAGAGGGTCTGCGAGCCGATCTTCATCGGCACAATTACAATTATTACATCCTAAATGCTCCAGAAATCTCAGATAAGGAGTTTGACGACATCATGCGCGAACTACAGGATTTGGAAAAACAATACCCCGAATACAAAGATCAGAGCTCGCCCACCATGCGAGTAGGAAATGACATCAATAAAAACTTTACGCAAGTTATTCATAAATACCCGATGCTTTCGCTGGCAAACACATACTCGGAAGCAGAAGTAACAGACTTCTACGAGCGAGTGAGCAAAGCCCTTAACGAAGATTTCGAAATTTGCTGTGAGATGAAATACGATGGAACCTCCATTTCGCTGACGTACGAAGAAGGAAAGTTAGTACGTGCCGTAACCCGGGGAGACGGAGAAAAAGGGGATGATGTGACAGACAATGTCAAAACCATCCGAAGTATTCCTTTACTTTTGCAAGGCAACAATTTTCCTTCCGTCTTTGAAATCCGGGGAGAGATTTTGATGCCTTGGGAAATTTTCGACGCTTTGAATCGAGAAAAGGAAGCACGCGAAGAACCGCTTTTTGCCAATCCGCGCAATGCAGCATCGGGCACGCTCAAACAACAAAGCTCGGCCATCGTGGCATCCAGAAAACTCGATGCTTATCTTTATTATTTGCTGGGAGAGAATCTGCCTTGCAACGGACATTACGAAAATCTACAAGAAGCAGCCAAGTGGGGATTCAAGATTTCAGACTTGATGCGCAAATGCAGATCCTTGCAAGAAATTTTTGACTTCATCAACTATTGGGACGTAGAACGAAAAAATCTTCCCGTAGCCACAGACGGCATCGTCTTAAAAGTCAATAGTCTGAATCAGCAAAAGAACCTCGGCTTCACCGCAAAATCTCCTCGCTGGGCGATTGCCTACAAGTTTCAGGCGGAACAAGCACTGACCCGTTTGAACAAAGTAATTTTTCAGGTAGGAAGAACTGGGGCTATCACCCCCGTAGCAAGCTTAGATCCGGTTCAGTTATCCGGTACCGTTGTAAAAAGAGCTTCTCTCCACAACGCTGACATCATCGAAGGATTGGATTTGCATATCGGCGACTTAGTCTATGTGGAAAAAGGGGGAGAAATCATTCCCAAGATTACGGGTGTAGACACAACCGCACGCTTCATGATTGGTGAAAAAGTCCAGTTTATCACCCACTGCCCCGAATGTGGAAGCAAGTTAGTAAGATACGAGGGAGAATCCGCTCATTATTGCCCGAATGAAACAACGTGTCCGCCACAAATCAAAGGAAAAATTGAGCACTTCATTAGTCGTAAGGCAATGAATATAGATGGACTCGGTCCTGAAACTGTCGACACATTTTATCAGCAAGGATTGATTCACAATACAGCCGACTTATATTTCTTAACTAAAGATGCGCTGAAAGGACTCGATAGAATGGGAGATAAATCGGCGGAAAACATTATCGAAGGAATCAAACAAAGCAAAGAAATTCCTTTTGAGCGAGTCATTTTTGCCTTGGGGATTCGCTTTGTAGGCGAAACGGTAGCTAAAAAAATCGCCAAGTCTTTTAATAACATCGAAGAGTTAGAAAATGCTGACAACGAAAGACTGATGGGCATTGACGAAATTGGCGAAAAGATTGCACAGAGTATTCTTGCCTATTTTACCAACGAAGCTAACCGGGAACTGGTTCACCGATTGAAACTTGCCGGACTTCAACTTTATCGTACACAAAAAGACATGAGCGGATATACCGATAAACTGGCGGGGAAATCGATTGTGATAAGCGGTGTCTTTATTCATCATTCACGCGATGAATATAAAGAAATCATCGAAAAGAACGGAGGAAAAAATGTGGGAAGCATTTCTGTTAAAACAAGCTTCATCTTGGCAGGCGAAAACATGGGGCCGGCGAAACTGGAAAAAGCCAATAAGCTGGGCGTTGAAATAGTGAACGAAAAAGCGTTTTTAGAACGATTATCATAACATTATTCTATCAGAATCTTATTTTATATAGTAATATAGCTAGTAAAATAGAAAATATTCGTACTTTTGCGATTGAATTATTTAGAGATTATTATTAATACTCATGATACAAACGAAATTGAAAGGAATGGGGGTAGCACTGATTACTCCTTTCAAAGAAGATGAGAGCGTTGATTACGATGCGTTAATGCGATTGGTGGATTACCTATTGCAGAATAATGCTGATTTTCTATGTGTGCTGGGAACCACAGCCGAAACTCCGACTCTGACCGAAGAAGAAAAAAAGAAAATCACTAAAATGGTTATTGACCGAGTAAACGGGAGAATCCCTATTTTATTGGGAGTAGGCGGAAACAACACTCGTGCCGTAGTCGAAACGCTGAAGAACGACGACTTCACCGGAGTAAATGCTATTTTATCTGTTGTGCCCTACTACAACAAACCGTCGCAAGAAGGCATATACCAGCACTACAAAATGATTTCGGCTGCGACGGAACTTCCCATTGTGTTATACAATGTTCCGGGACGTACAGGAGTCAACATGACTGCGGAGACAACTTTGCGCATTGCCCGTGATTGCAAAAATGTGATTGCCATTAAGGAGGCATCGGGCAACATCACACAAATGGATGACATCATCAAGAACAAGCCGTCCAATTTCAACGTTATTTCGGGCGATGATGGCATTACCTTCCCGTTGATCACTTTAGGTGCCGTTGGTGTCATCTCGGTCATCGGAAATGCCTTTCCACGCGAATTTAGCCGCATGACCCGGCTTGCTTTGCAAGGAGACTTCACCAATGCGCTGACTATCCACCATAAATTTACCGAATTATTCAACTTGCTGTTTGTGGATGGTAATCCTGCCGGTGTAAAATCAATGTTGAATGCAATGGGAATGATTGAAAACAAATTGCGATTGCCGTTGGTGCCTACGAGAATAAATACGTTCGAGGCCATTCGGAAAGTGCTGAACGAATTGAATATTAAGTGCTGAAGAAAGCTTAAATCAGCGCACATCAAACGGAAAGCGGGTTGCAAAAGAAGCATTGCAGCCCTCTTCGTTTTTATTGGCTTATTTATTCAAATGAGCCCTTTTTTCAATGATAGATTGCATCTCTTCCCGCTCCTTGATATTGTTCACCACATAAAAGCCCTTTAATCCACTAGGCTTAGTATAACTAAAACGAAATCCTTTAGAAAGCGTGATAACAGATGTTATATTGTCCCATGGAATTCTGTTTTTAGAAAATAATCCCTGCTTAACAAGAATCGCTTGGTCTGTGAGCGTATACATTTCGCATGAGTTCAAATAGAGGAAGACTGCAAGTGGAACATATAAAATCAGCTGTACATAAAATTCTTTTTCCCATAAATAAGCGATTAATAGCGTTCCTCCCAACAAAAGAAGAAAGACAACTATCCAAAGAATCCTCACTTTCTTAGAAGTTTCAAAAACAATTTTATCCTTCATTGCCATATAAGATTTAATTCAACGCAAAGATAAGAAAAGAAGCCTATACGACAAAAAAAATCTTCGCAATTAAATTGCAAAGATTTTCTGTGACCCCGACAGGATTCAAACCTGTAACCTGCTGATCCGTAGTCAGCTACTCT
>JAVVVS010000079.1:0-6207 GCA_036652495.1 Bacteroides sp.
CACTTGATGAATATCGAAATAGTTTTTCTCATACCTTTTTTGTGCGTTTCTCCTTATAGACTATTAACCTAGAATTGATAGCTTACCAATACCATCATTTCCCTCGGTCGGATATTTAGCCGTGAGGTATAAGTTTGCGTTGCCGAATATTGAGTATAAGCATATTCTTTCTTATTAAACAGATTATTCATTCGGGCTTCAAGCCTCCATTTCTTTACCTTATAGAGAAGGGCTGCATCGGCAAATACGGTGTTTAGGTGCGCCCCAGCTCCTAAGTCGTTCCGGTAATATTCGCCGGACAGACGTAAATCAGCCCGTCCGATGCTGAAAGTAACATGCAGACGTTGTACCAGATTCAGCAGTGGGCTGAGGTGCGTATCATTACCTATCTTGCTGCCACCGTAGCCTATCGTTGCGTGATATTCAGCATCGAAAAGTTCGGCAGGCGACCATATCAGTGTTGGTTCTACTTGTAGATAATCATAGCGATAGGTTTGAAACAGAACCTTTCCGTAAACTTCTGCCTTGAAAAAGGGAGCAGCTGTATTCTGAATCTTTGTCAATTGCCGGCCGGCGCTACGGCTTAGCAGCAGATTAATAGAAGTCTTCAAGTTCCAATCAAAGAACCCTTTGGAAAGTGTACTTTGCAGAGACCAGTTATCAGTATGATTATTCAGCTTGCGACGGGTGTAGACGATGGCGTCTTCTGACAGGCATTGTTCGTTCAGCGTATTGTTATGGGCACGCTGATAGGCCAATGTAGCAGTAATGAAGAACTCTTGAGCGGTGTTCTTATACTCGCCATAAAGATTATAAAGTTGCCGGGTACTGACGGGGAAAAGCCCCTTTCCGTTTTTCCAAGTGCGATAATCTGTTCGGTACATAAAAGGATATAAATCGGTGATATCTCCTGTAACATGGCTCAAACTACCATAAAGGGAGAATCTCCAATGATAATCTAACTGATAACGCAGATACAATACCGGATCGAAGAACAGAAAAGATTTCTGTTGCGCAAAATAGCGGCTGGACTTCAAAGGAAGCGAAAGACTGGTCAACCATTTGCCACGTCCCAATTCAAAATAAGGAGAGACGTAGAGCGAGACAGCGAACATATCTTTTGTGTGTTGAACTTTTCCCCATTCTCCTTGAACTCCGACGGTGTATCGCCTGGTGAAACCATTATGCTTCTTCAAACAACTGCCTTTATTGTCAGTATATAGATTCTGCTGTCCGTATTTGTTTTTCTCGCTGGCTAATGACAACATTGAGGGGATATACGCATATTGTGTGACAGAGTTAAACTCCCAAGTACTGTTTTCTTCGTTGCGAATGAAGCTAAAAAGGTTCTTGACTGCTAACTGAGAGGTGCGGATTGTTTGCTGCAATTCGCGTGAAGTCCCCCGGTTGGTTTCACCTTCCACAAGGAAACGGTTTGCCAGAAAATGCCGTGCCCGATTGTCTTCGTAATGCGCTTCCAGATGGGCGGCATCACTTAACAGATGGTAATGGTACGTTTCGTCAATGTGTAATGTGTCATCCGGTTGATAATAAATCTGCATGTTTCTGCGTTGTTGGCTGATTTGATTATGCGTATATCCGGCTTGCAGACGTAGTGAACGCTCGTCATTCCATTGGCACATTCGGTTGGCATTCAGCGTATGCGTCTCGTTAAATAGCAGGCGCGTCAGATCAAGGGGGGCACTAGTGGCCGATTGCGCAAGAAAATGAGGAAGAGGAATTTCTTCCGAAGAATTGTTTGTGAGAAGAGCTTGCTCGCGGCTGAGGTCAGTGCCATTGTTATTGGTCTTGTAGCTGTACACGCTTTGTTTGCCTTTGCCCAGTTGCAAGGCATTAGCGGTGGCATCCCAAAGAAGTTCCCCTTTCTCTGAGGTCCTTTTTTCTATGTTGCCAATCTCTTGTGAAGCGTTGCTCCAGCCATTGCCCAAGGTAGCATTTACGATCCACTGGTCGCGGGCTGCAGGGTCGAGTTGCAAGTTCAATGCTACTTTTTCGGAGTTTATTTTACCCTTCAGCGCCTTTACCGATTGATAGTTCTCCATGATTTCGGCGGACTTTACGGCTTTAGCGTTCAGGTTGTTGTTTATCTGATTATAGCGTCCGCCCGTTACGTCCATACCTTCTACGAGAAAGTGGTCGATAGCTTTACCCTTGTACTTCACTTGTCCGTTTTCTTCCACGTCCATGCCCGGCAGTTTTTTTAGTACATCCTTGATATGTACATCTTTGCTAGAGGCAAAATCAGCCAGATTGTATCTGACGGTGTCTTTTCGTGAGCTGATACGTCCCGGGCGTATTTCAACTTCTTTCAGTACGATGGACTCGAATTGCAGGAAGATGTTCAACACTCCTGTCGCCGATACCTTGCGCATCTCACGCCTATATCCCAACATGGAAATGCAGACTTGCAGCGTACCGTTGTACTTCCACGGCAGGGAATAGTGACCTTGGGCATCGGTCAAGGCATAATCTATCATTGTGTTGCCACGCAGGACGCTTATCATTGCTGCTTCCAACGGTCTGCGGGTTTCCGCATCGCTTACCGTACCGTTCAATGTCTGTGCTTGCAGGCAGAAGCAAGGGCAAAGACTAGTCAAAAAGCATAAACAAAGAAGGAAAACGAATTTATCCTTATCCCTCAACAGCAGAAACATTATTGCATCCCACCCGGATGCCATCTTGTGCATGACAGGAAGCTTTGTTACGAATAGTTTGCTTATTTGTTTCATTTGTTGGGGTATAAGGTGGATACTGATAGCTGCGTTAGTCCCGTTCGATGGGGTTATAGGGCAGCTTTTTAGGATTTGCTGCTTTGTTGCCATGCTCGTCTTTCATGCTAATGCGGACGCTAGGATTACTGCCTGTGATGAAGCCTACCGGGTCGGCATAATAACGCTCGTGTATTTTGTTGTAGGCTTTGCGGTTTACGGGTTCGTAATCTTTGCCGTTGAAGAAGAGGGGGCGGTACGAATGGCATTGTTCTATGCCCGTACAAGTGAAATTATAATGTCCTTGGCTGTCTGCTGCCTTCAGTATCAGTCCGGGCAGTCCGCCGAGTTTCCACGGACCTTCGCTCGAAGGTATTTCGGTGGTGAACCAAGCAGTCCATTTTCTTCCTTTGAATCGGCATTCTGCCTTGCGGCAAGAGTAAGAGAGAATAGTCAAAGTATCTTCAGAAAGCGTCCACTTTGGTTGTTCTTCTATTTCTTCGCAACGCAGACGGTTGATGTCTCCTGCTATTTCATTGAGCGTGGTCACTTTCCCGATGGGGTATCTTTTGTAGGTCTGTTCGTTCAGCCGGCTTTGCCCGTATTGCGTAGCGTGGGCATTTATGGTTTCTTGTGAAGCGCGGTTGGCAACATCGGCGGCAAATACGGAATCGGCTACATACTTGGTGTAGCTGTAGAATTTGGATGCCTGCTTGCCCACTTCCAGCATCATCGTTTCGCGGAAACGCTTTTGCTTGATAGTATCGATGCAACCGTCTACTTCATATTGCAAGCTGAATACAGTTTGGTCGATGGTGTCCTTGCGGAAAGTACGCCCCATACTGACACTGATTTGCGCTTGCATTGTGATCATAACAAAGATCAGCAATGCGGTGAGTAAGATTTTCTTTTTCATATTCTTTTGTCTTTAATGGTTGTGCAAATCTAGGTCAAATTCATCAGCAAGAGGCAGAAAGGTTATTACTGAAATATTACGCAACCAAGAATATCTGCCTGGTGCACACCTTGATTGTGGAGGAAGAATGTATCTTTGCAGCTGGAGGGAGGTACAAGTAATTATGGGACAACGAATAAAAATAATATGGGCATTGTCGTTGATATCAATGCTGCTGATTAGTATCGGACAGGGGTACTGGCTTTGGAACCAGTACCAGTATACAAATGAAGAGTATGCAGGTGAAATACGCAGGCAGGTTTTGGCAGCAGCGCAAGTCAACGACTCTATTCGTAGAAAGATGCCGCAGAAGATATTCGGCCGGCCAAATGTTTCGTTTTATAATATCAATCTCAATTTTTCAGCAGACTCATTAGATCCCCAAAAAGAATACAGCAGGCAGACCATAGTGATAGGTTCCGTACAGAGAGAAAGTGTAAAGACAAGCAATCTCACTGTGGTTGGCGACTCTGTTTATGCCGATGGAAAGAATAAGATAATCTTTAAAGATTCAATCATACTCTACAGTGCAAATGAAAAAATCAATTTTATGAATTCGCACGGACCTGTCGAACTGTATCAGCTACAAGTAGATGTGCCTTTTACGTTGCAACGCTTCGATTCGGTATTGGCATTAAAGTTGGGACGTTTGCCTTTCAAAACCAAATTAGCCACACGGCAAGATACCCTTTTTCAATGGAACGAAAAAGTGGAACGTCTGGGTAGTGCCTTATTGCCGGCTGTCCGTGTAGTTTATCCTTATAATCCGTTGAAACGTGAACTGGTAGAAATAAATGTGCATCTTTTGCCACACACTTTTCTGCTACGCATGGGGTGGCAGCTACTGGGTAGCCTTTTTTTGATTTTTCTACTTGCCGTTTGTCTTTTGTTTCAGATTAAAACCATCTTGAAGCAACGCCGTGTCGATGAGTTACGCAAGAGTTTTGTCAACACGATGATACATGAATTAAAGCGTCCCGTACAAGCGCTGAAAATGTGTATTGCCTTTTTCAATAACAAAACCATGCGTACTGATGAACAAGTCATGGATGAAGTAGTGCGTGACTCTATTTCCGAACTGGATAATCTTTCGGCCTACCTTCAAAAGCTGCGTGACATGACTCGTGCCGACGACAAACAAACTCAACTATCTTTCAGTACCTTCGACCTGAAACCGATGGTAGAGAAACTGATGCGCTTGCAGCATAGTTGCGAAAACAAGCAAATCTCCTTTGAGCCTCATTTTTCCGACAATCTTTTAGTTACTGCCGATCCGGTACATATAGCCAATATCATCAGCAACTTAATAGAGAATGCAGTGAAATATTCAGAGAAATCTGTTCATATTACGATAGACTGTACTTTAGATCACCACCAGCTCATAGTAAAAGTCTCCGACAACGGTATCGGCATCTCGGCTTTGGAACAAGATCGTGTGTTCGATAAATTCTATCGCAGTTCAAATCTGCCCGATTGCGCCATTCCGGGTATAGGCTTAGGACTGAGTTACGTCAAATTATTGGTTGAAGCTCATCACGGTACCATTGCATTAAGCAGTCAGCTGGGACGAGGCACCACTGTTGAATTCATTCTTCCTCAATAGCCCCCCCTAATCACTAAATATGAAATCCCTCAAAATTCTTTTTGCCGACGATGATTTGAAGTACGCCATGCTTCTGAAACGTTTCCTCGAAAACGAAGGCTATGATGTGGCTTATGCCGGAAATGGTACGATTGCCTTCGACCTATTTCCCTTCTTCAAGCCCGATCTTATTCTTCTTGACATTAATATGCCCGGCTTCAATGGTTTCGAAGTGGCGGAACGCATCCGCGAAATAGATAAAAACGTCCTTATCTTCTTCCTTTCCGACCGTAGCGACAAAGCCGACCGCTTGCAAGGTTTCCAGCTTCGTGCCAATGATTATCTTGCCAAGCCTTTCTATCCCGAGGAACTGATAGCCCGCATCCGCGAGCGTTTTGCTTCTCAGTTATCCGACGTAATAGAAGAAGAAACCTATTCCTTTGGCAAATCCGTCTTTAATTACAGCACCAATGAAATCCGTACGGCAAACAGCAAAGTCTTGATAACTTCCCGTCAGGCAGACCTGTTGCGCCTGCTTGCTAAAAACCTCAACATTGCCGTGGAACGGGACAAATTGCTTGAATCTGTTTGGGGAAATTCCTCCTATACCAACTCTTTAGCATTGAATGTACAAATAACCTATTTGCGCAAAGCATTAAAAAACGACCCAACCTTGAAGATTGAGCCGTTGATGAAAAAGGGATACATACTTGCTACGGATAAAAGTTGAGTGTTATGCTTCGTTATCAGAAGTTATAAAAGTTTGGTGCTTTGTAGCATTGAGACAAGGCAACCGCATCAAAGAAACTCTCCTTGGCGTGATGCGATTTTCTGCAAAATGAGTATCTTTGCCGTATTGACAACCAATAGATGATGAATATGGTATCGAAATTCTTTAATACAGCCGGACCGATGCAGGCTGACATTCATTACTGTGTTGA
>JAVVVS010000080.1:0-6193 GCA_036652495.1 Bacteroides sp.
TTGGAGGTTCCTGGCGAACCTCTTTTTCTTTATTTCACTTACTTGTTATGTAAAACACAAAATGCTATATCGCTATAAATCAGCATATTCTTTATTTTATAAATAAAATAAGATTAAATGAGATAAAAACTTGTAGCACAAATGTAGTACATAATAAAAAAGAACCTCTATCTTTGTACTACCAATTTAAAACGTGAAGATTATGGCAGCTACATTCATTTTAATAACTGATAAAAGCGAAGGGTATGCAACCCTATACGCTCGTATTCAGAATAGAGTACCAAAGATTAATATTAGAGTGTCTACCGGGCTGAAAGTTGATGTAAAAGAGTGGGAAACGTCTTTGACTAGTGCAAAAGCATTAACAAAGTTCAGGAAGAAGGAAGGAAAAGAACTCTTTTTAAAACTGGACGCCATTTCCTCTATTATTGATGCCTTTATTAAGAATGGCATTGCTCTTACTATGGACGTAGTTAAAGACCGTATTCATGAAATCGTGTACGCTGAACAGATAGCAACAGAAAAAGAACGTGCTAAGGCTGAGGCTAAAGCACTGGAGGAAGAACAGGCTACAAACTTCAATGACTTCATTACTCAATTCATACATGAATGCGAATCAGGTAAGCGAAAGAAGAAAGGCGGTACTACCAACGTGTCACCTGGAACAGTCAAAAGTTACAAAGGCTTTCAAGCTCAATTCAAGGAGTATCAAGAAAAAAGGTTTAGGGTTGTAGACTTTGGAGATTTGACGCTAGACTTTTATAATGACTTCCGTCTATTCCTGACTGATAAAGAATATTCCCCGAACACCATTGCCCGGATGATAAAGATATGCAAGACCTTTTGTTACGCTGCTGAACAATTGAAGTTAATGGATGCCGGAAATGTACGTACTGGCTTCGATGTGATCTACAAAGATGTTGATAACGTCTATCTAACAGATGAACGCATACAAGAACTTTACGAACATGACCTGTCCAGTCGTCCGGCATGGGAGAAAGTGAAAGACGTGTTTGTCGTTGGATGCCTGACCGGGCAACGGGTAAGCGATTATAAGCGTATCACTGCAAAGATGATTGTTACCCTGAACGATGGGAACCGCTATATCAAGCTGAAACAAGAAAAAACAGGAAGTATAGTGTTCATCCCTTTGGATTCTCGTGTAGATGCTATCATAAACAAGTATGGCGGCGAGTTGCCAAAGGTGTACGGCCAAAAGGTAAACGACCACATTAAAGAAATTGGAGAGGCTTTAGGCTGGACGGAAATAGTAGAGCTTGACGAACAACGGGGAGCGATGGAGTACACGGCAAAGAAACGTTTTTGCGACTTGCTTAAAACTCACACCTGCCGGAGAAGTCTTGCTACCAATATGCAAAAGGCTGGTGCATCCCTTAGTTCTATCATGGCAATAACTGGGCACAGTAGCGAACAGCAGCTAAAGATATACCTTAAACTAGATGAATCAGAAAAGGGTATGCTGGCAGCAAAAGAGAGTTATTTTACGAAATTACGCATAGCAAAATGAAAACTGAAATACTGGATAACTACATAGAGGTAACAACGGGTGCTATAAACTGGGTTATGCTATGGATTAATCATCAAGTTACACCTCATGTTTTGAAATGGCATGGCATAACGAAGGGTGAAGAGTTGGAACAAAGATTATCTGAATTATCCACTAAGTCCATAGAAACCGAGATATACGAGAATTCAACCCCGACTGATTTACGTGACTATGCCCTTGTTTTTTGCAATAAACTAAACGGTAAAGGGGCATTGTTTAAGTTTAAATTTGAGGATAGGTCTTTCAATTACGAACGTGAATACATTGAGTGTATTGATAATCTGTTGGGTAAAGCAACAACATTTACTTTAGCTCCTTGTGCTGAAAAGTCCAATGCCCGCAAAATACCCTATTGGAGTTGCCCGTACAACTTTAAATTCCGAAAATTCCGACATAAGAGACCTGCTTTAATAACTGAAGACGAAGCCAAAGCGATTGCATCCTGTATCGACAACATCGTAACATACGTATATCAAAATTCAGAAGAGCTTATAAAAATCTTTAAAGGGTTGGGATTGAAAGAGCGTGCGGATAATGGCGCAAATGCAGAAAGTGAAACCAATGGGGCTGAAAAGAGCGTTAACGTACAACAGTACATTCAAGATTCAATGATAGGAAAAATCTACAACAAGTGTAACGGTCTCCAATGGGAAATCATAACACTAATTGAATTTAAGCAACTTGTTAGAATTGGAGATGGAAATATTGCTGTGATGAAAGGTGAGAAAAAAAAGACTGTTGCTCTATTTTATCGAATGAGTATGCTTATTAAAGATGTAGAGGAAAGAGGGATATGGTCACGTAATATTAGTTCCATACTGGGAGTTGATCGTATAAATAAATATCCTGTTTTGGACGAAGTCGACAGTAGCCCAAACAAAATGTTTAATCTATTTTTACAGGAAATATTAAAATTACCACTACGGGGCTAACGTTTGCCCCATAACGCCCCGTAAACTAATTTATAACGCATTGATACACAACAGTATCTTTGCGTTATTTTTTTATATTTGCCCCAATCGCCCCATAACGCCCCGTAATACCTTTGTAAACGAAGAAACGGTGTAGCTACCCCCAACTTCATAACAATTAAAAATAAGAGTTATGAAAGATTTAAATTCAATTCAGCAAGAAGTTATAATGAGCTTCTTTTCCCCATTTATTGATGTGATTGTAGATAGAGTATCTGAAAAGTTATTATCTGCAACAGAGAAGAAAGAGCCGAAGTTTTACACCCGTAACGAAACGGCTAAACTCCTTCACATGACACTGCCGACTTTGGCGAGAATTACCAGTGATGGGCTTATTACCTCTAAACGTGTCGGATGCCGTATCTTATACGATGCTAATTCTATTGACGAGGCAGTCAAGCAACGTGTTTCATTCAAATACAAAAAGGGAGGTAAGTAATATGGAAGAAAAGAAAAAAGGCAGTCCGAAGACCACCCATTCCCTTAACTCGTACGACAAAGATAGTGAGTTCCAATCACAATACCAAATTGTTTATCTTTCTTTTTCGGAGCGTCCTAAGACGATGTTAGACGTTTCTTTGGAGACGGGAATACTACGGGCTAACATTTGCCGTTACGTGGCTGACATGGAAGATAAAGGGCTAATACAGGTGCTCTATAGGATTTATGATAAGCACACCAAATTCACAGCCGGGTATTACACCGCCAACAAGGAGTTATTCAATCAAATTGGCGACCGTCAATTAAAACTATTTGAGGAGGGCGAATGATGGGAGGATTCAATATGAAAGATATGATTGCAGGTGAGTTTAAGAAACCGTTATCGGATGCACGAGCAGGATTGGATAAGTTGGAAATCTGCATAGACAGACCGGAAGCTCCAGTTAAATATAGCATCAAAATAAATGGTATGGGTGCTATACCAGAAGGTGAGTTCGTTTTGATAAAAGGTAAAAAGAAGTCAGGCAAAACTCATTTTATAATAATGCTTACCGCAACCCTCGTTTTTGGCGATTCATTTGGCTTCACTGGCAACGGTGGTAAAACGCTGCTGTTCTTTGATACAGAACAAAGTCGGTCTGATGGCTATTCCCTACTTCGCTTAATGTATGAATCGGCTGGTATTGGTTACAACCCATGCGAACGGCTTCACTACTACTCCTTAAAGAGTTGCAATAAGGATGAGCGTAAGAAGTATATCGAGGATGCCGTCAAGCAATATCATCCGAATGTGATAGTAATTGACGGCTTGCGTGATTTACTGAATGACTTTAACGACATTACGGAAAGTGGCGAGCTTATGCAGTGGATGAAGAATCTCACGGACAATGGACTTACCGTTATCGGTGTGTTGCATCAAAACAAAGGTGAGCAAGATAAAAACAGTCGTGGCCATCTTGGTACGGAAGCCGAAAACAAAGCCGCATCCATCATTGAGGTGTCAAAGAAGGATAATGTATTCACTGTTTCAGAATCAGACAGCCGTCACGCTGCATTCTCTGATTTCAATTTCTCCATTGATGATAACGGCAAGATCCACACAGTAGAATCTATCGTGCAGTCTTCAGAATCGCGAGACAATGAAATTATGGACACATTCCGCAAGGTCTTTACCGGAAAAGCTGAACTACTGCATACCGAACTAATAAAATCTTATGCTATGCAAAGTGGCAAGTCTGAAAAGACGGCTCAACGTCACCTGCAAAAAGCGTTAAGCAGGGATTTTATAAAGGTCAATGCAGACAAGTATTATCTCCCCCAGTAAGGGACAGACATGGACACTCCCCTATAGGGGAGAGTGTCCATGTCCCGACACGTGGACAAGAGGGGACATGTCCGTAGTTGTCCCTATGTCCGTAAAATATTTTACTTAATAAAAAAGAGCATGGAAAAAGTGAATAATATAGCTACTAAATTTGATAGCAAAGAGTTCGTAACTTTAGTTTTTGATATAGTTCCGAAAGAGTATAGATGCTGCCGATTGGATGTAATAGACTGGAGCATCAAGGAACTCAAAAGAGGTGCGTTCTACTACTACATAAATTATTTGGGTCAATTGGATTGGGCGTTTCGTTTTGATTCTGATTCGGAGTTATACAATGTGCAGGTGATAAACAATGAAGCGTTTTTGCATCTATTGAGATGTATCTATGGGAACTCAAAAAAGCCAGTACAATGAGCGAAACAATATACCATCTGCAAAAGTATGCCGGAATGAACACCCGGCACACATGCCCACAGTGCGAGCACAAAGGAGAATTTACTCTTTATGTTGACGCACAAGACAGACCTATTGCACCAGAAGTAGGCCGTTGTAACCGGGAGCGGTGCAGTTATCACCTTTCGCCAAGCGAGTATTTCAAGCAGAACCCAACAGGGAAGCCCGACTACTCCACATGGAAGCAACCGGAGCCAGTAAAAGTAGTGCCAGTGTCTTACTTGCCTTCATCGCTGATTCGCCCTGATACCCATCGAAGTGAAAACAACCTCTTTCGGTTCATGGCTAAAGAGTTTGGAAAAGAAGCGGCAACCCTTGCTTTTGATACTTACCATGTAGGCACGTCCCGACACTGGAGAAATACTGACGGGCTGGCTACCTCTTTCCCGCAAGTAGATGAGTTGGGACAGGTTCGACAAATCAAGGTCATGGCCTACAACCCTGCTACAGGCAAGCGCATGAAGAAACAAGACGCAGCCAAACTATGGATTGACCGGGAAGAAAAGTACGTACCTGATACCCGTTCGATAGATAAGATTTGGTTCGCAGGGAAATCGATCCTCAAAAACCAAGAAGCGAACCTTCAACAAACTTTCTTCGGATGCCATCTGATTAAAGATGCTTCACGTGTGGGAATCGTAGAATCTGAAAAGAGTGCCCTTATCTGTTCTATTTTGATGCCTGATATTACTTGGATAGCAACGGGCGGCTGTAATGGCTGCAAATGGACGGAATCAACCGTTTTTAAGCCGTTGGTTGGGAAAAGGATAGTCTTATATCCTGATAGTGGAATGTTCGCAAAATGGCAAGAAAAAGCGGTAATATTACGGAGTGGCAGGGTAGACGTTACAGTTAGCCGGGTGTGTGAAGGACTACTGGACAATACGGATATTGCAGATGTGCTTTTAAGGGAACGTCACATTGAGAAGGGAATGACAATAGGCGAGGTTCTTGCCTATGCGAAGGAAATTGGAGTTATCAATCGGATTAAAATAAACGTATGAAAACAAGAAAATACCAAGACGATATAGCCGTTAAAGCTGCTAATGAATTGCTTGCTTTCGGCACCTGCTACCTTTCGATGGAGTGCAGAACGGGAAAAACCATCACGGCTTTATCTGCTGCTGATACTTTCGATGCGCAGAGAGTATTGTTCATAACCAAACTGAAAGCTATGCCATCCATCAAAGCGGATTATGAAGCATTGAAGCCTGTGAGCTTTCATCTGGACGTTATCAACTACGAAAGTGCGCACAAGGCGAAAGGAGACTACGATCTGATTATTATTGACGAGGCTCACTCGCTAGGTGCTTATCCGAAGCCAAGCAAGCGGACGCAGGAAATCAAGAAGATTTGTGAAGGTTTGCCCGTGTTGTTTTTGAGTGGTACACCATCCCCCGAAAGCTACTCGCAGCTGTACCATCAGTTTTGGGTGTG
>JAVVVS010000081.1:0-5539 GCA_036652495.1 Bacteroides sp.
CAATTGATTGAGTTTGATAGTATTACTTCGACGCCCTTATCACCCTTCATCAGCGCGAGGCACATATCTCATTAATTTAGTGCAGAAAGCGACCGCATGACGAGGTCAACATCTTTATTTTCAAGCTCTTGAATGATATGAAGGTATGTTTTTTGCGTGGTGGTCATGCTGGCATGACCAAGCCGCCTGGCAACACTGGCAATGGATACCCCGGCGAAAAGTAATAGTGACGCGTGCGTGTGTCTTAGTCCGTGAATGGAAATGACAGGTATGTTTGATTTTATACAATGTCTTTCTAATATGCCGTTGACAGTTGAATTATAGACCTTTTTTTCATCGTGAATAAAAATTGGCTTTTCTTCGGGAAGACCTTTTAGGAGTTCTGAAAATTGAATAACCGTTTGCCAATCAATTTGTATTTTCCGAACAGAGGATTGATTTTTCGTTGGCTGAAATCCTGTTTCGGTTTTGTAATCCCATGTTTTACTGATAGAGAGCATTTGATGCGCAAAATCAAAGTCTTTTGGTGTCAATGCTAAAGCCTCTGAAAAACGCATCCCGGTTTTTGCGACCAACAGGATAAACCAATCCCAATTAACCTTCTGAGCTAAATTTAAATCTGTCAGCATGGTATGAAGCTCAAATTGATTGAGGTATTTCGGTTTTTTTGCTCTGGGTGTTTTACCTTTGATGATAGCTTTTCGCGTAGGGTCCTGGTCGATTAACCCTTCATCTACGGCGTCGAGGATTGCGCCTTTAAGCTGATGGTGAAAATCCATGGTGGTTTGCCGTTCGTGCTCCTGTGCGTAATCGTTAAGGAGCTGCTGGTAGTTGATTCTTGAAAGGTCACACAGCTTAAGGGTTGGAACAAGCTTAACTAACCATTGATGGGTCATTAAGTATTTTGACATAGTAACCTTACGAATGGCGCCTTCCTTGTATATTGTTATCCAGCATTTGTAATAAATATGGAACAATTCGTCTTTATTCTTTAAAATTAACATATATCTATCTCCTGTAATTGGTAATACATGGCTCGCACTGATGAAGGGTGATGAGGTGGTCAAAGCAGCCTCAGGGCTTCGGTAACTTTCTGATATACTCTAAACTTTGTAACATAGACAGCAAAGTATTTCAAATTATTTTGTATTTTCGGCGTAGTTTTAAAATGATAATTTGAAATATCGTGATATTCTATTTTTTTGTTGACATTTACTGAAGCAGTCAGTATAATATAGACATTGAGTGAAATATTCATATATTTCAAAAAATATAATTTGACTGGAGTTGATTATTTGGAAAGGCAGATAATAAAGCAGTTTATAAAATTTATCCCGGGAATTAACCCAACGCGGGCCGAAAAGCAATATCCCCATCAGGACTTTATCTATTACGATCAGGCCGCTTTTGAGTTGGATTTTAATCACGATAGTGGGATTATAGAAGATGATAGTACACCAGCACAAAATTCACTGGCAGTGAACAAGGGGGATATCATCATCAGCAATTCGTTACAAATGGCGGCAATAGTGGGTGAAGGGAATGTTGGAAAAATCCCCTCGATCAATTTTACAAAGGCTGAATTTATAAGCGAAGAGCTGGATAAACGTTATTTTATCTATCTATTCAATGCACATACCGATGTTGCCCGTCAGAAAGAAAGGGAGCTTCAAGGGACAGGGCATATCAAGCGAATTCCGATAAAGTCCCTCGAGCAGATAAAAATTCCGATTATTCCTCGCGAAGAGCAACGGAAAATAGGCAGGATTTACAGTGAAACACTCAAATTGCAAAACCGGATCAATCAATATGCTGAGCAGATTGGACAATTCACCACTGCCGTGTTAGAAAGAAGCATAAAGGAGAAGATGAAATGAGTGAAATGAAAAAGAAATCAGAACTTGCTTTTGAACAAGAAGTCATCGAATACTTAACCCGTATTGGTGGCGTCAAACAATGGGAATACGCCGCCGATATCAAAACCACTGAACAGCTTTGGGACAACTTCAAGCGCATCCTTGAGCAGAACAACGCTGCCCGGCTGGACAATCCCTTATCTATCACCGAGATTAACCAGGTCAAGCGGATCATTACAGGTATCGATAGCCCCTATCATGCAGGACAATTTTTGTATGGTGTTAATGGGGTCTCTGAAATCGAAGTGGATCTCGACTGCGGAAAGCACGTTTTTCTTACCGTTTTCGACCAGGCGCAGGTCGGCGGGGGGAATACTGTTTATCAGGTCGTCAATCAGATTGAACGCCCGAAAATCGTGGATGGCAAGCCCAATCGCCGCTTTGATGTGACCCTTCTGATCAATGGTCTTCCCATTATCCAAATCGAACTTAAAAAAGCCCTTCACAACACCCGGGAATCACTCAACCAGATGGAGCAATATATTGCAGAGAAACAATACAGCGGTATCTTCTCAACCCTTCAAATCCTCATTGCAATGACCCCCTATGATATCCGCTATATGGCCAACACCACCCGAGAAGCCTTTAACCGCGCCTTTGCCTTTAGCTGGCAAAATGAAAATAACGCCAATCCAGTGCGATTGTGGAAAACCTTTGTGGATAAAGTGCTCTCCATCCCTATGGCTCACGATTTAGCCACACGCTATATGATACTTGACGGCACTAAAAATAAAGAAAGCATCAAAGTCATGCGCCCTTATCAGGTATATGCCACTCAGCGTGTCATCGAAAAAGTGCGCAAGCACAATTTTAAATATAATGATAACAAGCTGGGGTACATTTGGCATACCACTGGTAGTGGCAAGACCATCACCAGCTTTAAAACAGCATGGCTGGCGAGTCGTCTTCCTAATGTGGATAAAGTCGTATTTCTTGTTGACCGCATCGCCCTCACAAACCAAACGGCTGATGCCTACCGCGCCTATGACCCTGTGGCAGGCTTTGAAGGGAAAAGCGGCGTAGTGAGCGACACTGCCAATATTTCAGATCTTCATAAAAAGCTTGCTAAGAAAAGCGATAAAAACATCATCGTTACCAGTATTCAAAAGATGTCCCGCTACGTTGCCCGAAAGGGCTTTAAGCCCCTTACCGAGAACATCCTCTTTATTGTAGATGAAGCCCACCGCTCTACGGGTAACGGCAGTGAAAACCAGGGGATGCTGAAAGCCATTCGCACGGCCATGCCCACTGCCATATGGGTCGGCTATACTGGAACCCCAAAATTCCCGGAAACAAAAGATATCTTCGGAAGAATTCTCCACGCCTACACCATCAAAGAAGCCATCGCCGATAAAAACGTCCTCGGCTTCAACGTGGAATTCAAAGAGACCATCAAGTCGCCAGAAGATCCGACCGAAGAAGATATTGACGATAATATTAAATCCAGCGTCTATGATGACAACCCCGAGCACGTTGATCTTGTGGTCAACGATATCTATGATAACTGGCGGAAACGCTCCGCAGACCGTAAATACAATGCCCTCTTTACCGTCCATGTAGGGGGAAATCGTGCGAGCACACCGAGAGCCATGGAATACTTCGACAAGTTTAGAGAAATCAATGCCATCAAAGAGCCTGAGGACAGGCTAAAGGTTGCCGTTAGCTTTTCAGTGGATAACTCCAACGGCGCAAACCAGTTGGCGACGAACGAAAACCTGCATCGTGCCATCATAGCGTACAACAAACAATTTGGCACTGCCTTTGATATGACAACAACAAAGCAATACACCGAGGACCTCACCCGTCGTCTCAATAAAACCGCCGATGATGGCAACTTCCTAGACTTGGCCATTGTCGTAGACCAGCTTCTGACAGGCTTTGACGCCCCCCAGTTGAACACCTTATATATAGATCGAACCTTAAAGGGTGGTAACCTCATACAAGCCTATTCCCGTACCAACCGACTTCACAACATGGTCGACAAGCCTTGGGGTAATATTGTTAACTACCGTTGGCCAAGTCAAAACGAATACGAAATGAACAAAGCTTTTGCTATTTACTCCAACCGGCTTTCTGCTGCTGAGCAGCAAATTATGGATATTGAGACCCTTATTGACGGCAACCAGAAGGATGGTATCATTGCGCCGAAGTATGGTGACGTCAAGAAAAAGCTCATCGACACCATCAAAGATTTATCCAATTTGACAGGTAACTTTGTATCTACACCACCCAGTGAGAGCGATCGAGAAGCTGTCTTTGAAAAACTTAAAGACTATAACTGCCTGTTGAGTCAGCTAAAACAATTTACTGATGATGATGAAGGCAACGAGGTATCCGCTTATGAGGACCCGGACAAATTTTATGAAGCACTCGGCATTACAGAAGATCAGGAAGTGATACTGACCACGGTGATCGCCGGTGAAATCAAAGACTTCTTTGCCGAACGGGAAAAGATTGATATTTCTCAGGTCAATCTGGCCATGGTGCATATTCATGATGTGACTATTAATTACGATTATCTTGTGGAGCTCATTGCCAAAATGGCGGACGAAGTCCACGCCGATGAAATGGAAGCAGCCGAAAAAACGCGAGGCGAAATCCAACAAGAAATTGCAAAATCGGAAAACAATCAGGAAAAAACCAAAGTACGCAACTTTGTGAACAAAGTCTTTGCTAGGGAATTTATCTTTGATTCTTATCCCGCCCCTCGTAACGTAGGGCTAATGAACGAAGCCATCGATAAAGCACAGCAGGACAGCAATATGCAGCTTGTCACTCGGTTTATTCGCAGTTGGGGTTTGGATAACAGCACCAATCCAAAAAGTCTGGAAGCTATGATTCATCCTCACCGCCTTGGTGAACCGGATATGGATAAACAAGGAGAGCTCACCGCCGTTATGAATGGTGCAAAAGCGGATTATAAAGAAATTGCCGCCGCCGAAGTCGCCGCCCTGTCTTGGATTAAATACCGAAACGCTTTCCGGCAAGCCTTCTACGAAATGGCCGATGCCATTAAAAAAAGTGAATGAGTTGGAGGAAAACAATAAAATGACTAAAGAAAAAGCGAAAGAACCACAACTTCGCTTCAAGGGGTTTACAGACGATTGGGAACAGCGGAAGCTAGGTGAATTGGCCTCTGTGTCGATGAACAGGAGAATATTCAAAGAACAAACTACGGAAACCGGAGATGTTCCATTCTTCAAAATTGGAACATTTGGAGGTGCTCCCGATGCGTATATTTCAAGAGAACTTTTTGAGGAATACAGAGCAAAATATCCATATCCTAAAGTTGGAGACATCTTAATTTCTGCTTCCGGAAGTATTGGTAGAACCGTTGAATATAGCGGAAAAGACGAGTATTTTCAAGACTCCAACATAGTTTGGCTGAATCACGATGAACGAATAAATAACTCGTTTTTGAAATGCTTTTATGCTGTTGTACAATGGGCAGGAATTGAGGGCAGCACCATCAAACGGTTATATAATAACAACATACTCAACACAGAAATATGCTTGCCAACGGTCGACGAACAACAGCAAATCGGAGCATTTTTGGCTCATCTCGACAACCTCATCACCCTTCATCAGCGTAAGCTGGAAAAGCTGCAAAACATCAAGAAATC
>JAVVVS010000082.1:0-5273 GCA_036652495.1 Bacteroides sp.
CGGCAGAAGATTCATCCTCTTGCGTCAGGAGATTCGTCATCCTTCGGCAGGGGATGGTGAATCTCCCGGCAGAGGGTTATTTCTTTAGCGCGGTTGCCCTGTTTGGCTCCGACCGGAGCAACAGGTCAGATTATACAACTATTCAAAAGGGCTTGAAGAGAAAGAGGGGAACAAGAGAATCACAAACTACTAACTTTCAGTATTTTCGAAACAATAAATAATCTAAAAAAGCCAAATAATAAGTTCGCAAAAACTTGTATTATATATATATTATCTCGTTCTTTGCAGTAATATAAACTACATAGCCATGAAAACAAACTATTTATTAGGATTATTGGTTATAATCACCATGCTGAGTATAACTTCGTGTGAAAAAAGCTTGTATGATCCTAATCAAAAACAGGATCAGAAGGATAAAACAATATCCGATTTAGTGATTCCCGAAGACTTTGACTGGACTATGACCCAAACCGTCACCTGCAAAGTAACCTCTGACCATTCCGCACGGCTCTTCATCTACTTGAATGAAGCTTGTAGCACAGACAAATGTATAGCCGCTATATCCGTAGAAGCTGGCACGAACGCAAGCTTGCCCTTGTCAATTGCTAAAAGCATCCAGCAAGTGTATGTACAATACGAAAGCACCTCGGGCAAGACGGTTGTTTACGCTGCGCCAGTAGATGCCAGTGGAACAATCATCATTAAAGCTCCCGCTGACAGCAAAGCAGCTACCACTAGAGCAGGAGGAGAAAAAGCAATTACTCAACTATTCAGTCGTGGCACTATCATGTTTGAAGATAACTATCCTGCAATAGGCGATTATGATTTCAATGATTTCGTAGCGTACTATAAAATGACAGTTACCACGAACTTTGATAACACAGAGGTAAATAAAATGGAGCTTGAGATGACTGTAGCTGCTCTAGGAGGAATCAATCCGTATATACCTTGTTTGAGGCTGCCTTATAATTCAACTATTATTAAAAAAGCAACACTAACTACCACCACGAGCGATGTAACATTAGCGAAGAAAATAAGTCCGAGTGATGGGAGGAACTATCCTGTGTATTTCTTTAACGGAGCAGAACAGAGCAATAATAAGCAAGGTCAGTTCTTAAATACTGAAAGGGGAAAGGAGCCTGCCTCTGTAAAAACATTCACACTAACAGTAGAATTCGAAGAGGGTTGGGTACTATGGCAACAAAACGATCCTTGGACAATGTTTGGGGATATTTTCTTAGCCGACAGGGACAACAATAGTAAAGAGATTCACATGCTAGGTTATAAGCCCGCATTTGGAAATGATACTTCGACAAGTAGTAACTTTTACGACCTAAAGAACAACACGACCTATAGATATAACGGAAGAGCATGGGGTATCAACATACCTGGATTTAGCGCAAGGCACGCGTATGAAAAGGAGAACTTCCTAAAGGCTTATCCAGACCTTGCGAAATGGGCTGAAAGTAATGGTGCTCAGAATAAAGATTGGTATGAAACCAATATAAACGGAGACTTCTTGTATCCATCATTACATTAAACGCTCACTACATTATGAACTAATAAGAGGAGGTTGCCCTGATTACAGAGCGACCTCCTCTTATTGGGTAATATACTATCACTCAAACATAAGGATGAAGTGCCTCACGAATAACTAACATCGAAGGCAACTGAGCGAACACGGTTTCCTCTTCAGATAAGCGGGAATAGACTTCAGGACTCATCACCAACAACTCATTCTTTGCCCCTGCGAAAACCAGTTCCGCCGGCTGCACTAACAATTGTACGGTAAGCAAAGGAGCATACGTTGCAAACATCCCGTTGGCTTGACAGGTAAGCGACTCTGCATCAGACAGGTACACATGCACCGGCACACCTCCTATCAACAACTGCTCCAGATAAGGAAACAAAAATAAATCCTTTCTTCCACCCAGCACAAAAGCTGTAGGAAGGTCTTCACGGTAGTTACGGTTCACGAGCACCGCAACTGTACACGTCACTTGCTCTTTCACCTCCTCTACTTTATCCCGAAACAATGAAAGCCACGGAAGGGCGCCTCCATTCCCGGCATCAGACTGGTAGCGGCTGCCGGCACCTAGCAACAACATAGAAGGTTGTTCCTTGCGAATAAGCTGAACCATCTCCTGCACCAGTTTATCCGTCACTCGATAACGGCTATCCACATTCACGCCCAGTTCTGCTGCCCTGCGGTGAAGCAGGGCAAAGCTATCCCGCGCATACTGTTCGGCATTGAGTGGATTCAAATCGGCACCTACAGTATAATGTGCCGCAATCACGGACTCCTTTTTCAACCTCTTTCCATAGAGCAGGTGATAGATGGAAAGCAAATTACGCCCCGACTCAGGACGTCCGAAGCAGAAAACAAGTTTGCGTTTCTGCAGCAGTTTCTCTTCGCGGCGGGCAAAGTAACGCTCTACCAGATTCAGCAGCGGAGTGGTCATAAAGGTAGTCACCAACGCCATAATCACCAATATCACAAAGATAGAAGGAGGAAGAACACCCATCTCGTAACCGATGTTCAGCGCCACCAGCTCCATCAGTCCGCGTGTATTCATCATCGTGCCGATAGTGAGGCTGTCCTTCCACGACTCGCCCACCAAGCGAGAAGCAATGGCACATCCGCCCAACTTGCCCGCTATCGCCACCGTCACCAGCAGCAAGCAAACGCCCCACAAAGCCGGGCTGTTGATAAGCCCTATTTCGGTACGAAGCCCCGTAAAAGCAAAGAACAACGGAAGAAAAAAGACCAACGAAATATCTTCTACCTTCTCCATCATCACCTTGCGGAAGCCCATACTGGGTGGCATCACCACCCCCGCCATAAAAGCACCGAACAACGCATGAATGCCAATAATCTCAGTCACGGCAGACGAGATGATCAGTATCAACAGGATAAACGCCACAAATGATTTATTAATGACTTCTTTGTTTGCATACAGTGCGCCCACCTTTTTAAGAAAAGGGCGTACCACCAGAAACATCAGCCCGATATAGAGCACCGTCAGCCCGATGGAATAGAGTGCACTGGCAAAAGACCCCGCCTGAGCAATAGCAATAACGACAGCCAGCAAGCACCACGCCGTCACATCGTCATTGGCTGCCGAAGCAATAGCAAGGGTCCCGACAGGTGTCTTTGTCAAGTTCCGCTCTTGAATGATGCGGGCGAGCACCGGAAAGGCAGTGATGCTCATCGAAATGCCGATGAACAAAGCAAACGGAAGAAAAGCCGTATGCGAAGAGGCGTACTCTTCATAAATCCAGAATGAAGCCACGATGCCCAAAAAGAAAGGAACCAGAATACCGGCATGGCTGATGACCAGCGTCTCGTTAATCTTGTTTTTGAGCACACTGAAGTCGAGTTCCAACCCAATGACAAACATAAACAACACCAGCCCCACCTGACTGAGCAAACCAAGATTGGTCAGCGACTCAGGAGGAAAAAGGAACAAAAAAGCTTCGGGACAAAAATGCCCCAGCAACGAAGGTCCCAACGCAATGCCCGCCACAATCTCCCCAATCACCCCCGGCTGACCAATATACTTGAACAAAAACCCGAACAGACGCACCGTAAGCAGCACTGCAATAATCTGAATAAGCAACGTGCTCAGCGGATGATGCAAATTGCTGCCCAAGAACTGACGGAACAGTTCGAACGGAGAGTACTGCTGCGCCATCGCCTCCGAAACATAAGTCGTAGAAAAGCGGCTGCCCGCCTCGATGGCAACGTAAATGAGCGTCCCGAAAAGGAGCAGCATCACGGCGTAGATGAAATAGTTCTTTTGAGTTCTTTGCAACATCATGGGAAAAGAAATTAGAGAGTTAACCTTATAAATAAGGAACAAAGAAAGGAAACACTTAGTTTTTATCCTCACCACTTTTATCCATATAGGCGCCACTCTTTCTATATTCAAGTATTATCTGTATCTTTGCCTCAACAAAAAAACCCAATAAACATTCATCACATGAAAAAGACATTCATTTTGGCAGCACTCAGTGTTTGCACCTTGGGCTTAGTAGCGCAAGAAACCCCCAAAGAAGAAGGCTTCCTCTTCACCACCGTAAAAGAAGCACCTATCACATCGATGAAGAATCAAAACCGTTCGAGCACGTGCTGGAGCTTTTCCAGCCTCGGATTCCTTGAGTCGGAACTTCTCCGCCAAGGAAAAGGCACGTTCGACCTCTCTGAAATGTTTGTGGTGCATCACACCATGCTCGACCGCGCCAACCTCTACGTCCGCTTGCATGGCGACTCCTCTTTCTCTCCGGGCGGAAGCTTCTACGACGCACTCTATTGCCTGAAGAATTACGGACTCGTGCCGCAAGAAGCCATGCCTGGCATCATGTATGGCGACACCCTTCCTGTTCACAACGAAATAGACGCCGTAGCCGGCGCTTATGTAGATGCCATCGCCAAAGGCAAACTGTCCAAACTCTCTCCGGTATGGAGCAAAGGGCTCAGCGCCGTTTATGATACTTACTTGGGACAATGCCCCGAGAAGTTTACGTATCAAGGAAAAGAATACACGCCACAGAGTTTTGCCCAATCATTAGGACTGAACATCGACGACTACGTGTCATTGACTTCGTACACCCATCACCCGTTCTACAGCAAATTTGCCGTAGAGATACAAGACAACTGGCGCGGGGGCGAATCATGGAACTTGCCGTTGGACGAACTCATGGCAGTAATGGACAATGCCGTAAAGAACGGCTATACCTTTGCTTGGGGTAGCGACGTAAGCGAACAAGGCTTTACCCGCGACGGCGTAGCCGTGATGCCCGAAATGAAACGTTCGGACCTCTCTGGCTCGGATATGGCCCGTTGGACCGGCTTGACCGCTGCCGACAAGCGCAGAGAACTTACTTCAAAGCCAATGCCGGAAATGAACATCACACAAGAGATGCGCCAGAAAGCCTTCGACAATTGGGAAACAACCGACGACCACGGTATGGTAATTTATGGTATTGCCAAAGACCAGAACGGTAAAGAATATTTTATGGTGAAAAACTCTTGGGGCACCGACAGCAAGTACAAAGGCACTTGGTATGCCTCGAAAGCTTTTGCCGCCTACAAGACAATGAATATTCTGGTACACAAAAATGCACTTCCTAAAGAGATAGCCAAGAAGTTGGGTATCAAATAAAAAAAAAGAATTACTCAAAATGCCTTGACAGAAGAGACTCCTGTCAAGGCATTTATAATAAAGAATGCGGCAAAGAGGAAGACAAAAAGTCCATATCCTCTTTGTTTA
>JAVVVS010000083.1:0-4702 GCA_036652495.1 Bacteroides sp.
AAAAAAGAACGAAGGCAATCTCGAACTACAGACTTTTACGCATAAGCCTCAAAAGCTTAATTCTGTGCCAAAGATAAAGAAAAAAAAGAGAGAAACAGAGCCGTTCAACGTGAGAGGGTTACAAATTATAGCTATCTTTGCCGGCAACCTGACTATATTAACGTATGGGGGATGTAAAACAACAGAAAAGGTAAGCTATGGTTTTAAATTATATCTGGGTAGCCTTCTTCGTCATCGCCTTCGTGGTGGCGCTGGGCAAGCTCCTCTTCACGGGCGACGTGCAGATCTTCACCGAAATTATCAACTCCACCTTCAGTTCCTCCAAGACGGCTTTCGAGATTTCGCTGGGACTTACCGGCGTGCTCTCCCTCTGGCTGGGCATCATGAAGATCGGCGAGAACAGCGGGCTCATCAGCTCTCTCTCCCGCTTCCTCAGCCCTCTCTTCTGCCGGCTCTTCCCCGACATTCCCAAGGGGCATCCGGTGATGGGATCCATCTTCATGAACATGGCCGCCAATATGCTGGGGCTGGACAATGCCGCCACCCCCATGGGGCTCAAAGCGATGAAAGAGCTGCAAGCGCTCAACCCACAAAAAGATACCGCCTCCAACCCCATGATCATGTTCTTGGTCATCAACACCTCGGGGCTAGTGCTCATCCCCATCTCCATCATGGTGTACCGCGCGCAGATGGGTGCAACGCAGCCCACGGACATCTTCATCCCCATCCTGATGAGCACCTTCATCTCCACCCTCGTGGGGGTGATTACGGTGAGCATCGCCCAGCGCATCAATCTGGTCAATAAACCGGTACTCCTGCTGGCGGGCTTCCTCAGCCTCTTCTTCGGCGGACTGATATACCTCTTCACCCTGCTCTCCCGCGAAGAGATGGGCACTTACTCCACGCTGGTGGCAAACGCCATCCTGCTGGGCGTCATCCTCTTCTTCATCCTCTCGGGGGTGCGGAAGAAGATCAATGTCTACGACTCTTTTGTAGAGGGAGCCAAAGAGGGGTTCACCACTGCGGTGCGCATCATTCCTTATCTGGTGGCCTTCCTCGTGGGCATTGCCGTGTTCCGCACTTCGGGGGCTATGGATCTTCTGGTAGGGGGCATCGGCTATCTGGTGGCCCTGTGCGGGCTCGACACCAGCTTTGTGGGCGCTTTGCCCACCGCCCTGATGAAATCGCTCAGCGGAAGCGGCGCCAACGGACTAATGATAGACACCATGAAAGAGTTCGGCGCCGACTCCTTTGTGGGGCGGGTCAGCTGCGTGGTGCGCGGAGCGTCGGACACCACTTTCTACATCCTTGCCGTTTACTTTGGCAGCGTGGGCATCAGCAAGACCCGCAATGCCGTCACCTGCGGACTGATAGCCGACCTTGCCGGGGTCATTGCCGCCATCTTTATTAGTTATCTGTTTTTCTTTTAATACCTGTTCATTATGGCTATAACTTATCAAACCGAAGGCGTCCGTATGCCTGCCATCAAAAAACGCGAAACCACGGAATGGATCAAGGCGGTAGCCGCCACCTACGAAAAAAGAATCGGCGAAATTGCCTACATCTTCTGCTCGGACGAGAAGATACTGGAGGTAAACCTCCAATACCTGAAGCACGATTATTACACCGACATCATCACCTTCGACTATTGCGAAGGCAACCGTCTGGCAGGCGACCTCTTCATCAGCCTTGAAACCGTTGCCACCAACGCCACACAGTTCAACACGCCGTACGAGGAAGAGCTCCGCCGCACCATCATCCACGGTATCCTCCACCTCTGCGGCATCAACGACAAGGGACCGGGCGAGCGGGAGGTGATGGAAGCAGCAGAGAATAAAGCGCTGGAAATTTACCCGCGATAACCATTGATTGCCCGATGACCTGCGTCAAGCTATGGCAAGGTCACCGAGAAGTAAGGGTTCGGTGTGTGAGCAGCACGAATAAAAGCGGTCATCTTCTTCACTATCTTCGGATAGCGAGAAGAAATATCGGTATCCTCGTGAATGTCGGTCTGCAAATCATATAAGAAAGGGATTCCTTTCTTTACAATCAGCTTCCAGTTGCCCATACGAACGGCTATCTGGTTCGTTTCATTAAACTCCCAGTAAAGGTATTCATGCTGCTTCTGATGCTTCTTGCCCAATAGTGTAGGGGCCATCGAGATGCCGTCGAAATAGTCTTTCTCTTTCGAGGCATTGGTATACTTCTTGACGAAGTTCTTCGTACCCATCAGCTCGCAGAAAGTGGGCATCATATCATAAAAGGCACAGAGGTGGTCGTTCGTAGTTCCGGCAGGCACATGCTGCGGCCAACGGGCAATGAAAGGAACACGAATGCCGCCTTCATGACATTGCCGCTTGAGTCCGCGCAGTTTGCCGTCGCGACCGAAGAAGGCAGGGTCGGCTCCCCCCTCTTCGTGAGGGCCGTTGTCGCTGGTGAAGATGACAAGGGTGTTGTTGTCCAATCCTTTTTCTTTCAACTTTGCCAACACCTCCCCTACGTAATGGTCCAGGCGGGTGATCATCGCTGCAAACTGTGCATGGGTGTGCGTGGTAGCGTTGTAGCGCGAACCTTCGCTGCCCCGGAAAGTCTTGTCGGTGGCGAACTTTTCTTTATATGCGTTCAAGATAGAGTCTTCGGGTTGTACAAGTTCGGCATGCGGCAGCGTGTAAGTGAGCACTCCAAAGAAGGGTTGCTTGCCGTCTTGACTGTCTATCCATTGCATTGCCTTCTGATGGATGATGTCGGCAGAATATTGCGGACGCTTGGCATAGTCGGGACCGTACATCGGATAGCGGATGTTTTCATCCATCACCACCCGTACCACGCCGCTATCCCCTAGCGCCTTGCTGTAGCGGTTCAGAAAATTAGGATAATAAAGGTGTGCTTGAAACTGGCAGATATAGCCGAAATATTCGTCCACTCCCCTTTTGTCGGGAGTAGAACACGAGCCCTCGTAGCCGCCTGCCCATTTGCCGAACATGCCGGTGGCATAGCCGTTGTCTTTCATTATTTCGGGCAATAGCACGTGATGAGCGTCGTAAGGATGTTGCCCTACCAAGGAGAAGTCCTTGTTGTTGCCATACATCACGGGAGGCACATCTTGCCAGTACTCTTTGTTGCCGCGCACTTCGCAGTGCCCCGTATGCTGCCCGGTCATCAGCGAAGCCCTTGAAGGAGCACTTACAGGGCTTCCGGCATAAGCTTGGGTGAACCGCATCCCTTCTTTCGCCATACGGTCAAGGTGGGGAGTACGGATAAAAGGCTGTCCGTAGCAAGCCAAGTCGCCATATCCCATATCATCGCACAAGATAAAGAGGATATTGGGTTTCTCTGTCTGCTGTGCATAAAGAGAGAGCGTAGTGAAGGCAATTCCTGCGCCTGCCGCCAGCATTCGTTTAGGATAGTTCATAGTTGTTCTGATATTTACTTTTACTGGTTACAAATGTACATAAAAAAAGCTCATTCACCAACGTGAACGCTTGAAACACTTTTTCTATTCTTGCTCTTGTTTCTGTTTCTCGTAAACCACTTTAGCAAAGCGTTCGCCTAGATTCAATAAACCAAAAGTACCTAAATGGACGTCATCTTTAGGGAATGGAGTATTATAATCGGTGCTTAGCATCTGGAGATCATCGGCTTCCACTAGGATTGCGTTTTTTACAGAAAGTGCGGAGTGCGCGTTTTCGGCAATCTGCCGTTGCGCCTCCTTCACTAAGTCTCGTCCCGGAAAGCGGGTGGCAGCAAGTGGAAGTACGGTACCATAGACAAATAGCATGTTTTCACATTCCACTTCTTTACGTACCTGATGGATGAAGTTATTCAAATTCTTACCGTAAGCCCGATTGTTGACTTCACCAGCCAATTCGCGAGCATCCGCTTCACCTTGCTGCCAAAACATGGCACGGATGACCGGTTGGTAGCCTTGTTTCTTCAATTCAGTCAATCCGGTTATTACGGTCTTTATGAATTTCTGATATTCGGGACCTTGCACATTGCCCTCCACATTACCCGGATTCCATTGTGAGTATAGGTTTGAACCAGATAAGGCATGTTTTATAATCGCTATTTTGCTTGCAGGATAATAGTGATGTAATTTGTTACCCAGACTCAACTCAAATCCAAAACGATGCGTGTTCATCGAAGCCGGACATAGCGGCATCCACTTCATACTGTTTTCTCCTTTGTTTATGCTCTTAGAATAAAAGAGCATTACTTCTTTGTCGGCGACAAAGCTTTGTGGCAAATTAGCTACAAGTCCTTGACCGGTTGTGTTCGATTGCCCACCGATGAGGTAGACATCTACTGGTTGCTGCGCATGCAAGGCGTAGCCGAGCACGACTAAAAAAAACGAAAGTAAAAATCTGTTCATATAAATAGTGTGTTTTATAGTTCTGAACAAAGATACTGGTTTTTCTCTTCATAGAAGAGGCAAGTTCTTATCATATTTCCTACTAATTACGTTCATTGACCTTGTACGGCTCATTATTTCATCAGCATCTCCGCGTCATCCACCCTATCCATCACTGCAAACGGTGCATGGCTAATGCGGGCGTGACAGCATTGATGCCTTATTGCTTATTCGACAAAGATAAATAGCTTTTTTTTGGTAAATGGATACATTTATGATCCCACATGCTAAAAAAGAACCTCGTACCTTTGCCTGAGATATAATAAACAGCTCTGTTTGAACGACTTAAAT
>JAVVVS010000084.1:0-4146 GCA_036652495.1 Bacteroides sp.
CCGCGACCCTAACCTTGGCAAGGTTATGCTCTACCAACTGAGCTACTTTCGCGATTGCGGATGCAAAGGTAATGGTTTTACTGAAATCTGCAAACATTCGCATCGTTTTTTTTTAAGGAAAAGCGGTGCTTCTATTCCTTTTACAAAACAATCATTTTGATTATCAGCTCATTCGGTCTCGATAATCTTCATATAAAAATTGTTTGTAAATCTGGGCAGCCCCCTCTTTTGTCCACAAACCAATGGCTGGATGGTGAATTCCGTTGAACATATTTGTTTTTACCATGGTATAATGAATCATGTCTTCAAACACGATTCGTTCGCCGATCTGCAATTCGTGATCGAAACTCCAATCCCCCATATAGTCGCCGCTCAAACAAGAGTTACCCCCCAGCCGATAAACGAAAGGTCCGCAACTTCCTTTTTGCGCTCCGCGAACAGCAGGCTGATAAGGCATCTCCAAACAATCGGGCATGTGACAAGTGAAACTCACATTGAGAATAGCTGTCCGTATGCCCCGGCTCTCTACAGTATCCGCCACCTCCGAGGCCAGTACCCCCGTCTGCCAGGTAAAGGCGGACCCGGGTTCTAAAATAATGTGTAAATGCGGATAACGGGCTTTCAATCGTTGCAGCAGGCCGATGAGATGCTCTGTATCATAATCTTCCCGTGTCATTAAATGCCCGCCGCCCAAGTTCAGCCATTGGATTTTGGGGAACCAACGGGCAAACTTTGCCTCGATATGTTCCAGCGTATGCTCTAACTCCACCGATGACGATTCACAATGACAGTGGCAGTGGAAACCTTCCATTCCTGCCGGCAAGGTATCGGGCAGCAAATCCGCCGTAATGCCGAAGCGGGTGCCGGGAGCACAAGGGTTATACAGTTCCGTCTCCACCTCGGAGTATTCGGGATTGATACGGATGCCGCACGAAATTGCAGGTTGTGCCCCTACCGTCTGCGGATAGTAGCGCCGGAACTGTGCCAAGGAATTGAAGGTTATATGACTGCTGCAATGCATGATTTCGGGGAATTCCGCTTCCATATATGCCGGTGAGTAAGTATGCGCCGGGCTCCCGAATTCCTCCAAAGCCAGCCGGGCTTCGTACAACGAGCTTGCCGTAGAATGATGGATATACTCTCGAAAAATAGGGAACGAGCGCCACATTGCAAAAGATTTAAAAGCGAGAATAATTTCCACCCCTGCCCTGTCCGCTACTTGTTTTATCAAGCGAAGGTTTTTTCTTACTAATTCTTCCTCCATGATATAGCAAGGAGAGGGGAAAAGCGTGAAGTCTATTGCCAGCTCGTCTTGTTTTTTAAATCTGTCTTTTCCTTTAATTTCATTTTTCAACGACATCATTTTTTATTTTATTATTCGGTTCTAAATATTTTTAAGAAAGTGCTTGCTTGCCTATGCCAAGTCTACCACTGTTATGCCCGATCCGCCAAATTGGGGATGTTCGTCTGCAAAATGCTTTACGCTCGCCACGGTATCGAGATACTGGCGGATAAGAAGCCGCAAGATGCCGGTTCCGGTGCCATGAAGGATGCGTACACGCGCCATGCCTATCAAGATGGCATCGTCGATGAAGTAGGTCACTGCCTGCAAAGCTTCGTCTCCCCGCATACCCCGCACGTCAATGTCTTGCCGGAAGTTGAGTTTTTTTTCGTACATCTGATCTTGGGTTTGCGTGCTGACGAAGGTGCTCTTTATCGCTTCTTGGCTAGCGGGGGCAGCAGTGCTTCGTTGCAGGCGGTCCAGTTTTACAGTTGTGCGGATGCTGCCAAAGGCTACTACTGCCTGCTGTTTGTTTATCTCCAAGACCCGTCCGATAGTGGTTTGCCCATTCAGTTTTACATATCCGCCCACCAAAATCGGGATTACTTTCGGTTCTACCGATGAGGGTTGTGTCTTTCCGCCCGCGTTTTTTTTTTCTTTTTTCTTGTTTTGCCTGTCTTTTAGTTTTTCCATCTTTCGGGCTATTTTATCTTCCTGTTCTTGTTGGGAAGAGTCTTTTTCCAGCGAGGCGCGGAAATCGCTCAACTCTTGACGCACCAGGCGTGTTTTTTCTTTGTCGGCTTGTGCTTCCTTAATGGTTCGGATGGTATTTTCAATCCGGGCATTGGAGGCTTGCAACAATTGTTCCGCCTCTTCTTTAGCGCTACGGATAATTTCTTTGCGTGATTTCTGGAGTTCTTCCATTTCCTTCTGATAGCGTTCGATGGTTTCTTCCATTTGTTTTTCGCGTTGGCGGATGCTTTGCCGTTTGCCTTCCCAATAGCATTTGTCTCGTACTATGTCTTGCAGATATTTGTCGGCATTGATGTATTCACTTCCCACGAGCTTGGAAGCATCGGCTATCACGTCTTCGGGCAATCCTATCTTGCGGGCTATTTCTACGGCAAAGGAACTGCCGGGGTTGCCTATTTGCAATTGGAACAGGGCTTGCATCACGTGCCTGTCGTAAAGCATGGCTGCATTGATCACTCCTTCGTGATCTTCGGCAAAATGTTTTAGGTTCTGATAGTGTGTAGTGATAACGCCAAAGGCTCTTTTTGCATTGAACCGTTTCAGCACTGCTTCTGCAATAGCGCCACCAATCAACGGTTCTGTTCCGCCACCAAACTCATCTATTAGAATCAAGCTGCGCCCGTCGCAATGTTTCATCATCATCTTCATGTTCGTCAGGTGCGATGAATACGTGCTCAGGTCGTCTTCTATCGATTGTTCGTCTCCGATATCAATAAAGAGTTGGCTGAACAAGCCTGCATGGCTGCGCTCGTGCATCGGCACTAGCAGACCGCATTGCAACATATATTGCAATAATCCTACTGTCTTGAGGCAAACAGATTTTCCTCCTGCATTGGGACCGGATATGATAAGGATGCGTTGCTGTTGATGCAGTTCGATGTCCAAAGGTACCACTTTTTTGCCGTGCCGGGCAAGAGACAGTTGCAAGAGGGGATGAACGGCCATCGTCCAATCGAGCAATTGTTTATCTTCTAATGCTGGCTTCAAACTGTTTGTTTGTATGGCAAACTGACTTTTTGCCCGAATAAAATCGATCACTGCCAAGAATTCGTACGACTGTAGGATTTCAGGGATGGACGGACGTACACTAGCAGAAAACTCGACCAATAGGCGGATTATCTCTCTGCGTTCTTCGCCTTCAAGCTCGCGAATGCGGTTGTTAGCTTCAACGACTTCTGCGGGTTCGATGAAGACTGTTTTCCCGCTCGAGGATTCATCATGAATAATGCCTTTTATCTTTCGTTTCAGCCCGGGGGCAACGGGGATGACTAGTCGTCCGTCGCGCATAGCAGGCGTGACGTCTTTTTCTACATAACCATCTGTTTGTGCGCTACGCAAAATATGGTTCAAGGTACGAGAGATGCTGCCCATAGTGCTAGCCAGGTCGCGACGAATACGCGCCAATTCGCTCGAGGCATTATCTTTTATCTTGCCAAACTTATTCAGAATGCTGTCAATTTTGCCGATAAGCTGAGGAAACACGGCGATGTCTCCCGCCAATTGTTTCAAACTGGGATATGAGCAGACGGTGTTGTTTTCTTCATCGCTGCGTTGCAAGAAGCGAATAATGTTTCGAATCGTTTCTAATGAGCGGCGCAAATCGAACAGTTCTGGTTCGTCCAGATACATACCTTCTATGCGTATGCGCTTCAGCGTTGGACGCATGTCAAAAAAAAACTGATCGGGAAATTCATCTTCCTGCTGGATGATGCTCACAAATTCCGTCACTTGGTTCAAGCGTTCATCCACTTCTTCCCTATCGTCTGAGAAGCTCATTCCGTCCACTCGTTCTTCTCCTAAGGTACTGAGGCATTTGCTTTTCAGCAGCTGTCTTATCTGGTCGAATCCTATCTTTTGCTCAAAATTTTGAGGATAAATCATATTTATATCGGTTGTGATTGGCTGCAAAAGTACGATTATTTGTCGAAAAACTAAGCAGAACACTTGCAGAATTAAAAAGGATTCGTACCTTTGCACCGCTTCTAACAAGAAGTGCTTCTTTTCTCTTCAAAAGAAGTTTTCGGGAGAGGTGGCAGAGTGGTCGATTGCGGCGGTCTTGAAAACCGTTGAACTGCAAGGTTCCGGGGGTTCGAATCCCTCCCTCTCCGCTG
>JAVVVS010000085.1:0-3800 GCA_036652495.1 Bacteroides sp.
GAGATAAAAACTAAAACGAGAGCAGATGGGCGCAAGAAGGTTGGGAACAAAGGATTTAGCAGGGACTGCACCGAACAAGCCAAGCCAAGTAAATGCACAAAAAGCCACCGAGATAAATATAAAACGGGAAGAAGGTAAAATTGGAAAATGAATTATTGTTGAAGAATAATAAGAAAAAGCAGTCAACTTTCAAAAACAGAAATACCGTCTGACCGATAAGGGAAAAGAATTGTTGAAACAGCAGTAGGCATGGCGAATTATTGCGCTACTAAATTGCCAAAGAAAGCTCCTCTTTCAAAAAGACGGAAGCGTTTAGAAAAAAGACGGAAGCGTTTGAAATAAAGATGATAACATTTTCCCTGAAAGTAGGAAACGTTTTTGGCAAAAGCCGGAAACGTTTTTATTTAAGGCGGTCATCTTAAAAAAAAACGTCTCCACCTTTTGAGCCGAATGTTCTCCAGCTTTTGGGAATACAGGGATTTTGTGTAACTTTGTCGCTCACACTATACTATAACGAATAGAAATGAATAATAACACAAAAGCAGTCTGCTGGTTCGTCTTCTGTCAAGACAAACTGCTGCTAGCTAAACAAAACGGGGGTTGTGCCGTACCCTGCCAACCCTCCGCTCCCACCGCTCTCTCCGAAACAACAACGGTGCATGAAGTGACTACGTTGAATGGCAGGCTTTGCAAAGCTTATTTTATAGACCAACCGATAGAGGAAACCGATGATTGGGTGATGACGGGGCTCCGCGCCTCTTATGATTCGATTCCACTGGAACAGTACGAGGCGGCAGGCAAAGCTTTTGAAATATTGCATTGGGACCGCAGCAATCGCTATTGTGCTGCCTGTGGCACGCCGTTGGAACAGAAAGATGCCATCATGAAGAAATGTCCGGTGTGTGGCAACGAGGTCTATCCCGCCATATCCACTGCTGTCTTGGTATTGATTCGCAAAGGCGATGCGGTGCTGCTGGTGCATGCCCGCAACTTTCGTGGCACCTTTTACGGTCTGGTGGCGGGCTTCCTGGAAACAGGCGAAACCCTGGAAGAGTGCGTGCGCCGCGAAGTGACCGAAGAGACAGGACTGGAGATAAAGAATATCGCCTATTTTGGCAATCAGCCCTGGCCTTATCCGAGCGGACTTATGGTGGGTTTTATTGCCGACTATGCGGGAGGCGACATCAAACTGCAAGAAGAAGAGCTGAGTGCCGGAGCCTTTTACACTCGTGCCCAGCTGCCGGAAATACCGGGCAAGCTAAGCCTGGCACGAAAGATGATAGACTGGTGGATAACGAATGCGTAAAATAGAAAAACCGCCCGTACTTGCAAAAAGGCAAAGTGCGAGCGGAATTTTTTGTTGTATACATTCCTCTTTTGTTCTTTCAGGAGCTAATGATAGCTCCATGAATTCTTCTTTCTCCTTACGGTGAAACGGATTGGCTTTCTTTTTTAACCGAGACGTTTCAAGTGAGCAGAAAGCTCTGCAGCAGAGATGTTTTTGGCAATAATAACACCATTTCCATCCAATAAATAGTTCGTAAATCCCCGGTCTAAGCGATACTTTTTAAAGAGACCCGAGTCTTCGCCTTTCGTCTCCACGAAACAGGCAGGCGTAACTATTTGATCCTTTCGAACGGTTTCTTTAAATATCGACTGATATTCGTCAAACGACACGGAAACCATTTCCACTTTGTGGGCAGCCGTCCGGAGCGCATTGCTCAAACTGGCATTCTGCATTCTAGACTGTGCATCATAGCTTGCCCAAAAACTTAATAACACGTACCGACCTTTCAATAGGTCTAAGTCAACTGCGTGTTGCTTGTCCGACGTAGTTTCGACAGTAAAATCAGGGGCTACGTCACCCACATTCAAACCTCCAGTTGGTTTGTCTTTCTCAATGAAAGCGGTCAAGGAACTAATTAGTAATACAACAAAAATCCATTTTACATACCTCATGTAATGCGGTTTTAGTTAATACTATTCGGGCACCGTCCTTCAACAGTCGTTTCTTCCCGAATTATCGTCTTTTTAGGCTTTAACGGAGAGGAATCCGTTGATATTCAATGCCTTTGATATTGAAACTGGTTGCAAAGGTAAGCATAAATAAAACTAACTTCCAAATAAACAAGTAATTTTCTCTCTATTTAGGCGCATTTTATTATGTTATTTAGCATAAAAGACAAGTTTTTTACTTACTTTTGCAAGAGTAACAAGCCTATTTAAATATGCAACCATCGAAAACAGAACTTATTCTTATCCGTATCACGGGCGAAGATCGTCCGGGACTCACCGCTTCAGTGACCGAAATACTGGCTAAGTACGATGCAACCATTTTGGACATCGGGCAAGCTGACATTCACAACACCCTCTCGTTAGGGATTCTCTGCATGACCGAGGAGCAGCATTCCGGATTTATCATGAAAGAATTGCTCTTTAAAGCCTCTTCGCTGGGTGTGACGATACGTTTTCATCCCATTTCGGATGATGAATACGAAAGCTGGGTGAAAATGCAAGGAAAGAACCGCTACATCCTTACGCTGCTTGGGCGCAAACTGACGGCGCGACAAATTTCGGCGGTAACTCGCATCCTCGCCGAACAAGGAATGAACATTGATGCGATCAAACGTCTGACCGGACGTATCCCCCTCAGCGAGTGTGAAGACCGCACACGCGCCTGCATCGAACTTTCGGTGCGCGGAACACCCAAAGATCGCACGGCGATGCAAGAGCACCTGATGACGCTGGCCAGTGAGCTGGAAATGGACTTCTCTTTTCAGCTCGATAATATGTATCGCCGTATGCGTAGACTGATTTGTTTTGATATGGACTCTACCCTTATAGAAACTGAGGTGATTGATGAACTCGCCATACGCGCAGGTGTGGGCGACGAAGTGAAAGCCATTACCGAACGTGCCATGCGGGGCGAGATTGACTTCACCGAGAGCTTCCGCGAACGGGTGGCTTTGCTGAAAGGGCTGGACGAATCGGTGATGCAAGAGATTGCCGAAAATCTGCCTATCACCGAAGGGGTGGAAAGACTGATGTATGTGCTGAAAAAGTACGGCTATAAAATTGCCATCCTTTCGGGAGGGTTCACTTACTTTGGCCATTACTTGCAGCAAAAGTACGGCATCGACTACGTCTATGCCAACGAGCTGGAAATAGAAGACGGAAAATTGACCGGACATTACTTGGGCGATGTGGTGGATGGAAAACGTAAAGCCGAATTGCTCCGTTTGATAGCACAAGTAGAGAAAGTGGACATAGCACAAACCATTGCAGTGGGCGACGGTGCCAATGACCTCCCTATGCTGGGCATTGCCGGATTGGGTATTGCTTTTCATGCTAAGCCCAAAGTGGTAGCCAACGCCAAGCAGGCAATCAATACCATCGGACTGGATGGAGTGCTTTATTTCTTAGGTTTTAAAGATTCTTACCTGAATATGTAAGGCTACGCCAATAAAAGGAACCGAAACGCTACTATTGGGAAAAGGGTTTATACTGCCGTACCGGCAATGATGATGCACTGCTCGGTCTGGAGCAAAAATGGGGTGAGCAATATCTTGTGGTGATCCGCTCGTGGCAGGAGAATCGGGAACGCCTATCGGCTTATTTCGAGTTTACGCCCCCCCCCGATTCGCAAGATTATCTACACCGCCAACACCGAAGTCTGTAGGGTCCGGACATTATAGGCAAGCGCAGCCAAAAGCAGGCTGTCAGCCCCAAACTTGCGGAACATCGCGCAGAACTTCCGGAGGTCTTTCCGCAGGAGCACACCCGCTTCCCGTTTTGTTATA
>JAVVVS010000086.1:0-3366 GCA_036652495.1 Bacteroides sp.
AACAAGAAGCGCGAGAGTTTCTTTTATAGAAAATCTCGCGCTATTGGTTGGGCTACCAAGAGTCGAACTTGGAACGTCAGGACCAGAATCTGGCGTGTTACCATTACACCATAGCCCAATTGCTTCTTGTTTGCGGGTGCAAAGATACAAATAAATTCAAAATCCAAAATGATTTCATGCTTTTTTTTCCGAAGATTATTCTAAACAGCCTGCATACAAAGAGATGCATCCCTAAAAAAAAACAAAAAAGGAAGAGATTTATCACATTAGCTTCTGGAATATAATAAATCAGCGTATCTTTGCGTTTCATATTATTTAATTTCAACCGTATAATGAACGATACAAAGATTCTTATTGAGAAAATCACTGAAGGCATTCAAGACAAAAAAGGAAAAAACATAGTAATAGCTGACCTAACCCATATAGATGAAACCATTTGCAAATACTTTATAATCTGCCAAGGAAACTCTCCCAGCCAGGTAGGTGCGATTGTTGACTCCATCAAAGAAAGAGCCCGAGAGGATGCTAACAGCAGACCTTCGGCAGTGGACGGACAACGGAATGCAGAATGGGTTGCCATGGACTATGCTGACGTATTGGTACATATCTTCTTGCCCGAAACCAGAAGTTTTTATAACTTAGAGCATCTTTGGGCCGATGCGCAATTAACCTCTATCCCTGACATTGATTAATTTATCAGTATGGACACTAACAAAAAGCCGAACAAGGTAAATAGACCCAAGTTCAACCTGAACTGGATGTATATGATTATACTCATGATGCTTGGGGGACTTTGGTGGAGCAATCAAAACGCTACTACCAGCAAAAGCATCTCTTACGACGAATTCCAGCAATATGTGCGCAACGGATACGTAAGTAAAGTGATTGGATATGACGACAACTCCGTGGAGTTCTACGTCAAGCCTAACTGCGTAGGTCAAGTGTTTAAGCAAGACTCCAGCCGCGTAGGCAAGAATCCATTGGTGCAAACCGAAGCACCCTCCCGCGAAAACCTGGACAACTTCTTGCAAAAGGAAAAAGAAGAAGCACACTTTGAAGGTTCACTGACGTATGATAAGAAAACGAACTACTTTGGTTCCTTCCTCATCAACATCCTCCCCATCGTTTTCCTCATCGGGCTCTGGGTCTTCTTTATGCGCCGAATGAGCGGGGGAAGCGGCGGGGGAGCCGGAGGCGTGTTCAATGTAGGCAAGTCGAAAGCCCAACTTTTTGAAAGCGGTAGAGAAGGCGCCGTTAAAATCACCTTCAAAGACGTTGCCGGATTGGCTGAGGCGAAACAAGAAATAGAAGAAATTGTAGAATTCTTGAAAGAACCGCAAAAATACACCGACTTGGGAGGAAAAATCCCTAAAGGCGCCCTGCTCGTAGGTCCTCCGGGAACGGGTAAGACGCTGTTGGCAAAAGCAGTGGCCGGTGAAGCCAACGTACCTTTCTTCTCGCTCGCAGGTTCCGACTTTGTAGAAATGTTTGTCGGTGTGGGCGCATCCCGTGTGCGCGACCTTTTCAAACAAGCTAAAGAAAAAGCTCCCTGCATTGTATTTATCGACGAAATAGATGCCGTAGGTCGTGCCCGCGGCAAGAACCCTGCTATGGGAGGCAACGATGAGCGCGAAAACACCTTGAACCAATTGCTCACGGAGATGGATGGTTTCGGGTCGAACAGCGGCGTGATTATTCTGGCTGCTACCAACCGCGTGGATGTGCTCGATCAAGCGCTGCTTCGTGCCGGACGCTTCGACCGCCAAATACACGTAGATTTGCCCGACGTGAACGAACGCAAAGAGATATTCGGCGTACACCTGCGTCCCATCAAAATAGATGAAAGTGTAGACATCGACTTACTTTCTCGGCAAACACCGGGATTCTCGGGCGCCGACATCGCCAACGTCTGTAACGAAGCCGCACTGATTGCTGCCCGACACGCCAAGAAGTTTGTAGGGAAGCAAGATTTCTTGGATGCCGTAGACCGCATCGTAGGGGGATTGGAAAAGAAAACCCGGATAACGACCGAAGCCGAACGACGATCCATCGCCATGCACGAAGCAGGGCATGCCAGTATCTCGTGGTTATTGGAATACGCCAATCCACTGGTGAAAGTAACCATCGTGCAACGCGGACGTGCATTGGGTGCCGCTTGGTATCTGCCCGAAGAGCGCCAGATTACTACAAAAGAACAAATGCTGGACGAGATGTGCGCCACCCTCGGCGGACGAGCTGCCGAAGATTTATTCTTAGGACGCATCTCTACCGGAGCGCTGAACGATCTGGAGCGGGTAACCAAACAAGCTTACGGAATGGTGGCTTATCTGGGTATGAGCGAGCAATTGCCCAACTTGTGCTATTATAACAACGACGAATATTCATTCAACCGCCCCTATAGTGAAAAGACAGCCGAACTGATTGACTTGGAAGTGAAGAAAATGGTAAGCGAGCAATACGAACGTGCCAAACAGATTCTATCCAGCCACAAAGACGGACACGGACAATTGTCACAATTGCTGATAGAGAAAGAAGTCATTTTTGCCGAAGACGTAGAAAACATTTTCGGTAAACGTCCTTGGACATCCCGTTCGGAAGAAATCATGGCTGCCAAAGAGAGCCATGAAGCAGCCGAAGCCGAAAAAGCATTGTTGGAAGAAGCGGAAAAGGGAGAGAAAGCAGCGGCACAAGCCAAAGAAAACAACTAAAGATTGATATCTTGAAAAACAACTTTATACAACGAGCCATAACGGGAGTACTGTTTGTTGCTGTCCTTACGGGAGCTATCCTCTACGATCCGCTATCTTTTGGAGCACTCTTCGTGCTCATTAGTGCACTCACGGTACGCGAGTTCGGGCATTTGCTCAATCTGACCGAAGGTGTCAGCATCAATACAACCATCACCATGTTGGGAGGAGCTTACTTGTTCCTTTCCTTCATGGGATTTTGCATTGACGCTGCCGATTCCAAGATATTCATTCCTTATTTGTTGCTATTGCTTTACCTCATGATCAGCCAGCTTTATCTGAAGAAAGAAAACCCCGTGCTCAACTGGGCTTACTCGCTGATGAGCCAACTGTACATCGCCCTGCCCTTTGCTCTGCTCAACGTACTGGCTTTTCAAAACGATCCGGAGACGAGCAGCGTTAGCTTCAACCCCATTTTGCCACTTTCTATCTTCATTTTTCTGTGGCTGAGTGATACGGGCGCTTATTGCACTGGGTCGCTTATCGGGAAACATCGCCTCTTTGAGCGTATTTCTCCAAAAAAATCATGGGAAGGCTCTATCGGCGGAGGCGTGCTTGCCATCGCCTCTTCATTTGTCATGGCACACTTTTTTCCCTTTATGCCAATCTTGGAATGGAT
>JAVVVS010000087.1:0-3086 GCA_036652495.1 Bacteroides sp.
CAGATAAAGTAATTAAATGGATAATCGGTGTCTTGTTTGAGCTGCAAAGATAAGATAAAAAAAATGAGAATGAGTGCAGAATGGGGATAAGAAGGTTGCGGATAAAGGGTTCGAGCGATTCTGGGCAGTTGGAGGGAAAGCCAAGAAAAGCCAGGAAAAAGTCTGTTGAAGCAAGAGTTTCTGAACAGCTGAAAGGAGAAACGGAAAGGCTTACACATCGGACGAACGGTACGAACCTGAACAGCAACAACTGACTTAGAAAAAGCCTGACAACCGAAGCCCGGCGGGGAGCCTTCCCAAGAAGGTCATTGATACTTCCCATAAGTATCCCTGATACTTCCCATAAGTATCAATCCCCCTCTGCAATGCCCTGCAGGGCATGTTTGACTAACTGATTCAATCACCCGGCATTTTTCAAACCGATTTACAAAAAGCGGACAAAACTGCGGTATCCGCAGACCGCCAGCATCGACTAAGAGAAAGCAACACGAGCTTTTTAATTGTCCGTGGGCAAAAACACGTGCGTTCTGTAGATAAATTAGCTGCCATCAGATGAAAACTGTATCGGATTCCTTATATTTGCGCACTTGTGGAAACAAATCAAACTTTATATTAATTCTAAAAATGAAACAGTCTATTTTCAATCAATTCATTCCCACCAATCTGATTTTTGGTTGTGGAAGCATTCAGATGTTAGCTACAACGCAGTTGCCCGGAAAGAAGGCTCTCCTTGTCATCTCATCGGGAACTTCGATGCGTAAGTTTGGCTATCTTGATACAGTGATTACACTATTGGCAAAGAATGGAGCTACGGCAATTGTTTACGATAAGATCCTTCCGAATCCTATCCGTGCGCACGTCATGGAAGCCGCAGCGCTTTGTAAAGCCGAAGCCTGTGACTTCGTTATTGGATTGGGAGGCGGCAGTTCGATTGATTCAGCCAAGTCTATCGCTGTCATGGCATGCAATCCCGGTGATTATTGGGATTACATTCATGGCGGAACAGGCGGTGCACAACCTGCTGCGGGTGGCGCGCTTCCCGTAATTGCTATTCCTACCACTGCGGGCACCGGCACTGAAGCTGACCCTTGGACCGTGATTACGCACGAAGAGCGGAATGAGAAAATAGGCTTTGGCAATGTTTCTACTTTTCCTGTACTTTCTATCATAGACCCCGAGTTGATGATTTCCGTGCCTGCCCGCCTCACCGCCTACCAAGGCTTTGACGCTTTTTTTCATGCCGCCGAAGGGTATATTGCAACGATTGCTACGCCCGTCAGCGACTTGTATGCGCTGAAAAGCATCAGCCTGCTCTATCGGCACTTGCCTGAAGCGGTAGCTGACGGAAAGAATCTTGAAGCCCGCAGCCACGTCGCACTAGCCAGCACTCTTTCGGGGATGGTAGAGTCTACCTCCAGTTGCACTTCCGAGCATTCGCTGGAACATGCGATGAGCGCCTATTATCCGGCTTTGACACACGGTGCCGGACTCCTGATGCTTTCTATCGCCTATTTCACAGCCTTTGCTTCTACCGTTCCCGATCGGTTTATCCAAATGGCAGAAGCGATGACGGGAGAAACGAGCACCGATCCGATGGACTTTGTTCGTGCGCTAACCTCTTTGCAGCAAGCTTGCGGGGTAGACAGCTTGAAGATGAGCGAGTGGGGGATAACCGAAAACGACCTTCCCCGTTTTGTGCAGAATGCCCGCAACAATATGGGCGGATTGTTCGGATACGACCCCTTGCAGCTCGATGACGAAGTTTTCTTGAAAATCTATCAAGACTCGTACCGCTAACTAATTAGCCGCTAAGTGGTCCCGGCAGAACTTTACTTAGTACTTCTTTTTCCTGAAATACCAGTACACCGTGATTCCTACTACTGTCATGAGTGCCCAAGCAAAGAGATAACCATAACGCCAGTCCAGTTCGGGCATACTTTTGAAGTTCATCCCCCATACCCCTACCAAAAAGGTGAGGGGGATGAATATGGTAGAGACTATGGTGAGGCGTTTCATAATGTCGTTCATGCGCAAATCGTTGTTAGAGATGTAGAGATCGACAAGCGATGAGAGTGTCTCACGGCAAATCTCGATGGTTTGCAATACAAATTGCAGATGGTCGTTCACGTCGTTGAAAAAGGCACGGTTGGGCTTGTGCATTAGCAAGTTCTCAGCCCGCAGAAGCTTTACGTATTGGTCTTTGAGAGGCAGTACGGAGCGTTTCATCGTCATGTACTGATGGCGCAGGAATTGTATCTGAATGCCTAGGTCTTTCCCCTCACTGATAGTAAGCAGTTCTTCTTCAAGATCTTCGAGTGCATCGTCTATATCGGAAACAATGGCGATGTAGTTCCCAATCACACTATTCAGTAGCACGCTGAGCAGGTAGTCGCTCTGTCTGCCGCGTATCTTCAGCACATTGTTTCGCAAGGCGGTGCTGATATCATCGAAAAAAGGCGTTTCAGCTTCTAAAAAAGTGAGCACATAGTCGGGTCCGAGGATGAGGCAGACTTGTTGCTGCTCAAGCTCGTTCATGGTGTCATTCTCTTTCCCTGCCGTATTGAATATTTTGGCGATAATCACGATGTACCTGTCATGCTCTTCTATCTTGGTGGGGTGGTCGGCATTGAGGATGTCTTGCAAGATAAGGAAGTCAATCTCGAAGTGAGTGCATATCTCGCGGATAGTTTCCGTCTGCTTCATGCCGTGAATTTGCAACCAGTTAATGCAGTTGCTATTCATCGTTTCCACGATGGTGGCGAAATTGGTAGATGTCGCCTCCTGCATTTCGGCAGCGTTGTAGGTGCAGAGGTGCAGATGGGTTGGCGTCAGGCTTTCGCCCGTGTAAATCAACTTTTCGCTGAGGAGATTATTCTTCATGCTTTCATTTTACTTTCTTAGTGCAAATTTAATGCTTTTATTGAAAGTGCAGGCAGATTAGTGGATGTATTCTTCCAACTCAACTGTATCAAACCCCCGAATTGCTGCGCGTACTACACGTACCAGACGGACGACCGCGGACTTTCCGGCTGCGCGCCAAAAGAATTTCCTCAAAATCCTTTGCCGTCCTTCCAATAATCTCCTGC
>JAVVVS010000088.1:0-2890 GCA_036652495.1 Bacteroides sp.
GTTACCTCTTTTTTTAGTCCCGCTGCCGAAGAGGTAAAAAGCCTTTTAGCTAAATTATAGAAAAAACAAGTGGTTGGTCCATTGCTTTTTAGTAGTTTTGCACCAACTAAATAAGGAAATAAAGATGAAAAAGATTTTTGTAATAGGTTGCTTGGCCTTGTTTGCCTTCAGCAATCTGGCTTGTGCCGGACAGGCGAATAAGAATCAGCTGGCGGAAGAGCCGGCTGACAGTACGGGATATATTGTGAAAGTGGGGCAGATGGCGCCCGACTTCACGGTGACGCTGACGGATGGCAAGCAAATCAACCTTTCTGCTTTGCGCGGCAAAGTGATTATGTTGCAATTCACAGCCAGCTGGTGCGGCGTATGCCGCAAGGAGATGCCCTTCATCGAGAAAGACATTTGGCAGCAACACAAAAGCAATCCTGCTTTTATATTGCTGGGGCTCGATCGTGACGAACCGCTGGAGAAGGTGCTTCCTTTTATGAAAGCAACGGGAGTGACCTATCCGATGGGCTTGGATGAAGGTGCCGATATTTTTGCGAAGTATGCGCTCCGGCAGTCGGGTATCACGCGCAACGTGCTGATAGACCGCAGCGGCAAGATTATCAAACTCACCCGCTTGTATAATGAAGAGGAGTTCACCTCTTTGGTAAAGAAGATTGAAGAAGAATTACGCTAAACTCAGTTTGGCCAAATAATCATAGTGTTTCCCCTCTTTCACTAGCTCTGCCTTGAAGCCGCACTCGGCGGCATAGAGGCTGAGCGTGTGGAAGTCGACGTAAAGCCAATCAAAAGAATCACCTTTGATGCCTTTGTATTGCATTTGATAATCAATCTCACCATAATAATCGTCTGCCAGGTTGATTAAGAAGCTGCCATCCTCATCCTCAAAGAGGTAGCGGAGGTCGCTAGAGTCCATCAGCAGACATCCGCCGGGACGGAGCAGCTGCTTTATCTTTTGGAAGAAGGCGGGCATGTTCTCCAGTCTTCCGATGATGCCCGAACCATTCATCAACATTAAAATAGTGTCGAACGTTTCAACGAATCGAGGGTCGAACAGATTGATGAGGTGCGCATGGCTGACCCCGCGCTTCCTCATCACGTCCACCGAAAGGGAAGAGATGTCGATGGCGCAAACATCTTTCCCTTGTTCCTGAAGAGCGAGGGCATGGCATCCGCTGCCGGCACCTGCATCGAGAATATGACCGGAAGCTAGCTTTAGCGCTGTACGCTCCAGCGCGGGCATGAGCTTGGCGGAACGGAAGAGCTCTTTGACGGGGATTTCGTCTTCATCAAATAGTGAAGAGAATACACGAAGCTTCGCGGCTTTGTGCAAATTGAAGAAATCGGCTATAGCAGTGCCCATCGGGTCTTTTTCGGGAGCAAGCAATGATATTTCCATCAGATGACTATTTATGTTAGTGCCGCAAAGATAGATAATTCGCAGAAAACGACTATCTTTGCGGACAGAAATAATGAATTAAAGAGGGAGATTATGAGTATAGTAGACGCTATGGTGAATGGAATCGTTTTTAAAGGGAAGAAAGAACAGACCGGCAAGGACGAAAAAAAAGTGAAGACGAAGGCGAAAAAGGCAAAATACATCAAAGGTTTGCATGGTTCCGATTCGGCTAAGATGAAATTGGAGATTAGACAGAAAAGGGCGAATAGACATAAATAGAAACAGAAAGAGTGAAGCACAATGGCTTCACTCTTTCTGTTTCTGGAATTATTTACTCCATGCTTTTATAATCTCGCCCACGTACGTGCGCGGCTGCCCTTCCATCGGGGCGCTTGCCGGTAGCTTCTTGCATTCTAGCATCACCGAAGGTTCAGTTTGTCCAGTGGGGTAGAACCGGACGGTGTAACTCTCTGCCTTTTCGAGCGATTCGTAGGCTTGGTCGGGCGAAAGAATACTGAATACTACCGGTTTTCCGCCAATCTTTCCTAAAGAACCGCCAGCGTTAGCCGTCATCATGGTCATATTGAAAGCATCTTTTGCAATTACAATCAACAGTTTGCCGGCACCCATTTGAATGGCGTTGGCGGGAATCTGATCGGGAGCTACAGCCGTATAGCCCGACGGATGATCGGTAGAAGCAACAGGGCTGACCGGAGCAACAGAAGTGACCGGTGCAACGGGCGTGACGGGCGCAGCCGGTTCCGATACGGTGACCGTAGACGTGGTAGTGATGATAACGGGTCCAGAAGGTATCGCACTTTTCTTTATTACTTTCACCGGTTCGGCTTTAGCTTCGGGTGCTCCGAGAGCTTTGGCAGCTTCGGCAAACAGATTGTCCGTAAAGTCAACTGTCTTTTTACGCCATTTGGCAAGACCGCGAACTAATTTGGTTTGCGTCTTGTTCAGGGCATATTTATCCACAATCCACTCTTCAGCTGCGTATTTCTCTTTCTCGCGATAAGTGTATCGCACTTTCTCTACCTGCATCCGGCAGTGGGCAGGCTGGCAGTAGATCGTTATCTGATAGTTTATCCAGGCGCGGTCTAACGACAAAGCGTTCGATTTGAACACAATCCATTCTTCACCCACACCGGCAATGGTGCTTTTGGCGTCATCGGTGTACACCACGCGGCTGTCTGTATTCTTGTTTTTCTTCAGCCGCTGGGTCAGCCACTTTTGCATGCGGTCGAAAATCTGTTCCTGCGACATGCCGGAAATGCTGAACTCTTTTGAGAATACAACTCGTCCCTCTACTAAAGGCACAGCGCCCACGAGGTACCGGCTGTCGTCTTCTTTTTCATCGTCTTGTGCCATCAGCCCGAGGGGGACACAAGCAAGGAGTAATACGAGAATTGTGTGTGTTAATCTATTCATAACGCTATTTTTTATTTAATAATGTGCGCGGTACAAGGGCACAAACTTACA
>JAVVVS010000089.1:0-1571 GCA_036652495.1 Bacteroides sp.
TAAACCAATAAAGAAAGATATATTATGATGAAGAAATTAGTAACAGTATGTTTGATAGGCTTGTCGATAACGGCACAAGCGCAAAAACAGCAATGGATATCGACCACTGCGGACGCGCCGTGGACGATAGAGAAAAAGATGAAGACTGACGGAAAGGCTCCGTTGGAGGAAGTGAAAATCAAGATAAACCCCTCCGAACGCCGTCAGCAGATGGTGGGCTTTGGAGGGTGTTTCAATGAATTGGGTTGGGAAGCCTTGAAGTTGATTCCGGATGCTGAGCGAGAGGAGATATTCAACAAGATGTTCTCTCCAGCAGAGGCCAACTTTTCTTACAACAGGTTTCCGATAGGCGCCAGTGACTATGCAGCCGGTTTCTACTCTTTGAATGAAACGGATGGAGACTTCAATATGACGAATTTTTCGATAGCCCGCGACAAGAACTGCCTTATTCCCTATATACAGAAGGCACAGCGCTACAATCCCAGCATGACCTTTTTCGCCTCACCTTGGTGTCCGCCGTCTTGGATGAAGACAAACAATCATTATGCAAGCGTGTCAAGCGAGCAATACAACAATCTGCCCCTGCCACTTCAATCGTTGCCGGGCACTACGGGATTTAAAATGCTGCGCGGTTATCTGGAGGCGTATGCCCTTTATTTCTCTAAGTTTCTGGATGCTTATAAGGCCGAAGGCATAGAGGTGAAAGACCTGCATGTGCAGAACGAGGTGGTAGCGGAACAGATTTTCCCGAGTTGTATCTGGGAGCCGCAGGATTTGTCTCTTTTCATTGCCGAGTATCTGGGACCACGGTTCGAAAAGGAGAACCGTCCGGTCAATATCTGGTTCAGCACCCTGAACACAGGCAATCCGGAGTACATGCGCATCGCTCTGCAAAACCAGAAAGCGCGGAAATACATAAAGGGAATGGGCTTTCAATGGGACGGTAAAAGGTCTATCGGCACCATCAATAAAGAGTTTCCCGCCCTACGGCTGATGCAAACCGAAAACGAATGCGGAGGTGGAGAAAACAACTGGGACTCGGCTCTGCATACCTGGGAGCTGATGAAAATTTACCTGAACAATGGCGCCGAAGCCTATACTTACTGGAACTTCGTATTGCAGAATCCGGGTGTCAGCTACTGGGGATGGACGCAGAACTCCATGATAACCATTGATGCGAATACTCGCAAAGTAATTTATAATCCGGAATTTTATCTGATGAAGCATCTCAGCCATTTTGTAGCGCCGGGAGCCTACAAGATAACGGCTACGGGATATGAGGATGTGCTGGCTTTTCAAAATCCCGATGGAAGTTGTGTGGCGGTGGTTGCCAACCGTTCGGAGCAACCACGGAATGTGACGATGGAAGTGGACGACCGCAAAGTGAAAGCCACATTGAAGGCTAATTCATTTAACACGTTCTGCCTATAATACATTATCCACCTTCCTGCTACAAAAGACAAACTCATTAAACAGAGGCTCTTTAAAGATGTTACTTCTTTTTTTTTAAGACGTTACTTGTTTTAAAAAAAGAGGTAACATCTTTTTTCAAAACAAGTAACGTCTTTTTT